>CBFIIO010000091.1:0-3130 GCA_965662465.1 Planctomycetota bacterium | reverse complement strand
AACACTCTTGCCGAAGCTTCCATGACCAAAGTCGATGACCGAGTCTCCAAGGAGCTCCTCTCGGTGCTCTCCGGCGACGACGCCGACGAGATCGAACGTACCGTGAATCGACTAATGTATGAGGAATTCAGCGATGCAAACGTCCCTGCTGGCGCCGCCGATGACGCCCATGTGCGTTACAAGCCTGAGGATGCAGTGAGCAGCACGTTCAAAACTGCGGACGGTCAGGTAGTGTCTGCCCCGGGGGCCACTCCGGAGGATGTGGCCAAAATCGACCGCCAACACGCCTCCTCGGTCACGGAAACCGTAGAGGGCCTCATGGCGAAGCTTGGAGTGACCGAGAAACATTTCGTAGCCGAGTTCTCCGAGTGGGATAAGCAACACGCTGTCCGATTCAAGTACAAGCCTGGACTAGGTCCGCCGCCTCAAGAGCATCGCCGCATCGCGCGAGGGAAGCTCGAAGCGGTTGCGGAGAATTTGCGAGCTTTCATGAAGGCGGGATGGATCTATCGGGTCCATGACGCCGAGACGTGTGCACCTCTCCATGTCGTAGCAAAAGGCAACGGAGAAGTGAGAATAACCATAGATTACTCCGCGCTGAACAAGAACCTCGTGGCTCGTGCATGGCCCATGCCAGATGTGCAAGACACGATTCACCAACTCCGTGATATGGCGAAGGAAAGTTGGCGCCAAATTAGATCTAACCGAAACGGCTCACGAAACGGTCAGGCCGACGACGATCTCGACGCACCACATCGAGTGGGTGTCACGGTGGATCAATTAGAGGACCCTGGCTGTAGTCTATTAGGCAAAACCGACCTCCAAAAAGCGTTCCATCGCGTTTTGGTCCACGAATCAGATCGTGAGAAACTGACCTTTTCAGCGCCACAACTCGGCATGTTCTCTTGGGTGACGTTGCCCATGGGCGCCGCCCAGAGCCCCTCTGCATTCTGCTCTGTGAGCACCAAGATGCTAGAGCGAGCTGGATTGGTCTACAACCCGGGCGGTAATGATGCCGTCCTGGTGAAGGAGTATTTACAAGAATTGTACCACGATATGGTCGATAATGATTGGCTCATTGACGGTATGGAGTTGAGGAATGGAGAGCTATTCATCGATGGCTTCTTGGCGCCTAGCCAATTCGCTACCATCTATGTTGATGATATCACCATTGTCACCGGCGCTCCTGACGACGCATTCGGCGTCGAAGGAGACGCCGTGGCAGTGGCAGAGCACTTGCGGCAATGGAAATTGCTCATTGCAGTCTGCCGCCATCAACGCCTGTTCCTGGCCGCGAAGAAAACCTGTGTAGGCTGTGAAATCATCAGGCTGCTAGGTCTGTGTGTCAGTCACACTGACATCTTTGCGGACCCCGAACGCGTCAAGGCACTTGCCGACATCCCTGAACCTACCACGAAGAGCGATGTGCGCTGCTACTGCGGCCTCGGCAACTTCTATCGAAATTTCGCCGAGTGCTTTGCGGCCACCCTTGCTCCAATCTACGAATTGACCAAGGATGACGTACCGGACAAAGACGTCCGTGCGCATTTCACCATTCCGCTGCCCGCCGGCGACCCTCGCGCAGCAACACACTTCGGCGTGTTGGCTGACGAGCGTGCAGACGGTCTCCGCTACCTAGGGAGGCTCGTTGCGCGCAAGCTGGACCCGAAAACAGGAAAGGCAGCCGATCTGTCCTGTCGGGAGGCTTGGCAGACCATCAAAGACCAGATGTGTGAGCTGACGCTACTCGCGCAGCCCGACATTTCGAAACCGATGACGATCTTCACTGACTCCTCGCAGTACGCCGGAGCCGGAGCAATCGCGGTTGAAGTTTCCGCCGGGAAACTGCGAATCTTCGATGTCTGGTCGAAGAACTTCCTTCCTGAGCAGCGTAATTACAGTGCGTCTGAACGAGAGGCGCTCTCAATTGTCTTGTCAGTCAGGAAATGGGACACCTGGGTCTGTGCAGCGAAATTCACAATCCGCATGCGCACCGACCACCAGGCGCTCATTCCAGCTAGGCAAAAGATTAACAACGCCCGGATCACTTCTTGGTTTGCACAGTTGCAGGGTCTGGACTTCACCATCAGCTATGTGCGCGGCACCAGCGAACTCTTGCTGGTTCCAGACGCCCTCAGCAGACTGGTTAGGAAGTATACCGACTCTGAACTACGTGAGCAATGGAGCGAAGGAGAACACTTCACCAAGGTGCCCTGCTTCCAGAAGGTGTTCGAGCGTGCTAATCCCGACGTGCCAATACACTCCTACGTTGGTGTCGACCAGCTGAATCCCGTCCTCGACGCGGTTCAGTCGGCCAGCGCCTCCGAACCAGCGGCCGCCGGCGACGACAACGAGTCCGATGCCGGCTCAGACGTGTTCGACTTTGACGAGCCGTATGATCCGCGACTGGAAGCTGATTTCGATGAAGAGGAACTCAACCTGATCAAGTTCGCCGATGATACGGCAGCTCAATTGGGGGGGGGATTGGTCAATGGCATCAATTCATCTGAATTTCTCGAGCGACGACAGCGAGTTATGACTCAACCAAACGTTGACAAGGTCATGATGAAGCGAATTGCACTGATTGAGCAGAACCAGCCCCGCCACACAGCCGTGTTGGCCACGGAGCTGCTGGAGACTGACCAGATGCTGCGAACAGTCGTTGCACCGACACTGCGGGCCTCTACCCGCCGGCAGACCACCGCCAGCAAACCAAAATCGAAAGCAACCAAGAAGAAAGACACCGCCCAGCCGCCTGTCATGGCCAAGGGTGGGTTGATCAACCTGGATGACCTGCAGAACGGGTCAACGTTCGAGTGTCATAACAACTCGACGTTCAGGACGATTGCGAACCGATTTGGACTGGATCCACAGGACCTACTCGATCTCAACCGCTCACACCATCCACTGTGGTATGGTCCAGAGGTTACTGTGGATACGCGGCTGCAGCGGTCCACCATCTCGCTGACCAAAGACGGCAGCGAACCGGCTCCGACCGACCTCATGGTCGCGCCAGAGCCACGAGAGTCCTTTCCGACCGTCTGGCCACCTGCAGACTCGGATACTGAGAAGATTGTGGAGATATTACGTGCTCCTTACGGCAAAAAGGCCGTGCACGGCTCTTTCCATA
>CBFIIO010000090.1:0-3164 GCA_965662465.1 Planctomycetota bacterium | reverse complement strand
TTTCGATGACAGGCAGTTTATCGGAGACTTTCGCGCCACCCAGAATCGCCACAAATGGACGCTCTGGTTTAGATAGAACCTTTTCAAATGCGACAAGCTCTTGCTGCAACAGCAGCCCCGCCGCCGATGGCAGCCGTTCCGCGACACCGCTAACGGAGCTGTGCGCACGGTGGGCGGTGCCAAATGCATCACTGACAAAAACATCCCCAAGCGCCGCGAGATCACTACGGAATCTGGCAACTCGATCTGGATCCGCTTTCACAGTAGATTTAACACCGTTGGCATCTACCAGCTTGCGCTTGCCTTCTTCCTCAATGTGAAAACGCACGTTTTCGAGTAGCACCACACTGCCAGGCTTCAAGTTGCCAGGGCTGCAATGCTGCAACACTTGTTCGCCGACGCAATCTTTGAGGAACGCGACGTCGATGCCAAGCAAACGCGTCAATTCCTCGGCAATTGGTCGCAGCGAGAACTTCGCCACCGCTTCTCCATTAGGTCGCCCAAGGTGAGACATCAATACGACCGAGGCCCCTTGCTCCAGGGCATGGCGAATCGTCGGCAAAGCCGAGACGATTCGTTGGTTATTCGTAATTGCGAGCGTGGCCTTATCCTGCGGCACGTTGAAATCAGCGCGGATCAATACGCGCTTGCCGGCCAGGTCGAGTTCTTGCAGGTTTCGATATGTCATAGTTACGCTCGCAATCAAATCGTCACGGCCATGATCTTTGCGAGATCAATGACGCGGTTCGAGTAGCCCCACTCGTTGTCATAAAATGCGATCAGCTTGAAGAAGTGGGCATTCAATTCGATGGATGAATCCGCATCAAAAATAGACGACGCCGGATCATGGATGAAGTCTGAAGATACCACCGGGTCCTCGCTGTATTGCAGAACACCAGCGAGGTAGGTTTCAGAGGCTTTTTTCATGACTGAGCGTATCTCAGCAATAGAAGTAGCCTTTTCGGTGCGCAGCGTCAGATCCACAACCGAAACGGTTGCAGTTGGCACACGCAGGGAAATCCCAGTCAGCCGACCTTTGGTCACAGGCAACACCAACCCTACTGCCTGCGCGGCCCCGGTGGTTGACGGTGCAATATTTTGCGCAGCACAGCGGCCAGACTTGAAGCTTTTGCCACCAGGACCATCAACGGTGTTTTGCGTAGCCGTATACGCATGCACCGTAGTCATCAAGCCTTCAACAAAGCCCAATTTCTCGACAAGCATAACGTGTACCAGTGGCGCGAGGCAGTTCGTGGTACACGAAGCATTCGACACAACGTCGTGATCCGCAAAGTCAAACTTGTCATCATTGACACCAACGACGACCGTTGGCACACCACTACCAGCCGGAGCCGTAATCAAAACCTTCTTGGCGCCAGCTCGAATGTGGCCACGGGCGGCGTCTTCATTATTGAATAAGCCGCTTGCCTCAATGACTAGATCAACCCCTAGCTCACCCCACGGCAATTCGTCCGGGGATTTGGCCGAGACAACCTTGATCTCCTTGCCGGCGATCAGGAGCACGTCGTCTTTCCCCTGGTCAGGAGACGATCTTTTCGACCCTACATCAGTGCGAAACCGGCCCTGTACCGAATCATACTTGAGTAAGTATGCAAGGTTATCAGCAGGAACAATGTCGCCAACCGCTACAACTTCCAGCTCATCGAGCAACCCTTGCTCAACCAGTGCCCGAAAGACCAAGCGACCAATACGACCAAATCCGTTGATAGCGACGCGAGTAGGCATGATGGAGAGATCTCAAAACTCGGACAATCTAGACGACAAACCCGTTGTTAGCTACGCCAACAGACTTCTCGGTGTACATTTCAGTGTGCGCATTAACAGCACGGCAGAGTAAGCGGCAGATTTAGCGCCACTCGGGCCGGAGCCAATGGGTCACAACCTATCATGGACAGTTTCGCAAGAGTTGTAGATACATGCGCGCGCAGCTTGTCTCGCTATGAGATGGCTGCTGCGGAAGGCCCGGTGATGGTGGCTTTATCAGGCGGTGTAGACAGCACAGTCTTGCTGCTAGCGTTGGTGCGGCTACACACAGAAGGAAGGCTAAGCGGACCACTCGTTGCGGCGCATGTCGACCACTCCGTGCGGCCAGATAGTCGGGAAAATGCCCAGCACGTGGTCGAGATGTGCGACCGGCTTGATGTCCCGCTTACCGTTCGGCGACTACAGTTCGATGAAGAACATCCGAGCGAAGACTCGATGCGAGACAAGCGCTACGCAGCCCTAAGCGAAGCGGCAAAACAGTTCGGTTCGACACTGCTCGCTACTGGCCATCATGCGGATGACAACTTGGAAACGGTGCTGTTTCGCATGCTTCGTGGCACCGGTCCACGTGGGCTTGCAGGCATTCCTGAATCCCGATGGCTTGACCGTAGCGAACGCAAACTAATGCTGGTTCGCCCCCTCCTACGTACGCGCAGGAAAATGATCGAGAATCTACTCGAGCAATCGGGCGAGAGCGCCTTCCATGACAGCAGCAATGACGACATGCGCTTTGCTCGCAATACCCTACGGCATGAAACCATGCCGGCACTTAGAGAGACTATGGGTATTGGCCTCGACGTGGCGCTGATTACGGTATCGACCACCGCACGCGCGGCGAACAACCTGATAGAGGCCCAGGGGCTCCGCATCCTGTCGCATTGCGCACGTCTACAAAACAATTGGCGCCTCGAAATCGATACCCGAGAGATCGACGAGGATTCGCTGCCATTTCTACGCGAAGCTCTGCGCCAAGGTCATGTCAATATGCACCCAAGAGGATGGGCACCCAGCACTGCTTGGCTCGATCGATGCATGAACTTGCTTGAGATGGATGATGGCAAGCGTGTTGCCGGACGTTCCGGCCTAATGATCGAACGAACTCGTAATGGCCTGCTGCTTGTAGACACCGACCGTGCCGTGCGCCCTCCATCTGGCCAGGACTCATCACAACACCTCCAGTGCGACGGTAGCCTTCAGCGGTTTGGAGCAACGGAATGGTCGATGGAGGTGCACGAGCATCCGCTGCCTCCTCTGCAGCCAAGTCCGGCGGAAGCAGGTCCATTCCGCGCCTTGATCGACCGCAAATCATGCAGTGGACAGCTGCGCCTACGCACGAGGCAAGTCGGCGATCGTTTCCAGCCGCTTGGTTCGCGTCAACC
>CBFIIO010000089.1:0-4130 GCA_965662465.1 Planctomycetota bacterium | reverse complement strand
GAGGTTGCGCGTGGCTTCAGGCCACTCGGGGGCCAGTTTCACGACCATTCTAAATTGTAGTTCCGCAGTCCGGATGGCGCGAGTCGCCATCATCCAAGCCATTGGCTCCGCGTCAGTAAGATTGGCTGCGGTCACCGCTCTCTCGGCATGTTGGCTTGCGGCGATCCCAAGTAGGAACGCCGCTCGGGCCGACCATTCGGACTCATCTAGTAGTGTGGCCGCCAACGTTTCTGCATCTCGACTATGAAGCAAGCGCAGCGCGCACAAAGCAGCGTTCATTCGAGTCTCGGGAGCAACACTTCCATCTTTGCGCTGCAGTTCTTGGTTTAAGGCAGCAAATGCTTGCTCGTATTTGCCGTTGCGGTAGTCGGCCACAGCTGCTGCTACAGCGTTGGCGGATGAGACCGGCTTCGCATGCTCCTGCGATTGCACTCCACCACCTGCAGTGGATGGTCGCCTCGAACCGGCAGCCGAGAATAGGCAGGCGGTCGTCATCAAAATGGCGAATTGCTTGATCATTGAGTTCGCTCCGGCAAGCCAGTGCGGACAATCAAAAGCATCAGTCCAAGCAGCAATGGCCACATGAAGCGATGAATGACATCCGTATCTGTCGCAGCTAACTGACGTTTAGCAGAAAACGGTAAGAAGTCATTGCGCCATAGCTTCAGCAGGTCGGTGCGGTCGGTCGGCTGCAGAAATGAACCCCCGCCCATTGCTGCTACCGATTTGAGTTCCTCGGTGTCTAATCTAGTGACCACGTCTTCACCGGCACGGCTTTGCAAGAACGACTGGATGCCATCTTGCTCAATGACAATTTTGGATCCAGCAGATGTGCCGTAGCCGATACAGTGGATTCGGTGGCCTTGTTTTTGTGCAGTTTCAGCAGCCACACCTGCATTGCCGACAAAGTCTTCGCCGTCGGTCAGTAACACAATTTCTCCGCTGCTGCCGGTGCGCGAGAGCGCGGTAATCGCAGCATTGATTGCCGCCCCTAGGTTGGTGCCTCCTGACGCGATCACTGCCCCTGGAGCCAATTCTTCAAGTAGCCAGCACAAAGCTTCGCGGTCTGCTGTGAGCGGCGCGATGACTTTCACATCATTGCCGAAAGCAAGCAGGGAAAACTGCGAACCGAGACCATTTTCTAGCAGGGTGATGACTTGTTTACGCATTGCCTCGAATCGTGTGGGGTCCGCGTCGGCGGCCCCCATGGAGCGAGACACATCAATGCAGAGCACGACATCAGGGGCGAGCTCAGCCTCACGTCCCGGTTGCACTGGGCGCATCAGTGCGACCCCAATCGCAATGACCGCTAGTAGCATTAGCACGCCGCGAGTGCGTTGATAGCAGCGCTTACCCAAAATGAATTCTTCGCGAGGACCAAGCTCTTGGTTGAGTTGGGCATGGCTGCGTTTGGCAAGCCAGGCGCCAGCGAGCAATGTCGCAGGTAGCAAGAGTATGGCAGGCCACCATTCTGGTGGCTGGAATGACCACACATTCACGTCATCACCGCCAAGCGACTATGTCGCCAAATGTGGGATAGCATTAGCAGTAGCAGTCCAGCAACAGCCGGGAATCCAAAGCATTCGGTGATGTGGATGCCAGGCTCTGCAAATTGAGCTGTCTCCAGCTGGTCAATCTCTGCGTATACCGAACGCAGAGTTTGTGAGTCTGCGGCTGGATAGAACCTGCCGCCGGTAATCTTTGCTAGCTGCTGCATGGCCGTTGTGTCAATCGGTCGCCACGCGCCATCAGCACTCTGCTCGCCACGACCAAGTGCTATGGTATGAACCCGTATGCCGTGATCACGACACCACTGGCCGGCGTGCAATGGCGCGATTTGATCTAGATCCCCAGACGTCGCAACATTTTCTTCGCCGTCAGTGAGCAAGATGATCACTTTGCTGGCTGAGTCCGTGCGCTGTAGCAGGTTGGCTGCCATGCCAATCGCGGCTCCTATTGCTGTCGCGTCTTCGCTGCCTTCCGAGTCAACCAGGGCAACTGAGCCAAGAAGCTCAGTTACCGCGTTATGATCTAGCGTCGGCGGGCAAACTAGGTCGGCGTAGCGCGCAAAAGTAACGATCCCTAGGCGATCATCTACTCTCCGTTGCAGGAATTCTCCCGCCAACTGCTTGCCCACAGTCAGTCTAGACTGCGCTGGATCTAAATCGAGCGCAGCCATTGAGGATGAACGATCGAAGCAAAGCAGCACGTCTCTACCTAGTCGATCCGGGGGGTCAGATTCCACCAAAACGGGACGAGCTATCGCGGTCACGAACGCCGAGAGCGCTAGGACCTCCAAGATCAACGGGATGGTTCGGCATCGCTGTCGCCAAGACTTCGGCATAGCAGACCTCGTGCCAGCTGTGTTGCTCCAGATTTGCGTTGAAGCCAATGTCATCGCCACTCGCTGGCGATGGCGAATTAGGTAGGTAATGAAGATCAATAAACCCAGCGCGAACCACATTGGCTCGCGTATCTGCCATCCGGTCTTCAGCAACGCAATCATGAAGTCGCCACCGAATGTTGGGATGCCTCGACAAACATCTTTGCGTGGGCCCGAACTGTTTCCGGAGAGTCTTGCTGGTAAGCCTCTCCGCCAAACATGGCGACGTCACAAGAATTGAGGCAAGGTCCCAATGTCGCAATTGCGCTCGGTAAAGCGGCGATGAGTTCTTCGCTGGTGCGGACTTCCGCTGGTAGCTGGAATTGCACCGCACAATGCCTTCGAACGATTGCTTTAAGCGTTTGGTAGAACGCAGCATCATCGTTGTGAAGTTCGGATAACTCACGCAGCGCTGCCGCAGCATCCCAATGTGCGCTCGGTCGATTGCTTTGCACCGCCTGATCTAAGGGCTCGGTGCGGCTAGAGCGCCACCATGCAAATCCAACGCCAACGAGAAATAGCGATAATCCAAGAATCAGCCACCTGCTACTCGTCGATTCTTCGATCAGCCAACCTTGACTTGGCCATTCCAGTTCACCTTGTGCATCGGTTGCATTCGGCAGGCTAGACTTCACGGTGAGTTGGAGCGGCGGATCGGTCGTTAGGGTCACAACGCCAATCTCATAGCAGCGAGCGCGGAAGCTCCAGTGGACCAAGTCGCCAGCAGGCGCTTGGCCTAGCAATTTGACAACTAATGGCGATAGGCAGTCCTGATCAAAATCTTCATCGGCAATGACGGAAAGTTCGAAAGCTTCGCCGAACACTACGTTTTGATTGGCTAGCTGGATGTCCTGGCTAACCACGACTTCCTCAAGGCATGCGCCAATCACAAACCCTGTCAGAACGCGACGTATCACCTGCCAGACTTTCATCTCCCAGCCTCCCGCCGCTGCCGTTGGCGAAAGAAGTCTAGCAGTGGCTGTGCTAGTAATTTGATGTTGGGATCATGCGGAATCTCAACGTCTATCCCGTCGATACGCGAACGCCCGAGTAAGTCATCATGTTGTTGACGCCATCTGGCGTTTCTTGCAAACCATTCTTCACGAAATCGCTTGCTCGCAAAATCGCATAGCTGCTCCGTCATGCCGTTGGCATCAGGGCACATCGCGCGAACTAGTCGGTGTGGTGGGTCAACGAACTCGCGAGCTAGAAATCGCACTGCAACTACATCGTGATGACGGCTGCTCAGTCGCAGCGCATGCTCGTAGCCTTTTGTGGCAAAATCTGAGAGCACAAAAACGACTGCGCGGCGGCGTATCCGTGCATTGACGATGTCGATCAGGTCGCCGAGATTGCTGCCGATCTTGCCACAGGGCCTCTCCACACAGTCGCGCACGATTCTGAGCACATGCCCGCCGCCAGCTTGCGGGACGATAAGTTGCGGGCCATTAGACCCGCCGGTTACGAGTCCGACGCGGTCGTGATTTTCTATGGCAACGAGGCCTAGCATTGCACAGTAGCGAGCAGCAGCAGCTCGCAACGACCAGGCTCCAAGTCCCCATGCCATTGACTCTGAAAGGTCTAGGACAAAGACAACTGTTCGTTCGCGCTCTTCCACGAAACGCTTCACAAACGGGCGACCAATTCTGGCAGTTACATTCCAGTCGACCGAGCGCGGGTCATCGCCCTCGACATACTCTCGAACGTCGGAAAACTCGACTCCCATGCCACGGAAGGTTGAGCGATA
>CBFIIO010000088.1:0-5581 GCA_965662465.1 Planctomycetota bacterium | reverse complement strand
GCACGGCACTTGGCAGTTCTGGCTCCCCGGTGGTTCAGAGTCTTGGACTGCTGAATACACGAATGGCGACGGCAGCAAGAATGGAGTGGTGATCGGCTACTACGAGAACGGCCAGAAGTCGTATGAGGGCACCCTCAAGGACGGCAAGCAAGATGGCGTTGAGACCTACTACAACGGCAACGGCCAGAAGTCGTATGAGGGCACCTACAAGAACGGCAAGGAGGAAGGCGTCCAGACCTACTGGGACGACAACGGCAACGTCACGAAGACCGAGACCTACAAGGGCGGCCGGCTGGTCAAGTAGCCAAGCCCGCCACGCGTCTGCGAATCCACGTTTAGTCGCAAGCGATGAGCGACCTCGATGCGCATAGAGGGCTTACTATGCTTCCTGGGATCAGCGCTTGGGCAACAACTTGACGGCCAGCCACCTGAGCGCCCCAACCTGGTTGCGGATGTGTGCGACTAGGCGAAAGTTAACTGCCTAGAGCTACTTCCCTTCTTTGAGCAAGAATGGAACAGCGAGGCGGCCCTTGGGCCCGGCGTGCTCGGCGTTTTTGAGCACAACCTTGAGCTCCCCACTGAGCGTTGTGTTCGACGCAAGCTTGTCAAGTGCTTCCGCCTGATTGTTCGTGGCCTCTGCCAAGAGGATGATCGCCGAGGCTACGTCGTCGCCCTTTGGCGACCTGGTCATCGACATCAGGAAAACGAGTGCAGCGCCAGCAATGAGACTAGTGGGATCGAGTTTCTTCATGTCCTAACTATGCACTAGTCCGAATCCATGGAATAGCCCCGGTATCGAGTCACCTCATGCCAAGTCGTCTATCTGCGACTTTGTCTCGCTAAGCGGCTACAAGATCGTCGAGGCGCTTGCCAATCTGTGCATCGTTGCGAGTGATTTGCTGTTCACCACGGCATGATCGCTCTTTAAACTGTGGCTATGAAGAAGATGCTGGTTCTCGGCCTTCTGTGCATGCTTGTCGGATGCAGTGATTCGACAGGCGGTGGCAAGTTCACCATTGCAAACCATGAGAATGGGAAGACCGCGTCGCGCGGATTCCTTTTGAACAATGAGGCCAAGGTTGGGGAATGGATCTACTTTTATGAAGATGGTCTCACGTTGATGAAGCGAGGTCGCTACGTCAACGGCAAGATGCATGGGCAGTGGTCGTTCATGATGCCCGATGCTACGTCACCTTGGACAGCTGAGTACGAGCATGGCGAAGGGCCGAAGAATGGCTTCGAGATCACCTACCACGAGAACGGCCAGAAATCGACCGAGGGTCTCTTCAAGAACAGTAGCAAGGAAGGCGTCTGGACCGAGTGGGACGACAAGGGCAGCGTCACGAAGACCGAGACCTGGGAAAACGGCAAGCTGATTAAATAGCCAGCGCCCGCCTGGCGCCTGCGGATTAGCACATCGATGCGCGAAAGTCCGTTGCCAACGCCGCGTTGATTTCGGCAAGGTCTGAGTTTGGCCCTGAGGTGCTAGCCCGGGTTGCGTTTGAGAAGCTGCGACAAGGAGCAGCTGGTGGCTTTGTAGTTCACGGTTGCAGTTTTCTCTCTTAGAATGGCCTCATGAAGAAGACATTCTTACTTTCACTTGCGTGTGCGTTAGTGGCTTGCAGTGGTTCGGCGAATGGTGGGGAACTCACCACCACTACGCACGAGAATGGCAAGACCGCTTCCAAGGGCTACGTCATTACCAATGTCGAAACCGGTAAGAGTGTCAAGACTGGCGATTGGGTCTACTTCTATGCAAACGGCCAGAAGGAGATGCAAGGCAGCTACCTTGAAGGTGAGATGCACGGAACTTGGCAGTTTTGGATGTCTGATGGCTCACAGTCCTGGACTGATGAATACGAGAATGGTGAGGGGCCGGTAAACGGGATGTTTGTCGACCACCATAAAAATGGCCAGAAGTGGCGACAGGGCAACCGCAAGAGCGGCAATCAGGAAGGTGTCTGGACCTATTGGCATGACAATGGCCAGAAGTCCAATGAAGGCGCTTACAAGAGTGGCAAGGCCGAAGGTGTCTGGACGTTTTGGAAAAAGGACGGCACTGTCGAGAAGACTCAGTCCTACAGCGCTGGCAAAGTCGTTGAGTAGCTCACTCCCGCTTGCCCAGCGCATGGAGTGCACCAGCTTGGTGTGTAGTTAAGTTAGCGGTCTAGCCTGGGCCGCTACGCAGTCTGCGTGGGGCAAGCACTTGGACTCTGCGGCGCTGTTGCCCGTATCGTTTCGGGTCGTGTAGGCAGTGCTTGTATCGATGCCTACTGCGGCGTTTGTTGGGTTGCTCGACTTTATTTGGTTGGCTTGTCGGCTTGGTAGATCGGCGTATTCCAACCGGCAATGTCACTAGGCTTGACCCCGCGACGGTAGCCGCTGAAGTTGTAGGTCGCAGGGTGGAACGGACCAACAAACTCGATCTCGAGGTCAGGTTTGATTTCTGCCTCCATGCCAAGGCACCAAAAATGCGCGTTGATCAACATGCGTCGGAAGCCTTCATCAACGATGTCTTCGGATGCGCCGTGCGTGGTGGCGAAGACTCGCGAAGCAGGGTCACTTGGTCGATAGTTGCGTACCCATGCAACAGACTGGCGAACCTGCTGTCGTTTTCTAGAGCTCGGAGGAGAGTCTTTGGTCATGCCATCAAGCACTTGGCCGCGTGCTAGGGTGATTCCATCTTTGGGGTGGCCGACGTATCCGCCGCACATTGCGTGAGGATTTTCGACGCCGCGCAGGATTGGGTGGGCGCGATGTTCTTGCTCGATGATCAGGTTTGAGCTTTGGCGATGGTTGTCGCCAAAGTGCCCGACCCAGTGTTCGCCAAGGATCTCTTCACCAAAGCCAAAACGCCAAGCTTCATCGGCACCTCGGAAGTCTTCGTTGTATCTGGCGTACTTGCCCTTGAGCCCTTGGAATGCGTGTGTAGACGTTCGTAAGCCAATCACGGGTTTGCCCGACTGCAGGTAGTTATCGATGTGCTGCATTTGGTCGTCGGGAAAGTGTTGGAAGCGTAGGAACACAACCATCAGGTCGGCAGTCGCTAAGGCGTCAAGTCCAGTGATGTGGCTGCTACCGGGCTCAATTTCCCCAGTCTCTGCGTTGGTCGTGACTAAGAATGTGCAGCGAAAGCCATGGTGTTTGGCAAGGATGCGTGCCAGGGCAGGGAGCGTTTCTTCGCCGCGATACTCGTGGTCGCCGGCAATGAAGACAATGTGCTTGCCCTTGCCTGGGCCTGCGTCGCCCTGCCAGACAACCTTATTAGGGTGTGCGGCAACTGTTGTTGCTAGGGCGGGCCGTAAGACCTCAGCCCACTTTGCATAACCTGCTTTGTTGGGGTGCAGCAGGTCAGGGAACTCTTCCTTTTTGGCGTCACCTTGTTCGTTAGCAAAGATCGACCAAGTATCGAGCACGGTTACCTGCGGGATATCTGCGACGGCGCTCGTGCACAGCGTGTTGATCTTCTGGATGTCTTTTGCCGATCGTCGCATGCTTGCCGAACTCGGGAATACCTTGCACAAGAAGATCGGTAGCTCAGCGTTGTGTGTAGTGAGGCGTTGGACGATTGCCTTGACGTTGCTGGCGATGTCTTCGGCGCTGTCGCGCTCCTCCAGATCGTTGGTGCCCATCAGCATGACAACGCCACTGGGGTTGACGGCGAGCACGTCATCTTCGATGCGCAGCAGCATGCCGCGGGTCGTGTCGCCACTTATGCCACGGTTCGCGACTTTGGTTTGGCCGAAGCTGCCGCCCATGTTTGGTCCCCACCCTTGCGTAATGGAGTCGCCAAAGAACACGACTGCTCCCTGATCCTGTACGGTTTCCTTGTGCCACTGTGTGCGCTTTTTGCGCCACAGGTTTCGGAACCAGTCGTAACGTCGAATGGTTCCCTTGCCGGGCAGTCCATCATCGGTGTCTGGTATTTGTAGAAAGGCGGGTGACCCCTTGTCAGTCGGCTTTTCTTGCGCACGAGCCGGTGTCATGGATGTCGAAATCAGCACCATGCCTAGTGCAACGCGAAGGATCAGCTGAGATTGCCAGGATGAGGTTTGCATGAGATGGTCCATCATCGCCTAAACTCACCGATCTTGTGCCTACACACTTCACTTCATTGTTCCTGGCAGCGGTGTTCATCTGCCAAACGCCCTGTTTCGCTCCTGCTCAGTCCGCCGCGGCAGAGTCTGAGCAGCCCGCTCGACGGGTCGAAGAGTTCCATGTTGCTGGCAATCGCGCTTTCTTGATGTTGCCCGATGGCGTGGCGACACCGCGGTCGCTGCCGTGGGTTTGGTATGCTCCGACACTCCGTGGTCTCCCTAGTCGGGCAGAAGACTGGATGCTAGATCAGTTCCTTGCCGCCGGGATTGCGATAGCTGGCGTCGATTGTGGTGAGTCGTATGGCAGCCCCGCTGGCCGTCTTGCCTATACCGCACTCTACGACCACTTAGTGTCAAAGCGGGGTTTGGCTGCACGCGTCTGTTTGCTGGCGCGCAGCCGCGGAGGCTTGATGCTCTACAATTGGGCTGTGGAGAATCCGCAGCGCATCGCCGGCATTGCGGGCATCTATCCGGTTTGCGACCTTACCAGTTACCCAGGTCTTGCGAAGGCTTGTGGTGCTTATGGCATGACGGAATCCCGGTTGCAGTCGGTGTTGCGCCAACACAACCCGATTGATCGATTGATCCCTTTGGCGAAAGCGGGCGTGCCCATCTACCACATACATGGTGACAAAGATCTAGTCGTGCCGCTTACTCGCAACTCGGGTGCCTTGAAGGCTCGCTACATCAGGTATGGCGGCACCATCACGCTTGAGACGGTTGCTGGTCAAGGGCACAGCATGTGGCCAGGGTTCTTTGAGAGCCAAGCGTTGGTTGACTTTGTGATCTCTAGGGCGCGAACGACGAAGGGGATCATTGATCCTGACGCCGTTTCAATGCCGGCCAATGCTGTTATGCAGATCGGTCCAAAAGAGTCCTTGTTGGTGGCTGAGAAGGCTGATGTCGAGAGCCAGTGGACCTTTCGTGATGGTGTTCTTACGGCTTCACCTGCGTGGGATAGCGTGATCACGAAGCAGGCATACCAAGACTTCTGCATGCACCTAGAGTTCAATGTAAATGACTCGCAAGACAAGAATCCTGAAGCGAACGGCAATTCAGGGGTCTACATCCAGCAGCGCTACGAGGTGCAGATCCTCGATTCATTTGGTGTCGCCGCGGAGGAATACAAAGACAGCTATTGCGGCAGCCTCTACCGATTGAAGAAGCCCGACCAGTTTGTTTGTAAGAAGCCTGGTGAGTGGCAGGTCTATGATATTGCCTTCCGCGCGCCGGTCTTCGTCGGCAAGCAAAAAGCGAGCAGTGCGCGGATCACCGTTTACCAAAATGGTCGACTGATTCACGACGACTACGAGATCCCCCGCAAAACTGGCGCTGGTCAAAAAGAAGGTCCTGAGCCCAAGCCGATCAAGCTGCAGGGCCATCACAATCAAGTTCGCTTCAGGAACTTCTGGATCGCCCCGCTCAATTAGGTGGCATGCACGGCGCTGCCTTGGGAGGGTTCTTTGGCTCAGCGATCGTCGGCC
>CBFIIO010000087.1:0-7699 GCA_965662465.1 Planctomycetota bacterium | reverse complement strand
CAGAGTTCGTCAACCGGATCGACGAAGTCATCATGTTCAACCCTCTCGACGAGAAGGTTTGCCAACGCATCGCTGGCAACATGCTGCGAGAAGTATCTGATCTCTTGAAGCGCCGCGGTATCACCGCGACCTTCTCGCCACAGGTTCGAGTTCGCCTGGCAAAAGATGGCTTCAGCGAAGAATTTGGAGCACGTGAGCTACGCCGCCTAATCAAACGCCAAATTGAAGACCCGCTCACGGAGCTGATCCTCGACAACGATCTCGGCACCGGCGCCAAGGTTTCTATTCGGGTTAAGGGTGGTGAATACCAGTTCTCATCGACCGCAGCGGCAACCAAAGCGCCTGCGCAACCGGCACGCGTATAGGATTCTAACGGGAGGATGCGCCATTCAGGGCATCCTCAATGGCCCGGCAAAACGGGCCATTTCAGAGCTTTCCGGACCAATCAGCTGCATGGCTGGAGCCGCCAACGGCAAAGCATCTAGCGCGAAGGAGTAGACCTATCGCCCGTCGACCCCTACGGTCCACACTGCCCATCCGGGCAACCGATAGATGCTCCTGTTCGTAATTGCAGTCACGCTCTCCCTGGTGCTGTCGTTCGTCTGCTCGATTTCAGAAGCGACACTGCTCAGTGTCGGTCCTGCTCGTGTCGAATCACTGGCGAGCACTGGAAGTCGACTCGGCAAGCTCCTACAACGCTTCCGCAAAGAACCAGACCTCCCGATCGCCGCGATCTTGATCGTGAACACGATCTCTAACTCCGGAGGCGCAGCCGTAGCTACGGCTCAGTTTTCCGAAGCGTTTCCAGGCGTGAACGAGGCGTGGTTTGCTGCGATCTTCGTAGTCACCGTATTAGCCGTCACCGAAATCGTGCCCAAGACGATTGGTGTTGTCCACGCTGACAGGCTGGCCATCCCCATTGCGGGCGTCACGCAGGTAATGATCGTTGCCGTCTACCCAATGCTGTTCGCGACGAGAGCATTGGCACGACTCTTTGCCAAGACGAATGGATCTTCATCGATCTCGCTCGATGAGATCCGAATGATGACGACAGCCGGGATGTCACAAGGATCATTTGGTCGCTTTACCGCTGAGTTGATCCACAACGCATCGCGCCTGCGCGATCTGACCGCCAAAGACGTCATGGTCACACGTGACCGCGTGACCTATTTGTCTGGCAACACTTCAGCCGAAGACAATCTGAAGCGCGTCTTTCGCACGAACCACAGCCGCTTCCCCTACACTCCCACCGGCGAACTTGACGACGTCAAAGGCGTCATCTTGTCAAAGGAGTTGATGTATTCACTACTCAACAATCCCACACCCGACTGGGATTCGCTGATGGTAGAGCTACTCATTCTTCCAGAGTCAGCATCACTCCAACACGTTCTGCGACGCTTCCAAATGGGCAAACGTCACATGGCTATCGTCGTCGATGAGTATGGATCGACTCAGGGCATCGTGACGCTGGAAGACGTCCTCGAGGAAATCGTCGGCGAGATCGAAGATGAATCAGATACTGACCATACTTCAGTAATCGAGAGACCAGATGGTTCCCTGATTTGTCTAGGCATAGCAGAACTCACCGATGTATTTGGACGGCTATCGCTGAAGGGCATCCAAACCGACAGCAAGACTTTGTCAGGATTTCTATCGGAACGACTTGGGTCTGTGCCAGCAGCTGGCAACCGCATTGAACTTGAAGGTTATGCCTTCGAGGTGACCAAGGCGAACAACCGACGCGCGGAACGAGTCCGAGTTTGGCAGCTACCAGCAGAAAACACCACCGAACCTGAGCCAGAATAGCTTCGCCTCGGTGATGCCGCAGAACATGGCCACAGCCACTACTGCACAGCAAGCGAAAGGCCCACTCAGCCTGCTGCCTGAGCTGATCAGATAGGCTGCTGCGGATCGCGGCCGTCGCCTTCGGGTTCACCAGCTACAACTGGCGGGCAAACCCATAAGTAGATTGCCTCGGCAACCGCTTTCGGCAAACCAGGCATCGCTAGTAAGTCTTCACGTGATACCGCGCGCAATGCCGACAACGAGCCAAAGTGACGCAAGACTGCGCGCCGACGCGATGGTCCGACACCTGCCACGTCATCTAACGCAGACGTAATCTTGCCACGTTGCTTACGGTGATAGGTGATCGCAAACCTGTGCGCTTCATCGCGGATTGCCGCGACCAACAAGGTCTCAGGAGCATCCAAGCGCAGCGGAATAGGCGTCTCTTGGCCAGGCAAGAAAATGCGCTCGCCACTTTCGCTACGGGCATCACCAATCCCCTTCAACCGACTCTTCGCCAGACCACAGATCCGCAAGTCGCCCTGCAAGCCCAACTCGACCAATGCGCGCTCAGCAGCGGCGAGTTGGCCACGCCCACCATCAACGATAAGAAGATCTGGTAGTTCTTCGTCCTCACGCTCAAGGCACAACGACAGGCTCCGCCGCACACACTCCTCCATCGCGGAGAAGTCATCCCCGGCATGCTCCTTGGAGATTTTAAAACGCCGGTAGTGCGCCTTGAACGGCTGACCATCTACGAAGCAAACCCGCGAAGCGACCGTATTCGACCCCTGCATAGTTGAGACATCGATGCAATGCATACGCTCAGGCTGCTCATCCAGATCGATCAGTCGTCCCAGGCGTTCCGCGGCGATACGACGACGCGCATCGACGTCCATCAACGCCTCATCCGCGAGCTTCGCATTCTGCTGCGCAAGCTTGAGATGCTTTTTACGATCGCCACGTAGCGGCACGTGCAGCTCGACGTTGCCGCCTCGCTTCTTCTCTAGCCAACCTCGCAGGATAGAAGGCTCAGCAGGCAGCTCGGGCAACAGCACGACACTAGGGACGTAGCGATCACCATCGTAAAGCCTCGCCAACAAATCCGAAAGCAACAGGTCAGTAGGTAGTTCACTAGTCAGCGTGTGACGACGGCACTGTTCTAGTGCACCACCGCGGAAGGCCAGAAATGCAATCGTCACTTCATCACCGCGGCGGTAAATGCCAACTGCATCTTCATCACCCGAGTTCGTCACAACAGACTGCCTCTGAGCGACAGACTGCAATGCCTGCATCTGCTCTTTCAAGGTCTGCGCCCGCTCAAACTCAAGCGCCTCTGCAGCGCTCGCCATACGCTTTTTCAGCTCTTGCACTAGGCCACCAATCTCACCACGCAAAATACGCACGGCCTGATCAAGGAGCTTTTTATAGGCCTCCTCGGTAACCATGTCGACGCATGGCGCTGGGCAGCGACCAATCTGATGCTTGATGCATGGGCGCACTCGATTCGCCAAAACCGAATCCGTGCAATCTCGCAACGGCACAATCTTATGCAGCAAGCGCAGAGTCCGCCGCGCTGTCTTTGCTGAAGTAAATGGGCCGAAATAGGCAGCGTTATCATCACGCCGACGCCGGACAAATCGAAACCAAGGCCAACGCTCGCTTCTATCGAGACGCAGCATTAAGAACGACTTATCGTCCTTCAGCTTGATGTTGTAGCGCGGCCTGTGCTTCTTGATGACGGTGTTCTCAAGCAGCAACGCCTCGTGCTCGGTTGCCGTTGCAATGAACTCAACGTCGCGCGCATCCTTCTCTAAAAACCGCAACTGGTAACGGCCATCGCCACCAGGCTTCAGATAGCTGCGCACCCGAGTACGAAGGTCAGCCGCTTTGCCGACATAGAGCACCTTCTCTGCTTCATCACGAAACAGATACACACCGGGGCCGATAGGGAAACGGCTTACCTTGTCAGCGATGCGGGGATCCATGGTGATAATTACGAAGACAGCTAATGAGAACGCGCACTCACTAGCTACAGCAACTTCATCTCAGCCTGCTCCAAACGATAGACTTCGTCTCGAATTTGCGCCGCCAGTTCGAAATCAAGATTCTTGGCTGCAGCCAGCATCTCACTACGCAACTGCTTCACGTGCCTCAGCATATCCTGGTGACTTTCAAATCGACGCTTAGGCTCGGCCTTCGGCTCGTCAGCGCCCTGACTCTTGCCACGACCTCGGCCCTTGCCTTTGCCCTTACCCTTCTTGTTACGACCCGAGCCACCTTGATCGTCTTCATCCCTTTCTTCAAGCAATTCACGGACAGGCTTAATGATTGTCGTGGGCGTAATACCATGTTCTTCGTTGTGGGCACGCTGCTTGGTCCGACGACGTTCCATCTCAGCCATGGCACCCGTCATGGAATCGGTCATTTTGTCGGCATAGAGGATGACGCAACCATCCGCATTTCGCGCGGCACGACCACATGTCTGCACCAGGGAAGTCTTGCTGCGAAGGAAGCCTTCCTTATCAGCATCTAACACCGCCACCAAAGTCACCTCAGGGATGTCCAGGCCTTCCCGTAGCAAGTTAATCCCAACAAGCACATCAAATACACCAAGTCGCAAGTCACGAATCAGCTCTGTGCGTTCGAGACTATCAATGTCGCTATGCAAGTAGCGGACCTTGATGCCAAGATCACGAAGGTAGTCAGTCAGCTCTTCAGCGGAACGCTTGGTCAGCGTAGTAATCAAGGTTCGCTCACGGCGCTCGACGCGCAACCGCACTTCAGCGAGCACATCATCCACTTGGCCGCGTGCGGGACGCACATCTACTGGCGGATCCACAAGCCCAGTTGGGCGCACCACCAATTCGACCACGCATGCGTCACTTCGTTCGAGTTCGTATTTGGATGGAGTTGCGGAAACGAACAGAACCTGCTGCAGAAGGCCCTCGAACTCGTCAAACATCAACGGACGATTATCCAAGGCGCTAGGTAAGCGAAAACCGTGTTCGACCAACGTCGTCTTACGCGCACGGTCACCACGGTACATTCCTCCCGCTTGCGGCATCGCGACGTGCGACTCATCGACAACCATCAAAAAGTCATCCGGGAAGTAGTGCAGTAACGTTGCCGCTGGCTGACCAACCGCACGGCCATCAAAGTGACGGCTATAATTCTCAATGCCTTGACACATGCCAGTGGCTCGCAGCATCTCAAGATCGTGGCGCGTGCGCTGACCGAGACGCTGCGCTTCCAAGATTTTTCTGCGCCCCTCTAACTCAGCCAGTCGTTCCTCTAGCTCCGCCTCAATCTTACTGCAGGCGGCAGTCGTCTGGCCGCTAGTCGCAATGTAGTGAGTCGTTGGATAGATCGTGATCTCTTCGAGTTCTTCGATCACTTCACCACGCAATGGATCGATTGCGAAGATGCCCTCGATCTCATCACCCCACATCTCGATCCTGATCGCACGAGCTTCTTCGTAAGATGGGTATACCTCAACCACATCACCACGAACTCGGAAGCGACCTGGCTGGAAATCATAGTTATCACGCACAAACTGGATCGCGGTCAGCTGCCGTAACAACACGTCGCGATCAACAGACTGTTCCTTCTTGATCACCACCGAAAGTTCCCGGTAATTTTCTGGCGAACCGAGCCCGTAAATGCAGCTCACGGACGCAACGATCAATACATCGCGACGCTCCATCAGCGATCTGGTCGCCGAATTACGCATCCTCTCAATCGCGTCATTGATCATCGCATCTTTCTCGATGAACGTATCCGTCGTCGGCACGTAAGCCTCAGGCTGGTAGTAATCGTAGTAACTGACGAAATACTCGACCGCGTTATCAGGGAAGAACGACTTGAACTCGCCGTAGAGCTGCGCCGCGAGCGTCTTGTTCGGCGCTAGGACCAAGGTTGGCCGCTGTAAGCGCTCCACCAGTTTGGCCACAGTGAACGTTTTGCCTGATCCAGTGACGCCAAGCAGGGTTGAGGCCTTTACGCCGCCCTCAATCCAATTGGTGAGCTCTTGGATCGCGTGCGGCTGGTCGCCAGCCGGTGTCATCTCACTGTTCAGGCGAAAACGCATGCTCAATATGTAGTCGATTTGGTCTGATTGGCGAGGGTTTGCTGCCAGGAAGAAGCAACGAAGCATCCCAGCCGTTGACACCTTGCCGCAAGGCACTTTACCTTGCTTGCCTCAGCCCCCCCTCCGACTCCTCACACCTTCAGGTTCATTCGTGCCCAGACGCCAATCCTCGGCATCCCGATCTTCATCTTCGCGTAGATCCAAATCGACGCGCAGCAGCGGCCGCACCAGACAACGCACCGACGGCAAGGTCGACATCAGTTGTCCTCAATGCGGAGCCGCATACCGTATTTCAGAGGACATGCTGGATGAGAAAATCGAGTGCTCCGAATGCCACCGAGTCTTCTTCGCAAAATCAACCGCGGGCAAGCGAGTCGCGGCTCCAGATCACACCAAGGCCTACATCGGCTTTGGCGTAAGCGCGGTTGTCATCATTGCCTTGTTTGCACTTTCGGGAAAAAAAGCCGCCACACCGAAACCAAAGCCGAAGCGCACAGTCGTCGAGCAAGTATTTAGCCTAAGCGACCACCCACGTGCCAATGGACTCACAGCGTGGGCGAAATCGATCGGCGGCAACAACCCGCTAGTACTTTCGACCCACACCGACCTCACGGCAATGGCAGCGTTCCTCAACCTTGAGAGCAGCGAACCCGCGGCCGTTATGGCTGCGCTACAAAAAGACAAGACCACCGAACTATTCCGCCAAATGCAATGTCCCAGCGCACGGCTCGACGCGCCAAGTGACATGACCGACGCCAGTGGCAGCGGCTTGATCTTCGTCACGCCAAAGCCGGGTGACGACACGTTCAAAAGGAACACCCGCGGCGAGTTCTCGGTGACCTTCAACGCAGATGGCGACAGCGTCAAAGTGACCAGTTTCAAGCTGAAGATGGCGCCCATCTACGGCCCTGGTAAGAATCCCAACATCAAAAGGTTTGTTGGCAACGCAAACATTGCCAAGCCAGAGGCCGTCCAGATCACCGACTCCGCTGGCACCCGCAAAGTGGCAGAGTCACAACCTGCAGCGTTAGCCCACTGGAAAAACGCGACGCCCGAGCAACGCGCCATGGCAGACGAGGTCGTCGCTGGCATCCTAGCTGCGGCCGTTCCTGATGCCCCTGGTTACCTATTTAACCGTGCGACCATCAAGGTCAGAAGCAAGGACGAGAAGAAGGCCGCCATTCCGCGCGTGCTCAATGCAATGTTCGAAGCCTATGGCGACGTCATGAGCAACCATCAAAAGCTGATCTTGCTAGATCGCGCGATCTACCAATGGACTGGCTTCGCGGTCAATTATCCGTCCGCGCCAACCGGCAACAACGAGGTCGACCAAAAACGCCGCCAATCCTGCGTGCGCCAATGGTTCGGCTTTTGGTATCGCTATTACAACAACCTTGATGAGTTCTTCGACAGCAGTGAGAACCTTGAGGATGAGGACGACGACGGCAAGTAACGAGCACCCGCTGCTCTGACCAAGCCATCGCCTGCACACAACCCCGACTGTAGAGACTGACTTAGGAGACCCGAACGATGAGTGTCATTCCGATCACGTGCGACAACTGCGGCGCGAAGTACAAACTGCCGCCAACCTTCAAGGGCTCACAAGCCAAATGCCAGAAGTGCGGCAGCGTGATTGACGTCGCCAAGCAACGCGAAGCCGCTGGTGACGGCGCTTCGCCGGCCGCCGCAGCCAAACCAGCAGCCGCCCGCCCTGCTGCCGCAGCCAAGCCGGCTGTCGACCGCAGCAAGAGGCGGACAGCGTCTGCCAGCAGTTCGAAAGCCGGCGGCTCTGCTGCCAGTGCAAAAGCAGACAAGCCAGCACGT
>CBFIIO010000086.1:0-7713 GCA_965662465.1 Planctomycetota bacterium | reverse complement strand
GGTAGCGCAGTCTGGCGAAGTCACCGCAGAGGACCGAGATATTTGCGAGCGGGTGCAGCGCAACCTAGAGACGGGGCGAGCCAATCAGGGGCCGCTTTCTCCGGTGCACGAACAGGGCATCGTTGCCTTTCGGGCGTGGCAATCTGGCCAAATGTAATCGACGCTTTGCGGCCTTGATCAGCAGGCTTGATTGACCTGATTTGTTGGCGGCGTCCGGGTCGCAACCGGTTGCCCGCGGCAGTGTCTGTCTTTGGCGACTAAGTACTTAGCTTAGCACGTCATGGATTACACTACCGTGCACGTCAGTAAGCCGCACATCCCGGCCTCCGTATCGATAGGTCAACCGTTGGTGGTCAAGTCCGAGCTGGTGTAGCACAGTTGCCCACAGATCGTAGACATCACAGACTCCCTCTACTGCTTGGTAGCCGAACTCATCCGTTGCGCCGTAGGCAGTGCCGCCGCGACTCCCGCCACCTGCCAGAAAAACACTGAAGCCGAATGGGTTGTGGTCTCTGCCGTTTGATCCCTGTGAGAATGGCGTTCGGCCAAATTCGCCGGCCCAGACGATAAGGGTGTCCTCAAGCAGTCCACGCCGACGCAAATCTTTGATTAGCGCGGCAATCGGCTGATCGACTTGGTAGGCCATCGCCTTGTGGCCACGCTCCAGGTCGCTGTGTTGATCCCAGGGGTTGGCGGCACCACCAGCGCCAATGTTCTTGGTGATACAGCTCAATTCGATGAAGCGCACTCCACGTTCTACTAGTCGGCGTGCTAATAAGCACTGCCGGGCATATGCCGCTTTCGATGGTTCGGGGTCGTTCATCCCGTAGAACTCTTTGACCTGATCGCTTTCTTGGGAGAGATCGCACAGCTCGGGCACTGCGGTTTGCATGCGAGACGCAACCTCATAGTTGCGGATCGCTGCTTCAAGCTGTTGATCTGCCGGATCGGCCTCGACTTGGCGGTCTAGCGATTCAATCAAATTCAGGTGGCGCCGCTGCGCAGCTGCATTGAGTGCAGGTTCAATGTTGCGCACGGCAGGTTCGCGATCCGCGGTCAGGATGCTGCCCTGGTGATGTGGCGGTAGGAAGCCGCTGCTATAAAGCCCAACACCGCCGTGAGGTGGCACAGCGCCGCCAGACTGCAGGACAACGAATCCGGGCAGGTTCTGATTCTCGCTGCCTAAGCCGTAGTTGATCCAGGCGCCAGCGCTGGGGTGGCCAATGAATGGAAAGCCTGAGTGCATCAGGAAGTTGCCTTGAGCGTGTTCGCTGAACTCGCTCGTCATCGATTTCACTACAGCTAACTCGTCTGCAACCGTCGCTAGCTCTGGGAACATCGAACTTACCCAAAGACCTGAATTGCCATGCTGGGCAAAGGAGAATGGCGACGCCATGACGTTGCCGTTGGCATTGAACTGCGTGCGAGCAAGCTGCATCGGCATTGGCTTGCCGTGCATCTGCGCTAGCTTCGGCTTGGGATCGAAGGAGTCCACATGCGAGACGCCGCCCGACATGTAGCAGAAGATGACGTTCTTCGCGCGTCGGGGTGGCGGAGTTAGGCCGTTCGAGGCCTTTGCGTGTTGTCCAAATAGACCAGAGAAGGCTAAGGCTCCAAAGCCAGTTGATGCGCGTCGCAGCATCTCACGGCGGGTTGGCTGGTTGTGCGAGCTGCTCATCGTAAATACTGGAACTCTTTGAGATTGAAAATAGCGTGTGCGGCTAGCACCCAGGGGCTTCTGTCGATGGTCGCGTCATCTTGCTTGGCTAGTTTTTGTTGCGTCACCGCGATTGCATTTTCCAGTTCCATGAGCTGATTGCGGTTGCCGTCAGAAAGCGCTGCAATGACTTCGCGATCGCTAACGAAGGCAGTGCCATTCGAAGATGCGCTGATTTCAGCTGGCGTCAGGGCTCGATCGTAGAGCCGCGCTGCGATCACATGTCCTCGCAGGGTGCGCCCGCCGGCGGATTTACCATGCCGAAGGCCTACCAGCAGCTGCGTCTCGCCAGCGCGATACTGTGCTAGCTGCGATTGATATGGCCTGCCGTAGGCAATGCCTTCGCGGTAGATAGAGATGGTGCCGTTTGCTGCATAGGTGATGGCAAGGTGCACCGGAGCATCGGTAGTGCTAGCTACTTCTGTTTTACCGCCGACGTCTTGCGTTCGTTGAAAGTTGTCTGATCCGGATATCCATCGGGCAGGCTGACGCTCGCCATAGACGATGGAATCAAACACCGTGCCACTGAGGTCTTGCAGGCTGACGACACCACCGCCGCGTTGTTGCATGCCGTCGAGTTGGACCCAGGCCTCTAACGTTTTGGCAGTCAAGTCGCGTTGTATGGTGCTCGTAGAGAACCAACCGTCGCCGTCTAGCAACAAACCATCTTCGTCGATGCGGGCACTGCCGTGAAGTTTGCCTTCAAGATCGCCGATTAGGTCCTTGGAGCTTTGCTGGAAGTCCCAGGCTGCGATTGGATCTGGACCATTTTGATTGCGCCTAGCATCTCCTTGTTCGGTCAAGGATTGACGCAGCGGTTGCAAGATCGCGCTGCGATTCGCACGCGCGTTCGCTAGTTCTGTCAGAGTAACTTGACGCGCTGCTTGTTGATCCGATTGCGTTTTGGTGGTTGCTTTGATGTAGCTCAGTATTGCGTCGCTTTCTTTTTTCGTTGGCGGTCGCGCCGTGGCGGTTTCGAACATTCGCCGTATCCGCATCGATTCGTCGCTAATTTCAGCCGTCTGCGTGGCCCATCTTTCTGCTAGGTTCCAGACCAACGGTGAATTGAGCATGGCTAGCGACTGCGCAGGCACATTGGTGACGAGCCTTGCGCCTACTGGTGCGAATGGCGTTGGTGCATCAAATGCCGTCAAGAATGTGTCCATGTCATTGCGGCGAGAGCGCATGTAGACGCTACGGCGAGGCGTCATAGCATTCGCGCGAAATGTCTTGCCAAACATTTTGTTGTCAAGCGTTCCGGCGCTAGCGAACAAACTGTCGCGTAGTGCCTCAGCGCTAAGTCGGCGAATGCGCGCATGCGTTAGCCACTTGCTATTGGGGTCATTGGTTGCGCTTGTGTCTGGTGCGTTCGATGCGAGGCACCATGTCTTGCTGGTGACGATGTAGCGCATCGTGTCTTTGATTGACCATCCGTTGGCCATGAAGCGGGCAGCTAGATGGTCCAGTAGTTCTGGATGGGACGGCATTGCGCCGAGCTTGCCAAAGTTGTCCGGTGTTGCTACCAGGCCTAGTCCAAACAGATGATGCCAGATGCGATTGACCATGACTCGTGCAGTCAACGGGTTGTCAGGGCGGGTCAAATCATCTGCAAGCGATCTTCTGCCGCTTGGCTGTCCTTCGTAGCGCGTGCCACCCAGCGCTGTTAAGAAGCCACGGGGCACGGACGCGCCGGGTTTCTTTGGGTCACCGCGTTCAAACAGTGGATGATCTGTCGCGTTGGCTTCGAGTAGGCCGGGGATGCGAGTGGGAAGTGGGATGTCGCTTTCCAGCGCGCGATAGGTCGCTAGTAGCTGTGCTGCGCCGGGGACTTGCGAGGGCTTGTTCGGTAACAGCTTGTGTTGCAAGCATGCTGCCAGCAGCAATGCGTCTTCATCGGAGCAGTTTTTCAAGTTCCAATGCTCGATTGCAGCGCTGATGCGTCGCACCAAGAGTTTTACGATGGTGGGACGGTCTGGCGGCAGATCGTTGCGAATCGCAGGCAATATTGCGAACGGGTCGACAGGTATGGTAGGGGCGGGCGCGCTTTTAGGCTGAAGGCGCACTTCGCGGATACCAAAGAACGAGCGGTCGTCATTGCCAACTTCAATTGGTGCATCCCGGCTAGTCGTCAGTTCGACATGGGCCTCATCTCCGCGCCAATAGCTGAGGTCAATACGCTGCCACTTCCATTGGTCGTGGTTGAGGTTGTTGCGCGAGTAGGTCAGGCCGCTGCGCGGATAGTCTTGTATGACGCAGCGCAGCTGGGCCTGCTGTCCCGTTACTAGTGCCCAAGCCGTCTGGTCTTCACGTATTTTGAATCGAGGGGATTGTATGATCCCGCGGTGGCGTGATGAGGTTAGGTGCGTATATGCGCCGCTTGGATAGATCCTGCGCACAACTTTGTCACCGCTGATATCTACCACGAAGCTGCCCGCCATAGACTGTCCCGCTGCGAGGCCAAAGCCGTGCATGAACCATGGGCTTTGCACGGTAGGGCCTAGGGACTCAATGCCTTTGGATGGCAGTTCGCGAGGGATTTCATTTGCCAGCAAGACGTCCCGAACAGCCTCCTGAAAATTTTCGCCAGCAGCTACGCGTTGATCAATTGTTTGAAGCCATTTTGCTGGATGGTCATTCGCTGGTTTGGGGTCGTCTGCTTGCCTTCGAATCGCGAGTTGACGTGGCAGTTCGGTCCCGGCATATCGCTGCCATTCGACTCCGACAAGTTCGCGAAGTGATTCCTTTAGATTGAGCAGGTTCGTCGAGTTCTTGGCCTGAAATGCCTTGGTGTTGGCATCGTGAATGCCCGGGCGGCAGGACGCAAATACCCCGTAAAGCGCGTAGTAATCCGCTTGGCTGATGGCGTCGAACTTGTGGTCGTGACAACGCGCGCACGAGATTGTCTGACCGAGAAATGCCTTGCCCAAGACATTGATCTGGTCATCTATAAAGCGGACCTTCTCTTGCAGCGGTTCGGTTGGCAGATAGCCGTGAAAGACAAAGCGCCAATGGGCTGTTCCCAAGGTGGATTCGTTGATGCCTAGTCTTGCATTGATGCGAGGATCAGTAAGCAGGTCGCCAGCAATATGTTCTCGCACTAGCTGGTCGTAGGGGACATCTTGATTGAATGCCCGAATCAGATAGTCGCGATACTGGTGGGCATACGGAATGGAGGGGTCTCCTTCTGAGCCATGCGAGTCGGCGTAGCGCACGACGTCCATCCAGTGACGAGCCCAATGTTCACCGAAGCGTGGTGAAGCTAATAGGCGATCGACGGCACGTTCATGGGCATCGGTCCGGATATCTTGTGCAAACCTCTGCAGTTCGTTAGTCGTCGGCGGCAGGCCGGTAAGCGCATAGCTGAGCCGTCGCAGTAGTGTCCGTTTGTCTGCGGGCACGGCTCGTTTTAGATTTCGTTGGCGTTGCGCTTTTGCAGCGAAACGATCAATTGCGTGGGGTGACCAATCCTCATCAGGTGGAGGGGCAATGGCAGTGATTGGCTTTAGGCTCCACCATTGGCGGCGCAGAGCCAGCTTGGCTGGCCAGGCTGTCGCGACTTCAAGGTCCTCTTTGGAGGGTGGCTTGTCGCGTGGGTCGACTGCGCCGTCTTCAATCCATTTTTTGAAGTCCGCGATCACCGAATCGCTTACGCGGGCGTTGTCTGCGGGCATCTCTAGGCCCGCTAACTCATGGCGTAATACTTTGAGCAAGATGCTCTGTTCCGGTTTGCCTGGAACAACAATGATGCCTGCCGAGGCTTCGCTGCGGATGCCGCGACGATCATCCAGCGCGACGTCACCCTTTTGTTTGCCATGTGTGCTGTGGCACGAGTAACAGCTCTCAATCAGAACTGGTCGAATCCTTTGCTCGAAAAATTCTAGCCTTTGCGACTGTTGAGGTGATTGCCCTAGCGCGCTCGAGATAGTTGCTGCAGTAGCGATGATCCAGGTCACAACAGAGCGAATACAGAAATCGATCATGCGTTTGTGGTGCAAGCAAGCGGGGGTCGAGAGTATGGCCGGGAATGAGACTCTACGTGTTATGGACGGTAGGATCTTGCGCATAGGGGGCGATTTTCAACCGATTCCCCCGCGCTCTACGGCAGCGCTGATGTTGTAAATATAGGCGCAAACGCCCCTAGATCCGAATTGGGGCATCGAGAATGTGCGCGCCACCTAGTTGGTGGGCGCAAGCAGTAGCAGCGCAAGAGCGGATCTGCCGGACCAGGCGATTGTTCGCACCCAATTGCTCGTCACCAGCCGCCGAATGATCGTGTCATCAAATCCATTTTCCAATTGCCGGTGGCATGGCACTTGGAGCGCTGCAGTGGAAAGCCAAATGACGGCAAGCAAACCTAGCCCTGTAATGGCAATCCAGGCGGATTCACCTGGCAGATCAGTCATCGCCAGCCAAACCGCAGTCGCAAGCTCGCCTAGCATGAGCGGCATGACAACGAGGCTGGTGCGGCGGCAGTGCAGTTGTTCGTATTTGGCAAACTCAGCTGCGCCTATCTGACCGAAGAGCGGGTAGTGCACAACCTGCACGAACCAGATAAGGCCTGTCATCATGAGTGTAGCAGCGGCGTGCACCATGATTATGAGGAGCGTCATGTCCATGCCTTACCGCAGTCGCCAAGCTCGTAATAGGATGGCAGCAAAAGCCGGCCACCAGATCAGATCGTTACTGAGAATCGTCCAGCCGAATCGCCACGGTAGCTGCTCGTTCAAGCCTGCCTGTAAGAATCCGATTGGGCCAAAAACCTTGCCGAGTAGACCGACCAAAACGATCGGCCAGTGACGAACCGGATCACGCGCTGCAGCAGCGTATCCGACACCATAAACTCCAACGATCATGCCAACGCATTGCCAGATGGATAGGTAACGCGGAACTTCCATGTCGCACCATACAAACAGCGTGGTCGGTGAGAGCACGATGAAGGCGCCCCATGCCAAGTTGTAGATCGCGGCTGCAGCTAGCCACTGTTTCGCCCATCGCGGCGTGCGGCCTTCTTCAAGCTGGGAGTTCATCGCTGTTCACGCTCCATTGCGTCAAGCTGTTTGCCGAGATCTTCGGCTTCCGCAGTTTTTGCGGCAAATCCTTGGATGTCGCCACTGCGCTGCAGGTCACGGGCTTGGGTCATTACCTGTGCGTATTCCTTCTGCAGTTTCTTGAGCGCTCCGCTGCTGGGTTTCTTTTTCGTTTTGGTTGTCGTAGCTGCCTTGGGGCTGAGTGAGTCCATGATTGCGGAGACTTTGGGATGGTCACCTGCGTGGCCCGCGACATACTGCCATTTCACTGATTGGCCATTAACCAGGAAGGCGCCGGGCATCTGGGTTTCGTTGCCACTCGGCTTGCCGACAAAATTCCCTTTCACAAGTGCGACGAGAGCACGCCACCAAACGGCTGGACCGACCAACTGCAAAAGTTTCCCTGGGCCGAGGCCAAACGCAGCAAACAGGTGTCCGTCTTGGTCGGCTATAGCCTGAGCCGTTGGGGCCCTTTTGGTGAAGAATTGATCCGCTGCCTCGACCGAGGCGCGGTGGATGAAGAGTACGGACGGGAAGCCTTCGTTTTTGGCCGCCGTCACCAACTCATTGATCCATTCACGGGTGAAGATTCAACCGAGGTGCCGCAGAAACACAAGCAACTGCGGTTGCTGGCCAACTGCCATGCCAAAGGTGTAGTCCTGTTGACCGGGATTATCTGGTGATAGTCGTCCATCCACATGGCGCTGCCAGACTTCGTCGGGGATCTCCTGCATGCAACTATGTTCGCATGAAAAGCCGCTAAGGATGCAGGCTAAGGGAAACCGTGTTTGTCCAATCTTGTGGCGCTGGTTCCGTGCCTTGCAGACCCTGTCATGGTGCTATCGGACGATCATCTCAGATCTGGAGGGCCTCAGATGCAATGCCTGGGCGCCGTCTCTCTCAATGGTTGCTTTGCAGCTGCTGAGGTGGCGTGCAGTTCCTGTTTAAAGTCTAGAAGTGTCTTGAATA
>CBFIIO010000085.1:0-7817 GCA_965662465.1 Planctomycetota bacterium | reverse complement strand
TGTCGACGGCGAGGTTGTTGCACTCGCTTGCGTCGCTCCGTGAACCACAAGGCTTTACCAGAAACCGTTGCGCCAACGATCCACGCTAACGTGCCGACCAAAGCAACGATGACATATAAGTCGTACCAGCCCTGATTGCTAAACGGCAGAACAACTGCCAGGACTTGGAATGCCAGCATCCAAAAGATAATCCCTGCTGGTATCCCCGCAGCAAGTGCCGCCGCCAGTCGTGGCCCCCATGAAGGACCTTTCTTCAATAACGGCAAGCTGACAAATCCCAACACCATGGCTACAGCGACCACGACCATCCCGATGGCAACCGACTCTAGCCTGAGAACCACCCAGCCCACAGCAGCCAGTGCGAATCCAAGCCAAGCCAGCAGCACCGCTAGCTCAAGAACTGGTTGCTCGTCGGTCTTTCGCACCACGACTTCGACACGTTTGCCTTTGCGGCCTTGTTGCAATTCAAGCTCAAAGACCTCCACTGACTGATAGCGACGATCCGGATTACGATCCATCGACCGGAGCACGACTCGATCAACTCCACGGAGGTTTGGTGCCTTCACAGACGGTCGCTCAAACCGGCCGTGCGGCAACTCGCCAGTCAACATCTCATAGACTACGACGCCCAGCGAGAAGATGTCTGCACGATGATCGACCGCGTTGGCACCCTCTAGCTGTTCGGGCGCCATGTAGTGCAAGGTTCCAAGGCCTTGATTGGTTCGAGTGAGGCCCCAATCGGATTCATCGGCAACCTTGGCAAGACCGAAGTCGGCCAGCTTTACGGATCCGTCTTGATCGATCAGGATGTTCTGAGGCTTGATGTCTCGATGTACGATCCCGCGCTCATGCGCATGACGTAGCGCGCTGCATAGTGGCTTCAATAGTTCGAGCGCAGCGTCTGGTGAGAACCCGCCCAGATCCATCCATCGACGCAGATCGACGCCATCGACGTATTCCATGACGATGTAGAGCCACGGGCCACTGCGGCCCGATCCGAACACGCGCACAATGTTGGGGTGATCAAGCTGACCTAGCGCGCGCCCTTCGCGGTCGAAGCGTTCCGCAAACGCCGGGTCGCTGGCGAGTTCTTTTGACAAGACCTTGATGGCGACGTCTCGTGCATGCCGACCATCTCGCGCCCGGTCTACGGCTCCCATCCCGCCGACGCCGAGCAACTCAAGGAACTCAAAGTCTGAAAAATGTGGCGCAAGCTCCTCAATCGAAGGTGCTTCGGTGTGACTAGGGCGAGCCTCGGTAGCAGCGATCTGCTGTCGGGCCTGCTCTAACACCTTACGGAAGTCTAGTCGTTCGCTCATAGCATCCCGTGCGCCATACAGATGTCGTTCGTTACAGGCCTTCCTGAGTTTTTTTGGGTCCTGCCAACGCAACAAGCAGTTGATCTATCTCACAAGCTGCATCGGCGGGATCAGCCAGCGTATGACGAACCTCGGCCAACAACAGCTCTCGAAAGCGGTCTCGCATTCGATGCACTGAGACGCGGACGGCCCCTTCACTCATGCTGAGAACCGCCGCTTTATCCGCGAACGCCGGCGCCTCGCCAGCCTCCAAGTAGCAACGTAGCGCCATGAAGACCTTGTCTTTGCCTCGCTCTTTGGCGTCTTCTGCCATCCGGTCAAGCACTTGCTTTACCAGGGCTTTGGCAAAGTGTCGTTCGAAGGTTTGCTCCGGGGTCTCAAGATCTGCAAGTTCAACCACGAGATCCCCTTCGATCGTCCTTCGATCAATCGATATTCGCTGGACATCGCCGCCGCGTTTTTGAGCCAACGCAGCGCGGGCTTTGGATGCCGCAAAATTACGGGCGCAGGACTTGAGATAGGTGCGGAATCGACCACGCGCAGGATCTGCCTTTTGCATGTCGCCACTCACAAGCAAATGAAGAAACAACCCCTGCGTCAGGTCTTCGGCTTCGTCCGGATTCGATCCATCGCGACGAAAGAACGCATACACCGGTTGCCAGTAGAGCAAACAAAGATCACCGAGCGCTCGCTCGGCTTCTGCACTGCTTGAGCTACTGGCGAGCACCAAGCTCCAACGAGTTGTATGGAAAGACACAGTGCGATCAGTAGAGGTTGTTCATGCTGTGGGCCCGAAACGAGTGCCCCAAATCTCGCCGACGACCGGAACGCTCCACTTTTGTGAGACTTCGGCCAGCCAAGAATGTAGCGACGAGGGCAACAGCCCTCATGTTGCGGCGCATGGTAACGAAGGTTGCTGCCCGATATACCGACTCAATCCGCGAGATTACGATAGATTCACAGGGTCTTCCGATCCTGTGAGCACCACTTCCTCGCCTCATCATGCAATTGCTTCTAAGAGTCATCGCCCTTTCCTGTTTAGTCGCAGTAGCCAACGCGCAAGCTTTCAATTGGACCCTCGAGACTCCACTGGTGATTCCGGGAGCACGTGAGCGAACAGCCACCGGCACAGACGGCACTCTTTACTATATGTACGGAGGGCAGACTGGCTCGGCCTTCGCGGGCAACGATGAGCTCTGGACATACGACGGCAGCACTTGGACCTTGGTGACAGCCTCTGGCGCCAGTGCCGGCACACGCGTTGGCGCTGTTGGTGCATTCGACATTGCGCGCGGCAAGTTTGTCGTCTTCGGAGGACAGAACACCAACGGAGTCTCTGGCGCACACGACAACGACACCTGGGAGTGGGACGCTACCAATGGATGGATCAACGTTACTCCTGCCGGAGGTTCACCCGATCCTCGCTGGCTCGTCCACAACGGCGTCTACGTTCCGGGTTTCGGCGTGATCTTCCACGGCGGCGCTGCTTGGGATGCAACGGGTGCCAGCTATAAGAGCAATGAGACTTGGCTTTGGACCGGCGGCGGATGGGCCCTGTTGTCCAGCACTGGCCCAACCATTCAAAACGCGATGATGGAGTATCGCTCTGCGGACGGAGATTTGATCCTCCACGGCGGCCAGAGCTTCAACCCAACCGCGCAACTCGGTGAGACCTGGCGCTTTGACCTCACGACCGGGACGTGGTCACAGCTGACAACGGGGGGGACGAATCCCTACAACAGCTCCAATCCAGCGCAAGGGCTGTTCGCTTCTATGTCATATTACAACCCACTCACGGGCAAGGTGATTCTACATGGCGGGAACGGAGGCTCTGCGAGCAACAAGACCTGGGAGTTAGAAGGCACAGATTGGACCGAAATATCGAGCAATGGCGTCAATTGCCGCAACGGTGGTATGCATTGGATCGCCGCGCTGAACAAGGCCATCTATGGTCCTTGCAACGAGTTCAATAGCACTCAGAATCGAACTCGATCACACGGCCCACAGTCCTGGGCCACCACCGCGACTTACGGCTCCGGCTGTGCCGGCCTGGGGGGAACCGCACTCTCATTTGCCGCTGACAACCTGCCGTGGCAAGGCGCCACATGGACTGGCACATGCACCGGCATGAGCGCTCCAGCCCCGATCAAGCTCACAATTTGGGGGACCGCGACTTCCGCATTACCGATCACTGGCTTACTTGGCGCGGGGGCTGGATGCACGCTGCTCAATAATGCGGCGCTGATGGAAGTCAGTATTTCGACTACGACAAGCTTCTCCGTGATGTTTGCGATCCCGGCTAGCCCTTCGTTGTCAGGCATGCTGGTGCACTTACAGACCGGAGAACTCGACTCTTCGATCAGTAGCCTTGCGACTTCGAACGGGATCTCGCTAACACTCGGCGAGCTGTAGTTCGGAGAGACGGGGTTGAGCATAGGTGAAACAAGCAGCGGCTCGGACCAGCTGTGCGTCTTGCCCTGGCTCGCCGAGGCGACGTTCGCCGGTTAGGCGAGCGAGACCTCAGCGGCGGGACACCTGCTCACGCCAAGCGCGACGCGTCACCCACACGACCCGCCCGCCGCCCGCGTCCCCCGCGGGGCCGACGAGCCGCCATCCGGACTTGCTGCGGACGTCCTCGCCCGCTTCCCAGCGGTCCAACTGCTCGGCGAGATCCTCGCGATCAAACATCGCCGTGCCGTAGTCCCAGCCATACCAGCCGCCAAAGATCGCGTGCTTGTTCGTCTGCCAGTAGCAGACCAGCAACGCGGCCAACAACAGGTTTGTGATCAAGCGGCCGAAGCCACCACTGCTCGCATTGCTGTTCGACATGCAGGGATGCTACGACATGCTGCAGGGCTGAGCATACATAATTCAAAGTGCGGCTCGGACCAGCCGATCCCCACCAGTTCACGATGGCACCCGCCGTCAGACCATCAACCGACCTGTTTGGTCCTCTCCACCGGATCTGAGAGCCGCGCAGATTCCAATTCGGCAAGCTCTCCAGCCAGCCAGCAGAACCTTCGCTAGCCAAACCCCGCAACACCGCAACACCGCAATGAGTTTGCGAGCCTTAGCCTGATCTGGCTGCCGTTGAAAACGGGCATCCTTCAACCGGCGCACGAGGTAGCGCGCCTTCATGACACGCAGCACGCGCTCGATCGAATCCAGGTCCTGGATCACAGCCACAATTGCGGACGCTCTCGCGAGCATAGGTGAAACAAGCAGCGGCTCGGACCACCCGAACCCCACCACGATCTCTCAGCCCCTCGCAACATCACCCCATCACGCCCAATGTAAAGAAAAGCGGGCTATTCGACGACCGGAAGTTCGAAACGTAGTGGCTGGCCGTCGCGGAGCACCGACAAGCGCGGAACCCAACACTGCCCCTCCCACTGGCATTTGCAGCGCCAACACGCGCGCAACGCGCAGTTGCATAGCACGGAGTGGTTTGCGATCGTGACCCCATGAAGCGCGGTCCCCTAGCGGCTCTACCGATGTTGCTCATGCTCGGATGCCATACGATCGAGCATGACACGACGCCCCGACGGCCAAACGTCATCTTGATGATGGCCGACGACCTTGCATCTAATGACCTATCGTGCTTCGGTGGCTCACGCATCCAGACGCCAAGGATCGACCAACTCGCCAACGACGGACTTCGTCTAACTAGCTACTACGCTGGCAGTGCAGTCTGCTCCCCTTCTCGTATGGCATTGCTCTCGGGAGCGTATCCGGCTCGGCTCGGATGGCGCTGGGGAGTGCTCGGATATGGCTTCCCGAAGAAGACCGGTATGTCACCAGCTGTCTACACCATCGCCGAGGCCTTTCGTGACGCTGGCTACCGCACAGCCATGGCCGGCAAGTGGCACCTTGGCGCACGCAACATGGAGCCTCAAGAGCAAGGCTTCGACTCGGCCTACTACATCCGCATGTCCAACAACCAGAACCGGGACATGTATCGAGATGGCGAACTCGTAAAAGAAAAATGGGACAACCGATTGCTAACCGAAACCTTCGCCAACGAAGCCGTGCGCATAATCCGGCAAGCTAGCGACGAGCCATTCTTTCTGTATGTCCCATGGAGTGCTCCACACTTCCCGGCCGACCCACACCCTAAGTGGCAGGGCCAATCAGGTGACGACCGATCAGCCAGATACACCGACGTCGTTACCGAACTAGATACGCGTGTCGGACAAATCCTCGATGCGCTTAGAGATGCAGGCAAGGCCGAGGACACACTGGTCATCTTCACTTCCGACAATGGTCGGCAAAGCGGTCAGCAAGGCGCGAATCCTGACCCGCTCTACAGCGGCCAAAAGTGGCAATCACGGGAAGGCGGCACACGGGTGCCATGCATCATCCGCAGCCCAGGCCGGATCCAACCCGGTGTGACGGACGCAATCGTCTCGGCAATGGACCTATTCCCAACCCTGGCGGCCGCATGTGACGTACCCATCCGCATGCCAGAGGGCGCACAGACACTGGACGGCATAAACCTCGCCACCAGACTCATAGACGGCCCGCGCGACGAAGCAACTTCACGTCCGGACTTGCTCTACTGGCACGGCCACGGCCAAGCGACCGCCATCCGCATGGACAACTGGAAACTCCACTTCCATCGCGGCGACCAAAGCCCCGAGGACCGGAAGCTCCCCGATGGGCCTGCGCTCTACGACCTGTCAAACGACGTCAAAGAACGCAACAATGTGGCGGCCAAACACCCCGAACAAGTGAAGCGGATGCTAGCGCAAGCGAGAGAACTGCTGATCAGCATCTACAAACATCAACTGCCGCTCGGGACCTGGTCCAGCGCTCCGGCAACGACCGCGCCGCTAGCAGCGCGCGACGTTTGGGGGCCATGGATGGATCAGCAATGATCACCTGAAGGCTGGGTCCGGCGCACTGTGCGACAAAGGTGCGGAACAAGCCGCGCGCGATCTCGCGACACCAACAATCGTACTCGCAACGAGCAACCTGGATGGACTCTTGGTCGACGTCGGGCAGTGCCCCGTGGGAGACGTGGCAGGTCGCACGATAGCGAAGCTCCTAGGTCACTGGACGTCGCACAACATCATTCCGGTGACCAACACCACGATGGCGGTGTCCCGCGCCAGTTTCTTGACGTTCATCGCGAGCCGCATGATATCGCGATTCGGACCGAGAGACCGAGCGGGAACGCAGAAGTAGAGGTGTCTACCCCTGACCGTCGGCGCGGTCCGCGAGCTTCCCGAGATCGGTAATTTCCAGGCTCACCGACTTGGATTGGCCCGCGTGGGCGAAGAACCAGAGCACGTCGGAGGCGGGTGCGCTGAACCAGAACCGGCGAAACGCACTGCGCCAGAACATCCAGACCTGGTTGCCGCAACCGTAGAACCAGAAACTGAAGATCGCCTTGAGGTAGTTGATGAAACGCTTGAAGGGTGAGACCGTCATCTCGACGTTCATCTCCATGGTCTCCAAGCCCCAGGCGCGGTAGTTCCACTTCAGCCCGTATTTTTCCTGGAACTCGTACCAGGCGCGCATCTCGCAGTTGGTCACCAGGTATTCATCGAAGACCAGGATCGATCCCGGGACGAAGCGATCTTTGCACGCCTCCAACGCGTGCAGGCAGCTCTCGTACGTGTCCAGGTCCATGTGAAACAGGGAGACCTTGGCGTCCGGGCGCTCGGCGAGGAACGGTTCCAACGTGTCATAGGTGCTGCCCTTGACGAACTCCACGTCACGCCCGTTCTTGCTGGGCACACCATCCTCGAACACCACACCGGTGTCGCGCATCATCTTCTGGGCCAGGGGCTCGGCGGCGGAGAAACTCCCCTGTGCGACGACCATGTCTTCCAGCTTCCAGTCCTCGACCAGTCCGCAGAACGTATCGAACCCGTAGACTTTGAGTTTGCTGGCGTCCTGGATCAACCGGGTGGACCAGCCGATCCAAACCCCCAGGTCGAGCAGCAGCGGCTCAGGGCCGGTGGAATCGGACCGGTCGAGTCGTTGCGCCTCCCAGAGGACCGTATGCCCGACGATCCTCGACTCTCGCAGCTCGTCCATCGTGCGACGAATGAAGTTCTGATACGTCTCGTCGTAGACCCGAATATCCCGCATGTAGAGGTTCGGGATATAGCGATCCTTGTCGTAGAAGATCATCCGCAAGACATGGGAGATAAAAAACAGCGACACAGTCGCAATGAGGAGCGCAAAAGAAAAGTAGAGGGCCGTCAGCCCGGCGACGATGCCCAGGAAGAGCAGAACCCGCCAGACCTTGTGCATGGTGGTCGAGTCGACACTCATTTCAGACGCCCCCTCCCGGCTCCCGGGATTTCCAGTCTTGGAGGAGATCCGTTCGAACCTCCTGAAGATGACATACAGTGGAGCATAGGTGAAACAAGTAGCGGCTCGGACCACCCGAACCCCACTCAGCCACAATCGCACCCCGCCGTCACCCCGTCAAGCGGGCTGCTTCCCAGCCAGCCAGCGCGGGCATTTCGCTCGGAACCCCACACC
>CBFIIO010000084.1:0-7881 GCA_965662465.1 Planctomycetota bacterium | reverse complement strand
CCCGATCATTGGCGCGACGGCTGGCGCGTTGATCTCCAACGCACCGACCTCGTTTGGCGGCGTCAGCTTTGGCCTCAGCAACACATTCACGTTCCCGATCACGCTGCCGTATGAATTGAGTGGTGTCGGCATGCCTGGCTGCTACCTGCTGCAATCGAATGACATCTTTGGCCTACCGGCCACACCCATTACGGCATCAACGCTCCAATTTGACGCTGCGATTCCGTTTGACCCCGCACTGCTGACGCAGCAATTCTACATCCAGGCTTACGCCTTCGCTCCCGGAGCCAACGCTTCGCAGATCGTTACCAGTAACGGCATCGCGTGGACGATTGGGAATCAGTAGGCGATGAGCAGGACAGTTGAATCGTGAGCAGACGACTATCTCCACCGCAATTAGCACCGCAAGATGACCGATGAATCCCACCTCCAGTGGTTGAAGGCCCCCAACACCCTACTGACTCGACGTGAAGTCATAACGGCACCTTCGCCAATCCCGCGCAAACGGGGTATCTACGCCTGCTATTTCAAGCAAATCCCAGGCGATATCCCAACCACAAACTGCCTCACATACAACGGTCTAACGCTTCTCTACTTGGGCATCTGCCCGGGCAGGGCGAAGGGAGGCAAACCACTAAGCGACCGGACCATGTATCAACGGCTAGTCTCTGATCACATGAAGGGCAATGCCGAGGGGAGTACGCTTCGACTGACCCTAGGAATCCTCCTTGCAGAACAAACAGGATTTCCACTGCGCTGTATTCAGAGCAGGAGCAACGCTCACAAACCAAAAAACAAGCTCAGAAAGACCTTCACAAACCGCGGGGAACAAGCCCTCGACGATTGGCTGAATGAAAACATATTCATGACCTGGCAAGAGCTCGATCAACCCTGGCTACTCGAAGAGCAGCTCATTCTTGAGCTATCGGTGCCGCTGAACCTACAGGGTAACAAGCAACACGCATTTCACAGCGAGTTAAGCCAACTCAGATCCGACGCCAAGAAGTCAGCCGTTGAAGCGGATGCGGTCATTGATAACCACGCACGTACATAGCTTCGTGATGGCGCGGCATCTCATGACGAAACTACGATCACGAACGGGCGACTTTGCCTCGCAACAGCATCAATTTGTTGATCGGGAATCAGCAGGCGACTGCGATCTATGCACAAGTTAAACAAGAACTCATTCATCCTCGAAACGGCAGAAGGTCTAATTGCTCTTTATGTCGACACGAGCCGTGAAGGCGGAACGGCCCTCCCCGCTGGCGAAGATCTCGATCAACTGGTCCTGCAAATCGAAAACGCATATGAGAAGCTAGCTGCGCAGGCGCGAGAATGGCCCATCTATTTGCTCGAAGAACAGATCGAGCACTTCATGAAAGAGGGTGCCTTCGAGGACGACATTCATTTCGCCCGCGTAAAGTCGAATGGGCAAGTGGATTTGGAGCGGCTCAAAGACCGGGAATGCAACCCGGTGCTTTCCATGCATCTAGATCCACTCAACCTACTCATGCACTGCAGCGATCCGTTCGGACATGTCCACCCCACGCATTTCGACATCGAGGGAAGCCCGGACCACTGGATTGCTTACTGCACCGAAGGATATTCCCTACTCGCTGAGCACCAGGCAGTTATCGGGCAACAGAATCGAGGCAATACAAATGAGCACTGACGACTCCTCACCGCCCCCCGCGAGGGCTTGGCGCGAGCTACTTAGCAACATGCGGTTCAGCCATGATAAGCCGTTTTTCAAACCAGTGTGCTTACTCGCGGCCATTGATGAGGCCCAGTCTACCCAGACTGGCACCGTGGCCTTCAAAGCCGTATCGCAACGGTTCGACAGGCTCATCAGCGACATATCCCCCCACGACAAAGGCAAGGCGTGGCAACCCTTCTTTCACCTATGCCAACGAAACGAGACAGCAGGAGCATGGGCCTTAACGCTAAACGGCAAGCCAGCGGTCATCCAAGCAGGGTGGCGACCCAAGAGTGCTGGCCCACTACGGAAATGCGCAGATGCAGCAATCATGCATCCAGACCTACATCGTGAAGTGCGCAACGCGCCCAATGAAGTCCTCGACCTCATCCGATCCTATCTACCCAACACTAAGAAGAAGTCGCCTTCAACGAAATCAAGCGCGTCGCAGGGTCGAGGCCTGACGCATGAACAACGGAAGGCCGTTGAGAACTGGAGCGTGTCCCGGGCAGTAGAGTACTTCGCCCCAATGCCCCTAAAGGACGTCGGCAGTCGCGAGTCTTGGGATCTTGAGGGCATTCGCAACGGCGCCCCACTGCGCATAGAGGTCAAGGGTAGCACCGGTGGACTCGACAAGATCATCCTCACGCGCAACGAGGTGCGTCATGCTAAAGAATGCAGGGATGGAAATGCGATCCAATTAGCACTGGTTCTCGTAGAGCACATCCAGCTACAAGAGCCAAGCGGCGACGAGAAGTGGCATGCATCTGGTGGCACGCTCAAAGTGATTGACCCGTGGATCGTGCAAGAAGGCGGACTCTCGGCCTCGCAGTACGAATACACGCTGCCTCTGGAAGCAGAGTAAGCAAGGCGACAATCGACAAGCGTTGGCCAACGGCTTGCGCCCGTTATCGAGCCATCGGCTGAGCAGGTCCGTGTATCGCCGCTGGGCTTCAACACTGCCATGTGCCCCGAGGTAAAAAACTCGCCCGTTGAGCTTCACGCGGGCTTGCCCGCTGGAATGCCTGCCCATCTTCGGGATGCGCTGACGCTTTCGCTTTCTGACTGCCATCTATCGGTCCGTGCGCTTGGGGTGACACCAACCGAAAGTGACAGGAAAAAGTGACAGGGAACTGTCACGAATCGACTAGTGGGGTCCGCACGGCCCGAAGGCCGGTTCACTGCAAGTGCAGTGCTCGGGGGAGTTTGAAGTGGTGGGCGATGACGGGCTCGAACCGCCGACATCCTCCTTGTAAGGGAGGCGCTCTACCAACTGAGCTAATCGCCCTTTCGGGTTGAGCAGTCTAGCGACTCATCGCTCCGCGTCTAGCCATCCGTTGGATCCGTTGCAGCCTTTGGTGCCTCAAAGCCGTTGAGAGGCGTGAACTCGAAGCTCGAAATCGGGTCGTCAGGCGCAATCCAGGCGCGACGAAAGGTCCAATCAAGCATATCTGCAGGAACCCCAATGACGGCGTGACCGACAGCTGAGAGACCAATGGCAGGCATAAACATCAATTCCTCGGCGGAATGCTCGCTTAGACCGTCAGAGGCCCACTCGCTTAATGGATAGGTGATCGGCAGCGTCGCGATCGAAGCCACGCCACCGATGATACCACCTGCCCAGCCACCGACTCCGGCGACACCACGCACCCAAAGAGGGCGGCCAAACTCCGGCGGCGGAGCGCTGTCCTCCATCATCTCGATGGTGTTAGGGATCGCACACGATGTGCACATCAAGAGGGGCACCATGGACCAACCAAAAAGGCGACGCATCATGACTAGATAGTAGCAACGACTGCCGCGCGCACCTCCAGAAAGACGGTCACTGCTTGCCAATGGTGACTTGTTTGGTCGAACTGCCCTTACGACGAGCATTGCGGCGGCGGTATTCGTCGAGACGAACCGCATCAGCCCCTGCACCCGTCGTGGCATCGAGGGCACGCTGTAGCGCCTTCCTCGCACTCATGCGGTCGCAGGCAAGCCGCAACTGCCTAGCAGCAACCGAACCACCCTGCTCCGCCTGCTCACCCTGCTCCGCCTGCTCCGTCAGCTGCTCTGCGTATTCGATGACAAACCCGGCGGCCTCCAGGTCACCTTTGACAATCCACGCCTTAGCTAGGTAGTTGGCCGCATCGAGACCTTGCCGTGGTGATGGCGCACTCTCGAGAGCGGCTTGGAATTTCTCTATCGCCCGATCGACCTGGCTACGGTCCATCAACATGCGAGCAATCCACAGACGAGCTGCTTGCGCATGGCTCGTGCGAGGATCCGCAGCTTCCGCCAGAGCATACGTCTTCATGGCATCTTTGGTTCGACGCTGCCGCCGCTGCATGTCCGCCGCACCCAACAGCCCCCTCTGTTCGTAGCGAACGGCATGAGACCTAGCTGCGCGCAAATAGCCTTTCTCCGCCAGCGCCGCACTACCGTGACGTCGCCATATTTGCGCTGCCGACCAAGCTGCTTGGGCTGCCGCGGCCGGCTCTAACTGGAATTGGATTACCAGACGATCGAATGCGACAGCCGCCAACTCCAATTTACGACTCCGGGCTGGACCACTGACCTGTCTACAAGCCAACTCAAGCTTGCGTGCCGCAGCCAACTTCAAGAGCGCTTCGGCACTGAGCTTTGGCCGAACCACATGGACAACCGCAGAGGCCTGCACTGGATGTGCCTCACTTAAAGGATGCTTCTCCGTCGGCATTTGCCCGAAAGCACAACCCAATAACAACCAACCAACCATCACCACTCGCATCATCACTTCGCTACTCCTCGGCCTCAGAATCTTCGATCTCGCCCGACGTCCGGACGAGATCCTCGAACACAGTTCGCACGCGTCGTCGCGCGCGATGAATACGGGTCTTGACGCAGCCCTCGGTGCGCCCAAATCGACTGGCTAGCTCCGCACAGCAGAAGCCTTCGTGGAAGCCGAGCAGAAGATGCTGGTCGAGCGATGACAAACAGCTGAGCACGCGAGCCAAGCGACGCTTAGCCCAGCGCAACGGCACAGCTCTCTCGCCGATCGATAAACTCTGCTCGGCTGGGACTGACGCCGCTGGGTCGACTACACCAGCCTCACCGAACTCGACAAATTGCAGCTGGCGGTGCTTTCTGGCCGCTGCGAGCACTCGTGACCTTTGGCGTTTCGCAATGGTATGAACCGCCGATCCCAACCTCGATCTGTCGCGTATTTGATCGGACCACTGCCAAACCAATAGGCACGCATCCTGCACGATGTCGTCACGACGTTCGCGTGTCTCACCGTCGCGATACCGACGCAGTGCTCGCCGCGCCTGCTGTAAGACACGTTGCCATTCTTCGCTCCCTTGCATTCAAGAGACGTGGCACAGACGTCACGCTTATGAACCAGAAATCTAGTTCGACTGCGAAGCCCTCGCTGCCTCGAGCACGTCTTCACGAGCCTCTTGGCCGGTGAGTTCGGCAATGCGCTGCATGATCAAACGCGTGGCCTCGCGCAAGCGAGTCTTGCGATCATCACCAAGCGCCAAGAACTCTTCGGGAGTGATCGGCTTGCCGTAACGAATGGTCAACCGACGAAAATGCAGACCGCCACTAGCCGGCATCACGTCACTAGCGCCGATGATACCTACAGGAACAATCGGCATGCCTGCATTGATTACCAGCGAAACAGCGCCAGGACTGCCGAGCATCTGCCTGCCATCACGACTGATTCCTCCCTCAGGGAAGATGCCGACAACGCGACCCTGACGGAGCACCTCACGCGCAGCCCGCAAGCCTTCGCGATTACCACCTCGAGCGCTCAATGGAATGGAGCGATTCCAGCGGTAAAACCAGCCTGCAGATGCCGACCGCCAGACAGTCTCCGTCATCAAATAGGTGACGCGACGTCGAATCGATGAACCGAGAATTAGCGGGTCTAAAAACGACGTGTGGTTGGCGGCGAGCACATAACCGCCAGATGCAGGCGGAGCACCTTCGACACGCGCTCGGAAGACCAGCCAAAAAAGCGACCGAACCAGCCAATGGACCAACCAGAACGCCGCGTTATCAAGCGCACCTGCCGGTGTCGACAAGCGCGAGTAATCGATGACTCGCTGATCGTCGGTGTTCTGATGGTCTGCCGCCAAGTGGCTAGCGCTTTAGCTGCTGGGTCCAGCTTGAGTTTTTAAACTCAGAGAACAAGACACCACGGCAGCGGCCAATGATGTAGAGATACTCTGGTCCACCCCACTTACGAGCTGCAGCAATACTGCTAAACAAAGCCTCAGCCTGCAGGCTCGGCCATGCATCGCGGGTTTCCAAGCGAACACGCAAGAAGTAGAGCAGCGCTTGCTTTGCCTCTTCCTTTGTGCCGGTCTCCATCAATAGACCGCCAAGGCCTAAGTAAGCGCCAGCGCGCGATGTGTCATCGGCACTGTCCTTCTTAGCGATGGTGTCGTAGATCCGCTTCGCTTCGTCAAACTTCTTGTCCTTGCGCAAGCTATGCCCCAGCTCAATGTTGGCACGGTTCGACACAACCAAATTCGAGGAGCGCGCCGAAGTGACGATGCTGCGCAACTTGCTCTGGTAATCAGCCGGCGAAGACTGTTCTGCAAGTGCTTGGAAGAAGCTGGCCTGCACCAAGAAGCCCGACGGCCAAGCGCCACCAATCGCGTCGTTCTCGTACTTCTTCGCAACCGTCAAGGCGCTGGCGACACCCTTCTGACCGGAGCCGATGTAGTATTCAAACTTCAGACGGTAAACGTCCGGAACAGTGCCACCTTCGGGGAAAGCCTTCTGCAACTCATTAAGCGTCGCGACGGCTTCGGCAGGCGAGTCCTGATCAAAGAAAAGACCGGCAGCAGCGACAAAGCCCATCTGCGACAAGACCGCATTCTTGGCAGCGAGCTGCTCTCGCGACAACGTCAACATCATGCCTGGATCACGATCACCGCGAGCGAAGACCTTCTTGAAGGCACCGAGCTCAAGCTTGGCGACCTGATCACTGCTGACGGATTCCGTGCTACCAGAACGCTTGTAGCGCAGGTTACGGACGGTGTATTCGACAACCTTAGCTCCGGTGACGACGGTGCCGTCGAGGAGATGGATTTTGTCAGACTGGGCGGTGACCGCATTGGCGGTCACTAGGGCGATCAAACTGGCAGCAAGAAACTTGGACGTCATTGGTTCGCGTTAGGGTGCGAGTCGGGAGGGGGTCGAACATTCTGCCCACGGGGGGCGGTTGAGACAACGGCGCGGGCCATTAGGAGGTTCGATGCTGGCAAAAATACGTAAATCGAGCCTTAGACCAGCTGATTTTCCACCAATCTAGGAGCCCAACCGCTGAGAAGCCCCGAGGCACGCCGTCGCGAAGGATCTCAGTCGCTGGACAAGTCGCGGACGCCTTCATTGCGCGCAGGGTCCTGTTCGCGCTCGTCCCAACTGGCTTTTAGGTCATGGCCAAGTCGCCTGACTGCGATCAGTTCGGCGACGACGCTAACGGCAATTTCCTCATGGGTCCGGCCACCAAGATAGACCCCCATAGGCGTTCTCACGCTATCGAGGAACTCCTCGCCGACTCCCACAGCACGCAATTGCTTCCACAACAGGGCCTGCTTGGTCTTGCTGCCGATCATGCCAAGGAACTTCAGTTGCTCACCCGCTGCGAAACGTTTCGCAAATGCCTCCAGGACGACTCCATCCTCTTTGTGCCCGCGAGTAACCGCGATGGCGTAGCTATTTTGCTGAATTGGCATCTGCGCCACGGCCTCTGGAAACGCCGCCACAACCGTGCCATGCGCTTCTGGAAAGCGCTCGCTGGTTGCGTAGGCATCGCGATCGTCGACGATCGTGACGCGAAATCCAGCCAAGGATGCAATCTGGCCCAACGTCTTGCTGACGTGACCGCCGCCAAAGATCCACAATACAGGTGTCGTTATTGGTTCCACAAAGATGGTCACCTCCCCGCCACACATCAGACCTGAGTCCGGCGAGTCTTTTTCAGTAAGTCGAAACTTCAGTGATTGCGGCTTTTCATCGGCCAACACCTGCAAAGCGGTGTCATAGACCTCGGCCTCTAAACAACCCCCACCGACCGTTCCAAGGAACGTTCCGTCCGCAAGCACTAGCAAACGCATGGTGGCGCGGCCAGGCGTCGAACCACGCGTGCCGACGATTGTCGCCAGCGCGGCTGGAATTCCTTCGGCGCGCAAGCGCACGATCTCTTC
>CBFIIO010000083.1:0-9325 GCA_965662465.1 Planctomycetota bacterium | reverse complement strand
CGCGGACTTCGACAGCACGTACTTCCGCGAGAACGTCACCTAGTCGTTCTTGCTGCTGTGACGGCGCTTGCGTCGATTTTCCTGGGCGAATCCACGACATCCTGAGGCTGCAGGCTAAGCCATCTTGGCACCCAGCGCACCGGCTGTCCTGGCAAGTGAAGACTTACCCCGCCGTCTGCCGATAAAGACTGAAGCGTCGCATTCCGGCGACGGTCGCAACGAAAGCACCCAGGAAAACTACCAATGACTAGAATTCTCGTTGCCGACCCGGACCCCCACGCCCAAGACCGACTTGCCGGTTTGCTGGCCGAGCGCGGCTACGATTTTACCGCTGCGGATGATGTTTTTGGTGCTCTGGGTCCCGTTCAAGAGGGTGGAGTCGATCTGATCTTGGCTGATTTATCTCTGCCTGGTGGCGGTGGCATGCAGCTCCTTGAGCAAGTCCGATCTAGTCATCAAGACACCGCTGTGGTGCTTCTTAGCGCGTTTGGTTCGGTTCAGGACGCCGTTAAGGCCATGCAGATGGGCGCCGCTGACTTCCTTGGTAAGCCGTTTGCCAAAGATCAAGTGATGCTCGCTGTAGATCGAGCCCTTGAAAAAAATGCGCTTCGTAAAGAGAACCAGGAACTCAAGAACGCGCTGGATGACCGTCTACGACTCGACAATGTGATCGGTTCGGATCCACGCATGCAGGGTATCTTCAAGATGGTGCAAGCCGTTGCTGACACGCGCACCACGGTCCTGATCACCGGTGAGTCAGGTTCTGGTAAAACGCTACTTGCGAGAGCTCTGCACCAGTTAAGTGATCGAAAGGCTGGGCCCTTTGTTGAGGTCAATTGTGGGGCTCTCCCGGAAAGTCTGCTTGAGTCGGAACTCTTCGGTCACGTCAAAGGAGCCTTTACAGGCGCTGTGCGTGACAAGATCGGCAAGTTTGAGGCTGCTGCTGGTGGGACGATTTTCCTGGATGAGATTGGCACTTCGACACCTGCATTCCAAATCAAACTATTGCGCGTCCTTCAAGACCGCCTGATTGAACGAGTCGGAGATACCGAAACCGTCGATGTTGACGTTCGCATTGTTTTGGCGACGAACAAAGACCTTGAGCAAGCGGTTCGTGACGGCGATTTTCGTGAAGATCTCTTTTATCGGATCAACGTCGTAAGTGTCGAAATGCCGCCATTGCGGGAGCGACCTCTCGACATCCAGCCACTCGCGGAACACTTCCTACGTCGCTTTGCGGAAGAGCATCAGAGGCCGGTCGAAGGCTTTGCTGACAGTGCACTAGCCGCCCTAATTCACGCCCCTTGGCCTGGCAATGTTAGGCAATTGGAAAACGTCATTGAGCGAGCCATTGTGCTGTCGAGAAGCCGAATCATTGATCGTGCTGATTTGCCTGCCGCGATATCCGCTCAGACCGGAGGCGGAGCCATGCCGCTGCATGCGCCAGCCATCGGTCCACCGCCACCTCTGAAGGAAGCGCTAATCGAACCAGAAAAGCGCATCATTGAGCAGGCGCTAAACTATTGCGATGGCAACCGCGAACGCGCGGCTGTCGTGCTAGACATCAATCGCAGCACGTTATTTCACAAGCTCAAGAAGCTGGGGATCCGCTGATGGTCAAACCCACTACTAGTGAGCTATATAAGAGTCGCGGCATGTTTAAAAAGAGTCTGATGATTCTGTTATCCTGCGGGTTGCTGACCCTTGCAGGCATCGTTGCTTTTGCGGTTGCTGGCGGTCGCGGACCTGAAGATACCATTCGGGAAGCGCAAGCCAAACTTGCAGCCGGCGAGTATGCGTCCGTCATCTCACTGCTTGACCAAGCTGAGTACGGCCACAGCCTCAAGGGGAACCGTAATTTGACAACGCAGTTGCGCCAGCTTCGGAAGGTAGCGCATGCGGAGTTGGATAACCCCGCAGGCGCATTGCTTGATGTTCAGGCTTTATTAGCGGATGGCTATCAAGATGACGTAAGTCTACAGCTCGATCAGATTCGCTATTTGGCACAGGATAAGCAGGGCGAGCTTGCGCTGATTGCTGCTCGACGTTTTCTGGCGACCTATCCTGATGATGGTCGTGGTCTAGAGTTGGCGGGCGAAGCGTGTCAGACGGCATACCAACCAATGCTGGTTGAACTGCGGCAGGATATTGATCGTGAACTCGGAGCAGCAAGCCGGGCCTCAGTAGACTCTGCACTTCTAACTTTCTTATATCGCCCGGCAGGCGATCGAGAAGTTAAGCAAGCAGGCACACGGCTCGAGCAACTGTTTTCTGCTGACCCGCGTCTACTTTTGCATTGGCCCATCATTTGGTCCAAGGCGCAGCAGCTGCGCGAACGAATCCAGGAAGCGCTTGGCTACTATCAGCGTAGCCTTGACCTGGGCAATGAACCCGTAGCCGCTTTCCGCGCCGTAATTGAAGCCCTAGAGCAATCTGGTCGGATCGACGACCTGTTCTTTGCCTGTGAAGTGCAGCGACGCTTATTTGACCATGCTTTCATTGTTGAAACTGGCGCAATCAATGCCTGGGTATGCCTCCAAAACAATTTGCCAGAAGCGGCGATTGCTGCGGCGAAGCGGTGGTTGCCATTAGATCAGGTTGAGCCTCAGGCTGAAGCAGGGATACTAACAGCAAGCTCAGAGCAGCTGGCTCTGGCTCGTGCTTTGGCCAGTTGGCGAATTGGTAGCCTAAAGGAGATGGCAGCGACCGGACGGGTCATTGACAAGCTTCGTGAAAACGACGTGCAGGCAATTCTGGCGCTACACGTTTCGCTAGCGACGCGGCGTATCAGTCAGGCCAAGCCAGACTATGAAAAGATCGAAAGCAGTCTTGGCATCATAGTGAGAGCAGCTAGTCGGGTTGCGCCTCAGCCAAACAGGCCCGATTTGGTCGCAGAGTTTGCGCCTCTTTTAATTGACCGCTTGCTGGCACGTGCTGCGCCGGAAGAGGAGGTCACGGAAGTGCTCGCAATGTGGCGAGAAGGTCGACCAAATGCGATTGAACCGCGAATCCGGAATGCAGAGTATCTGCTAGCTGTCGGGCGCACTGCGGCATCTTTAGAGGCGATTGCGTATGCCGCCGAAATCGACCCCAACGATCCGGCGCTATTTCCGCTGCATCTGAAAGTTGCGCGCCGCCATAGCGAAAATACGCAGCAAAGTGGCGAGAGCTTGCTGCAGCAATGCGTCGAAAATAGTCGCTACTTACCTGACGCCAGTGATCCAATCGGATTTGTGCTATGCGCCGAAGCCGCGCTGAATCAAAAAAACCGACGGTATGCTCGCATCGCGTTGTTGTGCGCCCGCAGTGCTGCCGCCTCATTTCCACGTGCCAATATTCCACGGCAATTAGAGTTGCGCGCGTTGCTGTTAAATCGCCAATATGAGGAGGCAGCCCGTAGTGCGAGGCTATCCATCGATAGCATCGAACCGGATCCCGAGACGCTCAAGCTAGCCTTTGAAGCCAAGCGAATGGCCGGTCAGCCGCTTCGAGACCTGTTGCGAATAGCGATGCCACATGTTGCAAGCAATCCAAGCATGCAGTTTGAGTTGCTGCGACTGGCCTTCGAAGATGCGCCGCGCACGTCTGTTCAGTTTGTGACTGATGAAATGAACGCGAAGGATGCGCCGGTCTTGGTTCGCGCGATGGTGATCAGAGCGTTAACTGCGGCTGGTCGCCTGGAAGATGCAAAGTCTCATCTTCAGGCATGCCCGAATGCCACGACATCAGAGGAAAAGTCTGCGTTAATTGAGGCATTAAGCGCCTGGTTGCTGGCAGTTGCTGAGACCGGCGCTGACAGCGATTTACTCGCTATTCTTAAGGATCAACACTCGCGACTTGGGAACAGTGCGGCCCCCCAGTCAGTATTGTTAGATATCGCTACAAAGCTGGCCGACGAACATCCAAAGACGTCGTTTGAGATTTTGAATAGAGCATTGGCTGAAGCGCTGCCTGAAGAGCGCACTGGCAAGCTCTACATTCTAGCTGGTAACCTTGCATTGGCTCACCAGGATGTGGTTCGAGCTGAAGCCTATTGGACTGCTGCGCTCGGCTTTGCGGATGGCGTGGTCATTGCGGAAAGGCTCGCACGCTTGCATCTGTTGATGGATAAGGAAGAGCGGGCGCTCAAGGTGTATGCGCTTGCAGGGGCGAAGACGGATGGAGCATTAGCGATAAGACTTGGATATGCGTCCGTCGGTAGGGAACTGCTGGCAACAGCACTTAAGGAGCATCCATCCGATCTGTTGACTCATGCGACTCTTGCTTCCCTGGGGCAAGAAGCGCTTGTAGATTGGGGGATTGCTTCAGACGTCACGATGCAAACGCTTCGGCTGACGCTGCTTGCCGGCCTAGCTGATCCTCGCTTGGGCATGCTAACCATGCCGCGCGCAGAGATGCTCTTGAGCTTGCATCCTGAGTTGACCACTCATTCTTTGCTGGTGGCAAGGGCCATGGCTGACGCCAGGCAATCAGCTGCTGCAGGCACCATGCATAGCCAGTTGTTTAAGGCCGGCTACATGGGACCAGTGCTGTGGCGTGAAGTAGCCTATGCAGGACAAGGTGCCGATTACGCTACGTCTCCTGAGTTGATGCAGGCCGTGATGACTGCAGTGACATCAGGTAGCACTGGCGGATCACAGCTAACTGCTACATTCGGAATGCAGCAGGTTGTGAAGACACTGGAGCTTGCCGGCATGCATGAAGTCGCAGCGAAGTCGAAGGCTATGCAGTGGACTGCAACCCCGCAAATGATGCCGTGCACTAGCGAAGACTTGGAATTCATTGCCAGCAACTTCGCCCCCCATGATATCTGCTTGATCCTTGATCAAGTTCTTCAGGCAAAGCACGAGATTGATCGCATAGCCGTGTTGGAGGCGTTCTACCAGTCGGCTTCAAAAGCGCTCGTCAGTTCGCCAATCATTCGTGAACAGATGATGCAGGCAGTCAGAGGGCACCTCATAGCGGACGGTGCGCAAGGCCAGATTGTTCACTTCTTGCTCGATAACGGGATAGATCTGCAGCCGGCATTCAAGCGGCAGATATTGGTTGCTCATTTAGAGCAAGTTGCCACTGGTCTTGATGGCGTTGAGCACCTTGATGACACGATCAAGGCAATGACCAAAAGTATGGGACTCGCTGGCACGATCCGTGCCATTGAAGACCTGATCAATCGCTATCCAACTGCATTGGATCTTTGGTCCATTCGTGCGGAGCTCCGCCTGCGAGCCGACAACGACTTGTCTGCTCTGGAAGAGTTGCGCACGGTTCTAACACATGCAGACAATCCGCCAGCGAACCTTACCTATCTTGGTATGGCAGCAGCGCAACGCATGCTAACTCCGGAAGATGCAGCGCAACTTGACACCCTGACAGAGGAGTTGTTAGCGAGTCCTAAGGGCGAATATGTGCAAGCTTTGCTTGCCGCACGTAAGGGTGCGCCAGATGAAGCTGTCGATCGATTCCTTAAGGCTGAACCACAAAGTGATGGCAGGCACCTATACGAGCTGGCCTTGGTCTATTTGCAGAGCAATAAGCCTGACGCGATTGCTAAGTCGATTGCAGCACTAAAGGAGCTAAGGACTAACTATCCTAATAGTTCGCTAGCGCAGAATGCTGGCAGCTTTGTCCGCCAGCTATCCCCTCGTTCTGCCAAGGCTGCTGTCAAAGACGAGAACCGGTAGTCGCGCAACAGGCGGTCTAGTTTCGGGTAAGTCTTTGATAGGTTGACGTAGTGGCGGAATCCACGCAGTCCACCAAGCTTCTGCCGCGGTTGCTGTGGATCAACCTCCCACGGGTGTAGATAGATACATCCAGGTGCGCCGAGCTTTTGCTTTTGCTCCAGACCTTGACGCATTAGCCAGAGCGGCAGCAAGCGCAGGTAGCCACCACCACCAACGGGGATGTGCTTGCCCATAACGTCCCAGGTAAGTGGCGGGAACTCTGTGACAAGCTTATCCGCGGCTTTGATTACGTAAGGAGTCGTCGGTGCCAGCGGGACGCCGTAGTCGGGATGGCGCACAGGCTGAATCGAGCTATCGAGCGTGATGCCTGATTGCAGCAGTTCGTCGATTGCCCATGGGGTCTTTTTGCCTATCGACCACGTGCAGGCGCGGAATGTCGTTGGGCGACGTCCAGTGATGCCTTCGAGGATGGCTGCCGCCCGCTCAAGGTCCTCTCTAAATCCAAGTTGCCCGAGATCTGGTAGCAGTTGGTGGTCATATCCGTGGCTACCAATCTCATGGCCTGCCGAATGAATCTCAGCAATGACTTCGGGGAGCCGTTCGGCAATCCATCCGAGGCAGAAAAATGTCGCTTTGGCATCACGCTTAGCAAACAAATCCAGCAAACGTTTCGTGGAGTCGCCACATCGTAGCTCCATGCGATCCCAGTCCGCGCGGTCGATCACATCAGCCATGTTGAGGACCTGAAACCAGTCCTCCACATCAACAGACATCGCATGAGCCAAAGTCATCGCAGCAATTTTCTCGCCGATGGCATCAGACCTTTCAGAAACTCACAGCAGCGGGCTTCTGCAGTAGCAAGGTCTTCACCAGAATAGATTGGGGATTCGACACGCAAGAGAAAACCAGATTCATTCTGGCGGACCAGCGCAAGTGGTAGATGGTGCCAAGTGAACTCAGCATAGTCACCAGAAACCCAGTTCTGCGTTCCGAATACGCTCACAGTCACATACCGCCAGTCGTCACTTCGACTCTTTGCAACAATCCGACTGGCTAGTAACTCCCCCTCATCAGTAGGGCCTGTTGCTAACCATGAAGCATCGATCAAATCGTCCTGCTCAATGGTCATATTGCTACCCTCGATGCAGATGCGCGGTGGATGTACGCTCTTCCAATTCGTGTCGTGGAACAGTGCGACTAAATTGATGAGGTGCTTGTCTTTATCACGATAACGCCGCCATACAAAGTCTGAGGTGCCTAGCAACTCCTTGTAACGTGGCAGCGAATTGTCGAGCGCTTTCTGCGCCTTGGCCGAACGTGGTTGCAGTTTAAATCCAGCAATATCGGTCGGAATCTGCTCGGCGCGGTCGAACCGCTCTCCTAGGGGGCGGTAGTGGCTCAGCAAAAATAGAGGCACTGCAAGTAGCCATAAAAGAACTGCTGGTTGACGTAAGGAGGACCGCCACTCTAAGTCGTCACCACTTACGGCTGTGATGTTTGCTGTAGGGGCTGCATTCGTTCGTGCCCGTCGCTGCAGTAGCCCGTCAAGCGAAAGCAGCGCAAACAGCAGGGTTAACCACTCTAGAGCATTTGCAACGGAATGGCCGGTGCCCTCTGCAAACGGAACACCAAACCACTTGGCTAAGAGGCACAGGACGGCAATCCGAGCAACATTGGCGAAAATAGCTAACGGTGCAGCCACCGCTAATAACGTCAATCGGCGTAGGGCGCTCGGTGGACCTGAGAAAAACACTAGGCAGTATGACAAGGTCAACATTGCCATCAGCGAGCGCAAGCCGCCGCAGGCATCTGCCACGAAAAGCGAATCGCTTGCTCCTTGTGGAGTTAGTCGGTCGCCACTGCGAACTACATCAGCGCCAAACAAGTTGGCTATTGTGGAGCCACCTTGCACTGCGATTTCTTTTAGCACGAAGGCGAGGCGGCCTTCGACGTAAATAGGCAACGGTATCGCGAACAGGACAAGCGCGATTACTGGCCACAAACCTCGCATTCGTTGCCTGCCTAACGCAAGCCAAGCAGCTCCCGGCAAGCACAATGCAATGCTTGCTGCAGACCAGGAGTCGATCATCAGTAAGACGCCAGCGAGATGTAGGAGCAACCCAGGCACAAGTAACCAAAGGCCTGCTAGATCGACTGCGCACGGCCTCAGCCGCCAGTCGTGACGACGCACTCTGATGACATATAGTGCGACGAAAGGCACCAGCCAGCAGTGGGCAAAGTATTCAGTCGGTGCATTCCATCGGTCAACGCACCAATGTATCGCAGCCGAATAGGCGATCAGGAGAGGTAGGAAGATCGCGCAGAAGGCCTTCATTTCGTAAAGCCTTGCCTGCTCATTGCTGGTAGTGAGTTGTATACCTCCACCACGCGTTCGGCATTGCCGTGCCACGTCCACTGATTCTCAATCAAGCTGGTTCTGCCCGCTGAGCCAATCCGCCTGGCAAGTTCCCGGTCGGACACTATTCGCAAGAGTTGTCGATAGAGGTCATCTGGATTGCCGCTAGCAAACAGCAGTCCATTCTCGCCGTCGATGATGTATTCACGAAGGTTTGGCTGGTCCGGCACCAAAGTCGCGATCCCTGCTGCCAGGGAGTCGAAGAGCTTCAGTGGTGACGCATACGAATTAATTGCAGGTATGAGCGCGCTGTCGCATGCCATTACATGTTTCGGCAGGTCTTCTGAAGTGATGACGCCTTGGACCTTAACTCGCTCTTGCAGCGATTGTTGCGCGACCTTTTGCTGCAGATCTTGAAGCGCTGGACCCTCTCCAAATAAAACGAACACCAAGGACTCGAGCCCGGGGCGCTGCATGACATCGAGTATTAAATCTAGCCGATGCCACGGCCGCATGTAGCCAACGAAGCCGAGTACAAATGCATCCTTTGCGAGCGACCAGTTGGCTCGTAGCTGGATTGCGTTTGTTCGAGCGTTGTTGTCATACCGCTCTACTACCGCCCCATTGCCAATCACGTGGACTCGTTCGCGCCGGGCCCCGGCGTCTATCAGAATGTCTTTTAGGACTTCTGTTACAGCTAGGATTGCGTCTGCTTTGGCCAGTAGGTTTTGTTCTGAGCGACGGGCGCGGCGGCCTAGGCATAGTTTGCCGAGACGCTGCATTTCGAGAACCATCGGCGAGTTCACTTCTAGCAACAGCGGTATGTTCAGCTCGCGCGCTATGTCTAAACCAGCATGCAGATGCAGTGCGTGCCGCTCGTACAGAAAATGAGGCGTAGATTGCTGCGCAGCTGCACGAAGCATTGCGCGACCCTTGTAGTTGTACAAGACCTCAAGCATCTCCACGGCGGTCCGTGGCGGGCTAAAGCGCTGCCAAAAGCTAGTCTTCACAGGGCCAGCTGAAGGTTCTTGGATGGTTGCTGGGGTGGCGCCAGAGCCTGCGGACGTTAGGCCGGTCTTTGGGAACAGCGCACATTCGGCCACCTCGTGACCCGCCGCTCGAAGTGCTGTGATCAACTCGCTAACGTGAACAGCCTGGCCGTCATCGGACCGAATCCGATGATGGTAGAGAATCCGGCGCGACTCACTCATGCGACGGCACTCCGAGACAGTCGCGGGACGATCACTCCTGGCATGAATTGGCTGTCAGGAGTCAGCTGCATCATTAA
>CBFIIO010000082.1:0-9382 GCA_965662465.1 Planctomycetota bacterium | reverse complement strand
GAGCAACACGAGGATCCCAGTCCCGGCTATCTGGATTTTTTTCATGATGCTTGCCAATGCAGTTCGACTGTTACATTCACTACGTGAATGTTTTGATCAGGTAGGACACTCTCAGCAGCGGTAGTTTCTTTACTAACAGCATACACCAACTCCGCTTCATTCGTCGGGGAGGGGCTTGAGGCAGCTTGCCAACTGTCGGTGTCGTCGGCCATTAGCTTGGGTCTATGCCATGCGGCGTAATGATGTCACGCAGATGATCTTAAGTGTCATGCTAGATTTGCATCGGTCATGATGCAGGTGCCATTCTGTTAACTATGGAATTGTGTGAAAGCTGTTTGCGCTCTGTCAGTGGTGCTCTTTCTATGATTGAGCAAGGTAATTCCGCATGCACAAAGCAAGTCGATTAGAAAGTTCGTGGCCCGTTTTTGCATTCGTAGCTTCTTGTTTTACGGCGCTTACGTTGTGGCCGTTCGTCTGCAACGAATTCCCGGGTTTGGCTGATTACGCCAATCACCTTGCTCGCCTTCACCTGCTTACTGGACATGCGCAGAGTGGGTGGGAGGAATATTACTACATTGACCACGCGATCGTCCCAAATCTGGCGCTGGATATAATCGCCTCTCTATTTGTTGAGTGTGGCCTCAGCCCGGACGTGGCGCTTCGTGTCTTTGTGGCATTAGCCAATTTGTTGGTCGTGTTTGGCGTCATTTACATTTCGTCACGGGCCAATGATGGACGCCCGCCTTGGCTGGCGCTGTGGGCCTTCCCGATTGCCTTCAACCGATATTTCATCTGGGGCTTCTTAAACTACTACTTTGCTGTAGGGGTCGGACTCTTCGTATTCGGGCTATGGGTATACGGCAAGCGTCGTCGCGGCGGGACGCTGTCGTTTGTCGATCAAGCATCCCTAAGTGTCGCTCTAGTCTTCATCATGTTTGGCCACCTAATGGGCTATGCCGTGACGTTGCTTTGCATGGGGTTGCATACTTTGAGCGAGATGCTGCGTGTTCAGCATGGTTTAAGAGGGGCTCTTAGGTGTGCTGCGAGCGGCTTGCTTGTGATTCTGCCAAGTGTCTTGGCTTACGTGTTTGTCTGCGATCACTCGGCCTCTGAGTACCCGATTGTTTATCTCAACACTCTCTACTCAAAGCTTGCTGGATTTGCCTCGCCATTTTTTGCCTACGACTTACGGCTGGCAGCTGTAGCGGCAGTCGCGTTCGTCGTTTCAGTCCTTGTTGCCGTTGCTGCAAAGAACAAGACATTCAAGGGTATGGCGTTGGGTGCCTACTCAAGGTCGGCATGGTTTGTGATCGTTGGGTTGTTCATTGCATTCTTGCTTGCGCCGGCGGGAATGATGAACAGCTACTTTCTAGATAAGAGGCTGTTCTCACCAATTTCATTTGTTGCCCTTGGGTTGCTGGCATGCCGTTTGAACTTTACTAGAGCGGTTGTCATCACCTTACTTGCCTTTGCTAGCCATCTGCTCAGTGTGGTCTCGATTCATGATGTTTGGCAGGTTCATTCTAGGAGCATGCGAGAGATTCGGTCGGCACTGGAGCAAGTTGAGTTAGGCTCCAAAATCGTTGGCATCAGTTTCGGTGATACGCACCGTATGCCAATACCGCCCCTGCAGCATGCGGTCACGATGGCTGTCTATACTCGTGCAGCACTTGTCCCGTCACTTTTTGCTAGGCCGATCAACGCAGAGTCTGTGGCCTTTCGAGCGACGCATGACTACAACCCGCGCGTTCAAGATGCCCACGAATACTCATTGCCAGCGCAAGAGATGGCTTATCTATTTGATTCGATTGATCAATATGACTACGTGCTCGTGACCCATGCTAACCACGTGCCAAGCATCCCAGGCGACTTGAGGATGCTCGCGGAGGGTGAGCATTTCAGGCTCTTCAAGCTGGCGGGCAAGTAGGCCGATTGGGTCCCGTCTTTATCGCTACCAGAGGCGGGACAGGCAGTCGCTTCGCCAAGGATGCCAGCCGCTAACCCTGCCTTTGTCGTGCAATCAGAACTAGCGGCAGTCCTTGATCACTTCAGGCTAGTGCCACAGTAGCAGCTTGCTGGCGGCTCGATGTCTGCACGAGCCCAAGCTCTGTCGACCCGCGACTGTATGGTGGATGCTTCCTCTCGCTTGCCGCTCTTTTCAAGTGACTGTTGTAGTCCGAGCAAACTCCAAGCGTTTTCTTTGTGCTTAGTGAGATCCTCTCGGTAGCTGCGTTCGGCACCAATGGCATCGCCGCTGGCGAGTTGGATTGCACCTAGAGTGTGCCGTATAGGAATCATCCACGCCGGCGGCTCCGTATATATCAGGTTGTGCTCTGTCTTCAGGGTGTCTTTGAGCAGGGCAATGGCCTTGGTTGGATTGTCTTCACGCCAGAATGTCTCAGCTTCTGCAATTTGGCGCGCGACTCCCAAGACGGTCTTGGCGGGGTTGAAGGCAATGACCCAGTCTTCCGGCACCTCTGCAAGTGCCAAATCAAATTGCGCCAATTCAAGGCGAGCTTCCTTTGTGCGGCCAAGATTTGCCAAGGCTACGGTGCGTGCATAGCGGCGGATGGCGCGGCTGGCTTTGCGAAAGTCCGCATAATCTGGCTGCGCTACAATTTCGTTCCACATACCAAAGCGAACGTAGACGTGCATTCGTAGCGCGCAGGAACCATCCATCCATTCTGGGTACAAGGCGATGGCTTCATCTGGCGTTAGTTGCTCAAGCTTGTCTACATACTCGAGAGCTAGAGCTTTGCGGCCTTCCATCATTGCGCCGAAGGTGCAGAACTCGATGTTGTGGGCGTAGTAGTTCCTATAGAAGGTCGGTCTTTTGTATTGCTCAAAGTATGCCGCGTCCAACACGACTGCCTGTTGGTTGACGGTTATGGCATCTTCATAGCGTCCTACGTTTGCATAGATATGCGAAGGCATGTGGACTAGGTGGCCGCTGCCAGGCATCAGCTTGCCGAGGAGGTCGGCAGACGGGATCCCGCGCTCAGCCTTGCCGGATGACTCGACCATGTGGATGTAGAAGTGGTGCGCGCCAGGATGATTTGGTGACAATTCGATGCATGCTTCAAGCAGCGCAACGATTTCTTCAGATCTCTTCACTGGCTCATAGTCAGAGGTCCAGTAGTTCCATGGCTGCAAGAGCATCAATGACTCCGCATAGAGGACGCCGAGATCGATGTCCTTGATTTTGCGCCAGAGCTTGCCGATCGCTTCGCTGTAGGCGGCGTCTAGGTCGTGGCGATCTGATGATTTTGGTGGGCTGATGGTCGTTCGGAGACCTTCCGCGTTGATCAGTCCTTGCTCCATTCCAGTTATTTCCGTCGAGTCTGCTATGCGTTGGGCTTCCTGCAGTGCGACTATGGCGTGAATGGCTTCCTGTTCTTGAACCTCTTGGTTGTTGATGTCTACACAGAGAATGTGGGCGAGGCCCCACCACGCCATTGCGCATTCCGGTGAAGCCAATGCTGCCTTCGCAAAGCATGAGGCAGCTTGGTCTTGATTGAATCCGTAGGAGTAGCGGATGCCTTGATCGAACCAAGCCTGTGCTTCCGGCGATGCAGCGGATACGCGGCGTCCATAGGTGCCGATAGGTGGGGCTTCGATTGCTCCATCGGCCCAGTACGATGCTACCTCGAGCGGACTAGGCATTATCGCAGTGGGCGTCATGGTGCAGCTGTTAGTAAGTGCTGCTGCAGCTAAGAGTGCGATTGCGAGTTTCATTGTTGCGCGGGCTTTTATGTAGTGAGCGAGGCCGAAGTGAGCTGTTGCCTCTGGTGTTGGTCAGTGGGCAAGCTTGCTAGGCCGACCAGTTTTCATACCAGGCAAGGAACTGTGTATATTGACTCCTTGCGAAGTCTTTTTGGCTTGAGGTCAGTTCATCATCGGGATTGAAGTGCAGCCGATAATGGTCATCTCCGCCAAGCTCTAGCAGGTATTTGTAATAGAGCACTAAGTCAGGCCCCTCATCGAAGCTTGACAAAACAGTCAAGGCTTCATCGAGCTCCTTTGCTTGCCGTCGAGCGACTGCGTCGCCGGCTTGGGCAGCGCGGCATAGAGCTACAAGCTTCAAGACTGGGCCAGGTAGTGCGTTGCCAATTCCAGTGATGGCACCAGTTGCGCCACAGTTTATGAAACCGTGCACAACTTGCGTATCGACGCCAACCATGAGAGTTAAGTGCTCGTCACCGCTGGTTATGTTCTCGGCTGCGTAGGTTAGTGCCGGACCGCCACCGAACTCTTTGAATCCGACGAGATTGCTGTGTTGTTCTCTGAGTGCAAAGAACAGTTCCGCGCGCGTTTCAAAGCCGTAATACGGACTGTTGTAGATCACCGCTGGGAGTTTCGGGGCGGCGTTTAGTATCGCCGCAAAGTGAGCTTTTTGTGCCGTTGCCGATGTGCCTCGTGACAAGACGCGTGGGATTAGCATCAGGCCTGCGGCTCCGGCTTTCGCCGCATGTTTTGCATGTTCAGCTGCAGCTTGTGTGTTGACTGCGCCGGTGCCAACAATCACTCGTAAGCCAGCTTTTGTTAGGCGTGCGACGCCTTCTTGTCGCCAAGTGTCTTTGAGTAATGGCCAGTCTCCCATCGAGCCGCAATAGACCACGGCACTCATGCCCGCAGCGACGAGCTCCTGTCCTTTCTCGACTAAGGCATCGAAGTCTGGGACGCGTTGCCCATCATGCTCAATGCAGGGAGTCATTAGCGCAGGCATGCAGCCTGAGAATACAGATTCATTCATGATTTGCGGCGGAGGTCAGTGCGAAACCAGGCGGGGTGGAGCGATGGTGACATCGCTATGCCTATGCCAAAAGTCATGAATGATCGTCGCGTAACATGACCTTGTACACAACACCGCATCGTAGTCGACGGCAACTGTAGGCCAGCAATTGCAGTGTTATTAATACCCGTCAAACGTGCCTAGGCTGGCTAGCAGTTGCGTCCAGATTGCCAGGATCGGGACGAGTAGGGCTGTGCGTAGTAAGAAAATCGCGAATAGGTCTCGGAGTCGGATCGGTAGGTCGCGAAACATATCGAGCATCATTGGGCCTACCGAGCTGAAGAACACCAGCTGGCTAATAGACAGCAGGCATATGAAGAACCGTCCGGCAATGGGGGCGTCTTTGACGAGTAGCGCAGGGATATACATCTCCGTTATCCCTGCTGTTACCGCTGGTGCGAGCCGCTCTGCATCTTCTAAGCCAAGCCAGTCGAGTATGGGGGCTATCGGTGCGCCGAGCCATTCAAAGACTGGTGTGTGTTCTGCCAAGAGCACAGCCGCAAGGCCAACTGTTAGAATCGTCCCGAGAATCGTTGCAGCCAAGATGATGCCATCACGCAAGCCTTCGATCATTAATTTTGGCATAGGCTCAGCACGTGCTGCTTGCCCTTTGGCAGCTAGCAGAGCGGCTGTAAAAAGTGACCCGGTAGGTTCTGGCTCCGGGTCAGCTGTTGCGAGGTAGGTGTTTGGCACATTGGTCGTCGGCCATAAGCGGACCTGAATCATGGCGACGAGATAGACGACGACGAAGTAGCTCCCGAATACGATGGGAAAGATTTGCAGAAGATCGAGGGTGCTTGCGACGACGGCAACGAACCCAACGCTTACGGTTGAGAAGCAGGTAGCGATCGTGAAGGCTTCTCGGCGCGTGTAGCGTCCTTGATCGAGGAGCCGGCGGGTTAGGTAGAGACCGACCGAGTAGCTACCTAGCCAACTGGTTAGGTCATCGAGTGCCGCGCGGCCGGGCAGCCGGAACAGCGGACGCATCAGGGGGCGAGTGATTGTGCCGATTAGCTCAAGGCAGCCGTAGCTGGCTAGAACGTTCAGCGCGATGGCGCCGAGAGGTATGATGATCGCTATCGATGATACGAGTGTGCCCCACATCAAGCCGCCAGTTTGCTTTGCTAGCAGCCAATTTGGTCCAATGCCGAGCGCAAGCGGGATCGCGAGCAAGAGTCCTATGCTGCGGAGCACAGTGAATATCAGTGGTGCTGCAAATGCTTCGATCGCTTTTGGTGAGTGTGCACGGCGAGCAAGTGCACTTAGCAGCGCGCCGGCTGCGATCAACAGCAGCGTATAGGCGGATACCGCCGACGGGGCGGCATTACGCAGCAGGGAGACCAGGACATCAAATGGGACTGTCCATTTGCCATCAAAGAGTATCGGCAACGCGAAGAACCCGAGGCCGAGGATGGTTGATGTGATGAGTCGGAGCAGCGGCACGTCTTAGATCATTTCATGGCCGCGCTTCGAGCGCTGCAACAAAGGCCTTGGACTGACTCGCTCTTGGGTCCAAATCCAGGTGGTAGCTCGCGCCTGTGCCACGTTGCAAGAGTGTCTGCCCGGCTCTGTAGCTTGCTTGATCCGGCGCATGCCTAGTTTGGTCGCACGCGATGGCTGGGCTTAGGTGTTCTCAGTTTTTCCAGGGCCGTAGACGCAACTATCTGCAAATGTTGAGGTTGCGAGGCGCTGCATAGGAGGTTGGGCGGTATCCGCGGGGGTGGGCGTCCATTGGGCAATTGGTGGCCGGGGCCTAGCCATGCAGGGCACTAGAATCCCGGTTTGAGATTGGTTCTCAGGGCAATGCAGTGGCTTCAGCGGCGTCCCGACTCGAGATTGCAGCGTATCCACAAGCGTGTTATAATTAGCGAGTTATGTCGAATTCTGTTGGGTCTGCGCGGCCGCTGCTCGCTGTGGTGCCGGCTTGTCAGGTGCCATGCGGCTGAGGTTTCCTTGGTGTGGGAGAACCGCTTAAGGTCGCGACATATCCGGGGATCTGCTTCACTGAGTCTGCTTTATCCATACGCAATTGCTGCATACCTGAAACCCGAACCGAATCCGACATTCTGAAGCTGCCATGCTCTCCTTGTTTCGAGCAATCTTATTGAGTTTGCCCTGCTGCTTGGCGGTGCCATGCAACGCGCAATTTGTTGACGTGCCACTGCCTCAGGTGCCGTCGAGTACCGGTCCTTTTGGTTCGGGGCAGGCGGTCGCAGACTTCGATGGCGATGGGGACATGGATGTGATTGTTGCGCCAGCTGCTGGCGGGCAAATCGTCTATCTGCGTAACGACGGCAATCTGAACTTTACGAATGCGAGTGGCACCGCGCAGCTCGGCTTGCATCCAAGTGCGCTCTGCGTCATGGCTGCAGACATTGACAACGACGGCGACCAGGACGTGTATATGGGTGGCCAGTTCAGGCCAGCCCGTCTCTACATAAATAACGGTGCCGGCGTGTTCAGTGAGCAGGCGGTCACAAGAGGGATTGTCCACTCGGATGATAACTACTCGGCAACCTTTGGAGACTTCGATCGTGATGGTTGGCTCGACCTTTACGTCGGAGTTCGTCTTTCGTCGATCCCCTCGATTCCGGGAGCGAACCGACTCTATCGCAATACTGGCAATGGCAATTTCGTCGATGTAACGGCGTCTGCCGGTGTTGCCGGGTATGGCCTGTCGTTTGTCGTAGTGTTCATGGATTATGACGAGGACGGTTGGCCAGACCTTCTAGATATTCGTGATAAGGGCACACTCGCTTATCCCAACGAGCTGTTTCGTAACAACGGTGATGGCACGTTTACTGCGGTAGGCTCACAGATTGGTGTCGGCATTGCGGTGGATGGCATGGGGTGCGACTTCACCGATGTCTTCAATGATGGTGGCGTCGACTTCTTCTGCACCGATGGGAGTCCGGCGAACCTGTTCCAGGTGTGGGATCCGGTCCAATCGATCTACACTGACGAGACTGCCACCTATGGGTTGCAGGGCAGCGGCGTTGTTTGGGTCTGCAACTTCTGTGACTTCAATAACGACGGTTGGCAAGACCTATACACGGTCCAGGAGAACGCGCCAAAGAACCTGTTTCAAAACCCTGGGGCACCTGCTTCGGCTGCCCAGCCTTGGCTAGATATTGCTGCGTCGGTTGGCCTTGGGCATCCACGAACTCAGTTCTGCGCCTCGATTGGCGACTTCAATGACGATGGTCTGGTCGACATCTTCAATCGCTATAACATTGGTGGTCTGATGCACCCCAATGGCATCGAGTTGCTCGAGAACACGACGAATGGTGGCAATTGGATCAAGTTCCGCACGGTAGGCAGAGTTAGCAATCGAGACGGTCTTGGTGCGCGTATTGTGCTCGAGGCACAGGGGCAGACCCAGCGTCAATGGGTTCGCAGCGGGATCGGGTTCCAGAGCAGTTCCGATCCACGCGTGCACTTTGGGGTCGGTGCTGCCAGCACGATTGATCGCGTTACCGTTACTTGGCCGAGTGGCCAGGTGCAGCACTTGACCAACGTAGCCGCCAACAACATCTATGAACTGCTTGAGCCCACGTTGACTTCGGCGGGGCCGGCCCCGGTTGGGGGTTCGACCACCATTACCGCATCCATCCCTGGTGACGAAGGCTTGCCATATCTCATGGTGTTGTCGCTCTCCAATGCGGTCGGCACGTCGCTTGGACCCAATGCGGTTTTGCCGATCGACTTTGATAGTTTGGCTGCGCTGACAATCGATCCAGCAAATCCCATTCTGGTCGGTTCGAGCGGTTCGTTAGATGCTCAAGGTGATGCGAGCGCAACGGTGAACATTCCGCCGCTACCATTCCTAAGTGGATTCACGATCTACGCTGCTGCACTGACGATCGATGCGCCGCTGTTCCCTTTCGCGCGCACGGTAATCGCGCCAGAATTGCCAATCCTCATCCAGTAGCGCGAGCATTGGCCGGCGAAGCAGCAGTGCATGCCGTATGCCTAACTGCGCGTCAGTCGCTCATTGCTGTTGCCTTTCTCGGGCGACGCGAGATCCTGATAATCAGCGTAAGGATTAGCAGCGCGATGATCATGTAAATGACCCGCCCTGGTATTGGGTTGGGTAAAGGCTCGAAGGAAGCCAGTATGCCAAAGATGCAGAAGCTAAGTGCGGCTAGAAGTAGCCCGATGGAAACCAATTTCATTGGGTTGAGTTTCTTGATGCAGCATCAGCTTGGGGCTGTCGCAAACCTATATCACCACTAGCAGCGACACGCTTAGCCGTGTGCGGCCAAGAAGTAGATTACAAGTCCGAAGATCGCCACCATTGTGATGGTCTCGACCCAATTGACGAAGCCGTCATCCTGGATGGCCTTCCAGAGAATCAGCATCGGCGGAAACGCCATGATGATTACCGAAGTCGTTTCTAGGTCGATTGGCAGTGCCATATCGGGTGACTGAGAAGTCACACCTGTCTGCGCGAAGATGCCGATCAGTATTAGCACGAGAGGAAGCACCACAAATGGCACTTGCGTGACTGCGCCAGAAACGTTGGCGAGTGCAATGTCGTACATGCCTTTGGCGTGTGCAGTCGCGATCATCGCCGTTGCGCCAGCCGTT
>CBFIIO010000081.1:0-9446 GCA_965662465.1 Planctomycetota bacterium | reverse complement strand
CCCTCGCAGTTGGCCGCGATAGCGGTCGCGCAGTCGTGTCTCGTCCTCTGATGAGAGTGCTTGCACGGCTACTGCATGATCCATTGCTCGCTCGTGTAGCTGCTCGTGACCCCGAGTGTATTCTTCAATCCACTCGGCGACGACCAGCTCATCGTTTGCGTCGGAGGGACGACTGCCCTGGATGGGGGTTCGATGTAGCCATGAACGCACAGCATCTTTTAGGGTCGGTAAGTCGTTGATGCGCCGCTCTACGCGGGCGTGAGCAGGCGATGGTGAACCATCGTGACTGCGCAACGCATCCATGTAGCTGCCTTCTTTACCGAATGGAATGCGATCTTCGTCAGCAAGTCCCATCAGCACCTCGATCTCTCGAGTTTGTGCCGACTGGAAGCCACTCGCGGGGTTCAGCTTGTCTCGGAACATCAGGTATTCCTGTGTTCCCATGCTCTCCATCAATGCGAAGTGCTGTGCTGCAAGGCCGAAGCATTGCGTGATGCGCTTGAGGCTTTTGCAGGCGCCTGATAAAGCGTCTTCAGGTACGACTGATTGAGCAAACAGGTCTCGTGCGGTCGTTAACTCCCGCAGGATTAGCTTGAACCAGAGTTCATCGATTTGATGGATGACAATGAAGCGGACTTCGTCATTGCTGAGGTCGCTTTCACTCTTGTCGACGCCGTTCTGCAGCGACAGCAATTGTTCCACACGGATGTAGTCCCAGTAGTTGGCCTTTTTGGCTGGCATGAACGGAATCTACCCGAGGTTGGGCCGAGCGCCATACTGCTAAGGGTTCATGGGCCGTTTGCGGCCTGCTTATTGTTGTCAGGCAGCCATTCTATCGGTCATTACGGCCGTTTCGGGCCGGTCATTGCCAGCCCAGCAGCCCAGCCCAGCCCAGCAGCCCAGCCCAGCCCAGCAGTCCAGTCCAGCCCAGCCCAGCCCAGCCCAGCCTCAGCGTGAGTTGAGATTGAAGTTGATCACAGCTCGCTCTTGGCCTGGAGCGATGATCAGCTCCTGTTCGCTTTGCTTCATGTCGAGAAGTTGCAAAAACGGGCTGTCAGCGGAAGCTCGCGCCGCGGTCACCTTGTAGGTTCCAGGGGGCACACGCCGGAGCATGATGAAGCGACCGTCCCCGTCGCTCAGAACCTTTGCGCTAAATAGTCTACGAGCCGCCTCTGTGGCCGCTTCCGTTGAGGACGGCTGGTTTGTCGACGCTGGTGGGTTACCAGTGCTAGGGCAAGAGATTACGACTTTGACTTGGCCAGCTGGGCTGCCATCGATGGTGGTTAAGCCTTCGATCAACGTGCCTCGCGCGAGCTGGATGACGCCGGCATCGACGACTTGACCCTCTTGCTGTAGGGAAATATCGATCTTGCTGCCCTGGCAGAATCGGTCATGCGACACGCGAATCATGTAGTCCGCAAACGATAGTTGTCCGATTCGGAACTCGCCTTGTTTGTTGGTCTTGACCGAACGGGCGGTGTGTTTTTCCGGAATCATCGACCGGAACATCTCAAACAGGCCCGTGTCCGCTGCAAGGCCTGAGTTCATGTCGGAGGAGACTGTTGCACCGGCGACTGGTTGGCCTCGGTCATCGATGACTTTTCCGATGATTTGACCACCATTGGTCAAGCTGACAGTGATCTCTATTGGCTCAGCACCTTGCGTCACCGTGAACGCTTCTGACAGAGTTTTGGCGTGGGCCCTTTCGGTTAGCTGGAAGCAGAACGTGCCTGATGGGAGTCCATCGATCATCGCCCAGCCTCGCTTGTAGTTGCGCGGGCTGATGCTGCGGTCTGGGAAGTCGAATACGTTGCCGATGCTAGTTGGGTTGTTCGGGAACGAGCGTTTAAGGCTGAGTCTGTAGTTCTTGATCTCGCGACCTTTCGAAGACAGCACGCGCAGCTTGACGCTGCCACGTTTGGCCATCACAACTTTGATGTCTTCGCCAGTGATCGCCAAGGGCACGGAAACGTCTGTGAAGTTTGATGCAGACGCTTTTAGGCCGTAGGGGCCGTTGCGCAGAGCGGTGAACTCGAACTCACCTTGGTCGTCGCTATAAGTTTGTGCGGTCTGCGGCGTCTTGCTGCTCAAGCCGGAAGCAACGATCTTTACCCCGCGGATACGCTGGCCTTGATCATCGATGACGACGCCTGTGATCGAGCGCCCTGGCTCAATCTCGATGTTCATCTGATTGACGCTATCAACGCGGATTTGCTGGCCGAGCATGTTCGTTACCGCATAGCCCTCCGCTTCCACTTTGATATTGACCGAGCCGATTCGAGGAGCATTTTCGAATCGGAAACTGCCGGATGCGTCGGTGACCATCAAGATGCCCTTCTCACGACCCGGCGTCGCGACCATCGAGTGGCTGCGATTCGTCGAGTTGAGGTAGACGCTGGCGTTGGCTACTGGCGATTTGTTCATCGCGTCGACGACACGGCCTTGCACGATGAGTCCCGATTCCAGGGTCAAGTCACCTAGGTCAGGCCAGTCATCGCTGGCTATCTTGAGCGGTGCTCTGATAATTTCAGGGTGGCTTTCACTGACGACGCGCAGATCAACATTTTGTCCTGCCCGCAACACGCCAAGAGCAAACGATCCGTCTTCTACCGTGACCGAGGTTGCAAGCGGCGGTGAGATTTGGCCAGTTTGGTTCTTGAGGAACATGTCGATCGCGTTGCTCATCGCGTTTTCAAGCAACATGACCTGCACACCAACTGCGGGTTGACCGTTTGGCAAGAGCACACGACCCTTGACCCCTTGGGGTGCATCTGCGTGAGCATTGCTGCCGTCTTCTCCAGCCGTGACGCGATCTGTTTGCGCAACGCGTTGCGGCGCTTGGACAGCGACTGGTTTGGTTGGTTCCTGCTCAACGGGTGTTACCACCTGCGGATTGCTTACTGGCGGCGGCGTCGGTGTAGCATTGCCTGAGTTGAGGAAATACAAAGCTCCGGCGGCAGCGATGAGCAGGAGAAGGGCGGCAATCTTGACAACGTTAGACACGAGAATGGATCTGGTGGCGGTTTATGCTTCGCAGCAGAAATCTAGTTAGCGGCAGGAAGGTTTAGGTCCTGATGAGTGACATTTTGCCCTGCAACAATGTCCAATGTGATCGTTGAGCTTTTGAATTGAAGGAGTTGCTCGAAGATCTCTGATCTGGGTGAATTGCTACCAACCATGGCTGTGCGTAGTTCATAGCTTCCCGGTGGTATACGACGATTGAATCGGTAGCGACCTTCCCCGTCTGTTACAGTTTCCATGCGTATTGACATATCGGCAGGACTGCTGGCCAAGGTGGTAAGGACAACCTTCATCTGTCCCTTTACGGTCCCATTATTCGTCGCTATCCCAGTAACAACAGTGCCTTGCGTCATTTCTATCAATGGTAAATTGACGACTCCTAGTTGCTGGCAGTTGATGTTGCGGAGGATTACGCGGCATGCATCGGGATGCTCGACCTGGAGTTGGTAGGTTGCGAGGGCGATGTTCTCAAGGCGGAAGAATCCGTTGTCATCGGTGCGTGCGGTGCGTTCGGTTATGCGCTTGGGGACCCAACCCTGCATCATGCGGATAACCGGGCTATCTGGCATGGTGCCGGGTGACTGGGTTTTGATAGTTGCCTGGGCTAGTGGGGCGCCGTTGGCATCGATGACTCGGCCTCGGAGGTCGCAGCCTTTCGTAACCACAACTTCGATGGATTGGGTGCTGCCCGGCGTTTGCTCGGCTTGGCCCGACTCAGTCAGATTCTTGTTACGAAAGTCGACGGGTAGGGAGAGTGTCTTAGCGAACCCCTGAGCTTCGATTTCGCAGCAGAAGGTGCCGTCCGGCACATCTAGGATTTCGGCGTAATCTGTCGCGCCGTTAAGGCGGACGCGTTGGTCCAGTACTTCGTGGATCGAGCCAATGGTACCAGATGCCAATGCAGCGTCATCTAGGGGTGCATTGTGATCTTTCGCGAAGAATCGGCGAAGACCTAGTTGGTAGTTACGCAGAATGCGGCCACCTTGTGTGGTCACGACGACGCGAATCCGATTCTTTGGCACCATCGTGAGGTGCATCTGGTCACCAGGCTCAACACCTGCTTGCTCTACTTTCGCGAACCCCGGGGCTGTGGCTTTGACGGTGTGAGGTCCAGGCCGCAGTCCTTGCAGGTGAAACACGCCGCGCTGGTCGCTGAATGCGATCAGCGGTGGCTGATTCGATTGTTTCGGCCAGGCTTCTATTCTGGCAGTGGTGATTGCGAGTCCTGTCGCGGTGCGCACGTCACCGAAGAGCTCTTTGCCAGGCGGTAGTTCGATATCTACCTGTGCTGTCATGGCATCACTTATTTCGATGTCACGTTTCACTACTTTGGCGAATCCGGGTGCGATTGCGCTGATTGCGATTTGCCCTCGAGATGGCGCATGTTGGAGTTCGTATTCGCCATTGGCGTTGACGTTGGCGATTAGAGCGCCAAGTTCTGCTGGTAGCGCACGCAGAGCGGCATCCGCGAAAGCTCCGCCGCTGGAGATCGATACGACGGCTTGGGGGACCGGCATGTTTGGTTGGCCCATGACCGTGACCTTGCCACGAATTGTCGCTCCCTCATTGAGAATCAGGTCGCCAAGATCGTGCCAAGTATCGGCAAGCAACCGCAAGCCTGTGAGCCGCACGGTGGCGTGTTGTGGCGATAGTATAAAGAGGTCGTAGGTTCTGTCTTGAGCGACGGGGAGACCTACTGCAAAGCTGCCATCTAATGCTGTTTTGGCGCTGGTAAGTGGAGCAAGTAAGTGCGGCTGTTGTTGCAACAATGGAAACAGCATCGGATCGTTGCTGGCGCTTTCGAGCAAGAACACCGAGACGTTCGGAAGTCGTCGTGATTGGGAATCAATGATCGTGCCACGGAGACCTTGTGGATCGTCGCTGCTGGCGGGTGCAGTGACCCTTACTAGTTCTGGAACGGCGATTCGGTCTAGGTTTTCAGCTACGGCTGGGGCGATTCTTGGCGCAGTAGAAATGGTCGTGGAATGGATCCTATCGTTACCGGGATCACTGTCTGGATTCCTTGGTGCAACAGTTACGTCGCTTGGCCATGCAAAAGCGATGATCATCGCGATGCAGATTGCAAGGAACGGGACGAGCCATGCTTTGGGTTGTGTCTGCGCCTTGTGGGGCATGAGATTAGGTTAACCTACGTTGATGTTGGCCGCAGTCCGTATGTTGCCAAGGCAACGACATGAGATCGATTTGCGCATCGGAAATAGGGGGAGGGCTTCTGAGGACCTGTTTCCGAGCTGTGATTGGTGCCCTTGTTTCTAGTTACGCAATTACTTTCTGTCGGGTCGAACCGTAGTTGCTGCAGGTCGTCGGCCCTTTTTTGTCCCCGTCTAGGTTGTTAGCAAGCTCGTTACGGTGATCGTCTCAGGCGGAAAGCGATCGAAGTTGCGGTCTCTAGCGGTGCTCCTTACTAGACTTTGGGTGGACTCAGCTGAATAGCAAGGGACTGCGGTTTCTAATGGAAGCCCTGCGACTTCATTTTTGCATGAGTTAGCTGTGTATGGTGTTGCGGCAATCTGGATGTTCCCCCCTAAACTCGTTTTGGACAAGCTGACCCTGCTCGCGGCTCTCGTGGCCGCGTTGTGGGGTATGTGGTGCTGGCTTGAAGTGTCGCCCGACATCTCTACACGGCTCCGTGATGATGCATTCTACGAGTTTGCTTGGGCGGCTAACCTCGCGGAGGGTCGTGGGCCAACGGTTTCCGATGGGGTTACGACCAGCGGGGTGCAATGGCTCTGGAGTTTGATGCTTGCGCTGTTTGCATGGATGTGGGGGGCGGCTGTCTTGCCGACATTGGCGCCAATGGTTGGGTTGGCCTTTCACTTTGGTGCAGCTGTCCTGATTCAAAGCCTCGTTCGCGATCGTCTAACTAAGGTATGCCTTGCGTTGTGTTGGCTCGGGCACCCGTTATTGCTGCGGGAGGCACAGAATGGTCAGGAAACGGCGCTAGCTGTGTTCTTGGCTGCAGCGCTGGTTGTCGGTCGGAAGCTGCGTGAGCGATGGTTCTTGCCACTGGCAATATTCGCGGGGTTGGCTCGAACGGACTTGTTTGCACTAGTTCTGATGTTGTCGATAAGTCGCTACTACAGGTCGACGACGTTTGTTGCTTGGTTGCGCGTTTTGCCGACTCCGCTGCTTACTTTCTTTATTCCGTCGGCATGCAATCGTCTTGTCGGTGGCGCTTGGTTGCCTGACTCGGCTATGCCAATGGCGTGGTTGTTTCATACCAACCTGGGCGAGGTTGCTGGCTACGCGACCAATCAATGGTGGTTTGCTAGGCCAGTGCTGCTTGGTGCCCCATATGCGACCGTGTCGGCATTTGGATTTGGCCTAGTTGTTTTTCAGCTCATCCGTCCCAGGTGGCCATCGTCTTTACGTCTGTTGCCGGCCATTGTCGTTGGAATTGCAGCAGTGCTCGGTGCTCAGGATTTAGCGATTCTTACGTGGGTGGCGGCCTTACTGGCTGCATTTCCCGCTACGCGTTTACGTCGTTTGCGGTTCGAAATGCTGTTCATAACGATCGGGTTTGTCGCAATCGTTGTGCTGCATTGGGCGATTCGTTGGTATCCACGTGACTACTATCTCGCGCCGCTGGTGGTCGTTGTATTTTTTGCCCTCGCGCGCTGGGCGCGATGGCGCTTTCTGCTACTGCTGTTTGCTGTGATGCAGGTTCAGGAAAGTTGGCGGATGAAGCCTGAGCCGCTTGCGGGTCAGCAGGAAATGGAGATGGCCGGTTTGTATCTGCACCAAGCGCTAGCCACTTCCGAACGTATTGGTTGCTTCAATAGTGGGCTGGTCACTTGGCATGCTGATATTGCTGCTGGGTGGGGCTTCGATCCGGGGCGGCGTCGGCGGGGTGTGGTCAATCTTGATGGAGTTGTGGATGCGCGAAGCTTTGCCGCGCTGCAGGCCGGGCACTTGTCGCAATGGCTAGATTCCGAGGGCGTGCGCTTCCTGCTCGACATTCCGACCCAATTCGAACTCGATCCATCGATTCCTCACGCCTGTGGAATGCATTTTGGCGACGGATTTTATCCAGATAACGACTTGGTCGAGGTCGCTCGTTTCGATGTGCCGGGAGTCAGCAGCTCTCTGCCGGGCGGTGACAGCATCCGTCTTTACTGGCGCAAAGGCCGTGGAGAGATGCCCGTAAGGCCTGTCGCATCAGGGGAAATTAAGAAAGCGTCCTTGGCATGGTTGGGATCTGGCGACCGCCAGCATGTTTGGTGGGGTGCTGGTGCTGGTCAGCAACTCATCTTGCAGTCGCCTGACGGTCCGCGAATCGTGTTATGCTCGACATCAGAAACGACGGCCGTGCTGCTACAGTTGCCGTCTCTGGATGACGATATTCGACATCTGCGCATCGAGCCCCGTTGACGCAAGCTTGGCGCAGTTCGCAGATTGCGCTCAACTAGTTAGACGCCCATGAACCGCTTCACTCTCAGCGAACAGTTTTTCCTCGACCAAGCCAGCTCGGCTGGTTCAGGCGGGCTGTCCACCGTTCTCAATCGTCTCAGCCTGGTCGCTCGCATGCTCGCGAGTGAAATCATGCGTGCTGGCTTCGTCGGCAAGCTTGGCTACACCGGCACCCAAAATGTGCAAGATGAAGATGTTCGTGAACTCGACATCATCAGCAATGACACAACCTTACAGGTGTTTGAGAATGTGCCGATGGTCGCCGCTATCGCCAGTGAAGAGATGGAGGACATCTACGTCCTGCCGGGTGGCGAGAATGGTAAGTATCTGATCGCAATCGATCCGCTGGATGGTTCGGGCAATGTGGACGTTGCCGGCCAGATGGGCACGATTTTCGGCATCTACAAACGCCCGGAAACAGGCAAGCCCGTCCGGGCCGAAGACTTTTATCAGTCCGGCCGCAACCTTGTTGCGGCAGGTTATGTGCTCTATGGCCCATCCACAATGATGGTGTATTCGGCCGGTGGCCCGGTCAACGGGTTCACGCTTGATCGTTCGATTGGCACGTTCTTTTTGACTCATCCGAACTTGATGATTCCCGAGGGGTCTGGTGCTTACTCGGTCAACGAAGCCAATGAGTGCAAGTGGGATGAGAAGACCAGGGCGATGGTCGCGAAGTTCCGCACGCAGCAGGCGGATGTTGGTAAGCGCTCGGCGCGCTATGTCGGAGCGCTAGTCGGCGACTTCCATCGCACGCTGTTGAAGGGAGGCGTCTACATGTATCCCGGCGAGATTGAGAAGCCGAATGGCAAGCTGCGCCTTCTATATGAGAATGCACCGCTTGCGTTCATCGCTGAGCGCGCTGGTGGCGCGGCAAGCACCGGCAAGCAGCCAATTTTGGACGTGGTTGCGAGCGAATTGCATCAACGAACGCCACTGATCATTGGTAGCAAGGGTGACGTTGCGGAAGCTGTGAAGTTGATGGAAGACTGATCCTTAGTGGATTGCGCAGTTTGGCTCTGTCAGTCTTCTATGCAGGTGTCAGTGGATTCGATCCCTGGGGGTCGCAACACTCACAACTACGACCGCTCAGCGCCTCGAGCCAGTGGCTGCGGTGCTCACATCGTCGCGGTTCTTTTCTCGGAGATGGTTGGCATCAACGAGAGGCATGACTAGGGGGGGGGCTGCTTTATGCCTGCAGCGCTGGCAATGCTTGCGCGACAATCGCCGTTATGTTTTGGCAATTGTGCGCAGCAGGGGCGTTTCCGGTTCTTTGCAGTGAACCGGCATAGGCGCAGTCGATTGGCTATTGACCGATCAATGCGCGACCGCCGCGGCTCGAGCCTTCGAACACGATGCCTAGCGTCTTAGATACCGGGAACCCTTGGCAGTAGAGCGATTGGCTCACTAGCGCAGAGGTGTTTGGAATTGCAATGCTGTAGACCGCCGTAGAGCCTGTCACCAGCCTGATGTCGACGAACGTTGCTGCCGCTAGCAGGTCGCAGCCGGCGAGGCCTACGATGGCCAAGTCGAAGGGGAGCGCGATGCCGTTCCATAATTGATTCGACAGGCCCAGCGACACGATCACGGACTCTGCGTTGGCGACATTGCTAAATGTCAGGTCGAGCGTGGTGTTGATGTTGGGCAGCGTGCCGGTGAGGCCGACCGGGCCTAACGTCGTGTCGCAGCCTGATCCAAACAGCGTGAATGAGCCATCGGTTGGGCCAATGTATTGCCACGTGTCATTATTAAATGTCGTGCCAAAGCCACCAAAGATGGTGAGTTCCTGTTGCCCCGGATCATAACCAGATGCCATTTCGGTTGTGCTGGTCGGAGTGGTCGCGCCGGTTGGAACTTGTAGCCATTCACCACCAGTGAACTCAAAGGTTTCCGTCAGCTGCATCGTGCCGTCGTAGCCGCCGAAGTAGACGCTGCGGGAGCGATCTGAGTCGAACTCCATGACGCCGCGGAACCGTGGCGAAGGTGATGTAATT
>CBFIIO010000080.1:0-9643 GCA_965662465.1 Planctomycetota bacterium | reverse complement strand
TTGCGCAGCTCTTCTAGCCGCCACAAACAATTACGAATTCCTTCTTGGCTTGCGGCAGCGCGGCCACATAGCAAAACTCGAACTTCATCAAGCCCCTTATCGACAACAGCCATACGCCCACGGGCTTCGACTAATATTTGCTGAGACTCTGCGGCAATACGTACGGTTCCTACCAGGGCCATCGCGCCAGTGCAGGCTTCCCGCAAACGGCCTGAACGCAAGCTCATGCGCACATCAGCCAAACGCCGGTCAAGGTCCGCCATGCTCTCATCGAGCAATTCAAGCTCCCTCTGCACCGCTTCATGGTGCGGATTATCGCTGAGGAACGCGACAAACATGGCTCGCGCAGCCTCTAGGTTGCCTTCCTCAAGTAGGGTCCGCGCGACCCCGATACGCTCTTCCCCATGAGCAGCGGATACCACCCCGTCTCCGGCAAGCTTCGCCAACTCAAGTGTGCCAGCCTGGGTCGCGTATGCCTGCAATTGCGTAAGCACAGCCGCCTGAAGATGCGGCTGACCATGCTCAGAATCGACCAGGGTCAGCAAGGCCGCAATGACCTGGTCTAGATCCGTTCGACTGGGCATGCCAGAAGAGCGCACGGCACGCGCTAGTTCGGTAGCAGCAGCCAATGACTCGGCATGGTCAAGGCACCGACAAACGGCCTCCTCTAGCTGGCCGTGAAAGTCCTTAACAACTGGTTCCGCTGCTAGCGCTGGCAACCTGGAAACGATTTCGGCATGGGCAGCAAGTATCGCAATGAGCTGCACATTGTTGGCAACATCCACTTTGGCAACATCCACTTTGGCAACACCCACCTTGGCAACACCCATCTTGACGCCACCCTTCAGATGATCGACCGCCGCGACTGCTATCGCTCGCAACGCCGCAGAGAGCGCCGAAGACGCAATCCCATTGTCGATGCTTATCGCCTGGAGGTAGCCATCGATCGCACCCCCAAAGCTGACCTTCGATGCTGCCACGATAGCTTGGTCAAGTGTCGCAATCGCTTCCTTGCGTCGCCCGGAAACCAGATTGCTCATACGCGCACGATCACTTTCCGAGAGCACGGCGGTCACCAACAAACTCTCCGCACCGGAAAGATCACCAGCATCCACGAGCCGGCGAAACTCAGCGCTGACAGCCTGCAACTCCCCGTCTGCGATCCTCGCAAGCGATGCAGCCTCATTGGCAACTCGCAACAACTCAGTCACGGTTTCTCCAGAAGCCAGTTGCTGCAAGCGCTTAGCCTCCGCCAGCGCCGTCACAGTATCGCCAGCCTCAAGGCGGGTTCTTGCCCGGCGAATGAGCTGCTGCGTTGCCTTAAGCCGGATTTGGCCCGCGCGCCGGTGCTCCCGAATCAGCGGCGCGGAAGCCTGCTGCAAAGCGTCAAGGTAACGCTCTTCATGCAGGGCCTTCTTGGCGCGGGCTAAGCTAATGAAGCGATCGAACATGGCAACGGATTGAGGCTCGGACGCATATTGAGACCGACCTATATGGGCATACGAGCCCAGCTCCGACTATTGCCAAGAACTACAAACTTCACCAGCCCCAGCAGCCTTGGCCTTGGTTAGACAGGCCTCCGCGATAGCAACAAAGCTCTTTCGGTTGGCTATATCACCCGACGGGATCGTGCTTAAACCGCCCGCAGGACTAGCCGCAAACGGCCCCTGCAAACGCTCTTGCAGCGAGCCAACGATCCGGTTGGCAAGCACTTGGGCACCGTCGGCCCCCGTTCCAGGCAACAGGAACAGAAAGACGCTTTCTGAGAACCGTGCCAGCACATCAATGTCTCGACACTCGTTCAAAAAGATCCCTGCGGCCTCAGCCAGCGCAGCACGCCGATCTACATCGGACATGTCGGTTCCAAGCCCGAGGTCGAGAAGCAACAGAGATAGCGGCTGGTGGAAGCGATGCGACCGCTTCCACTCCTCATCAAGCTTCAAGGTCGCATAATGGCCGTCAAATAGACCAGTTTCGGCATCCTGAAGCTTGGTCAGCAACGTGTCTTCGCTCTCAAAGCGCATCAGTCGCTGCAGACTATTCTCCTGCCCAAATTCTCCAGCCTCGCCCTCCAAGCGACGCAACAAGCCTTCCACGGATGGACGACGGGGCGACATCGCGCCGTTTCGCAACTCATCGGTATTCAACTGCTGCTTGTCTTGGTGCCAGGTCAGCACACCATCGGCGAGAGTGAACCGCGCCAACTGCACGGCGATTGCATCTGCCGAATCAACAAGCACATATACCGCCAATCCACGCCTCAGCTTAAGAGCCCGCACACCGCTATAGGCGTGACCGTATGGCAGCGAAGCAAGTGCCGAGGAATCCGCCAACGGATCGACAACTACGAGGTCGCCATCCTGGGCATCATCCAAGGCAGCATTGGTCGGCCCACTGCCCATAACGGTCGTCAGAGCTTCAAGAACCTCTGGTCGTGAACCGATCCAGAACCACTGCTTTGTTTCACCCACCACTACACCTCCAGTAGAGCTACAACGTCATCAGGAAAGTCTTCGTTACTGAACACCGCCTGAACGTCTTCAATATCTTCCAGCGCATCGATCAACCGCAGTAAGCGAGTTGCGACTTTTACATCCGCTACAGCTGTGCGCTGGGTAGGCACGCTAGCCAGCCCGGCATCGCGACATTTCAGACCCCGCGCAGCTAGGCCTTCATTGACTTGACCAAACGCGCCAATCGCGCTGAGAACAACGAACTGATCGCCTTCTTGAATGAGATCATCGGCTCCGACTTCGAGAACGACCTCTAGCAGATCTTCTTCTGTCCAAGAATCACCGCCTTCGCGAGCCACAGGCACAACCCAACGCCCACGCCGCTCGAACATCCAAGCGACCGCGCCATTCGTTCCCAAATTGCCACCATGCTTTTCCAGCACCATGCGAACGTCGGCAGCGCTTCGGTTGCGGTTATCGGTCAAGATGTCGAGCATTAGCGCGACGCCACCAGGCCCGTATCCCTCGTAGCAGATATCATCAAAATCTGCGGTCGAAATGTCACCAGTGCCTTTCTTGATGGCCTTCTCGATGCCTTCCTTGGGCAAGCTGAGCACGCGAGCCTTATCAAGAGCCATCCGCAGCTTGGCATTCCCGTCAGGACTGCCGCCTCCCTCCCGAGCCGCAACTGTGATCATGCGGGACAACTTGGAGAAGGCCCGCGCGCGCTTGGCGTCAACGCGGTCTTTTCGGAACTTGATGTTCGAAGAGTGGGAGTGGCCAGCCATGTTTCAGCGGGTAGGCCCAACTAGCGCGAGGCTATGAGGCTATGCCGCGGTTCCAGAACACAGAGCCACGACCCATACCCAGGCCTTGAGAGCCTGAGCAACTGACAAGCCCAGCAACAGCGACTAGCGCTTGCTGAACTGCGTCGAACGACGTGCCTTGTGGCGACCGTACTTCTTACGCTCAACTTGACGAGAGTCACGAGTCAGCAGGCCATGCTCTCGCAATGACACTTCCAGATTCTCGTTTTCCTTGCAGAGCGCGCGGGCAATGCCAAGGCTCGTTGCGCCGGCCTGACCTGTCACACCACCACCCTTTACGTTGACCCAAATGTCATACGTGTCGCGGGTTTCGGTAGCCACGAGTGGCTCGGAGGCAGCGCGGCGAGTGTCTTCGGTTACGAAGAACGCCTCAACCTCCTTACCGTTGACCATGAACTTACCCGAGCCGGGCTTGATGCGGACGCGAGCAGTCGACGTCTTCCGACGGCCGGTGCCCCAAATGTAAGGGTTGTTGACTACCACGATCTAGGATCCTTGCTGGTTGCTTGCAGTTGGTTCAGTGCGACGGTTTCAGTTCGAGCACTTCGATTGGAGTGCTGCCGACTGACCGACTACGAAATGGCGTTCAAGTCGACCGCGCCGGGCTTTTGCGCAGCGTGCTTATGCGCATCGTCACGGTAGACCTTGAGGCGGGCGATCATCCGGCGGGCAATACGGTTCTTAGGCAACATGCGGCGCACAGCCAATCGCACGACCTCGTCCGGAGCTGCCTCCAGGTATTCGCCGAGCTTGCGAACACGAAGACCATTTGTGTGGCCCGTATAGAAGGTGTATTCGCGGGTGTTGGCTTTGTTACCTGAAAGCCTGATCTTGCCGGCATTGATAACGATGACGCCTTCGCCCACCAAAATGTGCGGGGTGTAATCCGGGCGGTGCTTACCCATCAGGATCGTGGCGACTTCCGTCGCCAAGTGGCCTAGGGTCAGGCCCGACGCATCGATCACGTGCCATTTGTTCATGGCTTCGTGGTTGTTCTCGACGGTCGCGAAAGTGGTCTTGGTCATGATCAAATACGTCGGCGTGGTACACCCAGCCTGAGCTGGAGAAGCCGGATAAGGGGCGAACAGACTAGCGGGATCATCCACCGTGTCAACGCCGAACCGAACCCGATCGACTGCATTCGCAAGCTGTCTGTCGGGGAAAATGCTCGACGGAAAGATTCGAGGGCCCCCTCAGCCCTAAAATTACGGGCAGATTCGCTCAGGACATGGTCCGGATACTCATCGTGTTGGTCAAACCAGCCTGGCGAACCGTTCCGGCAATTTGCACCATCCGATCACCTGATTTGACGAGGTTCCCCGAACGCAAGACCCGGTCTCCATAGAGGATGAGTTGGGTGCTCGTGCGGCCGGCAGCGATCTTGTAGGGGATGACCCCCCACACCAAACTCAGCCTTTGGAGGGTCCGCTGCGACGGGGTAAAGCCGACAACATGGGTCGGAGGACGCTCCCCGGCCAACAGCTGGGCGGTCGCACCGGTCTCGGTGTAGCAGGCAATGAGCCTAGCACCGGCATTAAAAGCAGCATGAGCGGCGGCACGGACCGTAGCCTCCGCCGGGTCCATCGGGCGTTGCGCCCGCCGAACACGCTGCTGCAACATGCTGGCATACGCTTCACGTTCGGCCGAGCGTATAATCTTCTCCATCGTCTTAACCGTCCGCACCGGATATTTGCCAGATGCGGTTTCTCCCGAGAGCATCACAGCCGACGTGCCATCGTAGATCGCATTCGCTACGTCCGAGGCTTCGGCACGAGTCGGGCGAGGATTGACGATCATCGACTCGAGCATCTGGGTAGCGGTGATGACTGGCTTCTTGGCCTCGTTTGCCAGCGCAATGATTCGCTTCTGGACCGGAGGAACGGCTTCCGGCCCCATTTCCACGCCCATGTCGCCACGAGCAACCATCAAGCCATCCGATACCGCCAGGATCGCCGGCAGATTCTTAACGGCCTCTGGCCGCTCAATCTTGGCAATGATCTGCACATCGCCCTTGCGGCGCTGGACGTGCTTGCGCAATTCCGTCACATCCGAAGCTTCTCGGACAAATGACAGGGCCACAAAGTCGACCTCGTTCTTCAGCACACAGGCCAGATCCTTCAAGTCCTTCTTCGACAGGCACCCTGCGGAAACCTTGGTTCCAGGCAGATTGATGCCTTTCGACTGGATCAAGATGCCGCCGTAGACGACCCGCGTAGAAATGCACGGCCCAGAAACCCCGATTACCTTGAGTTCGAGATTGCCATCATCCAGCAAGATGCGCTCGCCTTTGGATACATCCTTAGCAAGCCGCTCGTAGCCAGTTCCGATGCGAATCACCCCGTCCTTCTCGACTTCACCAATGGTGCCGGGAGTGACATCGATGACGACATTGTCGCCACGCTTGAGATAGATCGGTTCGGCGTTCTTGAGCTTGCCGACACGGATCTTAGGCCCCTGCAGGTCAGCTAGGATGCCAACAGCGCGATTCAGACGCTTTGCCGTCCTTCGCACCCGCACAACAATGCGGGCGATTGATTCGTGGCTAGCGTGAGCGCAATTGATACGGAAAACATCCACACCAACGCGCATCAGATCAGCAATGATCGCGTCGGTATTGGAGGCGGGACCCAGAGTGGCGACGATCTTCGTGCGGTTATGCCAAGCCATGATGTGCTACGTCAACGTAATAGCAGGCACAGATGATCTGCCATCGCTGACGGTGCACGAAGTTGTAGCAAGCCGCAGCAAAACGCAACATCGAAGCTTGCCGTGAGCTACATCTTGCGCGAAAGCACCGCCAATGATGGGGTCGGCAATTGGGATGCAAAGTCGCCAAGCGACCGATTTGACCAATATATCGCGCTACGGCATGCCATATCGCGCTAGGGCATGCCCGCTAGCTACCGAAGCCAGCCCGCGCCTTAGACCACCAATCCTGCCAGGCTTTTGCCGCGCGCCGACGTGCATCAAGCGACGCAGAGGCATCAAACTTGAGTTTCTGACTTGTCAGGTCACGCAACGAACGCCAAGCCGTGTCGCAAACATTCTCATCTTCATCGCGCAAGGCCTCAATCAAAGTATCGACGGTCTCCGCCTTCGAAAACTCTCGCAGCCCCTCCACGGTGAGGCGGCGCACGAATGCATCGGGATCCTTTGCCAACGGCAACAAATACGGCAAGACCTTGAGATCTTTGCTTTCCGCGAGCATATCGACTGCCTCAAAGCGCACAGCTGGATCGGCTGCAGCCAACTTACGAACGTTCTCAGCCAATGCATCGGACAGATCCATCATCGGCTTGCGCACCTCAGGCAGATCAACTGGCGAAGGATCCGCGGCAACCGGCTCGTCAACAAGAAGGCCACCAAGCCCTTCGATTAAGGTCATGGCGCGAGTTTGGCGTTGGCGCAAATCATCGAACAGCGGGCGGTAGTCGACGATCTTCGCCATGCTCTCGCGCAACTGATTGCGCAGCCCTTCCATTTCTTGATCCAACAAGCTCTGGCGGTCAGCAGCAACCTCTCGAAACGCCGCCAGGGCGCCTGCAAGATCTTCGACTTCGGCCATCACGGCAACAACATCAGCTCGCTTGGTAAATCCATCTGCCTTGATTGACAATGCCTGAAGAGTGTCGCTGTCGCCCTTCTGGCGGGTCGACGTTTCCCCCGCAGCCTTACCAAAGGCCTCCTCAAATCGCGACAAGCGACCATCCAGGAACAGAATCCCGCCAATGAAGACGACCACCATGACGATGGCGACCGTCAGATTTCGGCTGCCGTCACCCGCGCCGGGCGGTGAAACCGATTTGACGCCGTCGACCTTAAGCCCGGACGTTGCAACAGCAGCTTCGCCGATCGCATCTGCCGCCGACGCAGCCAATGAGACCCTCAGCGACGCCACGCAGCAGCTGCCAATGGTCTTGCCGTTGTGCAGCATGGCCAACTGTGCCGAGATATCTGCGGCCGGCACAGATTCGCCACACAGATCACAAAAGGAGACTTCGACTTCTTGCTCTTGCATGACATCCTCACCCGACTTCGCTGAAGGTTCTGTGCCTTAATAGTCGCGCAATCGGGCAGCGAAACCAACTTCGAGCCATAAACAGATGGATCGGACGCAGAAAACAACCACATCACAGCCTGCGCAAGGCCATCGGCGCGACAAACTGCAGGCCGCCCGAGGTGCAGACCCGCAATCATGATGGGTCTACGGCTTATCGCCAATCCCAAGAAATGGGGAGCGCCAATGCCTGATCATCTAGCCAGGCAGGCTCATCACCCATCAACAAACGCCTAGCATTTGCGGATCCAGCCAAACGGTTAGCCGAGGATCTTCTGGAGAGCTTCAACGCGATCGGTGCGCTCCCAGGTGAACTCGTTTCGGCCAAAGTGGCCGTAGGCAGCCGTCTGACGGAATACCGGACGCTTGAGTTCCAGGGCACTGATGATGCCAGCAGGACGCAGGTCGAAGACCTCGCGAATAGCAGCTGTCAGCTTGTCGTCAGACACTTTACCGGTGCCAAACAAATCGCAGCGGATACTGACTGGGTCGGCGACGCCAATCGCGTATGCGAGCTGCACTTCGCAGCGGTCCGCATAACCAGCAGCGACCACGTTCTTCGCAACCCAGCGGCCTGCATAAGCAGCCGAACGGTCAACCTTACTTGGATCCTTACCCGAGAAGGCCCCACCACCGTGACGACCCATGCCGCCGTAGGTGTCGACAATGATCTTGCGTCCAGTTAGGCCACAATCTGCCTTGGGCCCACCCTCGACAAAACGGCCGGTTGGGTTCAGGAACCAGCGCGTGTTGGCATCCACCATGTGCTCAGGCAGAACCTCGAGCGCCGTGCTTTTCAGAGCCGCTGCGAGGTCTTCGGTAGAAACATCAGCGCGGTGCTGGTGCGAGATAACGACCGTGTCGACGCGCTTGGCGTTGCCGGCGTCGTCGTATTCGACCGTCAACTGGCTTTTGCTGTCAGGACGCAAAAACGGGAATTTGCCGCTCTTACGAACCTCAGCCAGCCTTTGCAAAATGCGATGGCTGTAGTGAATCGGAAACGGCATCAACGCATCCGTCTCGTTGCAGGCATAACCAAACATCATGCCTTGGTCGCCAGCACCTTGCGCATTGCTTGCGGACGTCGACTCATCGACCCCGAGAGCAATGTCAACAGACTGGGCTTGGATCGACGTCAGAATCGCGCAGGAGTTGGCATCGAACCCGATTTCGGGATCGTCGTAGCCAATCTCCTTGATGACGTTGCGAGCAGTCTCCTGGAAATCGATGTATGCCTTGGTCGTAATTTCGCCAGCAATGACGGCGAAACCGCGTGACACCATGGTCTCGCATGCAACTCGTGATTCCGGATCTTGGGCCAGCATCGCGTCGAGAATGGCGTCGGAAATCTGGTCGCTGACCTTGTCCGGGTGGCCTTCGCTTACAGATTCACTTGTGAAGAGTCGCAGTTCCTTGCTCATAACACGCTGAATGGCTAGTGTTTTGTCGTTGCGCTCTGGCGAAACCAGGACGCATGGGTCAGCGGCATTCCCGCCGCCTTCGTAATTTCGGCTGCAGACTGTAGCCACGACGGCCAGAAAAGCGACTGACAAACTGCGCATGTCCAACTCGAGCAACTGGCCTTAACCGAGCCAACCGCTACGCAAACAATCCGACACAGCCGAACGAGCAGGTCACGACATGCGAAATCCCAACGTGCATCGACATCATCCTCAAGCGGCCTAAACAGCCCAAGTTGCCAACGCCACCGACCGATTCCCTAGTCCTCAATCCACCAGGAGAAGATTATGCGAGAAGGAAACGCTAGCACCGCAGGACTGAACCGCACTTCAGTCGCACTGACACTCTTCGGGCTCTGCATGCTGTTCGTATTGGCAATTCTTAAGCAATCAGTAGCTGGATAGTTTGCTGCTTAAGGGGCCGGTAGCTGCGGAACCTAGCATCGCGACCTTTGGATGCAGGCCCTGCTACCAGAGCACCGCCTGATTGGCACCGCTTCTCAGCCGCAACGCTTGCAATCACCGCAGCTGCGCTACCACACATCATGAGAAGTCAGCTGGCCGATCAGTAGGAATTGACGAACCAGCTCCAGCGCAGCCATCGCTTGCCATGGCAAGCCACGCCGGCAACTAGACTAGCCACCCATTCGGTGACGGTTGTTTTGTCGTTCTCTTGCCACTTATTGCGGCTACTCCTTGCCCGACCGGCAGCGCGCTGAATATGGTTACGTTGCTCGGTTCTAACCGGGCCCCCACTACATGAATCACGCGCTCACTCTCGACGGCGTCACCAAAAGATTTGGTCAGTTCACGGCAGTTTCCAACCTTTCGCTGAAGGTTCCTAAA
>CBFIIO010000079.1:0-9669 GCA_965662465.1 Planctomycetota bacterium | reverse complement strand
CGCTTCTTCTTTCGAGGCCACCCAGAATGCCAAAGATCGAGTCCCAAAAGTGAGTCTTGCTCGCTGTTGGGGGCGAGGGATGGTAGCGATTGCAGAAGGCCCGTCAAGTCCACCGTATCGTTTTTCTGAATCTGATCTTCGACAACGGATCTGCCACAGCCTTCAAGTAATCAGAAAGCACGCATTTAGCGCCGGAAACGGCCCAGAACTAGCTGACGCATGCACAAAGCAACGCAACCGACACAGCACCAGAATCTCGCAGAACGCGCGCGCAACTTCGCGCCGTAGCTCCTGACGTGAACACGTCATCGACCAGCAAAACGCTCCTCCCCGCTATTTGCTCAGGTTCCCGGACAATGAACGCTCCACGGACATTATCCGTCCGCGATCGCACCCTCGGGTCCGCTTGTGGCGTTGTTGCGCGACCGCGCACCAGCGCATCGCCAATTTCACGCATTCCCAGACGACCGGCGATACGGCGCGCTAACCATTCCGCCTGATCAAACCCACGCTTACGCCGGCGTATCCTGTGCAGTGGGACACCAACCACCACTGGCCGCCCCATCATGCCCGATATTCGGTAGGCATCTGTCATCGCCCGAGCCAACCATCGCCCTGCGGCGGCATCTCCGGATAGCTTAAAGCGTCGAACTAGCCGGCCGCCTGTTCCCGTGAACCTCAGTGGAGCTATTAGCTTACACAATCCGCGAAGGTGCCCGTGGTCCTTCGAGCACCGCCCTCCCGGCAGCAATAAGGCACCACATCGAAGGCAGCCACCTGAACGGCGTTCGACCAGGTTTCGACGACATGGATCGCAGAGAACGCTCGCTGCCTCGCCACAAGCGCAGCATACCGGAGGCAGCACTGCATCCAGAAAAGCCCCAGACAGCTGGCGCCACAGCCGACGCGGCACAAGTTGATGATTCACAAGGACTGTGGAATCCCCCAGTCACGAGTTCACCAAAATTCTGCTCGCGGCCAATATACAGCCACGAGTAACCGTCCCGTGCGCCGCGATGGCCACATCAGCTTGGCCGCAACCAAGCTATGGACAGCGGCTATCGCCCAATGGCGGGGCGCAATCCGAACAGATTCGCAATCGTTTGCCCCAGCCGGATGGCGCTGCGACCACGAAACCGGCGCCTAAATCGGACCGAGCCGTCGCCACGCCTCATGGCACGCGAACCTACCTGCCCGGCAGAGCAATCCGCCTAGCCCGCTCGGCTGACGACTGCTTGGGCTGGTTTTGCACTCCCAGCGCAGTGCGCACGCTGTGCACGTATGCCTCAACGGTCATATCCTTGGTGTGCGGCACTCCCAGGGCTTCGCCAATCTCCTTCGTTAGCTCCATATCGTCCTGAAACGACCATTGCTGGCTCTGAAAGAACTCGCGTAAGAGCTTGCGGAATGTTCTCCGAGAGCTGTATGCGCCAATCGCATACACTGCCCCGGCAAACATGATGATAGCAGCACACGAAAGCAAGGTAGTCAGCTGCATGTCCCACTGCGCGACGATCTGGAGCAGTAGCCCGGTCGTCAGGAACAAAAAGCCAATGATGACCTGCATGTTGTTAAGCGCAGTATCCCGCACTTTGAGCAGACTCCGCCCAGCTACGCCTAGCGCATCACGAAGCGCGTTCCGGGGTTCGCGGAAACGAATCGAATTCGCGAGGAAGAACACGCCCACCACATTGCAGGTGAGGCCGACAACGGCTAGTTCGGGGGTTTGCATGATCATGACGACGTGACTGGCACTACCTGCTCCGCCCCGGCCTGACCGCCCGAGAACCTTGACAGGAACGTGCCTGCCAGCGCACGCCTAGTCCGTGATGTTAGCTCTGAACGGCTAGATCTGCCAACATCCAAGACAAAAGCCCACTTCAGATCATCCTAGTCGATGTATTCACTTCACACACCTATGCTTACGACTTATCAACAATGTCTAAACAAGTCCCAATCGATAGGCAGCTAACCAATCATCTTGGCGATCTTGCCAAAATCAGCCTTTCGGTGGAGCAGCAATCGAAGCTATGCAGCCAGCTTCAGCAGCTCGTCGACGCGTTCTCAGAACTACCCGAAGCCGAGAATCCACCATCAGATCACGACGGCGGCGGCCGCCAAGTGGATCGACTTGCGATCACAACCGAAGGACTTCGCGAGGACACGGCAACTCCCCCACTAACTGCCGAGGAGGTCTTAGCCAACGCTCCCCAGCGAACGACCGACCGCTTCGTTGTCAGGCGAGTGCTAGAGCCATGAGCTACACGCAAATGACTGCTGCAGCTTTGGCGGCGGCGATGCGCAGCGGTGAACTTAGCGCCAGCGACATCGCTCGAGACCACCTCGAACGCATCACAGCTGTCGACGGCAACTTGTCAGCCTTCTGCGAAACGTTTGTGGAACGAGTCTCGTCGCGGGCAGCTGCAATCGACCAAAAGCAAGCAGCCGGCGAGACTCTCGGCGCGCTCGCCGGGGTTCCGATCGCAAGCAAAGACAATCTACTAATCGCTGGCGAGCATGCGACCGCAGGCAGTCGGATGCTTGCTAAGTTCCGCGCACCATTCACGGCAACCTCGCTGCAACGCCTTGAGCAAGCAGACGCGATCTTACTCGGCCGGACCAACATGGATGAGTTTGGAATGGGCTCTACAACGGAGACATCTGCTTGGCAAAAGACGCGCAACCCTTTTGGCCAAGACCTAGTCCCCGGCGGCAGTAGCGGCGGCAGTGCCGTGGCAGTCGCTGCCGACATGTGCCCGATAGCGGTTGGCAGCGACACCGGCGGGTCCATTCGCCAACCGGCTGCCTTTTGTGGAGTGACAGGCCTCAAGCCAACCTACGGACGTGTGTCCCGTTACGGACTGGTGGCCTATGCGAGTTCGCTAGATTGCGTTGGCGCCATCGCCCGCACTGCAGAAGACTTAGCGCTTTGGCTCGATTGCGCTAGCGGCCAAGATCCGGCCGACTCCACCAGCCTAGCGCGCAATGAAGCAGCCTCACAGCGATTGACCGAACGAACCGATCTACGCGGCCTACGGATCGGCATTCCAATCGAGTGGAACAGTGCGGACATCGACGCGGAAGTTCTGTCGGCAACGCAAGCAGCAGCCGCGCACATGAAAGAGCTCGGGGCAACCATAATCGAATGCGAACTGCCGAGCACAAAACACGCAGTAGCCGCCTACTATCTACTGGCAACTGTCGAGGCCGCGTCCAATCTAGCACGCTATGACGGCGTTCACTACGGATGGCGTGCGCCAGCAAACGAGTCAGATGACCAATCGAAAGACCAGACAACTACGCAAACGCGAAGCCAAGGTTTCGGCAGCGAAGCACAGCTACGCATCTTACTGGGCACCTTTGCATCGGCATTTGACTACCATGAGCAGTTCTATGGGCGAGCAAGCATTGCTCGAAAAGCACTGCAGCGAGAGCTTACGATGCTGTTCCAATCGTGCGACACATTGCTGTGCCCAACCACACCGACAGCAGCACCAAACTTTGGCGATAGCGAAGACGATCCGCTAACACGCTATCGCTGGGACGCCCTAACCGTTCCGGCTAGCCTTGCCGGAGTCCCCGCGCTATCCATGCCGTGCGGCAACACCATCGACGGCCGCCCAATCGGAGTGCAATTGATCGGGCCAAGCGGTGATGAAGCCCGGCTGCTGCAAATCGCACATGTGTTTCAACAACACAGCCAACACCATCTGCGGAGGGCGTCACTGTGACCGATTACGAGACTGTCATCGGACTGGAAGTGCATGTGCAACTAGGGGTCGACAGCAAGCTGTTTTCACCAGCACCAGCTGCCGCGCTGGGACTAGCCAATACACGCGTTCACCACATCGACATTGGCCTACCAGGGGTATTGCCGCGACCGAACCGTTCCGCCATAGAGCTGGCCACACGAGCAGCTCTGACCCTTGGCGGAGAAATCCAGCTCTACTCTGAGTTCGCGCGCAAACACTACTTTTACCCAGACCAACCGAAAGGCTACCAAATCAGTCAGTTCGACCTGCCGCTAGCGCTTGGGGGCTCTATAGCAATCGGCGAACAGCGTAGCTGCCGCATCCATCGCCTCCACGTCGAAGAAGATGCTGGCAAGCTGACGCATACAGACATCGGCACTTTGGTCGACCTCAATCGCGCTGGCGTGGCACTCGTCGAAATAGTCAGTGAACCTGATATCCAGAACCCGAGAGAAGCCCATACGTTTCTGCGCCACCTCAGAGAAGCGATGAGGTTCGCGCGCGTTAGCGACTGCGATATGGAACTGGGATCGATGCGTTGCGACGCCAACATTTCCTTGATGCCTTCTGGTAGCGACACCTTTGGCCAGAAAGTCGAACTCAAAAATCTGAACTCCATGAAGATGGTTCAGCGCGCGCTTGAGTATGAAGTTCGTCGCCAAACTACATTGCTAGCATCCGGTGGCAAAATCATCAGCGAAACACGAAGTTGGCACGACGAAATCGGTGAGTCACGCTCAATGCGCAGCAAAGAAGGCACACCCGATTATCGTTTCCTAGCAGATCCTGATTTGCCGCCACTGCGAATCGACGAACCATTCATCGAGGCACAACGCGCACAGATCGGAGAGCTGCCGCAGCAACGACGTGCTCGCTACAAAAAAGCCCATGGCCTCAATCAACAAGACGTCGCTGCACTAACCCAGGACCGCCGAACCGGCGACTGGTTCGAAGCGACCGTTGCAGCCGGAGCCGACGCGAAGTTCGCATGCAACTGGCTGATCGAAGACCTCTTGCCAGCGCTTCGCGACCGTCACCTCAAACTCGAAAACTCGCCAATCACTCCGCAAAAATTAGCGGACCTTCTTGGCATGCTAGCCAAGAAGCAACTAACGCAGAAGACTTCGCGACTCGTCTTTACACACCTACTGACCAATCCGGTTTCTCCGGGACAGGCTGTGAAGGACCTTGGACTAGGGCGAATTTCCGCCCCAGCAGAGATCCAACCACTCATCGACGAAGCCATCACCGAACTACCGCAGGCTGCTCAAGCAGTCGCGAATGGCAACGATCGTGCAATCGATGCGCTTAAGGGCCTGGTAATGCGCAAGAGTCGAGGGCGAGTGGACCCAGATGTGCTCAATTCACTGCTGCGCAAGACCATCGCCGCTAATTCCTGATTTCGGCGACGCACGTTTGGCACGACATTCGTAACATCCAATCCAACCAACGGACCCAGTCCACACAGACAAATCATGATGCGCACCGCAATCACACTCTCCCTTCTTGCCGGCTTGGCTATCGCACAGGACGAACAGAAAGATATCTGGATGACCGACTTCGCCGCTGCAAAGGCGAAAGCGAAGGCAGAGAACAAGGACTTACTGGTCGACTTCACTGGCTCTGATTGGTGCGGGTGGTGCATCAAACTCGACAACGAAGTCTTCGGAAAAGAGGAGTTCAAAAACGAGGCCCCTAAGAGCTTCGTCTTGGTCAAACTGGACTTTCCGCAAGACACATCGGCGATGAGTAAAGAGCTGATTGCCCAAAACGCAGCGCTCCAAGTTCGCTTTAGCATCGGCGGCTTCCCGACAATTCTGCTGATGGATGCGGACACCAATGTGTTTGACTCGATTGGCTACCAAGAAGGCGGGCCAGCCCCCTACAACGCAGCACTCGCCGAGCGACTCGAAAAAAGCCGAGGCTTCAAAGCCGCGCTAGCCATGGCAAACAAAAAACAAGGCATCGAGCGCGCCAAAGCTCTCGATGACGGCATGGAAGCGCTCGGGGAAGAAGTCAAACACATGAACTTCGACCTGATGAAGGAGATCGTCACTCTCGACGCGAATGGCGAAGCTGGCCTGAAGAAAAAGTACACCGAGATCGTCGCTAAGATTGAGGAAAGCCGAGACCTACAAGCTGCCTCCAAAGAATTGCAGAGCATGATCGAGCCGCACATGCAGGCGGGAGAAGGTGACAAGGCACTAGCCAAAATCGAGGCAATCATTGCCAAGCCAAAGACCCTAATGCAGCACCAGATGGCGCTGTTCTTTAAGGGCATGGTGATCATGGATACCACGCAGGACGCCAAGGCGGCAATTGAGGCCCTCGAAGCCGCATCGGCACTTGCACCGAAGTCCCCGATCGCACAACAGATCACACAGATCATGCCGCAGATCAAAGCTGCTGCCGGCGGCAAGTAGACCGCGCTGCTGCCTAACGGACAGCTTCCGGATGCCTGCGGCTGCGCTTGCCTCAAACGCAATCACGGCGTGATCAGGGTGCCACGATGCGGTTACCAAACACCGTCTAAACTAAAGCAGCGCAGTCATCATCACGCGGCAACGGCAGCCAAACGCTAGACGTCGCGCTAAAATGAGCCGCAGCCAATCGCAACGGCTCGGCCACGCCACTCATCATTGGTGTATCTTGAAATCCTTCCCAGCAATCACTGAGCTAGTTCCGCATCAAACACCTGTATTGGCTCTTGAGGAACTAACCTCGTGGCAGCCTGGTCATGCAGAAGGCAAATTAACAATACGGGAGAGCAACCCATTCGTTAGGGACAACATGATCGACACGGTCATGTCGCTCGAATACATGGCGCAATGTGTCGCTGCGTGCCTAGGCATGGAAGCCTACACCAAGGGAGGCAGCGTTCGCGTCGGGATGGTCGTCGCTTGCCGTGAAATGACGATCCAACAGCCACAAATGCTGCTCGGCGAGACCTACGCAATCAAGGCAGACTGTGTGCGCGGAACGGACAGCATCAGTCACTACGCCAGCGAAATCCGCTCTAGCCAAGGAGCGCTTATTGCGAATTGCACAATGACGCTCGTCCATGGTCAAAAGCCAGCCGACTAGCCTTTGCGGAATTGATCAACTACCAACCTGGGCCTCCTGATCACGCCTCCCACGGATGTGAATGACCGCGCAAATGCCACAACGACGCATTCTTAGTACACAACCAAGCAAGCCTACTTATTCCAGCAGACTTGCCCATGCCGCTCGGGCAGCCAAAGACTCAAACTCGATTGCGCAGTGAAGATCTGGTCAACAATCCTGCGCTCACTCGCTGCACTGGTCCTACTCGCTTACCCAGGACTCGTCTACTTTGGCATGTCATCAGGATCGCCACGGCAAGTATCAATCGTGCTATTGCTAATCCTTGCGCCAGCAATCTTTTCACGCTTGAGCAAGAACTCGAATCAAGGCGTCCGAATCCTTGCTTTGGTGCCGTTTTCGATCATTGCCATTCTTTCTCTAACGGCATTACTAGACGAGCAGAGCTACATACTGATCACACCAGTCGCAACCAACACCATGTTGCTGATCGCATTCGGCAGCACGCTTCGTCGAGGCAAACTCAACGCACCAGTGATGCCCATGATTGAACGCTTCGCGCGAATGCAAGAATCAGAGTTATCCGACGACCAACAAGCATGGTGTCGCATGTGGACATGGATATGGTGCATGTTCTTCATCGCAAACGGAACCACCGCACTGCTGCTCGCAACCTGGGGTACAGTCAAATGGTGGGCGCTATACAATGGCCTTCTATGCTACGGATTGATCGGCCTCTTATTCGCCTCTGAGTGGCTGCTAAGACGTTATCGATTTCGCGAGATCTTCGCCGAAAGAGCGCGTGCGAAAGCAGCCAACTCCGCCAAAATCTCCCCCAGTCACGATTCATGAAACTCGCTTCGCTGTTGTTTCCAAACGGGCACTCTAGTGAGGCCGACAAACTGCTCCTCCAACGTGCAGAGTGCATAAAGGATGGCCTGCCTGAGCCCACGCCCGGCTCCCAGATTGCAATAGCGTTTGATCATGATCGAAACGGCTTCGCGGCTGCGCTAATCGCAACTTGGCTCAAAGGCCACGGCGCAGCAATCGTCGAAAACACATCACGCGAGCGCATCATGTCTGTGCTTGACCAACCGCAGATCCAACTACTGCTTCATGACACTGACTCACATCGCGTGCTCCAGGTCCCCCGCTACCTTGAGGCCACAGAATTGCCATCACCACCAACCACACTGGGTGACGTCAACGCAACTCCGGCACTCTCTATGCAGGTGCAGACGGACGACGGCCAACGCTCCTGGTGTTCATGGAACGCTGATGAGTTGGCAACAGCAATCGATGCAGTCGAGCAGCACCTTAGGAAGGCAACGCCAAGCGAGTATTCGCCTACGACCTCACTAGCGACCACGCCTGGACTGGTCGCCTCGCTATTCGTGAATACCCTGATACCGCTGCGGCAAGGGCAAGATCTAGACACTTACGTTCCTATCGATGCATCCAGCATCCCGATTCCATCAGTCCCCAAACGCTCGGTGCAGCACCAGGAACAAGTAGCTGCACTACTACAGCAAGAAGGGGTGACCGATGCAGCTGCACTGACAACGCCACAAGAACGAACCCTGTTCGCTATCGCTGGCCCCAACGCGCAAACGATTGCCGCGACATCGGAGGACACGCGTGCATTTGCAACACTACCTCGCGACTGCAACAACCAGATCCTGGCAGCCGAAGTCTTTCTTGCCTTCGGTCTAGGTCGAACTGGCGAAGCGACCAGTAGCGAGCTGATTTGGACGGTCAAAGACTGCGCCAATAACAAGGCCTTGGTGCATACGTGTATCCCACGCGACTACCTCTTCTACGAAGGACATTTCACCAACTACCCGATACTGGCAGGAGGAGTGCAATTGCACGAGCTCATCCTGCCGTGCCTTCGTGAATTACAGGATACGTTGCCGAGCATCCGCCAGCTAGACGGCATAAAGTTTCTGTCTCGCATCGAACCAGGTGACGCTATCGAAGTTGCCATCGATCGATCCGATGATGGTCACATAGTTGATTTCGTAATCCAGAAGCAAGGAACTCGATGCACCTCCGGTCGCCTTCACTTTGCAGCTCCATTGCTGCCACTATCCAGCAGCATCAACTCATAATGCTGTTGGGTGCCAGCGATCACAGCGACAGTTTCTTTCCACACCACTGTATCTGCGCGACGCCAACAAAAGTAGATCGCTCAACAGACCACCTAGAGCAAGCGCAAACACCATGACTTATGAATCAAACAGTGCGCATCAGAGTTCGCCCGAACATGCAATCACCGTGCAGTTCCGAGCAGGCCTTCATCAATGCGATCCGCTCGCAGTGGTTTGGCACGGTCGCTACTTCGAGTGGATGGAACAAGCGCGAACAGAGCTATTTCGCAGCGTCGATCTACCGGTGCCAGTCTTGCAGGCGATGGGCGTAAAGATGTTCGTAGTGGATACCAATTGCCGCTACACATCCCCCGTTCTCTACGACCAAGAATTGTCGGTAACGGCTTGGTTTATTGCAGGATCACCACTGATCCGCGTGGCATACAACATTCACAACTTAGACAGCGATCGATCAGCTGCCCGAGCGACTACATTCATGGCAACTACAGACGTCAATGGCAACCTATTGACCAAAACGCCAGCCGAGATCCTCGAACGCCTGCCCGTCAAGTAAGCGGACCATAACGACCAGCATCGCACGCGTAATCCCCCTTCGCGCCCCAACGACAGGTTGACGCAGCCGAGCGCAGGCTGGCGATGCACCCGTCACTAAGAGTTACCCGACAACCAAGGTGCCGGACGCCAAGGTGCCGGACGCCAAGGTGCCGGACGCCAAGGTGCCGGACGCCAAGGTGCCGGACGCC
>CBFIIO010000078.1:0-9878 GCA_965662465.1 Planctomycetota bacterium | reverse complement strand
GAACAACTCACCAATTTGCCCGGCAGGCAATCCAGGGATCACGCACACACTTGCAGTGCCCCCCAAACATCCGACGATGTCATTGATCCCGTCACCAGTCACATCGCCAATGGATGCAATGCCGGAGTCTCCCGGAACATTGACTCGGAAAGATTCGTAATCGCAGAAGAAGAGATCGCCGCTAGTGCCACCGAGCGGCACTACGGGCGGCAAGACACTCGTGATGACCTCGTAGTGCTTATCGGTATACGCAGAGGTAACCATGTCATCCAGACCGTCACCGGTCATGTCACCGAAGGTGACGGACGCGGGTGAGCCGGGAACCAATAGTTCACAAACATCGCGACCAAACGTTGCAATCGGACCACCAGGGAAGACCACCAATCGCGAGGTGATTGGATCTGCCACCACCAGGTCGTCGTATTGATCTCGGTTGGAATCACCAATCGCAATATTGAACGCTGAGCCTGTGCCAGAAACCGTCACAGGAACCTGCTCACTGAAGCCGCCGAGGTTGTCGCCAAAGCCGACTACGACAGTCAACGCCTGGGGCATGGAGACAGCGACGTCCAACATGCCGTCATTGTTGAGATCTCCAACAGCTACCGCTAGCGCGCCCGAACCCGCACCGGCCAAAGTCCCGGACATCTGGAAGGTGCCACTTCCATCGTTCAGCCAAACATTCGTTTCATCGACATCATTCCGGACAATGACGAGATCCTCATCACCATCACTGTCGAAGTCACCGCCTGTCATCCAGATCGGCAGTCCATTGATCTGCAGTGCTTGCCCAGGAACGAACGAGGATCCGTTGCCAATCAACACCTGGAGCTCGCCGGTCAGACTGATGATCGCCATGTCCAACAAACCGTCCCCGTTTAAATCGGAGACGTGAAAGTCGGAGTGGGTAGATGTGCCAGTATCGATCTCGACCCGAGTCTCGAATAGCGGCGCGGCGCCCAAACTCAGTGTGGCAACATCTCCCGAATGGCGGGCACAGCCGGTCAAGACGAGCGTTGCCATCAACAAGGAAGAGCTAGCGGTTAACTTATTCATGGCAGATCAATAAAGGCGCTGCAGAGCCTACACGTGTGGAGGTTAACACACAACCCGGGGGGGCCTTTAGATAGCGGACAGACCGCCACTTACGACCGAACGTCAACGAGCCTTGCCATCGCGAACTAATCCAAAGTCGCAAAACAGTAATCCAATTACAGCGGACCATAATTAGATCCACGCTGGCTGTGCGGCTGAGCGCTTTCGGCTGCTTCAATTTGTAGTGGAAGCGGTCGCGGAAGCGGTCGCGGAAGCCGTCGCGGAAGCCGTCGCGGAAGCCGCGGGCCATGCGACCAGCAGCACCCCACATGTTGGCGAGCAGATCAGCCACAACAGCCACGCCATGGCCAAGTCTAATCGTCAGCAGCCAAATAGGTTCTCGCACGTTCAATATAGTGCTCGGCCCGCCATCGCATACCGACCTTTTCTTCTTTTGTAACCTGACGCACTACCTTTCCAGGCATACCCAACACGACAGATCCTGGCGGAATGACCGCGTTCTCTCTGATGAGTGCGCCAGCACCGATCAATGAGTAGGCACCAATCTTGGCGCCACCGAGCACAATCGCGCCCATGCCAACGAGGCTGTAGTCTCCCACTTCTACGCCATGCAGCGTGACGCAATGGCCGACCGTAACTCCGCGACCAATCGTCAAGGGCGCACCAACATCGACATGGATGCAGGAGTTGTCCTGCACATTCGAACCCTCACCAATCGTGATGGAACTGTCGTCGCCACGAATCGTGACACCAAACCAAACACCGACATCCTTACCCAGCCGAACGTCCCCCACTATGGTCGCGTTATCGGCAACCATTGCCTGGCCACGTCGCACAAAGCGACCGATCATATCGGGGTAGACTTTGAACTCGCGGTCCTCGGGATTCTCGGGCGGATAACGACTCGGTTTCTGATTGCTCATCGGTTGTGAAAAAGGTCAAGAGCGCTCGGCCAAGTCATCACGACGCCAACCGTGACGCCATTATGAACAGCGTGAGCAAGAATTGAGGGAAACAACGATCCGTATCGCTGCCGGAGATAACCAAAGAACAAGGAGAGGACTCCGACGGGAACGGCATAGTCCCAGCCGTGCACGAGTCCAAAGAGCGTGGCCGTCACCAACTGCGCACCCCACATTGGCAGAGATTTGCTTAGTGCGGTGAAAAGGTAGCCGCGAAACAGGATTTCTTCGACGACTGGCGCGACAACGACAACCGTGATGAGCATGCCAAGCCATTCGAGCCCAGCCATCTCAAGCATCGACTCCAGCTGTTCCTGAGGAGGAATCTGATGGCCAAACGCAGCAACCAGTCGCATGTATCCAGTCGTAAACGCCACCCAAATTATGGCGAACGGCACGTAGCGCGTCATAACGGAGATCGCACTCACAGGCCGCCAAGTGACCCCCGGCGGTGGCAAAGCACACGTCATGAGCACCAAAAACACTCCGGCGAAAGCTGGGTCAGAGGAAAGAGGCATCCCAACAACGAAGCCGCTGAGTGCTGCGAACAACCGAATCCAGCTGTCGCCCACTGCAGACCGCGGACCTTCAGCAGGCGCAACCAAGCCAGCGCCATCTTCGCCACGCTCCGCGGCTGTTGCAGACTTGCTGCGTCCTCGGGAGTCGCTCATTCGCCTGCGATAACACCACTTGTTGGCGACGAAGCGTTTGCATAGAGACGCTTGGGGATACGCCCAGCCAAGAATGCATCTCGACCAGCGTCGGCAGCAGCTCTCATGGCGCGCGCCATGCGAACAGGCTCATCCGCAAGCGCCACGGCGGTGTTCAGCAATACGCCATGCGCGCCAAGCTCAAAAGCAAACGACACATCGCTCGCAGTCCCTACGCCAGCATCGACAATCACGGGCACTTCGGCGCGCTCGAGAATGATCCGGATGTTGTTGGGGTTCTGGATTCCCTGACCGCTACCGATCGGGGCGCCAGCCGGCATCACAGACGCCACACCAACGCCCTCCAATCGCTGCGCAAGCACTGGATCATCACTCGTGTAGCAAAGAACCGTGAAGCCTTCCTTGACGAGAACATCCGCGGCCTCAAGGGTGCCGATCGGATCTGGCAGCAAGGTCTGGGGATCTGCCAACACCTCTAGCTTGACCAAATCGCCAATCCCCAATTCACGGCCAAGCCTAGCGGTGCGCACAGCATGATCGGCGTCAAAGCAACCGGCAGTATTCGGCAGCAAGACATATTTGTCGCGCGGCAGGTAGTCGAGCAGGGTCTTCCCCTCCGGCGTACCGAGTTCCATACGCCTCACGGCGACTGTCACACACTGCGTGCCTGACATTTCGAGGGACTCGACCATCGAATCCATGGACGGGTATTTTCCCGTGCCAAGGAACAAGCGGGACGAGAAAGAATGCGATCCTAGCACTAACGGTTCATCAACGAGCGTCACGACCACGATCGTGCGACGTGAGAGGCCGCCAGACAAGAGCAGTTGCTAGCCACCGCCAAAGAACGTGACGACTTCCAGCTCGTCGCCGTCCTCCAAAAACGTCACTTGATGGTCAGGACGGCGCACAATCACCCGGTTGCGCTCAACCGCCACCTGCTCAGGTTTGAGCCCGAGAGCCGCAACCAAGTCAGCAACCGTCGTGCCAGCACCGACTTCGCGGGGCTGGGCGTTCACCATAACCTGTAGAATCTCATTCATTCGACCGAGTCCTCGACCTGAAATTAGCCGTCGAGCCGCTGCATCAGCATTACCTTGAGGTATTCGGATTCACGGTGCGTGATCAGAACAGGATGATCTTCGCCAGCTGCTAGCCGCTGCCGAAGCGCTACCCGGAAAGGCAAACCAGCAGCGGCCTGGCGAATCAATTCTTCGAATCGTGGCCCATCGACATGATGGCTACACGAGCACGTAACGAGCAAGCCGTTCGGTGCCAGCAATCGCAGAGCAATGCGATTGAGATCACGGTAGCCGCGCTCAGCTCCGGGCAATTCACGCCGTGACTTGGCGAACGCTGGCGGATCCAGGACGATCAAATCGAACTGCTGGTTCGACTCGCGAAGCTCGCGAGCCACGTCAAAAACATTGCCGCAACGAGTCTCCAAACCAGCCAAACCATTTGCGGCAGCATCTTCTTGCGCCAACGCAATGGCGTCTTCTGACTGATCTACAGCCAGCGCTGACGTCGCACCGCCGCGCAACGCATGCATAGAGAAGGCACCCTGGTAGCTGAACAAGTCTAAGACTCGCTTACCTTTCGCCAGCGACTGAACCAGCGCGCGAGCCGGTCTCTGGTCGAGATAAAAGCCGGTCTTGTGACCAGTCAACGGTCGCACTGTGTGCTTGACGGAGCCTTCTGAGATCTGGACCTGCAACTTTCGGTTGCCGTGCAGAATCTCAATATCCTTAGGCAAGTTCTCACGGTTGCGCGTTTGTACGTCATTACGCGCCACCACCGAACTCGCGCCCAGACGATCGACAAGATAGGGAACAATCGCATCTAGCGACGCTTCAACAAATGCGCTCGTCACCTGAAGAACCAGCACATCGCCATAGCGATCAACAATGAGACCTGGCAACCAGTCGCTCTCGGCATGCACAATGCGAGCGCCATGCTCGGGACCTAGCAGTCCAGCGCGAGCACCAATCGCAGCATCGAGCCGCGCCTTGAAGAATGCTTCGCGATCGGGAACTTCCATGCCAGGCCACGGGCCGCACATGCGCAAGGCAAGCTTGCTGCTGCCCGTCAAACCGAGCCCCAGGTCACGACCATTCTCGTCAACCACACGCACAAGGCGGGCCGGCAACGGGGCGCTCGCGACCATGTCGTCTTTAAACAACCATGGTCGACCTCGCCGCGCGAAGCCACTTGCCTTAACGGTCAACTGCACCGGGCCCATTGCGGGCTCAGCACCTGATTCACTTGTAGATGTCACTCCGGTATCTCGATCAGCACACGGGCTAGCATTTTGTCAAATCGGACGTCGAGAAAGAGCTGCGTGCTCTTCTTGTCGCCGCCTGGTTGGATGTCGCAGTTCAGGTGCTCAAACAACAGCGTGCCGTCATGGAAGTCAGTCTTCAAGACTGTGGCTGGCGCCTTCTCACTAGGACGACTAAAGCCATGGCATCTTACTGGCTCGAGTTGTGCTTCTAATTACCACCCATAGATGCTCGGCGGTCGGCAAGCGGGACACAACACCCGTCAGTTCGCGACCAGATCTCCCTGTGCGGCCAAGGCATCAGCCACGACTACCAAGATCGCCATCTACCTTCTCAGGCTGCTGGCCTCAAGGGGCTTAGCCCTCGATCTGATCTGCGACGGATCGATCAAAATGATCTCTACTGGCACATGACTTCGCCCGACATTGCTGCTGTCTAGCCCGGCGAGTGCCTTCGAGAGCGTCAACTGCAGCGCGCGGCCGATCAGTCGATACGGGCTTACCGGTTTCACTTCAAACTCTGACATTTGTCGGTTGCCGTATGCGCAGTCATGCCAAAGCGGCCGCTCGCCCTGCTTATCTGCAGGACCAAGCACCTGAATTCGCAACCCAACTTCGGCAAATGTCGCCGAGCCGGCAATCGCTTCTTTGGATCCAATGGTGAACATCACCAGAGTCGGCTTGAGAATTAGATCCTCAGGGCCTGCCTGCGACTTCACGGCTGGGAATAGCTGACTATTCGTCAGATGCCGCTCGAGCACCTCGACAAGCATCTCGGCTACCGGACGCTCCCAAAAGTCATCATTTCCGTAGCGAATCGGGAATCCGCGCTCGTGCAGCGGCAATACCGTGCCACCCCGTTCGTCCTTGAGAGGAGTTACAAAGACCTGCCGATCCCCAGGAGCCTTTGTCTGAAAGTCGACATCTGCAAAGAGCAGCTCATTGGTGGAAAAATCAGCGGTGTAGTCAATTGAGCCACATGAGGCCCCTATGAGCGCCAAAAAGCTGACCACGAGGGCACGAAAACTGACCATTTGAAGAATGCGCGTCATGACTCCGATGCCATCGGCAGGTTCGCAGGTAAAACTCAAGTCCCGAGCGCTTTTGCCATGTCCGTTCCGATCGGGTAGGACGCCAGCCTCCGACATCGGCACCGGCACCGGCACCGGCAAGGTGACGAAGTTCCAGGCGCAGTGGTGTATCGATACGCCAGTCGAAGTGGACTACTACCGTAATGGTGGTATCCTGTATTCTGTCCTCCGCAAGCTATTGAAGACGAAGCCAAAGAAGCCTGCCAAGAAGAAGTCTGTGGGCAATCAAGCCACTACGAGACCAGAACGTAAGGCTTCGGCCAAAAAGTAGGATCGCAATGAAGGCCTCACCGGGAACCATGCAGCCGTCGACTGACTTCGGCCGCCCAAACAACGGATTCCGGCGACAGCTCTACGACGTCATCTTCGGCATAGACACCCCCTCGGGCCGCGGCTTCGACGTCGCCCTTATCTGGATCATTGTGATCAGCGTGCTTGCGGTCATGTGTGACAGCATTGAATCGACGCACAACGCATACGAAGAGTTGTTCGATATCGGCGAGTGGGTGTTCACCGTAATCTTCACAGTTGAGTATTTGGCACGACTGATCTGCGTTGAGCAACCCATTCGTTATGCGCGTAGTTTCTTCGGCGTTGTCGACCTGCTTGCTCTGCTGCCAACCTACTTGGCAGTGATCTTGCCAGGGGTCAATGTGCTGGTTGACGTTCGCGTGTTGCGACTGCTACGCATTTTCCGCGTGCTCCGCCTCGGCAAGTTTGTCGCCGAGTTTGGCGCTCTTGGAAAAGCACTGAGTGCATCACGGCACAAGATCTTTGTGTTCTTGTTCTTCGTCGTGATCCTCGTATTCGTCATGGGAACCCTGATGTATGTCGTCGAAGGCAAGGCGAACGGCTTCACCAGCATACCAATGAGCATCTACTGGGCGATCACGACCATGACGACCGTCGGCTTTGGAGACATTACTCCTAAGACAGATTTTGGCCGCCTGATTGCATCCGTGATGATGCTGCTTGGCTGGGGCACGCTAGCCGTGCCGACTGGTATCGTTGGGGCCGAGTTCACCGCCGACCGGTTGACCCAAGCGAATATGAATAACGCCCGCTCTTGTATCGACTGTGGCCATCGCGAATCCGATCCTGAAGCTCGATTCTGCCGCCGCTGCGGCACTGCATTCGAAGCCAAACCGGAGTAAGGTCAGGTCATCACGGCAAATGCCGCCATCGATGCTTCGAGATCAATCGATGCTTCGAGATCAAGCGATGCGCTTTTTGATCAACACGCGACGCGGCACGGATTCGTCGCCAATCGGCATCGCTGCCAGCACGCCCTGAGCCGCAGCCTGAGCCGCAACCTCCGTCCGGCCGTGCACATGTGCAAGCACATCACCGACGTCTACACGGTCGCCTTGCGTCTTACACAGCACAATTCCAACATGCGGATCGACATCATCTGCTGGCTGCTTACGACCACCACCAAGATCTACGACAATGTGGCCAAGGGCCAATGGGTCGACATCGACGACATATCCGGCACGCAGAGCCTTCACCGGCACCAAGTGTGGAGCGCAACCTAACAACGACGGGTCATCGAGTAGACGAACATCGCCCCCCTGCAATGCAAGGTTGTCGCGGAACACTTGGCGCACAACACCATCCTCCCACAGCTTGACCAGGGTCGACCGAGCCACATCAGCGTCCGAAGTCACGCCGGCAAGCAAAACCATTTCGACAGCGAGCGCTAAGGTCACTTCACGCAGATCATCTGGACAATTGCCATCAAGCGCCTGCAACACCTCCAGCACTTCGAGCGAGTTGCCCAGAGCCAAACCAAGCGGGTGGTCCATATCAGTCAGCAGGGCGCTCATTTCGATACCAGCCGCACGACCAGCCTTCACGAGGCCTTCCATCAACGCGGTAGCATCATGCTCATCCTGCATGAATGAAGCGCGACCGAACTTCACATCCATAACCAAGCCATCGATGCCTTCCGCAAGCTTCTTTGACAAGATCGAACTGGTGATCAAAGGGATGCTTTCGACGGTGCCGCTAATGTCGCGAGTGGCGTACATGCGCGCATCTGCTGGCGCAATCTCTGAGCTTGGCGAAAGCATCGCGTAGCCGCATCGTGCCAGAACCTCAGAAAAGCGCTCTAAGCTCAGGTCTGTGCGATAACCCGGGATTGACGCAAGCTTGTCGATGGTGCCGCCGGTATGGCCTAAACCACGGCCACTAACCATCGGCACCGCAACACCCGCAGCGGCTACCAACGGAGCAAGCAACAAGCTGACCTTGTCGCCAACTCCACCGGTTGAATGCTTGTCAATTTTCTTCTGGCTGACGTGGTCGTGCTGCAAGACACGCCCAGAATCGCGCATAGCTAACGTCAACGCGGCGGTCTCTTCAGGCGTCATGCCATGGCAGCAAACTGCCATCAAGAACGCGCCCAACTGCGCGTCCCCCAACGAACCGTCGACAATACCAGTGACTAAGTCCTGGATTTCGCCGTTGGTTAGCGTGCCGCCGTCGCGCTTTTTGATAATCAGTCTCGCCGGATGGTGCTGCATGATTCATCCCCTCGCTATTGACTACGTAATACCGCAGTCGAACTCCGCCTGTTCTTCAGATCTTCAGTCTCCAGATACTCAGGGAGCAACCGGATGCCACAGCGTCTTGGTCTCAACGAATGGTTCAACCCAACTGAGAGCGCGCAATTTCGCAGTGTTCTTCCAAGCTACGGCAGGGAGATCACAAAAGCGGACTCGCTTCACGCTGTCAGATGCAGCTTCCGTTAGCGCCGCATCTGGAGCGCCGCCAACAAGCAAGCCATCGACATCACGATGCTTGGCAAACTCAAGTGATAGATCAGCACGGTGGCCACTTAGCAAATTCAGGGCTCCGGCTGGGATATCACTTGCCGCCGCAACTTCGCCGAGAGCTAACCCCGCAAACGGTGCGCGCTCGCTGACCAACGCAACCACTGAGTTTCCGCCCACCAGCAACGGCAACACCAGTGCTAACGTGCCAACCAACGCTGGCGTCTCTGGTGCGACAACCGCAATGACCCCGGTAGGTTCAATCGTCGAGAAGTTAAAGAACGGTCCCTGAACAGAGTTTTGACTACCGAGAAGACTCTGCACCTTGTCGCAAAGGCCGGCATACCAAATCGTCAGATCAATTGCCTGATCAAGCTCTTTCTGAGCAGCTGCCTCGGTCGCACCACCCAGACGCAATTCGGACACCATCGCCTCGCGTCGAGACTCTAGCATCTCAGCCAAGCGATAGAGGATCTGTCCGCGCAGGTAAGCAGCACTGCCACTCCATGACGCTAGCCCTTTGCGCGCCGAGGAAATCGCATCGCGCAAGTCCTTGCGAGATCCGCAGGCTACATTGAGCGAATCATTGCCTTCAGGCTGAAAGACTCGACCAGACTCACTGCGAGGAAACTTGCCGCCGACGTATAGCTTGTAGGTTTTACGAACCGGAACGCTCATATACGCAACGGTGCCGCATCAACCGCGACGGCGCAACTGCGCGCCGGTACTAGTTGCCCTTCTTATTCATTCCGGAGGCCACTTTCTGGTCATTGCAACCATCTCAAGGACCTCTGATAGATACTGCGAACCTATCATTCAGAACGTAAAAGCCGTATTTAGAGCGTCTCTACCGCCCGAACTAGGTCATCATCAGTCCTAGCTTTGCCGTCACTGCCAAGGCACCGCACTGCGACCTCGCCATCGACAGACTCAAGTCGGTATTCGCGCCCCCATGGGTCTTTTCCGTCGGCGCGACCTGGCAACTTGCCATCTAGAGCCGCCCGCAGCTTCTCAAACGACGGCTGCTGTCCCTCGTGAGTTCG
>CBFIIO010000077.1:0-10312 GCA_965662465.1 Planctomycetota bacterium | reverse complement strand
TTTGCCGGATGACACGTATAGACTCCGCAAATTGATTATCTACAAAGTCAAGCCACAGCGAAAATGGTCGAAGATCTGCCGGCAGCAACTGCTCGCCTAGCTCCCTTGCACGGACCTGATCTGTAGAGACCGGCAAAGCAGAATCAAATGTCTGATAGTGCGTGCCCAGCGCGAGATTGAGCGCGTCAAGATCAACAAAACGACTCTTTACATAACTACGAAAGTCATCGATGCAATGCTCACACTGGCAGCTGTCAAGTGGCGCATTGTGCCGCGTTGATGATGCCTCATCCGCGAGCGCCACAAACAACATCCCATCGGCACCGACCCTGCGGGCCTCCTTCGCTGCCGCGGCTGCAGCTCGGTCAACGACGCCCGGCTCAGCGAAACACTTGGGCCGCACCAACTGCGAAGCATCACGGGTCCGCTCAAACAGCTGCTTTACCGGCTGCCATTCTGCCGCGCGCAGCTCAAGCAAGCCCTTGCCAATCGGCTGGTCTAAGTAGAACCTTAGACCGAGCGCTCGCAACGGCGCGGCGTCACCACCACGCCCGAGTTGCACCGCCGAGTAACCCGACTTGCGCGCGAGCTTCGGCCCAGCCTTGCTATCGGCGCACCAGAGGATGCGCTCAAAACGCTCTGGTGCGGCAACCTGCCCCTGCATGAGCGAGGGACTATTTGTGGAGCTAGAATTGACTTGGCCGGTCGCGGTCTGGCCTAACCAAAACAGCGACACGCATAACAAGTAAGCGAGCTGCAATGGGACGCAGAAGGATCGAACATTCACTCTAAGCCTGGGCATAGGGCTACTTAAAAACTCGAGACATATTCAAAGACCTTGAACATGTTAGGGATACGGGAAGCGACTCGAAGGCAGTAACGAAGCACAGAAACACAACTCCTACTACCCTGATAGACTACTCGATTCCGTAGTCCTTCAGCTTCTCCCAGAGAACCTTCCGAGAGATTCCGAGTACCGACGCAGCCTTTGTGCGGTGGCCGCCAACGCCACGCAGCACCTGCTCTAAATGAGCGCGCTCGGCGACAACCAAGACTTCACGCAAAGACTGCAGGTGCTCTGAAGGCTCAAGGGCTGCGCGACGGCTCTTATCGACGGGTAGCAAATGCTCCTTTTTGAGCGTCGTCGCACTGCCCGACAAGGCGATTGCCTGGGAAACACGGTTCTCTAATTCGCGCACATTGCCGGGCCAAGTGTAACCACTCATCGCCTCAAGCACATCGGTCTTGACCGTGTAGCTACGGCCACCACCCAACTGCTCGATGAAGTGACGCACCAACAAAGGCACATCGCCTTCACGATCACGCAGCCCAGGCAAAATCACCGGCACTACGTTAAGGCGATAGTAAAGGTCTTCGCGGAACTTACCGTCGCGAACATGCTGGAGCAGCGGCACCTTAGTGGCCGCCACAATCCGGATATCGACACGCACGAGATCTTCGCCCCCGACTCGTTCGAACTCACGCTCTTGGAGCACCCGAAGCAGCTTCACCTGCACCGACATCGGCATGTCGTCGATATCGTCGAGAAAAATCGTGCCGCCATCGGCCACCTCAAAGCGCCCACGACGCTGCCGCTGTGCATCGGTAAACGCACCGCGCTCGTGACCAAACAACTCCGTCTCCAGCAAGTTGTCAGGCAGCGCACCACAGGACAGCGCAACAAATGCACGGTCCTTGCGCAAACTAAGCTGGTGAATGGCACGGGCGATGCGCTCTTTACCTGTGCCGCTTTCACCCTCAATCAAAACCGACGCTTCCGTCACAGCAACCGTGCGCACCGTCTTGGCTACCGCCAGCATGGAACGACTGCGGCCGATCACTCCGGGCAGGGCACCCTCCTTGGTCTGGAGTTGCTCCTTGAGACGCTGGTTCTCGCTCAGCAACGCGCGGAACTTGCCAATACGCTGCAATCGATCCACTACGTGCTCGTTCAGAAACGGCTTTTGGATGTAGTCGTCTGCCCCGAGCCGCATGGCCTCAACCGCATGCTCAACGGTGGCGTATGCGGTGATCATGATCACTTCTGTATCGGGCCGGGCCTGCTTGGCAGCCTGTAAGACTTGGAGCCCATCAGCACCTGGCAATCGCACATCCGTAATCACCACGTCAAAGCTCAGTCGCTGCAATTCCGCGATAGCTAACTTCCCATCTGCGACGTGCTTCACGGCGTAGCCAGCAGCCTCAAGATCGTCCGTCAGTGTTACCGCGATCGTCTGCTCGTCTTCGACCAGCAGGATACGCATCTCATGATCAGGCATCTCGCCTGTCGCCAGTAGAGCGACGTTCAATGCGATCATCCTCGAGGATAAAATCGTCGTCCCCGAGAGGCAAATCGTCACCGCCAAGCACAAACTCGCCATCGCGAAGCGGTAACGAGTCCCCCAAAGCATCTGCCTGCAGATGCGTTTCACCGAACGACACGACCTGATCGCCGCCTCGCTGGCGGGCATATTCCAGCGCTGCCTCGGCCTGAGAGAGCAGCGAATCAAAGAACAGCGTTTCCTTATCGACGCAAGACGTCAACCCAATGCTTGCTGTTAGCAACAAGGGATTGCCGTCGACGGCAACATCCAACTCACCAAAAGCCGCGTGCAATCGATCACAGACAATACGAACCTCTTCAAGATCGGTATGCGGCATGACCAGCAAATAGCGATCGTCATTGGTGGTTCCGAGAAGGTCCGAGCCTCGCGTCTTATCGCGCACCAACCTTGCCACAGATTGCTTCACCGTTTGGCGCATTACCGCGCCATGCAAGTCGGAGAGCTGGGCGATGCGGTCAACCTGCAGCAGGGCAACTCCCATTGGCACGCCGTGTCGGCGCGCCCGCGCAAACTCGTTCTTCATCAGGTGCAAGATCTGCGCCTGAGTGAACAAGTTGCTACTTAAGAAGCGATCGCCGTCAGCAGCAGATTTTTGGCCCCCTGCCGGATGGCCCTTGCGGAAGCCTGGTCTGGTCATCGTGATGCTCACCCCCCATTATAGCTCGGGGGCCTGTCATTCTCAGGCTAGTCGTTGGCGTGCGCCTATGCACACAACTGCTACTCAAGAAGAAGGATATTTCTCTCAGGGCAAAAAAGTACGGGCCTCAGCCGGTCAGAACTGAGGCCCGTGAATGCGGGTCAGGCTACGCAATGGAGAGGGCGGTTAGGGAGGGGGATGCTGGTCTCCACCACACAGCCATGACCCGACGGTGTCTGCTGGATCAAGATCGGGTCAGGATCTTGAACTGTCTACGATGGTCAATCGAAGACTTAGCTAACCATTCAGTCAGAGAGCATTTCGTTACGGAAGACTCTCATCGCTGAGTGTCATCCCTGGTCTTTGTCGTTCGCAACCAGGCTAGTCACGTCCGGCTCGGGCCAGGAGTGAAAGCATGCCAGAACTCCACCAGATTTCAACACCCACTCAAGGGTATTTTCGACACTGAGGAATAGTATCACCAATCCTGGGCCGACGCGTCAAAAACACTCTAAAATGCTTTAATGAAGCGCTTTAGATCTATTCTCCGCGCTGACCAGAGAGCTCTTTCGATCACACCGGCCTCATTAACGACCACAGAAAGCCCAACATTGCACAATCTGCCAAGAGCCTGAAGCGGCTCGGGCTAGCCGCCAAAAAGGCCCTGCAGCCAAGCCGTGATCCGATAGATGTCTAGCTCCGGCATCTTGTAGTTCAAGAGCAGCAAGGTGACCAGAATGACCACCGTGAAGATCGTCGCGAATATCAACTGGGCGGTCAGGCGAGCGACAAAGCCCTTCGCTCGATACCCGACCGATGGCCCCTTAGCGGTTCGACCACCACGCAGAATCCAATCCCGCTGCGCGGCAAGGCCCTGCTGGACCAGTCGCTGCGATTCAACTTCTTCAGAGAGAACCGACTGCGTGACGCTCTGCCACGGAAACTCCGCATCGCTTTGCTCTACTGTGACCCGGAGCTGGGCCATCTTTGGCTTCGAAACGGTTCCGGCCATCAGCCTTAGAGAGACTTCGCCAATGGCACGAATGGTGTCGTCGGCTTCGGTCAGATCTGGAGGATTGTCGCTCATGCAACTCTACTTGCAGTAATGGTCCAGCCCTGCGCGGGCTAAATGTGTGAGTCCACCCAACAGAGTCAACCCATTCGTTCTCAGAGAACCCTAACTTGGCGAAGGTCCAAAGCCCATATCGACCGCATCGAAGCGGCAAATGAGGCGAGAGTTTGGGGCGAGCGATTCAGCTCCTAGCCACCTGACTGTGTGGATCTGCAGCCTCAACCGCTGCAGCCCCCACCGTTATCGTCCTAACCGTTATCGCCTTAACCGTTGCTGTCTTGGGCTTTTGCGAAGGCCGCATTGCGACCACGCACAGCCTTAACCAACGGGAAAGAAACCGTCTTGTCGCCCTTCTGCAAGGTGATCACACCTCGCTTGATCACCTTGGTGCAGAGGCGCAAGCGCATCACTGTGCCATCCGGCGTCATGATGCGAACTGGTTGTAAGTTTGGCTTAAACTTACGCTTAGTGCGGCCAGTGACACGGCGACCAACGCCGCCATCCTTCTTGGCCAGACCGCGGCGCTTAACCTTGTTACCTACTCGGGTGCGACGACCGCTTACTGCACAGACTCTGGACATGGTGGACTTCGGGGTTCGGAACGGGCAAACATGCTAGCCACGATCGGTCCAGACGCAAGGGGAGAGATCGGTAGATGTTGTATAGAAACCGAACCTTGCGGCAGGAACCTCCGGCGATCACCGCCTCGCTCACTGCAAAAGATTCTCGCAGGGGCGCCTAGCACCTAGCAACAATAGGCTTACGGGATCTCTATCGACAGGAGTAGACGCCCCAGAGATGTCGCCTCTACAGAACACGCGCAGCCAAGAAGCTAACGGGGCATCGCCGACAAATGCCCACGGTAACGAGCCAACCGCTCCTCATAATCAGGAACACCACCCCCACCGATCTGCAGCGCCACACTCTGGAGTTCGATGGCATCTTCGATTCGCCCGACCAAAAACATCGCCAACGCTGCCGTATCGAACTCGAAGTGCTCCATCACCTCTCGCTTTTCGAGCAGACGCTCAACCAAAGCGACGGCGAAATGGTCATAGCGGCCCATCGTCGCCAACTCAGTCATCAAGTGCCAGCTGTCGTTGTTGATGCCAACACGCATGCCTTGATCTTTGAGATATGCCGTGATCACTTCGTGAGCAGCCTGCTTGTCACCACCGCAAAGCAACTCCACGGTGTATCGCGCGGCAGCCAGCAAGCGAGCATCTGCGCCGAGCTTCTCCGCTTGTCCAAGAGCTAGGCCAGCAAGGTCGGCATGGATACGCGGGTCATCATCTCGAGCTAGCAACGTCGCGTAGTCAAGACAACCGACCGCGGTTTGCATGACAACTTTCCGGCAACGCATGGCCTGCCGACCGACTTCCGGGCCGTCCCCAGCCATGATCAGCACTCGCAAATAGGCCAGCTGCACAGCTGGATCCCACTTCGCATTCACGGCAGCCTTCGCAATCGGCTCACGCAAGGCGCAAACCACAGATTCACGATGGGAATCCCCTCGCAAAACCAAATCCGCAAACACTGCCAGCGGCTGGGCATCGTCCGAAAGCCTTGCCGTCGCCGCCAGCAAGTATTCCTCGGCAGCCTGATCATCATTGGACTTGGTCGCCAGAGCCAAATAGAGCAAGCCGTTCAATAAGCCATCGCGCGGATACGCTGCTACCAGCGGTGCCAGCGTAGCAACCGTCTCTGAGCCGAGCGCATCATCAAACTTCGCCGGCATGTCGACGCGAATGGCAGCCGCATGTTCGGCGGTTTCTAGATCAAAACGATCGTCCAAGGCACGCTCAATGACATCGACAAGGCCGGCCCCAGGATGGCCAAAGAACAACACGGTGCCATCCTTTGCCCGAACCAGGACATTGGTTCGGCGTTCGTCATCAGCAACGATCCAAGCCATCTCAGTATGAGCGGCTTCATCGAGAACGATCGAACAGTTCGCCCACCCGTCGATACCGGCCTGCTCTTGATCTTGAACGACAGCCACAACGCGAACATCACGATCGACATATCGCGCCTGCAATTGCGACAAATAGGAGCTGTCGACGGACAACAGATGCGGCTGCTGCGAGTAAAAAGCCCAAACAGTGCAAGCGGGCGCAATGCCAGAATCAAACTCGATTGGCTCTCCTTGCAGCCAACTGCCAAAACATGCCGCAGGTGGCTGGCAACCAAGCTCGGACTGAGCCTCGACACCGAGCAGGCTGGCGAGAACTGCCACAATGGATCTCATTAGGGATGACACTCGGCCGACGGGCATAGGAATCCTCAGAGACAAAGCTTTCGCTGGAACTTCCGCGAGTCTGGCCACAAACGAACCCGAACGACCCCAGACTGCATGGTCAAAATCACGATCCAGGGCCCGAAAGGCAGTATTTGGAGAGTACGGCACAAAGAAACAGGTCTTCGAAAAACCTGAATTCGGTGCTATCGGCCATATAGCCCCACAGCTTGACCCGTGATCCGAGCCTTTCCAGTGGGGTGGCCCCTTCCGTTGGACATGGAATCACGCAACAATCAACAAGGTCGCAATATCCCTCTCGCGCGCGCCGTCTGAACGAACCCGACCCGTCCGGCGGGTGAACTGACTCATGAAGCCAACGACCCTTCTGTGGATTACCAGCTCATTGGTAACCAGTGCCATTCTGGCCGCCTGTGCCAGCATCGTTCCTCCAACCCAAGCTGAAGCCGAGCAGATCGCAAGTGCACGCGACCTGTTGACGTCGAAGCCCGATCGAGCTGCCGACGCTGCAGAAGCGCTGCTTAAGCAAAATCCGCAACTGCGTGAAGCACGGCTCTTGCTTGCCGAGAGTTCCCTCTCAATGGCCCGCAGCCCAGACTTTCAGGGCAGGCAACTCCATCTAATTGACGCGACCCGCAACTTCGAAAAGGCGCTCAATGACGTAGAGGATGAACAGTATGCCGACGAGCTAACCCTGATGGCTCAGGCATACCGCGATCTCGGCGAGTGGCTCAAAGGCAGCGCAGCAGCGCGCCGCTCAGCCAACGGATTCGGCCAACGTCAAGGCCTTGAAAACACCAAGAAGCACTCGATCGCGAGGGTTACTGGCGCCGACTGTGACTACCGAAGGTTTGTCGAAAACCGCAACCCAGAACTCAACAATGGCGTTGCCGACATGAACGGCATCGTTCCACCGGAACCGACGACGCAAAAACTAGCGGCCGAAGCCTCGGCCGGCTACGAAGAAGCCCGCTTTGATTTCCCTGCGCACTGCACCAACCAACTAGCTGCGATCCATCGCTGGCTCGGTCAAAACGGAGAAGCAATCCGCACCTATGAACGCGGCGTCATCAACAACCCAACCGAAACTGCAATCCATGATGCCTATATCAACTGGATGTGCGATCTCGGCCAGGAAGATGCTCTCGTGGGCGGCTACCGCAGGTTTGTGCGTGAAAAGCCGGATGCCCCGATCCTGCGCTGGTTCCAGGGACGTGCAATTTACGCGCGCGCCAACCGCCTACGCCGCGAAGGCAACTTCCAAGGCTCGATTGCGATCTACCAGAAGTCGCGCGATGTGTTCTCTCAGTATTTAGCGACTGCGGCGCAGTATCGCGATGCGATCAACCAGTGGCAGGCTCTTTGCGACCTGTCGATGGCGCGCTGCGCTGCCGACAACGGCGACCTGGACTCGGCCCAGAGCTACCTGCTGGCCGCCGGTTCGACATCGCCAAAGACGACCCAATACGTCGATGGCAAGCCGCAACTCGTAGACACCTACGGCAACCACTTCACCGGTGCAGCATTCGCGATTCATCGCGCGCTGACTCAAGCTCCCGACGACGCCCTCGAACGCACCCTGGCGTTCAACGAGTTAGTCGTCATGACATACCCGGATCGATGGGGCTTCCTCTACAACAATGCCGGACTCGCCGCACGCGACCTTGGAGTCATGGCTGCAGAAAAGGGCGAAGCAGACACCGCCGAGAAACTTTGGGAGCGTAGCTACCAGCACTACGTCAAGGCCGTCGAACTGTCGCCTACAGATGCCCGCATCGTCAACGACTGCGGCCTGATGTTGATCTATTACCTCAACCGCGAACTAGACAAGGCTCGCGACTTGTGCGAACGCGCAATCGCAATCGGCGCTGCACAGCTCGCGGAACTGCCAATCGACACCAGTGAAGTCGACCGACACCTCTTAGAGGAAGCGGTTGGCGATGCCTGGCAAAACATCGCCGTCCTACTGCGTAAGCACGAGGGCGCCGAGTTCAAAGACTACCGACACTTCTGCGAGCAAGCCGTCAAGTACTACCCGTACCAACGCCGCGAAGCGGCTGCACTGCTGCGAAATGAGGGCAACAACCAACTAGGTTCGGCATTGCGCGGCAACTCGGGCAGCAACTCGGGATCTTCTAGTGCCAACCTCACAAATGCAAAACAAGGCAGCGCCGCCGAGGCCCTCAAAAAGGCGATGCCGGAAATTACGCGACACGCTGCAAGCGAAGACTTCGACTCCGCTCTGAACATCCTCGACAAGCTAAGCAAGGACTGTAAGGAATACGCGCCCTACCACCTGACCAGAGCAACCATGACCTGGAAGCTCGCCAACCAGGCACGCGACAATGGACGCAAGGGCACAGGCATGTTCTACCAGGATGCCGTCAACGCATTCCAACGTGCTGTTGATCTGGATCCTGAGCCGGTTGCACCACGCCAAATGCTGGCCCAAGCCCAGTATGACGCCAACCTTGCTGAAAAGGCATCTGCGACCATCACGTCTTTGCTGGCGCACATGCAATCCCAAGGCGGTGGCTCGGATGAGCAGCGCTTAGCTGCGTATACCCTGGGTGCCAATGCCGCATCGCGTGCCTACGCCGCGGCGAAGAGTGCCGGCAACGAGTCCGCAGAGCTGCTCACATCAGCGCGCACTGCCATGCGTTGGCTAGAATCAAAGGAACAGCTGACCCTGCCATTATTGAAGCTGTGGTCGACCACAGAGCAATGGGCCGGAGCACCAGCAGCAGCCACCAACATCTTCATCCGCGCCAGTGAACGTGCCCCGAATGACTTCGGGTTGCTCGAAATTGTCGTCAACACAGCAGCTGAGCAAAAGCAACTACCGCTCGCCTTGGTCTCGCTTGCCAAGCGGAATGACGCTGGCACGATCTGGTATCTCGGCAAAGCACAGTTCTATCTGGCCGGCGAGGAACGTCAGAATGGCAACGCCGACAAAGCGATGGAGATGCTTAACGCAGCTCGCGCTAGCTTCACCCAATCGAAGAGTAAAAACCCAGCCTATCAAGATAGCTGCGAGCAATGGATTGCGATGGTCATCGGCAAGCAGGGCAACATTTGCTACGCGAGCAAGAAATACGACGAGTGCGAAAAGCTACTTATCGAAGCCACCAAAATGCGCCCAGATCTAATCAATCAAGATCTCGGTCTGTCCGAATCCACCAAGCGCGGCATCCTCTTCTTGGTTGACTACCACAGGAAGAAGAGAAACATCGAGAAGTGTGAATCGATCAGCCGCACCACGGCAAATGCAGCAGTCAACGACATTGACCTGCAAAACAACTCAGGTCTCTTCTCCCGCGACTGGGGCAACATGATTGAGCGCAATGGCAACGTCGAAGAAGCCATGGAGATGTATGAGCAAAGCTACGCTGCTTACGGCCGGGCTGTAAAACTCGACAGCAAAAACGTGCGCTTACGCAACGACCTCGCACTGATTGCGATCCACCATCTTGACCGCGACTGGGACGAGACGAAGGCATTGCTCGAAGGCGCCATCACCGATGGCAACGCTACGCTTGAGAATTCTCCTCCAGACGATGCTAACGACTTAGAAAGACTCAATGAAGCTGTCGGCGACAGCTACGAAAACTTGGCGCTATGGCACCTGAAACACAGCGGTGACGGAGCCGCAGCAAAGGCCGCGGCAACCAAAAGCTTGGATTACTATCCTGGCAAGGGCCGGCCAGGAGCACGCCGCCATTTACGCGCGGCGGAACAGCTCTTGCAAGGCAAGTAAATATGCAATCCGCCCACAGCTTGTTCCTAGCTTTCGTGCTGTTAACAGCCCTGCCTGCGCAACAGCAACCAGACCAAGCTCCTGCTGTTGTTACGCAGGAGAAACAAAACGAGCTTCGGGCTACCGCCTTCAAAGCGGAACGTGAAGGGCGCTACGGCATAGCTGCCGACGCTTTTTTGCAACTAGCGAACTCTGCGCCTAGCCGGATCGACTGGGTCGTTGCGGCTGGCAGGTGCCTAGGTCG
>CBFIIO010000076.1:0-10964 GCA_965662465.1 Planctomycetota bacterium | reverse complement strand
CTGTCGAGGTGAATGTTCCGCCATTGAGGGAGCGCAGCGGCGATGTCGAAGTACTGGCCAAACACTTTGTCGAGATGAACTCTGTGCAAAGGGCTGGCAGCCTGCGCGTTTCGAAAGTCGCGATGGCAGCGCTTTCGTCTTACTCATGGCCTGGCAACGTGCGCGAACTAGAGCATGTCATTGCGAGAGCCGTGATCTTGTGCGAAAGCGATGAGCTCGTCGATCTGCAGTTGCCTCAAGAGCGTGTGGGGAAACCTAGCGCGACTGACCCCGTGGTCAGTGAGGTTCTTACGATTCAGGAGGCAGAACGGCGTGCAATCGTTGTGGCGCTCAGTCACTTTGGTGGTGACAAGAGCAAGGCATCCAAGGGACTCGGCATAAGTCGGACGGCGCTCTACGATAAAATCAAGCGCCACAACTTGAATGGCTAGTTTGAGATGGGTGGGGTTGTGTTCTTTGCGCCTCACGACTCACCGTTAGGTTCGTTTTGTTGCCGATACAGATGGCAGTCGTGATTGGGTTGTGACTAAGGCAAGCTTTTTTCCTGTGGCCAACTTCGGAGCTTTTTGTCGGTAGCAACCCAGAAGCGGTGCATTCGAACATCAGGCAGTTGCACATCTTCTGCCGGCATGAGCCGTTGCCGGCGATTCTAGGGCTCTCAATACCCTAGCGTTGCTGTTAATCCGTTCGACGTAGTGAACCCTATCAATGTTGTCGATGATTCAGCCGAAGCTTGTGCTGTTAGATGAATCCCTACCAGTGACAGGGCGTTCGGGATTGGGATCGAATGATGGCTGCTGCCGGCCGAAGTCGATTCGACAGCCACGTAGAGATTGGCATTTGTATAGGCGAAGCAGCCCGTTGCGCCGATGAACCCTAGGTCGTAGCCCGGAACGACAGCGCTGTCTCCAATCCAGAATACGGACAGCGAAGCGGACGGTGCGATTGCTGATGCGCTCAATATCCACGACGAGCCAAGCATTGGCAGGTTGCTATTCAATGACAGCGGGTTTGAGGAGGGGCAACCGTTGCCAAATAGGCTGATGAAAGCGGTCATAGACTCACCGCGGGCAATTGTGTGATTGCCGCCTGCTCTCACTTCTACGTAGGTTCGTCCACCTGGTACGTTGCATTGTCCTTCCCAGTTGCGACCCCATGCGCGAATGGAACCGCCACTATCAAGGGATACGGTGTGGGCAGCGCCAGCGTCAATTTGGGTATATGTTAGGCCGTTTGGTAGCGTTGGAACATTCGTTTGGCCATCGCTGTTAGATCCCCATGCAACGACGGATCCGTCGCTGCGGCGCGCTAGGCTATGGAATTGCCCTGCAGCGACTTCGACGTTCGTGACACCTGTGGGAGTTTGTGGGACGTTGGTTTGGCCATTGGTATTTCGACCCCAGGCAACCACTTCGCCGTCGCTGCGGCGAGCAACACTGTGCATCATGCCTGTTGCTATGCCTTGGTAAACAATGCCAGTAGGTAGAGCGGGGACATTGGTTTGTCCGTCTTGGTTTTGTCCCCAGGCAATTACTGCGCCATCACTACGCAATGCGGTGCTGTGGTAACCGCCAGCCGATATCTTGACGTAGCTCAAGCCAGCTGGCAGCGCTGGAACATTGCACTGGCCATCGGTGTTGCGTCCCCAGGCGCTGACAATTCCATCGCTGCGCAGCGCAAGCGTGTGCCATCCTCCAGCAGAGACCTTCACGTAGTCTACGCCTAGCGGCGCTGATACTACGTTGCATTGGCCAGCGTCGTTTCGTCCCCATGCGACAGCTACGCCGTCATTGCGACAGGCAGCAGTGTGCCAGCGGCCTGCCGAAACTTCGGTGTAAGTCATCCCAGCTAACGGAACTGGAGTGACGGTTGATTGCCCGTGGCTGTTTTGACCCCAGGCAAATGTTGGGGTTTGAGCTACTCCCGAAACACTGGTCAGTCCTGTTGCCAAGCTAGTTAGCACTAGCAGGGCCAAGTGTTTCATTTTGAGCTGATTAGCTGGGGCTGTAATTGACATCGTAGAAGCTGTTCTTAGATGGGGCGGCGTTTGGAGATCAAAAGTACGACAATCAAATCTACCGCATGAATCTACGTTGGTTGTTTGGTGCTCAATAACCAGCAGTATGCAAGCGCTTCAGCTGCCTTCTGTTTTCATCGTGCCGATGTCGTCGATGGTTCCGGCGTCTTAGAATGAGGCACGGAAGAAATTAATACGAAGTCGTAGGCGGCTTCGCCCTTGCCGGTAGGCACCAAGCGCTTGATTGAGGCGCGTCGTTGTGACGTTTCTGATTAGCAACTGAGGCGCGGCTAATCGTGTGGTTCGGTCGCCAAGTTGCATCGCTGAATCGGTCAAGTTCACGCGAATCGGCCGTGACCAAGAAAGGCGCATGATGATGACCATTCGTTTGCCTGATGACATGGTCAGCTGCGGTCTGCATGCTGCGCTAGACCGCGCCCGTTGATGCGCGGGGGCTTTCCTCCGGCTTCTCGATTGGGAGGCTCGGCGAGGAAGCAGGTGGAAGCCTCTAATTCAGAGGCTGTCAAGCCAGTGCCTTAATCTCTCGAAATGTTCTAACGCATATTTCTGTCGCTAGTAGCCCAGTACGGCAGACAGTCCGTTCGACGTCGTGAATCCAATGGGGGTCGCTGTGGACTGTGCCGTGACTTGTCCCGATAAGCGCATCCCTACGAGTGAGTTCGTGTTGGGTATTCCGATAGATAGGTTGCTGTTACCGGCCGATGCCGCGCTGATGCCAACGAAGAGGTTGCCGTTTGTGTAGGCAGAGCAGCCTGCTGCACCAATGATGCTTAGGTCGAAGCCAGACAAGATCGGATAGTCACCAAGCCAAAAGGCGCAGACTGCTGATGTCTGGCTCACGGCAGATGCAGTCAATATCCATGTCGAATCGATTAGCGGTAAGTTGCTTGATAGGGTCAGTGGTTGGCCGCTAGGGCACCCGTTTCCAAACGTTGTCGCTGATGCTGAAAGCGAGTTGCCAAGCGCAATCGTATGGTTACCACCGGCTGATATTTTCAAGAAGATGAGGCCTGAAGGCACTGTGCATTGTCCTTCCCAATTACGACCCCAGGCGATGGCCGAGCCATCACTGAGCAGGGCTACTGAGTGTGATGAGCCAGCATCTATATCTGTATAAGCCACTCCGGTAGCGAGTGAAGGAACGTTGTTTTGACCTTCACTGTTGGATCCCCATGCAACGACGGAGCCATCACTTCGAAGTGCTAGACTGTGGAATTGGCCGGCGGAAACTTGAAGATTCGTAACACCACCTGGAGTAGGGGGGACAGTGCACTGTCCATTGCTGTTCTGACCCCACGCTTCTACGAGGCCATCGCTGCGCAGTGCCAAGGAGTGCTGTAGGCCAGTTGCGATCTCAACAAAGGTAAGTCCCGTAGGTGGTGAAGGAGCATCGCATTGCCCGTTTGAGTTTTCGCCCCAGGTTTCAATGATGCCGTCGCTTCGTAGGCCAAGGCTGTGAAACCCCCCGGCAGATACGGCAGTATAGGTGACTCCTGCTGGCAGTCCTGGCACGTTGCACTGTCCAGAGGTGTTTCGCCCCCATGCAATGACCGCGCCGTCACTGCGGACAGCTAATGTGTGGTAGTTACCTGCAGAGACTTGCCCGTACGCCATTCCCACGGGGAGACCTGGCACATCGCATTGACCATCGCCATTCAGTCCCCATGCGACGATCACGCCATCATTTCGCACGGCTGCGCTATGCTCGCTGCCGGCTGACACGCCTTCGTAGCTGAGTCCAAAAACAGGAACTTGAACTACGTTGGTTTGACCATGGTTGTTCTGTCCCCAAGCAAAGGTCTCCGCTTGGGCGGTTGCAGGCATTGCCAGCAAGGCTGTGGCAATTGCGGTGAATGTCAGGAAGCGCCCGTTTTTCATGATATTCATATTTGGGATAACGGTTGGATTGTGGGGCCGCAGCGCAGCGCCAGTGACCCGTCTGTGCTCGCTATCATAGCGTAGATTGGCGTGGATGGCGATGCCCGTAAGTAAATGCTGTAAAAGCACTTGCACTGTTATCGGGGCGCTTCTGAAGATCCCATGTCACGGCGCTCTTGAAGCGCTTTTTTCATCGTCTGGCGTGGGCGACATTTTGGCCGCCGTGACTCGCGCGTGGAAATCAACCACTGCATTCTCGAGGCACATGCCACGGCCGCGTTGCAATCGGCTAGGCAGATGGGGCTGCTAGATAAATAAGAGGAGTCGATGACTCTCGGATCCCTAATCCAGGGATCCGTCTGCAGACTCTAATGGCAGCGCTTCCTTGAGCGGGATCTCAGTAGTTCCCGCGCAATACGCTGACCACGGAATACGACGCATTTCCGTTTGTTAGTCGAGTGGTCATGCTGTCTTGCCACTGAAAGAGGTCGGTAGATGTCTTTGGTGGAACGACGACGGAGTAGATAACTGCACCGTTATCAAATACTGCCTCGAGCGTTTCATCCTGTGGAGTCTGTGTGATGGTCGTTACTTGTCCATTCGTTCCATCCCAGAGTGCTAGGTCTGTTTGTCCGAATGCGGCGATATACATCAGAAAGCCGCCATGGGGGCCTTGTCCAGCGTAGGAAGCGTTTGATCCTCCAGCTTGCACCGATGTCCCGGTTGCGGGATTCCAAGTAAAGAGAGCCGTTGAAGCTCCATCTCTGGTGTAGATGAGGCGGTCATTGCTCAAGGCTGCAACCGCTGTGTAGTTCTCGCTGGCGAAGTCCGCGATGATTTCATTGGTGTTCGACGCAACATCAAAGCGATGGAGGCTTCGTCCCGCTGTCGTCTCTACGGCGTAGATCACGTCCGAATCGGAAAGTAGTAGCTCAAAGACTTCGGAGCCATTGTTGACGCCAATGTCGGTGCTAGTGCTTGTCGAGTAGTTGTAGATCTTAAGGTCGCTGTTGCCTGCAACAGGTGTCGTCGAGTAGGTGATTAGGTCGTCACTTGAGATCGTTGAGAAGCGTTCGTCGGCACTGGTGGCAGCAATCGCATTTGTAGTCAGTCCAAGTGGATTCCAAATCCATAGGTCTTTGGATGCGCCGCCGCTTTCGAACACTACCAATCCCTGCGATGAGATCGTCACGTAGTTGATGTCCTGATCCTGCACGGATGCTGGCAAGTCACCTCCAACGGTGAATAAGCCGCGTCCCTTGCGGTAGTAAAGGAGTTCGTCTTCATCAAGGAGGCCCTTGGTTGCGAAGATCACACCGCCATCCGGTAAGACAGTTTTGATTTCTTCTGAGTGGCCGCTGCTGTAAGCCGTCGCAGACTCACCAACACCGATTTGCCAGAAGTGAACGTCAGCTTGTCCGTTGTTTCCGTACTCGAAATAGACAATGTCAGGTGGGGCAAAGAAGGCGTTGCGATTGTGCATTGCCGGGCGCCAAGCAACCCTTGTCGTTTCGTCTGTTTCCGGATCCCACAGGTTGAGGCTTGTCTCGGCCGCACTGCCCTGTTCGAAGAAAATCCGGCCGTCTGGAGTGTGATTGTCGTAGACGGTGTTGAGGCCCGCAGTGTCGCCTATTTGACGCGACTCTGTGTGGTCATAGTGGAACAGATCGATTCCTGAACCACCCATTTTTTCGTAGATCAGTGAGCCGTCTGGCAAGATCTCGCGATAGACGAGCGGTAGGTTGCCACCAATATCAATTGGGTAGACAATGCCGCTGCCAGCATCAAGAACCTCTAGTCCATTGCCATTTTGCACAATCGCCATGTGACCGTGCAGTGCGACAACAACGAAGTCTGCGTCTGCGGTATTGCCACTCTCGTTGGTGGCCCGCACTGTGATCTCTACTGATCCGACTTCGTAGAAGGTGCTCACATACGTGCCACTATCTATGGAGCCAGGCCCAGAGAGAATCTCCCATGTGAGGATCTGTTCCTCCGTGTTATCGGCATATTCGGACAGATCCATCCGTAGCTCGATTCCGGTTCCAGCCTCTTGCAAGGGGATCTCGTTGAGACTTGGGGTAGGGCCTTCTGTCGTTGTTGAGGGCATTTTACTGCAGCCAACAACGCCGATGATCAGCGCAACAGACAGGATGACAAATCGCTCGATATTAGACATGGTCGATGGAAAATGTTTCTTATGGAACAAGAGACATTTCAGCTATCGGCGCGATGCATGACTCAAGTTGAGTCAGAACGCCGAGACTGTTGATAGCCACGATTTGTGGCTATCTCTTCATCGACTAGGTCGGTAACGATGCTGATTAGATCAGCATCGCCAATGACTGTAAGCGTCTATCGTTTGTTGTTTTGAGCTTCAGAGAGCAGCGCCCGGAAGTGTGGGTGCGCTTCACTTGCTCGTCCTGCTGCGACCAGAGCATCCGCCAACCTAAGGCGAAGTTCTCTGTTCTCGGGATGGTCCTTGAGCACTGTTTTGAGCAAGTCGATGCCTTCGGCTTCATGGTCGGCTCGGACCAGTGCAGATGCCAAGGCTCCAACTACGCCCCAAGGCAGCTCTCTCATATGCATGTGACGCTTGAGCATCGAAAGCACGCGGTGAGAATGGCTCCGGTTCGGCTCTTTGTCTGCCAGGTATGCGTCTAGGAAGCCCTTGAGTGCCCTGTCTGATTCGTTGCCATGGTCGATCAAGTCGCCAAAGAGATCGAGTGCCTCCCGACTCTGGCCAGACCAAGATAGGGCTTCGCCTAGCGACATTTCCATGTCGACATTATCAGGGTGAGCTTCGTGGATGTCTCGGAAGACGCGGACTGCATTCGCATAGTCGCGTTGCCAAATCAGCACGTCACCTAGCTGCTTGCGCAGGTCCAAGTCATCAGGCACCTTGCTGATGAGAGTTAGCAGGGCTCTTTCAGCCGACTTGAAGTCCTCCAGCGCTGAGTGAATCGTCACAATGTTGCGCAGGACACCTTCGTCCTGAGGCAGTTTTGCAAACTGGCTCAGGGCTTCTTGTGCCAGTCCAACATCGAGGAGGACGCCGAGATACTCCGTGCGCAATTCATAGTCACTAGGATTTGCAACATAGAGTCGGCGGAAGACCTCGAGCGCCCCGAAGGAGTCTCCAGCACGCAGCAGGTTGCGAGCCTGAAGGATTTCGAACTGCTCCGCTTTCTTGACATTGCCGCTCTCGTGTAGACCCGCAATTCGTCGCCCGGCCAGCTCATCCGCATCGGTGTATCTCTCGGCCGATGTGAGCGCCGCAACATGCGCAAGTCCCATATCAATGTCGTCTGGGCGCATCGAAACCAGAACGTTGCAGACACGAACAAGATCGTCGTAACGCCGTTCGCGTTCTAGTGCGTCCTTGAGCAGCGTCAAGCGGCGGATGTCTGGCTTCTCCGACAACAGCGACTCAGACAAGATCCGGTCAAAGTGTTGGTCAACTTCTAGCGACGCCTCGCTGCTATTTGAGTCTACGAGTGCCAGGTCATCTGCGTGGATGTGCTGGAACACGCTGACAGTTGGTGGAGTTAGCACCATGAGCATCAGGCAGGCGGCAGCTACTGGGCGGAAGATCGGGCGGTGACGTTCGTCATGAGCGCCTGTGAGGTCTCTTCGCGCACTTGGCTCACCAGCTAGTTCGCAGAGGGATTGCAACAAGCTTCGGCCTTGAGCTTCGAAAGCTGCAAAGCTCATTACATACTCGCGCACTCTGTGAGGAGGGCCGGTGACTTCGCGGCTCGTTACCACCTTCATCTTGGCGTAGAACGATCCCGATGGACCGTAGATCTTCGCTCTGAGCTCTTCGTTGATGTCGACGGGGTGAGCCAGAATGCACCGCATAGCCTCTGTCGAGATATCTCGTGTGCAGGTGTATACCTCGCCTCTAGAAGTTTCGAGGCAGACTGGCACCTTAAAGGGAGCTCGGTCGTTAACACGCCTCGAGAGAAGGGTTCGGCTCGGTTGCTTACCGTGGTCGTTGGCGTCAAAGACAGAATACCAAGGTGCTACGGCGTAGCGTTGGATGATACGAGTCGCCGCATCGATTGCCTGTGGAGGCATCTCAGTAAACTCAAGTCCGTATCGATACAGTGGTAGGTCTTCAGCACCATCGCCTTGGCGATGCGCTGCATATCTAAGGATTGCCGGCGTGCTCAGTGTCTCGCCGTTAACCTTCACCCGAACGGTGCCAGGCTGGCCTGTAGGCAGGGTGTCGTAGGACGTGAAGCCTAGGCCGAACTCGTTGAGGTCGGTGGTCACACCGATGCCCTCTACTGTTTCGCCTTCGCGGTTAGGGAAGCTGTATTGCGTCGCTAGATTCAGTCTGTGGCGGTATGAGTAGCGCTTACTGGTCGCCATCATGGCTACACGCAGATACAGGATAGCGAAGTAAGAGTTTTGCAGGACAAGCAGTGTTGCGATGCCCATACCTAGGAGGTCTGGCGAATCTTCGAATAAGACGTGCCGAGTCCAGCCGTAGATGAGTGCGAGGATGCCTACAGACAGCAGAGTTATTTGCGGCACAATGTGCGGCAACTTAGAACCCTGTGAACCACCACTCTTGTTTGTCACAACAAACTTGGACCGCTTACGATAGATCAGCGCTCGAGTTGTGGCGCGGATCTGGGTCCAGAAGTTGGCCATGTTGAAATACTCCGTTAGGGAGTAGTTCATGTAGTTGCCAAACACCCTTCGCAAGGTGATCAGCATGGTTCCAATGTAGGCCAAGAAGATCATTCCTAGCGTCCACGTGAACTCCTGAACCGGGGCGACGCCGGTGAGCAGCACAAGGACTGGCGTCAGATAGATCATCAGGCGTGGTAAACCACCTGCCCAGTGAATGATCGACGCAAAGAACGTGAGCCGCTGCGTCAGGGTCAGACCCTTCATTGTCAGCGGGTTGTCATAGGCAAGGATGCTGAGGTTGCCTTCTGCCCAGCGCAGACGTTGACCATGGAAGGTTGTGACGTCCGTTGCGCCCTGACCGGCAATCAGGCGGTCGTTGACATACATCGACTTCCATCCCTTGGCAGACATCCGGATTCCGGTGTGCATATCCTCGGTAATGGTTTCCGTCGCGATGTAACCGACTTCCTTGAGAGCCTCGCGGCGGAATAGTGCAGCCGACCCGGCGAAGATCACCGAGTTGGTCGTGTTACGAGCTGGCTGAATGACCTTGTAGAAGAGCTGTCCTTCATCCCAGAAGCGGCCCTTCTCATAATTGACCCGGCCCTGGAAAGTGTCAAAGTTGGAGAACGCGTGGGGTGACTGAACGAAGCCAAGCTTTTCATCTCGGAAGTAACCGAGCATCCGCGACAAGAAGTTTGGTTCGGGGATGTGGTCAGCGTCGAGGATCGCAACAAACTCGCCGTCTGTTTGGTCAAAGGCGTTGTTTAGATTGCCTGCCTTAGCGTGAAGGTTGTTGTCACGTGCAATGTAATGAACGCCTAGCTCTTCACAAAGTTGGCGCATCTCGGCGCGGTTGCCATCATCTAGAAGGTAGGTCCGGTGCGGGCAGTCCATTGCCAGGCATGCCTGCAGAGTTCCCCGGAGGATGGGGATGCCTTCGTTAAAACTCGGGACAAAGACGTCAATCGTTACGTCTTCTAGGGGTGTTTGCGCCGGCGGATCTACCGGTTCCCAGATTTGCAGGAAGAAGAGCAACAAGCTCATTCCGCCCCACAGTTCAGCCAAATACAGCGTCCATGACGCTGTCGTGGCATACCAAGTGTCTAGGTTGAGAGTGTAAATCCCTCTGTAGACTAGGTATGCGACTGTGATAGTGGCGCACAACACCATAAGCACTTTGTTCAAGACGTATCTTGGTTGGCGCGCTTGGGCGAGCAAATCGGAGGAGTCAGTCATGGAAGGCGTCCCTAGGCAGGGAAGAAACAATCAGTCGAGCCCCTTGCGAGGGCGGATCTTCAAGCTTTCGTCTGAGCATTCTTCAGAGAAGGTTCAGATGAAGACAGGAGGTGTCCGAAGAGAGTAGCACATTGGCTTACTCTGCGAGTCAAACACGTATCGGTCATCCAGATGCAAAATACTAAACGACAGTATCTTACGGCTTCAACAATCACCGCTTGCGCCATCTTATGGGTGGTTGCAGTGACATCTGGATGCGCGAAATCTGGGGGGGCGGATTTCACGAATGGCAGTGGATTTTCTTCTGGCCAGCTACCTGGCGGCGGGAATTCTTCTGTCAGGGATGATGGTGGAATTATTTACCGTGACCCTAATAACGCTTCCGGTGCCCCGGGTAGAGCCAGTGGCAGTTCTTTGGCAGACCTTGGGTCGAGCCAGTTTAATGCTGAACAGAATCCGCAAAACCCGGCGCCGCGGGGCCGGACAGCGAACTCCTCGCAGGCTTCCAATCGAGAGATTGGCACAGGCCGCTCAGGTGGATTGCTTGGTGATGTTCCCGCCAACCGAAATACTACAAGGTTGTCTGCGTCGCGGTCCCAAGAGCTAGAGCTGCTTCTGCGTTCTGCTCGTAATGCGACCGACCTGGGGCAGATTGAGGAGGCAAATGATCTTTTCGAGTCGTATCTGAGTCAGGCTGTTAATGACCATGAAGTCCGGACCGAATACGCCGGGGTTCTGGTTCAGAGAGGTCTGCTGGGTAAGGCGCGAGACCTATACATCAACAGTCTCAAGGGGTTGCCACTCGACACTTCAATCCGCCACAAGCTCGTGGATGTTTTGATCATGAGTGGTGAGTATGCCGCGGCAACCACGCACCTTGAGGAGATCATCCGGTTGGATCCTGATGATCTTGCTGCAGCAGCGATGTTGTGTCGTTCCTACAGCTGGGTGAAGGACCTTGAGCTCGCCAAGTCAGTATTTGACCGCTACCTCCGAAAGTTAGACCCAAGTCGACAGCGTGATCAGCAGCTTCTGGCCCCGGCTTTGCTCGATATGCAGAAGCCGAGTGAGGCTTTGCCTTACTTGCTTGAGTTGCACACCAGATCTCCAGACGAATTGGAGTGGGCTACGAGTCTAGTCTACTGCTACGAGCTACTCGGCGACG
>CBFIIO010000075.1:0-11216 GCA_965662465.1 Planctomycetota bacterium | reverse complement strand
TCGAAGCGAACACACGAGCAAGCGACAACAGCGCCTTCCAGAACTGGGTTGAAACATCGTTCGCAATCGGAATCATCCCACTGGCTGCTGCGTTCACGGCGCTCTGCTCCAAGCGACATCGCATCCTGACGATATTCTTTGCCGCTTATGGCCTGTTGGCATTCGGCATCGCTACCGGAGACCAACCATTCTTCTCGCTAGCACGAGTTCTGCCGGGCCTAACGGCTGGCGACCTGAGGCGGCTGCTGTTCTCCGTTGCGATGCCACTAATCATATTATGCGGGATCGGTTGCGACGCGTGGCTACGTGAGGGCTTGCTTCGACCAGGAAAGGCGATCTTTGGGGTCATCGCCGTCGCGTCTGCCGTCGTGCTCGGGTGGGCTACCATCCACAGTGCGGATCAAGATTTCGTGCAGGCGTGCGCAAATCTGTATGCGCTTGATACCAATGATCCAGTTGTAGCAAGCCAAGGAGGCGACGCCAATCGCATTGCACAGCTAGTCCAAGCTGTCGCCAAACCCGGCGAAGCAGCGCATAACCGATACCATCTGATGACGGGTTCGGCGTGGGCCTTACTCATCTCGCTCGCTGGCATATTCGCACTCTCTTTCAGCAGACTGCAATCGACCAAAGCGCGGAGACAAGTCGCAGCCTCCATCATGATCGTCGCGACCATCATCGAGCTCATCGTGATGGGGCTTGGCCCAGTGCAAACTGTAGCAGCCAAACGCGTCACCGCGGTTCCCAAGGTCATGGCACCGGTCGTAGCAACCCACGTCGAAAACCAACCACGACCACGTATCCAACGACTGATCCTTGGCGGTACCAACAGCAATGGCTTGCCCGGCAACATGCCAGGGTTTTTGGGCTTAGCCGACGCCAACGCCTACAACCCACTTCCCCCATCTCGCTTTGAACAGTTCTTCGAGAGCATCGAAGCTGCTGTTGGATATTCGGGTGCAGGTGTCGGCTCATTCCACAACCCGCAATCGTTGAGCCACCCACTATGCGACCTCTACGGCATTCACTACATCATCACCAACGCTGATAGAGAAACTGTCCAGCCGAGCACTGCACTCGTCGACCGCACTCCGCCAGGCACCGGCCAATTCCGACTGCTAGAACGAACGACAGCAATGCCGCGAGCTACGTTTGTGCGCTTAGTCGACGTCGTTCCTGACACGCCGCGGCTGCCAAACGACACCGACGGGGAGCAGCAAAGCCCGCAACGAGCCCGCTTGGATGCCCTGAGTGATCCCAACCGTGACGTGCGTGCCCGCATCATGCTGGAGCGCGAAGACACGATCCGCCCGCAACCTGCTGATAATTTTCAGGCAAACGTCGAGATCACTTCCCATCGCGACGAGCGAGTCGAACTGAAGGTCACATGCTCACATGATGGCTACGTCCGGCTCGCCGACCCGTATGACAAGGGCTGGTGTGCCACCGTCAACGGCGTGCCTACAGAAGTCCTGGTTGCGGACCACTACCTGCGCGCTATTTACGTCGAGGCCGGTGAGCACGAAATCGTGTTCACCTACGACGGGTTCCGCGTTGTTTGGCCAGCGCGCTTGACACTGCTAGCATGGCTGGTCGTGATCATCTGCTTCGCAACTGGTCGCAACCGGAGTCGATCCGCATGACGCAACTAGAGGCAACCAAGCGCACGTCAGCGCTAGCAGTCCTGACGTTGACATTGCTACCGCTGGTTTGGCTATGGCCATCCGTCTTCGGCTCACGCAGCTTCATTTCCTACGACATTGACCTGTTCCCACCGGCAAGTATCACCGCTACCGATAGTGATCTGGCGCAAGCGCGACAAGATGCCAACCTAGACGTTACGGAGTTGCCGATCTGGTTCGTTCCGGAACTAGAACTCGCGAGCAACGAACTACGCGAGGGACGCCTGCCAACATGGAACCCAAACGCTCGCGCGGGTGCACCATTGCATGCTCACGGGCTAATCGGACTCTGCTATCCACCAAACTGGATCGCGTTGCTCGCCGACGAACCAGCCAGCAAGCTTGGCTTGATCGCATGGTGCAACCTAGCGCTCGCAGGCCTCTTGGCCTTCGGCCTGTTCCGACAGCTAGGCTTCTCAATCCTACCAGCTTGTTTTGCCGCGGCGATTTTTCAGATGTCCGGACCAAGCGTGGCCAACAGCTACTTCTGGATGCGACTCGCAAGCTTTGTTTGGTTGCCAGGTGTGCTGTGGCCAATGCTGAGAATCGCGCAAGCGAACTGCATCAAGCCACTGGCAACCCTCGCTCTAGGATTTGCCTTCGCAATGACCTGGCTGGCAGGCTTTCCACCATTTGCTGCGACGACCACATTCTTTGCGGGTTTGTTGTTCTTATGGCTCACCGGCGAACGCACCCTCAGCCAAGGACCTGGCCAAGCCGTTCGACTAGCAGCGTGCCTATTCCCTGGACTGGCGCTCGGCGCATGCTGGGCATTGCCACAGGTGTTGCCGTCACTAGCCTTCTTTCCAGAAAGTGCGAGACTGCCAACACCTCTGTGGTCTGACATCTCAGGACAAGCATTTGAGCCGTATGGACTACTTGGCTACCTGATGGGCAATGCGTTTGGCGACCCGACAACATCGGGCACCCTGCCATACGGCAACTCACCGATGCAGTTGCTGCTCAACACCCGCTCGCTCGATACCGGCAAGGCAGCGCTGCCGAACTACAACTTCACAGAGTATTCGATCTTCGTCTCTAGCTTCGGCGCTGTGCTAGCACTCCTCGGTGCATTCATCGCGAGCGGCAAACGCGCCTGGTTCGCACGCTTCGCTCTATTGATGGCACTTGGCTTAGGCCTGTTCTGGCCAGGCTTGCAGTTGCTGTATCATTTGCCCATCGTGCAAAATGTTTGGCCAATCCGCTGGCCAACTGCAGGAACCCTATTCGTCGCTTGGCTAATTGCCTTTGGCTTCGAGAGACTCTGGGTGCCAAAGAGCCGAGCGCCACTTCTCGCGGGTGCCGCGTGCCTGATCGCGGCCGTTGCTTTGTGGTTGGTCACAGCCGCACCTGCAAAATGGCATCAGGAAGACCCTGACTGGGCCATCCAGTCGCTGATGCAGCACTACGAAAGCGACCGCGATGGCGTGGTCAATCACGTGCAAGGCAAACCGCAAGTCCCCTATGACCGGTTCGCCAGGGGCTTCGAGCAATTCGAAAAGGCGGGAGCCAATGGTGCAGCATGGCTCGCTGGCATTGGACTGCTACTACTCGCAGCTGGCTTGGCAAAGCGCACACAGATAAGGCATACGGCTTTGATCGCGGCGGCAATCGCTTCGATCGTACAGTTGGCACTTCACGGAGCACCAATCACCAAAGGTACGCCAAGCCCCAAAGGCAAAGACAGCGCGATCCACGAGTTCCTGCGCGCGCAAGCGACAGAGCGCGCCAGCGTCGGCGGTTTCCAAATCGTTCGAACCAGTCATTCGCCTCGCCTGCCTGACCAGTTGCCACCCGGCCAACTGATGCTTGCTGGCATACGCGATCTGAACTTCTACAGCCACGCTGACAGCAGAACCCTCGTGCCGGTACGAACACTACTGGACCGCAACTACAACACGGACCTCGGCACAGTCATCGCGGGCAAAGGATTCCTGACCAAGACCATACCAGCCGCCTTGCTGCAGCATCCTTACTTCGACCTCATCGGCATCCGCTACGCATTGACGACGGACGAACTGACCGATCCAGCCGACCTACGCGGCGCCGGCCCAACTGTTGGTCCCGTAATCAAGGGGCGCGGAGCGCTCTACGTCCACGAGCGGTCCTCAGCCCTTGAACGTGCCTACGTCGCCCAAAGTGTCGCTCCGTTGGCTGACGACGCAGCCGTGGTCGCAGCGATCACCGCCAACAATCTAGTTCCGCGGAGACAGGTTTACGTCGTCGCGGAAGAGATGCCAAACGGGGCACCTACGACATCCGTCGTAGAAGAACTGCGCGCCCTGAAAGTGGTTCGAGATGATCCCTGCCACATTGTGATCGACGTGTCGTCGGGGAATGCCACCCACCTGGTGATGATCGACACATTCTTGCCCGGCTGGAGCGCAACGATTGACGGCAAACCATCGGAGATCATTCGCTGTAACCATTCGCAACGGATGGTCGTAATCCCTAAGTCTGCATGCCAAGTTGTGATCACTTATGAAGCTCCAGGTCTCATACTAGGCTTCCTATTGATGATCCTTGCAACACTGTTGGCGATCACAGCATGGTTCCTCGTGTCTCGTAAACGCCAGCGAGCAGAACTAACGCCGTAAGCTCAAGAATAGGCATACAAAACGACGAAGAGTCGGCGTGCCTGCTACCCCCCGCGCGGACTACCCGCCTACCCCGGAGACACCCTAGTGAGTCTCTTCGGAACAGGTCGCAAAGAAGGCGTTTTGGCCGTCTGCTTGATCGGACTGTTGACCACAACGGTGCATCTCGCCGCTGCCTCGCGTCATGGTCTACTTAGGGAGGCTGGCTACATCACGATGATAGCTGGCGCCATTGGCGGCATGCTGACCTACCGGTTCCTGCGGGTTCAGGGTCGCAGTCGTTATGCTGGCTTTATCGGTGGCATTGCCTACGGCATGTCGCCGCTGTTTGCTGGTTTCGTCGACTCGCCACGAGAGCAACTTGCCGCTGCACTCGTGCCACTGGCACTCGAAGCTGTCGGCCAATGTCAACGGCCGTCGACGCAACGCTCCTGGCTACCATGGACGGGCATTTGCATGGCACTGCCGTTCGTGCTTGGGGTCACCGTAGTTGCCATCCTGGCGACCACCGTCGCTCTGGCCATGCTGGCAAAGACCATTATCCACAGCGGTAAGGGTTTCGATCGTGTGCTACTACGATCTGGCTTACTAACCGTCGCGATCGGCTGCTTGGCTGCCAGCAATCTCGTGTCGCTAGATTTGCTTGCGGGGTGGCTCGGGGAGGCGCAACCTGTCGAGCTTCAAACTGTATTGTCGGGCCAAGCGTCACCAGTCATTGCAGCACGTATCGCCGGACCGTTCTTGATTTGGTTTGCCGTCCTTGGTGTCCTGCGTCGTCAGCGCAATGTAGCAACATCGCTGTGGCTGATGACCGCTATCGTTGGGGCGCTGCCAACCATCCTGCTAACGGTCCCTGACATGTCACCATCCATCTCACCGGTGCTGACCTCAGGAGCCGTGCCAGCAATGTCATGGTGGCTCAGCATGCTAGCCTTCACGGTAATGGGGACTGCCGGACTCGACGACTGGCTAGATCAACCTCAGAGACGACGCGGCGCACATCTTTGGCTACTGATGGCGACGCTGCTTGTGGCGCCAGCACTACCGTTAGCTTGCGTTTCGATCGACCCCACTCATCTAGTGACAGTTTTTGGCACAATCGCGCTCGTTGCATGCGCGACCATAGGGTGGCGTCGGCTCGGCATCATGCGCTTCAAGAACGTGCTCTCAACGGTCGCCATCGCAGTTTTCGCGGTGCCGGTGATTCTGCAAGCACAACCAGAACAAGTAGCCGCATCACCATTTGGAGAAACTGCAATCAGGACATGGCAACGAGTTGCAGAACTGCCACGCAACTTAGACTGGTGGCATCTAGCAGGCCTGTCTAGCGCGCTCCTAGCAGCAGCGATCTTCGCAATACTCCCGTCGATCTACAGGGCGAAGCGATCGAGGTAAACGACGATAGCGCTCTAAGGCGATCACAGCGGATTCTAGCGCGATCGCCTTAGCCAAACCGCCAGCACTGTGCCGCATGCAGCAAAGGCGGCCATGAAGTAAAATGCACCACCATCAAACATCTTGAAGGTGTAGCCGCCAACTAGGCCGCAGAAGACCATGCCAAATCCTGCTTGTGCGGCACCAATTACGCCCTGCGCAGTCGTTCGTTGCTCAAGCGGCACGCGCACTTCGATCGCACGAATGGCGCCGATGTATGTCGCCACAAAACTCAAAGCATGTAGCCAGTTGGTTGCGAATAACCACGGCAAAGAGGTGGTTGAGCCCATCACTAGCCAGCGTATCACAGCACCGGCCCCACCGAGAATCAGCAGCGTCGTGGGCCGTAACTTGTCGAGGGTTTGCTTGGCAAACAGCAGTAAAGCGATTTCCGCCAACACGCCTTCTGCCCACAGCACTGCTGCCATGCCCTTGTCGATACCGTGTTCGCCCCAATGCACTGTCGACTGCTGGTAGAAGGTCGCATGGCTACCTTGAATTAGCGCCGAGCTAACCAAGAGCACGACGAAAGACTTCGAACGAAACAGTTGCGACAGGGGCATTGGCGCACTGGGCGGCTGCGAAGTGTGGTGGTGATCTCGCGGCACAAACCATGCGGCTACCGCAGTCGAAAGCAATGCCACCAGCAGCATCGCATAGACATACCGCGTGCCATTGACTTCGAGGTAGCTGCCGGCGACCAGGATAACGATCAAGAACGATCCTGAACCCATCGCTCGCACCCGGCCAAACGAAAAGCCTAGTCGCCCTGCCGCCCGCAATGTCGCCGCATCAGCAATCGAGTGCATTGGCGGGTAAAGGCAGCCAAACACAAAGGCGACGCACCAAGCGGTCAACAAAGTTGGTGCATAGGCGAATAACGCAAAAGCTCCAGCACCGCCACTAGCAAGCCAAATCAGCACTCGACGTGCATCACCACTGCGATCCACAAATTGCGACCAGATGGGGCCGGCAAACGTGCGCGAGATTGTCTGGGCGGCAAGGATGACCGCAATGTCATCGACCTCAAACCCCTGTATTTCGTGCAGCCAGACTGGCAGGAACTGCATGAAGATGCCTAGAGCTGCAAAGCTGCAGGAATAGAAACCTGCGAATCCCAGCCAACTCCGAGCAAATCCAGCATCCTGATCGCTATTCATCAGTCTCAAACCAAGCAGTTACCAGCACATAATGTGAGTAAACCCGCCCATGGGAACAACGGATCGTGGCCACACCACCATTCTAATTACTATCAACAGTCATACGTATAGATCCAAATGCTCGGATCCATCACGTGGCGATCAACGAGAAAAAGATGGGCATTGTTGCTAGGCTATTTTTACAGCACGTTTGCACATGCAGTTTGTAGCAGGCTTCCTTAACGCATCTACGACCTCAGCAACTATGACAAAAATCAGCAACTCCCTCGCCATCGTTGTTCTTTCGGCATCAGCTTTTGCACAAGGCTGCTACGACCCGAACATTGGTTCTAGTATCGGCATCACACAAGATTCAATTTCTACGCCGCAACCAATTGGCTTCGCGTTTCCATTCGCAGGGGCAACCTACACCGACATCTCGATCTCGGACCACGGCATTGCGTTCCTTTCGAATGCTGGTGTGCCAGCAGCTCCGAATCCTGCTGCGCCTTTTGTCTACACGCCCGATCCAGCCGGCCTGGTCGTAAACGGTCCAGTTCTGTCCCCCTTCTGGTCGGACACGATCCCTGGAACTGGAGATATCTTCATCAACAGCACAGCAACCGAACTCACGGTTACTTGGCAAGACGTGACTTACTTTGGAGCACCAGTCGGAACTGACTACACGTTCCAAATGAAGCTCTCGGACAACGGTCAAGTTCAGTTCTTCTACGACACACGCGTCACCAACAACTCCACCTTTGGTGGTGTCTCAGACAACGGCGTAATTGGTGTATCCCCTGGTGCTCCGGCAACCCTGCCTGCAGCCGTTGACCTGTCGACTAGTCCAGTCACTGCCGATGACACAACTTTTGAGTTGTTCGCAGTCGCAAACACTTTTGACATGGCTGGCACCGGCATCACGATGGTGCCGCTCTCACCTGGCTGGTTCGTGACCTCACTAGCATGTGCATCGACGGAAACCTACGGGACTGGCTGCAACAGTTCCCCGGCCCACATCTATGAGATCATGGCGACTGGCACCTTCGACCTCGCCGGCACCACGATCACGATGCTGCGGACCGGCAACGGCTACATTGCCCTAGATTCGATTCCTGGCGTTTTCATCACGCCATCGCCAACCGCCCAAGTCGTAGCTCTGGGAGACGACGTTGAGGAAACCGTCACGCTTTCGGCCGCGCTACCAATTCCCGGCGGCGCAACCACGGACTTGTCAGTGTCTTCAAACGGCCAGATCACGCTTGACGCGACGGGTAACGGCACCGCCTTTACCCCGGACGTCCCAACATGGCTCGCGACAAGCGCCCCAATGGTCAGCCCGATGTGGCACGATTTCCAGCCAGACGCAGCCGGCAGTGGCACGATCAGCTTCGAAGAAGTTGGCGGAATCGCGATCGTTAGCTGGAACAACGTCTTCAACTGGGGACAGACCACTGGTGAGACCTTTCAGGTCCAGTTCAACCTAGCCACTGGAGACATCACAATCGTCTACGATCCCATCCACAACAACGTCGGCACTGACTACTTGGTTGGACTAAAGGCCGGTGGCAGCCAAAGCGATTTCGGTGGCAACGACTTGTCAGCAGAACTCGCAGCCACAGTAATTGTCAACGATATCGAAGTGCAGTCGCTGACCCTCAACAGCAACGCCCCGGCTCTTGGCTCGAACTGGGATTTGACGACAACAAACATCGATCCAGTTTCGCCAATCGCGATCACGTTCTGTGGCACCGCCCAAGGACCGGGTATCCCATTCTCGGTGATTGGCCTGAGCGCCCCGGGCTGCTCCGTTTGGATCAATACAGTCGTCGGCACTGCGACGGCTTTGGCAACAGCTGGAGCCGCAACGACCAGCATTCCGGTGCCGAACAACACCGCCCTGATCGGCGGCATACTCACCGCGCAATCCATCTGCCTAACCGTGCAGAACCCAGCAAATCTGCTCGCTTCAAACGGATTGCAAGGCAACTTCGGCTTCTAAGCCGGACGCCGAGAGAGTCTCCCTGCGGCTAACCCTGCAGGAACTTGCACTCGATCAAACCAACTGCAACGGCCGCAGTCGCTATCTAGTAGCGACTGCGGCCGTTGCCATTTGTGAACCACGGCAACGGTTACCGCTGCACAAACACGCCACCGTTCTCTTGGGCAAGCCGCTTCAATAATTCTGCGCCATCGCCAGTGCCAGTGAACACTGCGTTGATACGAATCTTGGCATAGCGATTGGCTTCTTTGACCAAGTTACAGATCTCATCCGTATCGCGCACTGGACCAGCAGTCGGATCGCCATCACTCAGAAGGAACAATTCGTCGATCTTCGGTAGCTCCCGACCACCGTAGGAACGGTGCTCTGTCTCTAAAGCAGCAACCAACCCTGCATACAAATTCGTGCCCCCGTGCGAATTCAACCGGCTCAACAACCCTGTCAAAGAACGTGTCGAATTGTTGTTGGGACGAATCGGCTCAGGTGTCCAAATACGGGCCGTGTCAGAGAATGTCAGCAGATAGTATTGGGATTGCGGGGCCATCGCCTGGGCAGCAAGCACCAACTGCTCCTTGGCTGCTCCCAGCCGGGTCTCAGCACGACGAGTGCGCCGCAACCCAGTAAGTGGTCCATTCGCAGCAGGCGAACTATCCATGCTGCCGCTGGTATCGATGAGAAAAGCGATCGACGTTCCGGTGACAGGCACGCCGAAGAACTTGACGCTCGTGCCACTAGGATTCGCCCGAGCCAATCGCTTCGGCACGACAATTCTAGCTTGTTCCTTGGCCCAGAACCTTCGCCACGCCTGCGGATCTTCAATTGGCACCAAGGCACCGGTCATCGCGCGCAACAACATGCCTGCGCGCTGGCGCAACAATGGGGAAGCTTGCCGATTCACGGCCGACACCAATGCATCTGGTGACTTGATGGTGAGATCCAACGCCTCGATCAGGTGTGGAATCGCCCCCTTGTGCGGAAACGCCTCGACAAGATCCAAGAGATCCATATCGGTTCGCCAACCAGCTCGCCCCATCTGGGCAACCGCGCTAGAAACGGCCGAGGACCGAAGCTCTACGGTCATCCTCTTTGGCGGCCTCTTTAGCATCTGGAATAACAGTCGAACCAGAGCCTGTGAAACAACAGGGTGGCGCTCGCGCTGCATGGCAACACTCACTTGCTTCAGAGTCGCGGTCTTCCAGGGTGGTCGAATCGATTCAGCTGCGGCCAACCTGACTCGCGGATCATTATCAATAAGCGCCGCCTCAAGCGTGCTGCGGAATACCGGCAAACCTCGCTGGCCAAGCAACCGAAGTGCAGCCACGCGTCGTGCCGGCCCAACCGAGACGTATTCTTCCTTTTTGTCCTGTGGACGCAGTTGGTCAAACACTGGCAAGCGCTCACCAGCAGCCGCTCGCAGGATCTGGAACCAAACGCCCTGATCCTCAATACGCATCAGCGTCCAGTGGCCTATTTCTCGCAATTCGACGGCGTCGCGGTCCAAGAAGGAAAGGTCCAAGCCCGCTGCAGCGACTGACAGCACTGCCTCGCCTAGCTCCGGCGATGGATTCTCCTCGGCGAAGTACAGCAACTTCTGCAAAGCGTCCATATGCGTCAGCCGGTCTATGTCGCTAGCGGTTAGATAACCCGCCCGCTTTGCATGTGCCATGTAGCGAGGCTGCAAGCGAGATCCCGACCGCAGAGCTCCGCGTGGGCCAATACGACCGCCTTGGAAGTCATCAACCCACTGCTGAATGGCCAGTGCAGTATGCTGTTGAACCTGACGCGCCTCTGCAACAACAGCAGCCTGAGACAGCAACAGAGCCGGCATGCAGACAACTGCAAGGCTTGGCAGAACAATTCTAGATGGCATCGGACTCTCGCGAAACTTGCGATGGGGCTGGGGCTTCAGCTTAACCCTTTATCGCAATCGTGTACTTGCCTTGAGGCTCGACGCCCCACGGCCACCCCGCAGAATGTAGCGATCAGATGGCATTCGCACGGAAAGTCTCGCTCGTACAGCCATCCGATCACGAGCAGGACCGCCTTTGCCGACAGCATTGCTAACCTGAAGTCTTGGAGGGGATAAGGAGAATGAGCAGCAACAGAGTCCTCTGAAACGCCTCGTCCATCGGCGTACATGAGCCCGTCCGCATTGCTACGGCAAGAGATCATCACCGCCCTGCGCATAGGCGCTGACGCAGGCTGGGAAAGTGGTGGCTTGACGGAGTGATGGCGGTGCGCGGCTGGTCCGAGCCGTACTTTGAATTACCAATGCTCTGCTCTGCCGTTGCAAGGATTCATGCCTTTGGGCTAAACCTGAAGCAAATCGCCGGCTTTGGCGACTGTTCATTCAAACCTCTTT
>CBFIIO010000074.1:0-11526 GCA_965662465.1 Planctomycetota bacterium | reverse complement strand
CTCATTGAGCTACCTCGTCATGGCCTGGCTTCGAGGAGCTGGGTCCAGGATCGCCTAATTCAGAGTCGCCAGATTTAGGGCTGTCTAATTCAGAACCAGCACTCTCGAACTCAGCCTTGTGGTCTAGGCCGTCAGTAATTGCATAGAAGTATTCCTCCAGCGTTGGCATCACGACCTGGAGTTCATGCACCGCAATCCCCGCCGACTGTAGTCGCCCACCAAGTTCTGCTGCTGGTTCCGTTCCTGGTATGAACTCACAGCAGAGTGTTGCAGCTTCACCATTGGTTACCTCGAAGCTGGATTCGATTACTCCAGGGATGACGGCGGCGATTTCGCGTAGAGCAGTCGCATCACAACAAGCGCGAACGCGCAACCGTGCGCGCGTGCCTTGCGCGACTAGCTGATCCGGCGGGCCATCGGCACGCAGGGTGCCGCGATGGATCACGATCACTCGCGAGCTGACATCCTGCACTTCGCCAAGAATGTGGCTCGAGAACAGCACAGTGTGTTCGTTCGAAAGATCACGAACGACTTGCTTGATGCGGCGACGCTGGTTTGGATCAAGCCCTGATGTTGGTTCGTCAAGAACTAGTATCGGCGGGTTGGCAACCAAAGCGTCCGCAAGCCCAACGCGTTGTCGGTAGCCGTGACTGACTTGCCCCACTAATTTGCGGGCAACATCTTCGATGCCGGCTTTGGCCATAGCGCGACTCACAGCAGCTTTGCGTTCCTTGCTGCGCACTCCCTTGAGCTCTGCGCGATAGCGCAAATACTCCACAACTCGCAAATCAGGATAAATTGGAACTTCCTGTGGCAGGTAGCCAATTTGCCTTCTGACTTCGAGCGAGTGCTTGTGAACATCTAGGCCAGCGACTTCAGCTAGGCCCGATGTCGCTGGATGGTATCCAGTCAAAACTCGAATGGTTGTAGTCTTGCCGGCGCCGTTAGGGCCAAGGAAGCCAACAACTTCACCGCGACCGATCTCAAACGAGACCTTGTCTACAGCCGTTGTCGGCCCGAAACGTTTCGTGAGATCGACGACTCGAATCATCTGTGATTGCGTTAGCCCAGCAGACTAGCACACGTAACAGAACCTTCTGTTACGCCATGCAAAGCCGCCCACTTGGGCGGCCACAAATCTAGTCGTTGCAGCGACAAGCGATTAGACTAGTGCTAGAAGCGGCGAAGGCCAGCATCGTTCGCCCCAGCCAACGCAAACCAGCGCTACAAATGCTTGGATACCTTCGCAGACCTCGCGAAACACGCCTGGGCGGCAACCTGCCGCAGCTACTGATCCTTGCCTTGATGGCCCCGGCATCACGCCCGACCCACTACGCCAACCACTGCGGCACGGCTGGGACGCGACGCAGATTGCTCGCGTCATGCAGCAAGATGCAGCCAATCCTGGGATTGCGACCGCATTCACCGGCCACTTGGCTAGCAAAAGCAGCCAAGAGCTGTTGATGCTGTGGCGATTGCGAGCCTATATCGAGTGCTCAACGGCACCGGGCCCGCATCGAAACAGCCACCTGCAATCGGACTGCCGTCCTGCAGGTGGCAATTACCGAGGCTTACTTGACCTCAAAGTCGGCATCTTTGATGTCGTCTTCCCCGCCGCTGCCACTCGGGGCGCCGGCCGTTTCGCCTTCGCCGGGAGCAGGGCCAGCTTCTCCGCCAGGTGCGCCAGCCATGGCTGCACCAGCTTCTTGGAACGTCTTTTCAAAGCTTTCGATTGCTGCCTTGAGCTGCTCGGCGTCATCACCTTCAGCAGCCTTTTTCAGGTCAGCGATCGCCGACTCAAGCTTGGTCTTGTTGTCTGCATCGAGCTTCTCGCCGTTCTCTTTCACCTGCTTTTCGGCTTGGTAGATCATTGAGTCGGCTTGGTTCTTCATGTCGACCAACTCACGACGCAGTTTATCTGCATCAGCGTTGAGTTCGGCATCTGCAGCCATTTGATCGACCTCTTCCTTGCTCAAGCCAGAGCCAACTTCGATCGTGACCTTCTGCTCTTTGCCGGTGCCCTTATCCTTGGCAGCAACTGACAAGATGCCGTTGGCGTCAATATCAAAGGTCACTTCGATTTGCGGCGTGCCGCGAGGCGCAGCCGGAATCGAATCAAGCTTGAAGCGTCCAAGCGTTCGGTTGTCATTGGCGAACTCGCGCTCTCCTTGCAGCACGTGGATGTCGACACCCGGCTGGTTGTCCGCTGCCGTTGAGAAGACCTGACTGCGGCTGGTCGGAATGGTCGTATTGCGCTCGATCAACTTGGTCATGACGCCACCAAGCGTTTCGATGCCTAGCGACAGTGGCGCTACGTCGAGCAGCAGCACATCGCTGACCTCACCACCCAGGACACCGCCTTGAATTGCTGCTCCAAGGCTGACAACTTCGTCTGGGTTCACGGACCGATTGGCGTCCTTGCCAAAGATTTCGCGAACAACATCAAGGACCTTTGGCATGCGTGTAGAGCCACCAACGAGGATGCAGTCATCGATGTCCGATGGCTTCATCTTGGCGTCTTCTAGGCAGCGCAGCACGGGCCCGCGGCAACGCTCAAACAAATCCTCACACATCTGCTCAAACTGCGAGCGCGTCAAGTTTTCGGCGAGGTGCTTCGGACCGGTTTGATCCATCGTCACGAACGGCAGGTTGATTGCCGTTTGCGTGGCCGAGCTCAGTTCGATCTTGGCCTTTTCCGCAGCTTCCTTCAGACGCTGAAGCGCCATGTGGTCGTTGCGCAGGTCAATGCCGTTAGCCTTTTGGAAGTTGTCGCACAGCCATTGGATGATGCGTTCGTCAAAGTCGTCACCACCTAGGTGCGTGTCGCCATTGGTGGCCTTTACTTCAAAGACGCCTTCACCAACATCGAGCACCGAGATGTCAAAGGTGCCACCGCCGAGGTCGAAGACCGCGATCTTGGTGTTCTTGCCGGCGGACTTCTTGTCTAGGCCAAAGGCGAGGGCCGCAGCCGTCGGCTCGTTGATAATGCGCTCAACTTTCAAGCCAGCGATTTGGCCAGCGTCCTTGGTTGCTTGGCGCTGGCTGTCGTTGAAGTAGGCAGGGACCGTGATCACTGCGCGGTCAACCGTTTCACCGAGATACGCTTCAGCTGATTCTTTCAGGCCACGTAGAATGATCGCTGACAGTTCCGGCGGCGTGTAGGTCTTGCCGCTGATCTCGACTTTGACCAATTCGTCACTGTCGCCAACAATCTTATAGGGGACCATCTTCTCTTCGCCGCTGACCTCGTTGTGGCGACGGCCCATGAAGCGCTTGATGGAGTAGATGGTGTCATGCGGATTGGTCGCAGCCTGGCGCTTAGCCGGCGCGCCAACCAGACGCTCATCGCTCGAGGTAAAGGCAATAACGGATGGCGTCGTGCGGGCGCCTTCCATGTTTGGGATGACCTTTGGCTCACCACCTTCCATCACTGAAACGACAGAGTTCGTGGTTCCGAGGTCAATTCCGACGATCTTTGACATAATTCACTCCTGTGGTCAGCGCTGGCTCGGGGATGCCGGCGGCCGACGATTTACAACGACAACGAAATCTGCGCCTCGGACTTCGAGGTGCCTGCCGGTAGTAAACAAATGGCGTGCCCAACCACACCGCATGCTCTAAGCGACGTGTTTAATAGGGTTATGTCCGATCCCTCAAAGGCGAAAGCGCCAATCTGGCAGCTGCGCCATTGGCGGGCCCTGCCATCCTGGCATGGCGGGGTTAGGGGCAGGCTCCGCTTCGCCATCGCAGCAAAGTCGATTGCTACTGGTTTCGATGCGAGGCATCGGCGGCGTTGAAGTCCAGGATCTGCTGTCTGCTTGTGAACGACCGCTATGCGCCCACGCTACTGCGAGCAATTGCCTAAAGAGACCGCGCCTGTTCCGTCTTTTTGCTGACGGCTGGGCGATGCAATGACCGGCTTGATTAGCCGAGGATTTCGCGGGCCCTATCGAGGATCTTCGAGGGACTGAACGGCTTCGTCATGTAGTCGTTTGCACCAGCTGTCTTGCCAACTTTACGATCACAATCTTGCCCCTTTGCAGTGAGCAAAATGATCTTGATGTCATCAAGCGAAGAATCTGCACGGACTGTCTCGGTGACCTGGAGGCCATCGAGTTTTGGCATCATGACGTCGAGAAAGACCAAGTCGGGGTGGTGTTTGTGAATGGCGTCAAGTGCCTCTTCACCATTGCGAGCCTCAAGCACTTCGTAGTCACCTTTCTTCAATACGAAGGTCAGCGAGCGACAGATGAACGGTTCGTCATCGACAACTAAGATTTTGCGCTTTGTCACTGGTTCACCTCTTGACCTGTGCAGCGAATGACGACGGCCGTCACGTCATCCGCGACCATCTGACCATGCCGGAAGGCGTTGAGTTCTTGCATGACTCCATCGAGAATGCGCTGCGCAGAATGATTCATGGCAAGCTGTGCAAACAGAAGTGACAACCGGTCTTCCCCAAACATCACGCCAGAGCTGTCGACAGCTTCTGGAATGCCGTCTGTGTACAGCAGGATGCAATCTCCTGGCTGTAGCATCAGTTGGCGGGCGGCATATTCGGGCTTAGGCAAGAACCCCAAGATCACGTCTTCGCTTTCGATGCGATCTACGGAATCGGTCGCTGCCCTGTAGATCATCAAGTCATTGTGGCCGGCGCTTACGTAATCAACCGTATGCCCGTTTGGGCTCAGTGCGATTGCAGCAGCCGTCAGGAAGCGCTCGGTTTGTGTTAGGTCCTCATACATCAACTCGCCGACGCGCGAAAACACTTGGTCAGGTGCCGTGTGCACTAAAGCCATCGTGCGTAGGGTCGCGCGCGCGCCTACCATGATCATGCCAGATGCTAGGTTGTGACCTGAAACATCAGCGACCACCACCATCGTGCGCCCGTCAGCCAACCGCAGGTAATCGTAGTAGTCGCCACCCACGGCACCGCATGCTGAGTAGTCTGCGGCTACATCGAAGCCGTCCAGCATGACCGGTCCAGCAGGAAGAATTTGCTGCTGGATCGTTTGCGCCATAGCAAGCTCTTTGCCGAGTTCCGCAACCTTGCGGGCGCCAAGGACCGCGCCGAGCATTGCAGCAAATGAATCTGCAACCTGCCCCTCCTCGTTGCCAAGGCTCGGATCAAATGATCCATGTTCGTCAGCGAGAGTTGTTGCTCGATCGATAAGTATAAGAGCGCCAAGAATGACCCGCTTTTCACCTGAACCGTACGTCACAGGCACGCCCAAGATCTGGCTTTTCGCCAATGATTCGACGGAGTTTGGCTCGCCTAGCCGATCACCTTTAGGAACGGTGCGGATGACTACTCCGTCTGCTGACAGGACATCTTTGAGAAGGCCAGTCACCCGCTGAACAGTGGCAATCTCTTGGCCAGCGTCAATCAGCAGTCGTCTATTTGTACCGGCGTCATGAACGATGACTTCGCAAAAGTCTTTGTGAGGGTCGCCACTGACATATACGACACGTTCGACACCTGCTGCACGGTGACAGGCACGCGCTCCAAGTGCCGCAATTTCTGCCTCGCCACCGCCCGCAGATAGCCTAGGCAACGCCTCTCCCATCATGGAAACTTGCTCAAGCAAGCGCAGCGCACTGCCATTCATGCTTTCCATGTCGCTCTCAAGTCGCTCGCGCTCCGCGATGGCGGTGAGCAGCGATCGAACTAGCGCAAGTGATGGATCAGTTGGCGACAATGACGCTACGAGCTCGCCATCTGGAACGTCGACTCGGTGCTCTTGAGCATCAGCATGCTTGCTGCCAAAGCTTGCCGAGCTGACTCCGTCAGAATTGACGACATCGACTGAAACTCCGTCCAGAACCAGAGGGATCGCTTGCAGAAGAGCAGATGAATCGGGATGAATCGCCACGGATTTAGGTGTGCGCAATCACCCGAGCACACTTAGTCATTCGAAGACAGTTCCACCCGGAGACGCGCTGATACTGGACGTCATCCATGATCAGGCGGGCGATCCGAATTCCGAAACCACCAACTTCTGATGGCATGCCTTCTTGGTATTCGGAGTCACTTTGATCGACGGCAAGTGGATCGAAGTATGGACCCTGGTCGCGCAACTCAACCTGCAAACCATCATCTGTTAGCTGGAAAACGACCTCAACAGGTTGCTCTTCATCCAGTTGGTAGCCATGCCGCAGCACGTTGGTCACCATCTCTTGCAGCGCCAGCAGGATGTTGTACCTCGTGCCTTCCGGATCCTCATCGAAGACCACGGAGTCGAGCAGCGTCTCGCCGGTCTGCCATACGAGGCGCAGATGGTCCATTGGACCGGTCAGTTTGAGGGAAGCCTGTGCAAACATGGGCAATTAAGGTGAACGTCTCAGTTATCGGCTACAGCCTTGGATTGCCTAAACTCAGCCCTAATTCAGGCATCTGGACACCAATGGGAGACCTTCACGGCTGCCATCATCAAAAAGTGACGGTGGCACCAGACTGTTCGCCTAGTTAGTCTTACAAAGGTTGACGAATGGTCCGGAAGCTCCGATGCCATCGTTAGCTGGAGGGATCGCGAGTGATCAACCGACAATTCCGACCGGAATGGCAGGACTCTTTGCGCCAGTCAAAATCAGGTGAAAGTCACAGCATGAGTGCATGTCTCAAAATGAGAGGCAGTTTGCAATCAGGCGAAGTGGCTTCTAGCCCAAGAGTCGCCATCGCCAACTATCTGCTAGCTGTCGGGTCCGTTGTGTTGACGCTTTTGCTGACCAGTTGTGCTGATCTTTCGCGTCGGCGAACTCCAAGTTACCAGGCACCGAGCCGTGTGACTGCCAGTGCAATCTTTGCCACGGGTAAAGAGTCACCTGAAGCAGAGCTTCAGCACCTGCGTTATGCGCAAGAAGTCGCTGGGCTACTCCGTAGGGCATGGCTTGAGCTGCAAGTCGGTCAGCCGCAGGCCGCTCTTGATACATCGTCGCAGGTGTTATTCGGCGCTAACAAACCGTCTGCGCACGACGAGTCGTTCGCTCGCTACCTTCGATCCGAAGCATATCGTCGACAAGGCAATCAAGAACGAGGCCAGTTTGACCTTGATCGCGCGCGCCTTCTAGCTCTTGATCCCGAGCTTCAGCGCCGCTTGCGCAGTAAGCCCATAGCACGAAGCTTAGCAGGTCCGTCATGGGGCAAACTGCCAGTCGTGTCGCGGTCATCATGGCAACCGAGCCCGGTGGTGCGCAATAATCTGGATGCGATGCAGCGACCGCGCCGGATCACGATTCACCATTCGGCGATGTATTTTCGCGACACTGGCCAGCGCGCCGCAGCTGCGCAAATCAACCGCATCCAGCGTGATCACATGAGGAACCGTAGCTATGGCGACATTGGCTACCATTTCCTGATCGATCCATCCGGTCGCATTTGGGAAGGTCGAAAGCTGCGCTACCAAGGCGCTCATGCCAGCGGCAACAACAACATTGGCAACATAGGTGTCTGCCTGCTCGGTAACTTTGTGCGTCAAAAGCAAGGCCAAGGACCAACGTCGGCACAAATCGAATCGATGGAAGGCTTGGTGATGCAGATGATGCAGCGCTATGGCTTTGGCGGAGAATCACTCTTCTGCCACAGTGACTTTAAGAATACTGCCTGCCCAGGCGTCCGAATGCAGCCAATCGTAAGGCTGTTTGCGCGCCAGCTGCAGCGCAATCCGGGTGCGCTGACGACAGAAGAAGACGATGAATAGGCGCCGCTGGGCAAAAAGACAGCGATCATCAGACCACTAGCAACATGCTAGGCCCCTCCCAATGCCGATACATTGGGTATGGCAACAGTAGAACTGGGCACGCTGCGTAACCGCCTACCAGGCGCGCGCACGAGTTGTGCACTGCTAACCCTGTTGACCCTTCTGCTAGCTTGGCCTGAACCAGCCCCGGGATTCGCGGCGGCAGTCAAGACCGCCTATTTTGCGCACCTTAGCTGGTTCTTCTTACGGACTCGCAAGGCTAGCCCCGCTCTGCACTCACAGCCTATGCGGTTGATCTGCAGCGGGTTCTTTGTGCTGTTTCTGGGCTATGGAGTGGCTGCTTCTATCTATCTACTAGATCTTGAAGCTGCATACACAGCAGCGATCTATATGCGGCTGGCTTGTGAGCATGGAGCATGGTTTCTGCTTGGCACAACGTTGATTTCGTATGGGGTAATGCTCTGCATTCCCGAGATCATTTGTAGCAACCAGCTGCTTTCTAAGCACTCTGAGCAGCAACAGCACGAGCTGCAAAGATCCAAAACAGAGCGGACCGAGCTGGAGCAGCGGCTGGTTGTGGCCGACCGGCTGGCAATGCTCGGCGAACTCGCCGCCACGATCGCACATGATTTGCGTAATCCGCTGACCATCGTCAAGGGCACCGCGGAATCTCTTTGCCGAAGAGAGCGCACTCAAGAAGAGATTGCAGAGCACACTAAGGTCATCAACCGCAATATCGAGAAAGCAGATGATGCCATTGCCAACTTGATCAACTTGGCAAGGCAGCAGCGCAACGAGCCAGTCGAAACCAATGCCTTTGCGGCTCTACACGAAGTGCAAGACTTGGTGCGGGTAGAGGCTCACCGGCGGGCAGTACAGCTGGTGGTTACGCCAACCACTAGCAGCGCTACAACCTTGCACGTAGACCGCACGTTGCTAGCCCAGGCATTGATGAACCTAGTGCTAAACGCTCTTCAGGCGAGCCAAGCGCATGGCGTCGTAACGCTGCAAGCGCGCCGCTTTCAAAATAACATTGCGCTGGTCGTATCAGACCGGGGATGTGGACTGCCTGACAGCATCGAGGCGGGCACACTGACGCCATTCTTTACGACTAAAAAGTCTGGTACAGGGCTCGGCTTAATCAGCTGCCGACGTATCGCAACCGAGCTCGGTGGTCAGCTTCGTCACTACTCACGGCATCGAGGCGGAGCCCGGGCAATCATCTGGCTGCCGTCTGCACACATCTCGAAAACACAGCAAACCGAAACTAAGGAGCATCTGCAATGTCAGGCCACCAGCTGCTAATCGTTGATGATGAACCAGATCTTCGCTGGATGCTGCGCGGCCTTTTTGAAGAAGAAGGCTACACAGTGCATGAGGCAGCAAATGGCAAGCAGGCCTTAGAGCTGCTTCGTCAAGCTGAAACGTCTGGTCATCTGCCCGACGTTGTACTTAGCGATATGCGCATGCCTGAGATCTCCGGTGTTGAGCTGTTGAGAACCGTGCGAACTCAATTTCGAGATCTGCCTGTGGTCTTGCTCAGTGCAGTTGAGGACTTGGCGACTGCAGTGGATGCGATGAAAGACGGAGCATTCGATTATCAGGCCAAGCCCTTTGATCAAGAGCGCCTCAAATTATCGGTGAATCGTGCCGCCGAACATCATTCGCTTCGTCGTGAAGTACACCGTTTGCGAAGCGCCCAGTCGACTACACCAGTGGACTTTGGGCCAAGCGAATGCGCCCAGCAATTACGACAAACTCTGGGGCTAGTTGCGCAGCAAGATTCGATGTCAGTTTTGATCACCGGCGAGTCGGGGACTGGCAAGGAGATTGCGGCACGCGCCCTGCATCACCTATCGCCACTTACTAGCGGTCCTTTCGTAGCTGTAGATTGCGGAGCCTTGCCAGAACATCTACTCGAAAGTCAGTTGTTTGGTCACGAGCGAGGAGCCTTCACCGGAGCCGATCGTGCCCGGCAGGGGCTGTTTGCTATGGCGGAAGGCGGCACTCTATTCCTTGATGAGCTAGGCAACTTGCCGCTGTTGCTGCAAGCCAAGCTTTTGCGGGCTCTGCAAGAACGAGTAATTGTTCCTGTCGGAGGGAGCAAGCCGATCCCCTTTCGTGCCCGCCTAATTACTGCCACCAATTCTGATCTGGTCGGCGAAATCGAGTCTGGCCGTTTTCGAGCAGATCTCTATCACCGAATTGCGGAGTTCACGATTGTTCTGCCGCCATTGAGGGAGCGACCTGACGATATTGCGCACTTTGCGAAGACATTCCTTGCCGAAGCTGCCGTAGAGATGGGTAGACGAGTTGATGGCTTCACCATCGATGCGGAGGCGATGCTGCGCAGTTTTAGATGGCCCGGCAACCTTCGTGAACTCCGTAACGCTGTGCGTCGGATGGTGTTGTTAGCCACCAATACAGAGCTTGATGAGAGAGACGTGAATGCTCATCAGGCGCAGCAGCAAAGCCAAGTTTTACTGAGCCAATCGAAATCGGGTGATTTCAATGAGTCTCTCGTTAAGCGGCTTCAGGGCGCGAATGACGCCTTGGAGTCAGAAATTCTATCGCAAACGATCAAGGCTTGTAACGGCAATAAAGCAGCGGCGTCTAGGGCGCTGCAAATCGACTACACCACCCTGCATCGCAAGTTAAAGCGTCATGGTCTGAGCTAGCCCAATGGCCGCATTCGCGACTACTATGGCACAGCTGCCATGGCGCAGATGCCCGAATAAGGCCATAAATGACCACGCCAGCCTGGCTGACCGCCCTTGCCAAGGCCCGGGCAGAACGTCGCAGTGCTTGGCCCGTTAGGTGCTACTTACGGGCAGACACATCGACAACCCTCGCGGCCGCTCCTGCACCTGGGAAGCGGTCGCGAGCATGTACAGGCAAGACTTCTGGCAGGTCCGGGGATGTTGCGGGGTCACATTGCCATACTATGGATCAAGCATGCGCTTCCCGTTGTCGAGCCTGATCCTTTCCGTTCTGTTCATCGCTGCCTGTACGGATTCTTCTGCGACAACCGGGAGCCAATCTGGCAGCGGGGCCCCTGCGCTGAGCAACCAAGCAGGAACGAAGCAGGTGGCGCCACTGATCTTGGATCATGATTTTGGCATTGTGCCCCACGGAGAAACTAGAACTCACGAGTTCGAACTCGACTTAACCAACCTCGGCGAGCCGCACGTTCCGCTCCGCGTGCACCTCGAGTGCTCGTGTGGCAAAGCAGTCATTCGCATGCGTAAGCCAGACGGGACTGAGCGAAGCATCGACGGTAGCGGTTACTCCCGAAACCTTCCGCAGGATGATGAGAAGGTGATTCTTCGGATCACCCTGGATACGCGGAAAAAAGAGGCCGTTGATTTAGCTAAGACCCTCAGTCGTGGCTATGTGCTGCTACAGCCACTTGATGACCGCACAGGAATGGCTAGGCAGCGATGGGCGTTTGTCGTGCGTTTTGGGATTGATGCACCAGTAGTACTTAGTCCATTTGCGGCCTTCGATTTTGGCGCCGTAGCGGAGTCGATGAAAGGTCATAGGATGACGACACTGCGCGGCGACGACACCCATCCGGACGTTAAATTTTTATCGGTATCTACAACTGACGCATCCATCGAGGCTTTGCTTGAAGAGCAAGCCGACCACACCGTGATACGCGCTACATGCACCCCCGGGCAGCGTGGCAACCACCGTGCGCTCGCAATGATCAAGACATCTATTCCCGACTATACGGTTGCCATGGATGTTGTTTGGAAGGTTGTGCCTGATCTCGAGGCATCACCAATTGACAAGGTCTCGATCACAGCGGCCTTTGACAAAGAGCAAG
>CBFIIO010000073.1:0-12196 GCA_965662465.1 Planctomycetota bacterium | reverse complement strand
TTCCTTTTGGACACAACCGGTTTGCCATTGCGTCCGTTTATCGGTGACTTTGACAAGAACAGTCGCGATGACTTGTTCGTGCTGTCCGGTTACGGCAGCCGCGTGAACTTGTGGTTGAGCGACGGAGAAGGGCGCTTGGCTGGTGCGCGAAGCCACACATCTGGTCTGCCCGAATCGCCGTGGCTTGAGGGTGCTGATTTAGACGGTGATGGTGACTTCGAAGTAGTTACCGGTAGCTCAGCTGATTCCAAGCTGTCGATCCTTGGTGGCAATGGCGCCCTGCTGGTTGAAGATTTCTTCGACGTTGGGTTTCCGATTTCCCAACTGTGCGCCCAAGATTTGGATGCTGATGGCAAGGTTGACTTAGTTGTCGGTGTTTCTGGCGGTGTCCGGATTCTCCGTAATACCTCTCTTCCCGGCGACTACAGCTTTGAGCTTGTGCCGGTCGCTCCCATTGTGATGGGGTCGGCAGACTACCCGTTTGGAATCGAGGTCGGTGACTTCGACCTTGATGGCGATCACGACATCGTTCTTTGTGATTTCACGGGTGGTGGAGTTCATCTGCTTCCAGGAACGCCAGATGCGTTCGTTTTCGATCCGGAGATCATCATTAGTGCTGGCGGTGGCCCGCTGGATGTCGTCGCCGCCGACTTTACCGGTGATGGCCTGCCAGACTTTGCCGTTTCACGAACTGGCCAAGCCGACATCGCGATCCTTCGCAATGATGGCAATAATCAGTATGTCGAATCCCTTGCTGTGCCGGTCGGCTTGTCGCCCAACTACTTAGTGACGTCGGATTTCAACGGCGACGGGCGTGCTGATCTCGTTGTGAGTAACGCAAACTCGGGCACGGTGTCGGTTCTGTTCGGCAATGCGACCGGGTTCTCCGGTAACGACTTTTTGAGCGGCGCTGCGCCAACTGCTTTGTTGGCTAAGGACCTTACCGGAGACGGTCAGGTCGATATTTTGGTGTCTTCGCTTCTGAGTGGCGATTTCAAGGTGATGGTTGGAGACGGTGAGGGTGGCTTCCCATTGCTGCCGACGTTCCCAGGCACCCTAGGCGCTAGTGATGTCGTGATGCAGGATATGACCGGCAATGGTCAGTCCGATCTGATCGTGTCGAGCTTGATCAGCAACCGGCTCTCATTGGTAGAGAACATTGGGCAGTAGTGTCGCGGTATGAGTAGCATCGCGGTATGAGTAGTCTTGCGGTGCTGACAGCACCGCTGTCTCCATTACATCGCGTTTCTAACTCTAACTACCGAACTACCTGTGACTGACGAACTGATGGGGGTGATTCTTGCGGCAGGCAAGGGAACCCGAATGCGCCCGTTCTCAGAACATTGGCCTAAGCCGATTCTACCGGTCCTGAATAAGCCGCTGATGGCCTACCAGCTTGAGATGATGGCTGGGATGGGCATCAAGAAGGTGGTGGTGGTCATTGGACACCTAGGCCATGAGGTGGTGCGTGCGCTTGGTGACGGCAGCGCATATGGAGTTTCGATTCAGTATGTCGAGCAAGAAGAAATGCTCGGCATCGCGCACGCCGTGTCGCGCCTGGAGGCTCATGTCGATCGCCCGTTCTTCTTGTTCCTCGGCGACATATTCTTTGTCACTGAGAATCTCGACGAGATGGTGACGCGATTTCATAACGGCAAGTTAGGTGGTGTGCTGGCAGTGAAGCACGAGCCCGACCTCGAGGCGATGAAGCGTAATTTTGCGGTGATCGCAGGTGAAGACGGGGTTGTGAGTCGCGTTGTCGAGAAGCCGCGCCATCCACGTACGGATCTCAAGGGTTGCGGAATCTATCTTTTCGATCAGTCATTCTTCGATGCAGTTCGTCGCACGCCTCGCACTGCCCTACGCAACGAGTATGAGATCACGGATTCGATCCAGATCTTCATCGATGATGGCTACAAGGTTGAGGCTGCGAAGGTCGTCAAGGCGGACATGAATGTCAGCTACCCCAAGGATCTGCTCGAGCTCAATCTGTTGTTGCTTAAGCAGAGTGGCGCCAATGTTTTTGTCGGCGAAGGTGTCGAGCAGGGCGCTGATGTTGATCTCAAGCACTCGGTTGCTATGGCTGGTGCCGAAATTGGTGCTGGGGCTCGTCTTGAGGAGTGTCTGTTGTTCCCTGGCGCGAAGGTGCCGCGAGGTCGGGTCCGTCGACGCACTATCTTTACCGCCGACAGTGAGATTCGCTGCGAGCCAGAAGCTTGAACTGCATGTTGTCGTTTGAGCTGACAACTTTGCTCGTGCTGTCCATTGGGCTAGTCCGGTTAGGGCTTGTTTTTGAGGCTGGATCACCAAGTGTGTGCGTGTTGCTGGCAAGTAAGCCTCAGCATCCCTAAAACTTACTCATGCTGCCTGCGACCGCATCCCTTCCATATGAGCAGAAGCTCGCACATCTCCTTGAGCAGCTTGTAGGGCTGCCGGGAGCGGTCGTTGCTTTCTCTGGCGGTGTTGATTCGACTGCGCTTTTGCATGCGTGTCACGCCACTCTCGGAGACAGGGTGGTGGCCGTTACGGCCGATTCACCATCGTTGCCGCGTGCAGAGCTAAAAGAGGCGCAGTCGCTGGCAAAAGATATTGGTTCCCGGCACGTGGTTCTGCCAACAGACGAGTTGGCGCGTGCTGGTTATCGAGAAAACGCTGGTGATCGTTGCTATCACTGCAAGAAAGAACTGTTCGTGAAGGTTGCCGAGCAGCGTGGCAGTATCGCGCCACCCGATTGGGTCGTTGTTTATGGGGCGATCACGGATGATCTTGGCGATCACCGTCCTGGTCAGGTTGCGGCGGCCGAGCATGGCGTCCTTGCGCCGCTTATTGATTCCGGCATGGGCAAAGATGACGTTCGTCGCTACAGCCGAGATGCAGGGCTCGATACAGCGGAAAAGCCGAGCTTTGCCTGCTTGTCATCGCGCGTCCCCTACGGCACAGCGATCGATCGTGAGCTGCTTGCGAAGATCGAATCGGCGGAAGCGATTTTGCGTGCTCATGGGTTTCGCCAGTTTCGGGTCCGTCATCACGGTGATTTGGCGCGCATCGAAGTTGCGCCGGAGGAGATCGAGCGGGCGTTTCAGATGCGTGAAGCACTGGGTCGAAATGTGCAGGCGGTTGGTTATAAGTTCGTTGCCTTGGACGCCTTTGGCTATCGCTCCGGTGCGATGAATGTGTTGCTTGACCGGGTTGATGAGGACTAGCGTCATTTTCGATGGTCACGTTACGTTTGACCATCTGACGACCAGTTGATGATCACCTGCTGCGGTTTCACGCAGATCGCTACTCCTCGCTGCTATGAACGCAATGACGGCACTACGCTTCTGCTAGACTTCGTTCTTAATGATATTACTGATGCGCCAACTCTATTTAATCTCAGCCTTCGGTCTGCTGATGTCTGCAGCAGCTTCACAGGCCGCGACGATCTCTGAGGAGCGAGTGCGTGAAGCGGTTAGCTGGTTGGCCGCAGATGAGCGAAAAGGTCGCGGCTCGGGCACACCTGAGATTGCTGCTGCTGCTGATTGGTTGGCGGCTCGTTTTGCAAAGGCTGGTTTGAAGCAGGTCCGCGAGGGATCCTGGTTTCACGAGTTCACGCTGCCAGCGCTGCGGATCGACTCGGATGCCGTGAAGTTGACGTTGACAAGCCAGCTGGGCAAAGAGAGTTCGGAGCTCAAGCTTGTTGCCGGCCGTGATGTTCGTCAGTGGTTGCCATCCGATAGCCGTAAGGGGGATGAAAGCTGTACCGTGGCGCCAGTCGGAGATCGGGCTTTACAGAGGCTGATGAGAGCGCGGTCAGCTCGGCGACCAATCATCATTGAGGTTCCTACTGATCACTCGTATTGGCTGCAGGCAGATAAGCAGCACGTAGTGCTCGAGGGGCGGCGCAAAGCATCGCGTCCGGTATTGCTGGTGCGTGAAGGATTGATTCCTAAGGCGCCAGAGGGCCGGGATTTTGAGTGGTCAGCTGATTGGGCTGTGGCTGCACCCGCTCGCGTTGAGGTCGCCCAACGCAATGTGATGGCATTGTTGCGTGCACGTGATGACAGCGATCACAAGAATGATTTCGTCATCGTTAGTGCTCACTACGATCATATTGGGGTTGGTGCGCCGAAGAACGGCGACGCGATCAACAACGGTGCCGATGATGATGCGACCGGCACAACTGCCGTGGTCTTGCTAGCTGAGGCCATGGCGAAAATGGCTCCGCCTAGCCGCAACATTCTCTTTGTCTGCTTTGCCGCGGAGGAGCGCGGACTGCTGGGATCGAAGGCGTTTTGTGCGCAGCCGCCAGTGCCGCTTGATCGGATCGTTGCCAATATCAACATCGAGATGATCGGCCGCCCAGAAAAAGGGAACGAGGGTAAGGCCTGGGTTACAGGAAGTGGCTTCAGCGACTTTGCGTCGATCTGCGATTCCGCCTTGCGTAAGTCGGGCGGCGGCCTCGTTGAATTCCGCATGGCGAACCAGCTGTTTATGAGCAGCGATAATTTCTCGTTTGTGCAGAAGGGAGTGATCGCGCACTCATTGAGTGCAGGTTCCTTGCATGAGGACTATCACCAGCCAGGTGATGAAGTCGCGAAGCTGAATATCCCGCACATGACCAAGATCATTCGTGGCCTGCTAGACGTCACAGTGGAGTTTGCCAACCGTGATAAGGCGCCAGCTTGGAATGCTAAGGGAGAGGCTCTCTTGAAGCGGTTCCAGCGTTAGGAGTAGCGGTCTAAGGACCGCTCTCCTGGATTGAGTGTGCCTTGCTTTCGTCAGGATTGCGCAATTAGCGGCGCTTGATGATCACCGGAGACGGCATGTTGCGGACACCGGTTGGCTGTTTGACGGGAGGATTGAGCGGTTCTTCCTCCTCCTCCAAGTCGGCAACGCAGCGGATTCGCCAAGTCCAACCCTCTTTTAGGTGGGCATCATAAGTCGGTGTGCGGAGTTCGTCTGAGTAGTAGCTGCCGCGGGCGATTGGGATTGGCACCGGCACGATTAGGTGGCAGCTTTGGGTGGAGACAATGCGTCCCTCGGAATCCAAAACGTCCAGGCTTACCCAGCACTGCACAACCGGCTTGATCGTGCGGTTCTGATAGTGAAAGCGGCATTTCAGGTAGGTGCTACCTGGGAAGCCTTCGAGGCTGATGGCGCGGACCGTCACCCGTCCATGTCCTTCAAAGTCGAATTTGTGGACACCAGTGTTCTGTTCGTGAAACACCTGTTGATTGGCCTTAAACCGCTCTAGCTCTTGTTGCAGATCATTGTCATGACTTGGTGTCGCAACGTGAGTTGTGCATGCAGCAGCGAGCAAGGCGGGAATGGCTATTAGAGTCCAAGGAGTGTTCATGGGTTACCTCGTAGCAAAATGCGGGCCATTTGATTGGCTGCAAGTGCAAAGTGTGGCCCGGCAATAGCAGCCATGACTGGTGAGCAGTCAACACATCCTTTGACGGGAATAAGGGGTCGGTCCTTCCCCGCCTTCGTCGATGTTGGCCTTTTCCTTTGACCGTCCCGCCCGTGGCAATCATTCTGAGTCTCTTATGTTCGATTCGCTCGCTACAGCCTTTGGTAAGGTCTACACAAACCTCGTTGGTCAGAAGACTCTGACGGAGGCCAATGTCGATGAAGGCATTCGGTCGGTCCGCCAAGCTCTGCTTGAGGCCGACGTCAATTTTCAGGTCGCGAAGGACTTCGTCGCCAATGTGCGCGAGCGTGCCGTCGGCCAGAAGGTGATCGAGTCGGTTGAGCCGGGTCAGCAGTTCGTCAAGTGCTTCCACGATGCCTTAACGGATCTTCTTGGCGGCCAAGTCGTCGGGCTGCCGGTCGCCGATAAGGGGCCGCTGATCTTGATGATGTGTGGCCTGCAAGGAAGCGGCAAGACCACGACCTGTGCGAAGCTTGCGCTCTATCTGCGTAAGGAAAAGAAGAAGAAGCCTCTTCTGGTCGCAGCCGACTTGCAGCGCCCTGCTGCTGTGCAGCAGTTGCAAAGTCTTGGCAAGCAACTCGGCGTTGCCGTTTATGCCGAGGATACCTCGAAACGTCCACCGGATGTTTGTAAGGCAAGTCTCGCCTATGCCCAGAAGCATGGCCACGACGTCGTCATTCTTGATACTGCCGGGCGCCTGCACATTGACGAAGCATTGATGCAGGAGGTGCAGGAAATCCATTCTGCGACCAAGCCGCACGGCGTGCTGCTAGTCAGTGACGCGATGTTGGGTCAGGACGCGGTGAACTCTGCCAAAGAGTTTCATGGCCGTTTGCCACTGCACGGTCTGATTCTGACTAAGACGGATGGCGATTCACGCGGTGGAGCCGCGTTGTCGATCGTCAAGGTGACTGGCAGGCCAATTTTGTTTGCTGGCGTTGGCGAGAAGCCCGAAGACTTTGAGGCGTTTGATCCCAGTCGTATGGCTGGCCGGATCCTCGGTATGGGGGATGTTGTCGGTCTCGTCGAGCGCGCTGAGCAAGTGATTGATCAGCGCGAGGCGGAAAAGCAGGCTAAGAAACTCCAGAAAGGCAGCTTCAACTTCGAAGATTTTTTGTCGCAGTTGAACATGATCCGCAAGATGGGGCCGCTCAAGAAGGTGCTCGGGATGCTGCCTGGCGTGGGGGCTGCTCTCAAGAACGTGGATCTCGATGACAAGCACTTTCAGCGTCTCGAGGCGATGATCAAATCGATGACGGTTCGCGAGCGCCGTTTTCCTCAGTTGATCGACCTGCCTCGGCGTCGCCGTATTGCGCAGGGTTCTGGCAATCCGCTCGATGCAGTACATGGCCTAATCAAGCAGTTTAAAGGCATGCAGGACATGATGAAGAAGCTCGGCAAGGGTGGCCTGGGAGGGATGCTGGGCGGTGGTGGTCCAGGCGGCATGGGCGGCATGGGTGGCATGGGTGGCATGGGTGGCATGGGCGGCATGGGTGGCATGGGCGGTTTGGGTGGTCTTGGCGGATTTCCTGGGCTTGGCGGTGGTGGCGGCAAGGGCAAAGGCCGTGGATTCCCCGGGGGTGGCGGCTTCCCGGGTGGTCGTCGTCGCTAGGAAAGGGCGGATTTCCCACTCAGAAACAACTGGCAACGGTCGGACGGATCTGCTTCAATGTTCGCCCCTTTCGCGGCACCCCGTCGACCCGGAGACCTTATTCCCTTGGCAGTCACGCTACGTCTAAAACGATTTGGACGCCTGAACCATCCGACTTATCGGGTGGTTGCGACCGACCCTCGCTTCCCGCGAGACGGCCGCATCATCGAGTCCCTCGGCTACTACCTTCCTCTCATGCCCCGTGAGCAGGAACAACTTAAGCTTAACACCGAACGAGTTGCTTACTGGCTCTCCGTTGGCGCAAAGCCTTCGGAGACAGTTGCTTCGATGATCGAGCGCTCCGGCGTTGCGATTCCGAAGCCTGCGAAGCCAGAGCGGTCTAAGAGTAAGGGCAAGACGGCAGCGTTCTCGCCGCCGAAGAAGAAGGTGCGTAAGCCTAAGGCGCAAAAGCGCGCCGAAAAGGAAGCGCGCGAAGCCTCTTCGAAGAAGAAGTAGGCGCCTCTAGAGAGGCGCTACGTTAGATTTGACCAGTTAGATTTGACCAGTCAGATTTGGCCTGTCACATTTGACTCGCTTGTTCGTGTTTGCCTTGCCTTTCCTGGCCTTACAACACTGCTTATCTTAGGCTGATCGCCGACCCAACAGCTAGTCGTGCCGACAAAGAAGAAGTCCAAAGCAAAAGTCGTTGAGGTTGCCTCGCCGCCTGATTTGCGCGACGTGTTGCCACCAACGCCTGCCAACTTGGCCGCGGCCTTAAAAGAGTTGAAGGCCGTATTGGCTGACATTCCGATTCCAGAGCCGATTGCCGTAATGCCGGAGCCAGAGGCCCCGGCTCCGCAAGTTGTCAAGCATGACAGCGAAGATGAAGACGGTGGAGGCCCGAAAGCACCGGAAGCACCAGCTGAAGTAAAGCCTGCGAAGCCAGTTGAGCCGATCATGCGGTTGCCGCAACTCGACTACATCGACGCGATGCTTCACATGTACTTCGCTGCTGGCCTACCCTGCGGGTATGGCCAAGAGGTGCGGCGGCGTATCGAAGAGAGTTACGTCGATCGCAACGAGTTCCGTGTTACCGAGGCCTTTGAGGTCGAGGAGATGCTGAGCGATCTGGAGATCCCTGATCTATTTGATCGTTGTCTGGCGGTGCGCGAGTCGGTTGCTCAGGTCTACAATGACCAAAACGGCGTGCATCTGACCTTCCTGCGCGATGCGGGCATCAGCGAGCGAAGCAACTTTTACCAGCGCGTGCCGGCGTTGCAGCATCATGTTGTGGTCTTCCTCAACCACATGCTTGCGATCGAGGAGGTGTGCTTCTCGGAGAAATCCACAGCACGCGCTCAACAGCGTTTGGGCTTTGATCCACAAGACTCTGCAGTTGCTAAGTTTGTCGACGAACTGCGGGCGTGCATGAAGCCATACGGCCACGTGCCGGTTTCGATCGGACCGCACGGCAAGAATGGCAAGCCCAACTTGAAGCACAAGTTGTCGCCAGCGTGCATTTTGGCGCGATTGGCGCCGTTCGTTAAGCCGAAGCGCCGATAGGTCATCTTGTCGACGTCCGGAGCGCTGCTTCGGCCCTCCAGGATCCGCCGGCCTATGCCGTAATTGCGCGGAAATCGACTTCTACTTGCGGTCGAAGCCTCGCACGCCACGATGGGGTCTGTGGCTGCGCCCTTGGACCTTTATCTCGCATCGAAGTCGCCACGTCGGCGTGAACTGTTGACGTTGGCGCAGTTGTGCTTCGCTGTCTGTGAGCCGGGCGAAGAATATGTGGGAGGCGTGAGCGAGCACGACAGCGAGTTTGGCGACCCCAAGAATCTCGCCTCAATGCGTGCTCGGCGTAAGGCATTGGGGGCCATTTCCGTCGTTGAGCAGGTGCCCATTCTCGCCGTCGATACGGTCGTGGATTTGCACGGTTGCGAGTTGGGCAAGGCAGTTGATCGCGAGGCTGCTGCCGCCTACCTCTCCCGTCTAGCGGGCCATCGACACCAAGTGCATACTGCCCATTGCCTATTTTTACCGTCATCGGACGGCGCAGTCTTTGAAGAGGTTTCTTCGAGTGTGGTTGCTTGCGAGGAGCCTACGGATCAGCAGTTGGATCGTTACCTAGACAGCATGCAATGGCAGGGCAAGGCTGGTGGCTACGGAATACAGGACTCGGCGCAGGATTTCTTGCGGTTGGCCGATGGTGAATATGACACGGTGGTTGGCCTTCATGTGCCGGCTGTCAGGCGTTTGCTGCAGGCAGTTGGGGGGTGTTCATGAGCATGGCTTCCCGTGGTTTGGCGGTCCGCATTGGTGCCGCTCTGATCCTGGCTCTGCTGTCGATCGTTGGGCTTTCTGTTGCTGTCGAGCACTTTGATGCGTCGACAAAATCGACCACAAAGTCTGCTTCGTCGGTTGCCGGCAGCCGCAGCCGCATGGCAGATGGGGATTCCGGTCGGCAAGAAAATAGCCGGAGTGGGCGTCGGCGATTGCCGTCTTTGTCTAGTTATGAGTCCTTGGGATTCCGGCTGCGGCCGACTCCGGGGACGATCTTGTTGGTGAAGCCTGGGGCGCCGCTGGCTTCGGATATTGCTCCAGTGGTCGAAATCCTGGCCAATGGCGAGCTTGTTTTGAGGCGATCGCTGCCCGTGGCCGTCGATCCGCAGGATTCGCCCATTCTGTCTCGTGATGGCCATGGTGCTGGCGTTGTGCTGCCAGTTGCGAATCTTGCAGCCCTGTCGCCTCGAGCGCGCGGCGCGCTGATTTGGCTGATTCAGGAGTGGTTGGTTGAGCGGCCCGTTTCGCCTGCCAAGTTTGTTGGTAATGGCCTGCAAATGAACCGTTTGGAGCTCCGCAGACTGCTAAGCTGGGTGCCTTAAGCAAACACGGTGGCGCGAAGTTGTTGACCTCTCGCCGTACCGGCCTACACTTCTTGCCCTCCGGATGCGCTCTATTGGCGCCCGTGGTTCGCCATGAAAGCAGAAATCCACCCGAATTACGTTGAGTGCCAGGCCAGTTGCGTCTGCGGCCACAAGTTCGTCACCCGATCCGTCAAGCCGACTATCCGCACGGACATCTGCGCGGAATGCCATCCGTTCTACACCGGTTCACAGAAGTTTGTTGATACCGCTGGTCGCGTTGACAAGTTCCGCAAGCGTTACGGCAAGGTTGCCGGTATTGCTGCGGCACCTGGCCAGGAGAGCGCCGAACCACCAGCGCCAAAGGCTGATTAGCTAGCTTTCGCTGATGCGTTTTTGCGTCAGCGCTTGTCACAGCAGCTGAGACTTTGGCAACGTCTGTCTCGGCGTCACTTGGCGAATCAACTCGCGACATCCTTATGGATGTCACCTACGGGTTTGACGAAGTCTGCAAACACCACTTCCTGTCATCAGGTCGTGGTCCACTGCCCGCCCGGAAGGAGTTGATCTGATGTCAGGGCTACACCCAAAGGTCCAGCAGCGTCTTGACCGCATGGTCTCTCGTTCGCAAGAGTTGATGGCCCAGTCAGCTGCGCCAGAAATTCTTGAACAGACGGAAAAGCTTTCCGCTATTCATCGCGAGCTCGGTGGGTTGCTGCCGGTTGTTCAGCGTTACCACGACTACCAAAAGAACAGTCGTGACTTGGTCGAGAATCGGTCCTTGCTGGAAGGTGATGACCGAGAGTTGGCTGATCTCGCGCGGGAAGAGATCCCTGAGCAAGAAGCCGAGCTAAAGACCGAAGCCGAAGCTCTTCTGGATTTGATGCTGGCGGACGCTGGCGATGACCGCCGAAATTGCATCGTAGAAATTCGGGCTGGAACTGGCGGCGACGAGGCTGCCTTGTTCGCTCGGGATTTGATTGGGCTATACCAGCGTTATTCTTCGCGGATGGGCTGGACGGTTGAGCCAATGTCATCTGTGCCAACGGAGACGGGCGGTTTCAAAGAGGCGACGTTCACCATTCGCGGCAAGCATGTGTTCCACTACATGCAGTTTGAGTCAGGAGGCCATCGCGTGCAGCGGGTCCCTGAGACTGAAGCAAAAGGTCGAGTCCATACGTCCGCTGCAACGGTGGCGGTGCTGCCTGAGGTTGAAGACGTCGAGGTCAAGATTGACGAGAAAGATCTGCGTATGGATACCTACCGGGCCAGTGGCGCGGGTGGTCAGCACGTCAATAAGACCGACTCCGCAGTGCGGATTACGCATATCCCGACTGGTACTGTGGTGGCTTGCCAGGAGGAGCGCAGTCAGCTCAAGAATCGCAACAAGGCGATGTCCTTGCTGCGATCCCGCATCTACGAAGCTACGCAGCGCGCGGCAGATGCCGCTCGCGCAGCAGAGCGTAAGGAACAGGTGGGCAGTGGCGACCGCAGCGATCGCATCCGGACCTACAACTTTCCGCAGGATCGTCTGACCGATCATCGTTTGAACAAGAACTTTGCTCTGGCGCAGGTCATGGAGGGCAAATTAGACCCTATTGTTGACGGCCTGCAGCAAGGCCTCAGAGAGCGTCGGATCGCCGAGCTATAGATCTCCCATGGAGTTTGCTGCTGGCGGACATTCCGGATTTTGCAGTGAACCCGTGGGCTCTTTGTTGCGTGTTGCCTTGTATGCAGAGCTTTCTGGGCGCGCCGATTGCTCACAGCAAGTTTCTTGCGTGACTGGCGCGCTTGATTACGCCACGATCTGTTGCCTTAAACCCCTCTACCGCACGATTTCACGGAGTCAGAACTGATGACCGATACCGGAACCGCATCCGACCTCGCGTCCCTCGAACCCCTCGAACCGCTTGAGGCCAGTCAACCGATGGCACAGCAGGATCCGATGGCAGCACAGCGCGCCGGCCTAGCCGCCCCTGCGTTTAACATGTACTGCACCGACAAGACGTTTTATCGCTTCTTGTTTGCGGGCGTGGTCATGTTCGTTGGCTGCATGATGCCCTTCTCCGCAGAGATCGGTCGTTCTGGCTACCAAACCCTTGCTGGTGGTTTCTACCTGCTGATCGCGATCGCGATGATTTGGTCATGGTGGGCATCGATCGCGAACAATCGTCCAACTGGCTTGAAGTGGCTGTTGTTCTCGGTGTTCCCGCTGATTGGTTCTGGCTGGACGGTTCTCGGCTTTGACCCAGTTGCGGCGCATGAGGCCGCGATGGCGCACGGTTGGTGGCCACCGGAAGGACAGTTTTCAGCTAGCTGGGGTGA
>CBFIIO010000072.1:0-12660 GCA_965662465.1 Planctomycetota bacterium | reverse complement strand
AATCCGACACGATGAGTTGGTTGTGCCTGCCTTGGGATATTGCAGTGGGACGAGCTGTGCGTACGGGTCGCTCAGATTGTCGACCATGTAGAACTCGCCGACGCCGCTGCAATCAAGCTGCCAATATGCCAAGTGCTGGCTGTCGGGACTCCACCGGAAGCCGTCCTGACAATCGAATTCTTCTTCGTAAGCCCAATCAAAGGTGCCGTTAATAACGGTCTTTGAGCCATCGTAAGTGATCCGCGTTTGCTTGCTCGAGGTGACTGACTCAACGTAGATATCGTTGCGTGAGACATAGCCGACACGCGTGCTGTCTGGCGCGAACTTCGCGAACATTAGCGTCGATTTGTCAAGCTCACAACCTAGCCGCCGCGGTTGCTTTGAGCCATCCAGAGGCAGGACATAGTATTCACCGCGGGTGTTCTGTCGCCATACACGCTGCGAATCGGTGAATACCATCAACCATGTTTGATCTGCTGAAAACGAGTAGTCTTCAATCGTAAGGGCGCGGCCCTCTTCGGCCACCCACAGCATCGCTGCCGAGACTATCACTTCGCGGGAACCAGTCAGCGCGTCGTAGCGGACGAGCTCTAGCGTGCCGCTGCCCCCTTTGGGTTCGAGTGTTGCATAATGGCTGCCATCAAGCCATCTAGCTGGTCCGAAGCGCTTGCCGCTAAACTCACCAGAAGTGATGCGCTTGGCATCTAGTTTCGCAGCATCGGTCGAGACTACATGCTGACCATTGAGAGCTGCAGCAAGCAGCGAGAGAACCAGGATCACGGGCGTCTTCACGCCAATAGCCTAATCTCGCTAAGCTCTATCGGCGAGCAGGAGTCGTCATTGCTAGGCGAACTTCGCCAGGAACCTTGACAGCATTCATCGCGACGGGCCGCTTACCGTCATATGCAAGCTGCAAATCATAGCATCCAGGCAGGACGCCAGCGATTGGCACCGTACCGTCCCACCGAACAATCGACTGCAGGCGGATCCATGGTTCCACATCACGAGCACCATCAACATGACGCCACAAGGTCAGTGTAATCTGTTGCCCAGCAGCATCGAGAGGAAGAGACAAGATCAGTGACTGGTCACGCGCAGCAGGGCCAAAGGCAAGCGGCTGGAGGGCACCCCCCGCATCGCGAAACATTGCCACGTCTGGCAATTGCGCGATCGCATCCGAAAAATCCGTAGACGGCATCGCGACAGTGTCCGCTGCAGGCATGCTGCTAAACGTTGCCGTAATCATGGGCTCATCTAGTCTGACAACTCCAGACGCGAGCAGTAACGAGCCTGGAATCACCCACCAACGAAAGAACCCTGACATTTCGGTGACATCGGCATATGAAGGTCACAACTGAAGGAGCTCTCTGCGGGCATGCCTAACCACCTCAGGGCTGGCTCAACGCATGCCAAAGAAGCCCGCCGGGACATTTTCATGTGCAGCTGATGGCTTGGGGATGTTCAGCATCTTGGCCAGCAAGACCGCGCCAAATCCCGGAGTGATCGGATCCGCGAATGTGAGGCCAGCTTGGATCCCCCGCCCAATTGCCATGCCGACAACTTCGCGATCGTAGCTGTGAGGCGACCCATGCGTTGCCGGGCCTGTGCCAGTAATCCAGTATGGCTGCAGGACAAATTGCACATCCCCAGCCCGCTGATTAGACAAGCCATAGGCCAAAGCGCGTCGAAGCGGATTGGCATGATTGTGATCGTTACGTAAATCTTTGGTTGGGTAGGCTGCCATTACAGCGTTTACCCGAACTGCAGCCATGGCAGCCAACTCCAAAGCTTTCGCCTCATGCTCGTTAATTGCCAGGCGATTCAAGTAGACGGCATTTTCACTGACGCGTTCGACATACACCTTACCCGCGCTGGGCAAGCCGTATTGTTGCCGCAAAGCGGATTCAACGGATGACTTTACCCATAGCTGGATTGGCCCCCTGCCGGCTTTGACCCCATTCAGCTTCGCTAGCTCGGGGATCGGGGCTACGCCATGATCAGCTGTCATGAACAACGCCCACTGACCTTCTCCAACTTCCGCATCAAAAAAGCGGAATAACTCACCCAAGTCACGGTCAAGTCGCATCAGCGAGTCGCGAGCCTCTACTGACTGTGGCCCCCAATAGTGACCGACTACATCTGTTGCTGAAAAGCTGACGCACAGTAGGTCAGGCGTTGCATCCTTACCTAGTTGCATGCCGCGAACGGCAGCCTGCGCGGCATAGCGAACAAGGGTGTTGCCGAATGGAGAACCATAAACTTGCAACCAGTAGGCGGCGCCCGGCGCAGCTTCCCCGCCGGTCATCGGCTGCGGCAATGTGCGCTGGCCAGACCCATTGTAGTGCATGTTTTCAAAGGGGCAGTCGTCCAGCAATCCTTCGTATGCTTCTGGAGGTCCAGTGCGATTCCAATCTTGCCCGAAGAAAGAATCAATCAAACGCTCGCGGTTAAATGCTTCGATCCAATGCGGAAGCTCATCAACCCAATTCTTATTGGTTACTAAGTTCCCTGTAGAACTTTCGATCCACGCTGCGACATCAGAATCACCTCCCGCCATCAAGATGGCCGACCGATCCTTCCAGCTCACACTCGCCACTTTGCTACCTGGAATATGAGCCTTCATCGATGAGGCAAGAGTAGGAACCAGCAAGCGACCAGCGCCACGATTGCCGGCCTCCGCCATGCCTGGCAACGCATCAGCTGGTTCTGCGACGCAGTAGATCAATTTTTGCTGATCGCGATCCCACCAGTTGTTTTTTACGATGCCGTGCAGGCTTGCAGGCGCGCCGCTACCGATGGTTGCATGGCCTGGACCAGTCTCTGTGCATGCGTGCTGGTATGCACAGTTGGAAAAAGAAACTCCGCCACTCTTGAGTCGGCGAAATCCGCCATCTGGCGCATAAAACGGTTCACCTAACGCGCAGACCCATGATGCAAGCTGGTCAATAGAACAAAGAACCACCAGGCGAGGGCGCTCTTGTGCCGCCAAGCTGGCGGAGCCCAAGGCAAGGCATCCCAAGTTCACAATGACGATAAAGGCAGTCGACTTTAACAGTGCGCGCATCATGCCGAGAGGATCCTGACTGCTCGCTCAATTGTTCGCCAAGGAAGCAAGCCCAGATGATAGATGGCAACTGTTTCAACTGCATGTTGAACACAGAGCCGCTTGAGATTCATCAAGTCGTCGTCAGAGGAAAATTGAGGAGCCTTTGGCCAAATGCATACGCGCCGCTTGGTCTTGGCGATGGTTTGCATTCCAGCATGCGACAACATTTCATCGATCTGAGTCGGGCTATTGCCATAACAAGTAAGGACACGCTCGTAATCAGACGAAAACTCCTGAGCTGATTCGGCCGACAGTTGGCTACCAGTAAACCAGCGGTCAGGGTGAATTTGTAAAGCAAGACCGCGGCTGCCACGAGTTCCGTTCACCAACGCTGCGAGTGATGAAGCTACCCGACGGCGAACAGCAAGAATTGCCTCGACCCAGTCAGACTGCGATTCTTCTAGTTCGGCATCACTATCGGGAGTCGTGGACCCCACCATGGCATCCGCATCCGTCGTGTGCTGCGTAATAAACTTGCGAACCTGATCTCGAATTGCTTCCCCATTGCAACCGAGTTGCTGATGGACGTCTAAACAAGCGGCGCAAAAGCAGGCCGATAGTGCAAACGCTAGCAGCCCCGTGGGATTGATACTTCTCTTGTCGTGATGACTAGAGTGGCCGAACCCCATCTGCCCCAGCGCTTCTAATTCAATCGAGTCCAAGCCTTGGTGACCAGCAAGGTCGCGGATCACGCAACCGTGATATTCCTGGACCAATGGCTGAGTTGGGCAGAGCGTGTACGGGTATCGATCGCCGTAGGCGTTCTCAACTGTCAGGTCAGGATGCTGCAATCCTAACCTTGTGTTGTGCCCCAGAACCGCCCAGGAGCGAACCCGTAAGCCGGCACTCGGACCAGCTAGGCACAGCTTTTCCAGTGGTGACGGCCCGGCGGCAGGGACTTCACTTGAGGGTTTCGGAGTTAGGCGACCGTAATTACTACTAGGTCGAAAATGGACGCAGCCATCCTCTAAGAAGCGAACCCGACGCTCGGGATGCCACGGAGTCAGCCAGCGCCCATCGTGATAGCTGCTAGCTAGCGACAATTCCTGAACCCCCATATCGCGAAGACGCAATAGGCCGCCCTGAGCCTCGAGTGCCGTCAGGTCAAATGGATGCACATACAGTGCGACTTGCATATGGGTCATCCTAGAGGTCACGCCGTGGCGTGATACAGTTTGTTCGTGCACAGATTCTCACTAATCTCTATCTCGGCAATCGTCACACTGCTCAGCTGCGGCCTTATCAGCTCTGCATCAGCACAAGATGTGTCAGATAGCGCAAAACCACAGGGCAAGCATGGGAGTGGCGATCTCATCTATGGAGACAACAAGATTGCCACCAAGCTCGTGCATAAAGAGTGGGATGCGGAAGATCCTCGACCCACCTGCAAGGTATTCCACCACGTCTATGCTCCAGATGGTACGCAGCTGACCAAAGGCCTAGGCGGCAAGTTCGAACACCATCGGGGTCTTTTCATCGGCTGGAACCAAACCAAGAAAAAGGACAAGACTTACGACTTCTGGCACTTGAACAAGGGCGAGTCGCAGCGATTCCGGGGTCTAAGCCTGACTCATGCAATCGGCATAGATGAAGCTGGCCAAGTCAGCCTTATCGATTGGTGTGATCCGCAAGGCAAAATTGTCATCCGCGAACTGCGCGGACTCCAAGTGGTCGAATATAGCGATGATCAATACACCCTGCATATGCGTTCCAAATGCAGCACCATAGTGGACGATGTCACTTTGACTGGAGATCCCCAGCATGCAGGACAGCAGTTCCGCGCCCTGCAGCGTTTTGCGGAGGAAGACCAAGCGCGAGTTACCTATCTGCGCCCCGTCAGCGCGAAGAGTCATGGTAACGATATTTGGACAAAGTGTAATTGGATCGCTGCAATCCTAAAAATGGATCAGGGGAGCTACACGGTTCTGCGCGTTGAGGCTGCAGACAATCCTGGCGAGACAAAATGGTCGACCCGAGATTACGGGCGGTTTGGTGCAACCCGAACAGTCACGGTCAAAAAGGGCAAGCCGTTGATTCTAAACCAATACTACGTGGTCGCCAACGGCGCCCGTGATGCTGCATGGTGTCAACAGCATGCAGCTAAGCTGCGACCACCGACAAAGCCATCGACCAACAAGGCCCCTGAAGGTGGCGCCGTAAAGCAGCCCAAAAAGAAGTAGTTGTTGCCCGCGGCGAGGAACCCTTCGAGCAGCCTACTGCGCAGACCTTCGCTCAGAACGCCCTTCTAGCGATCGTCAGAAGTATCGCTTCGGGAAGGATCATGCTCAGGCGTGGGACCATCTTTACTCTGTGTCCGCTCAAGGTGCTCGACCCGGCGTTCCAAGTCTTCTAGACGCTTCATGAGAGCATCATCACCGGCTAGAGCGGCCTCAGGAGTCTTGGAATCTTGCTTAGAATCGCCACCTAAGCTGCCATTGTCGAGCAATAAGGGAGCCGCGTCACAGTGGTCACCAAGAAGGTGCCGCCAGCGATGATCTCGCTCACGGGGGCGGCGAGGCTCCTGCGCAACCAGGGCAGGAGAGCTGTTTGCCAATGCCAGCAAGACTTCCTCAACCTGAGCTGCAGTGCCATGAAATCCCATGCGGGCGACCCGTGGCTTTAAAGCCCCTGGAGCCTGTGGGCCTCGCAGCAACAGCTCTGCCAACACCGCTAGCTGGCTATCTCCGACACCGAGAATCTCGTCGAGTTTGTGTCGATATTTAACGGCACGACTACCGCCCTCAACGCGAAGAACGATGTCGTTAGCATGTAAGGACATCAACGCGCCGGCGACCTCGAACGTCTGCAAGGACATGACAGGGTCTCGATTGCTTGATTGATTGCAACCAGTCACCAAAGAGTTTTCCGTCATCGGATACGTGTCGGGGACAGTGCGCTGCTTCTCTAGCAGGACGCCCAAAATACGCTGCTCAGTCCGGTCTAGATTGATCATGAATCTTTGTCCACCGTATCCCGACAACACCTTCTACTTCGAATGTAGTCGGGCTACCTCTGCACGATAGCGTTGTAATAATTCTGCGTATCGCGGCGCCTCATCATTTGGCGGCGTGGCCTCCCCAGCATGGACAAAAGGAGCTGCACAGTCATGACACGTCAGATCAGGATTGTCCATTCTACGAACGGACCAGCAAGCCTGTATAGCGGCGCCAAATGCCGCAGACTCGGTCTCGACCAAGACGCGCACCGGCACCCCGAAGACATTGGCTAAGATTTGGCGCCACAGGGGATTCTTAGCTGCACCGCCAGTAAGCCGCACTTCGTGAATCGGAACATCCAAATCACGCAACCGCTGGAATCCCAATCCGAGGTTCCACGAAGTTCCTTCTAATGCAGCACGGTAGAGATGGCCCGGACGCAGTAACCCCGGGCGAATTCCAAGCAAAGTGCCAGTTGCATCAGGCAAGTCAGGAACTCGCTCGCCCATTAAGAACGGCAACCACATCAGGCCATCACTACCTGCTGGAACAGATGAAGCTGCGCTCGTCAACGCTTCGTGGTCAAGCCCAGTTAGCGATCTCACTTCTTCAGTGACACCAGTGAGGTTCATGACGCAGAGCAACGGCAAGTAGGCACCATCGCTACTGCAAAACGGCGCAATGAGCTCCTCAGGATCGATTACAGCTTCATCGGCACGGCAAAAGATCGTCCCGGATGTTCCAAGGCTGACGACTACCACGCCGGACTGGGTCGCACCGCTGCCGATTGCCGACATCATATTGTCGCCGCCACCAGCTGAGACCGGGATGCCAGCAGGCAATCCCAGCAAAGCCGCCGCGTGATCATTCAGGCAGCCTGCGATCTGCCCCGTAGACAACAGCGGCGGCATAAAAGATGCCACCTGCGGGTCAATTGCATCCATTACGGAGCGATCAAACGTGCGCTGCACTGGATCAAACCAGCCAGTGCCCGACGCATCCCCACATTCCATGCTCGCTACACCAGTGAGCCAAAAGTTGACAAAGTCGTGGGGTAGTAAAACACGACGCACGCGCAGCCAGTTTTGCGGTTCGTGCTGCTTCAGCCAGGCTAATTTGCTGGCGGTAAATCCAGTAGGGACCGAACGACCAATGCGGGCACTAAGATCGCTTGCCTCGGTTGCAGTCGACGTATCACACCAGAGCTTCGCAGGCCGGATCACCTTATCGTGCTCATCAAGCACAACGCAGCCATGTTGCTGCCCAGAAACTCCAATGCCAGCAATATTGGCAACGTCCACTTCTGCCAGGACGCACTTCGTCGCCAATACAATGGCATCCAGCCAGTCTTGCGGGTTCTGCTCCATGTGGCCGACCGGCAAGCTATCAATGAGTGTGAGTGGCACACTGCTGCGAGCGATGACGTCACCGCAATCGCCATCAACAAGCAACGCTTTGACCCCTTGTGTGCCAACGTCAAGTCCCAGATACAGGGAACGCGCCTTGCTCGTCATGAGTGCCTCTCGATCCGTGGCTTTGTAAACTCCCCTATCGGGATGCGTGCGACCGTCGCCTTGCTCTAGCCGCGAACGCCCATCAGGTGCTCTACCAGCAACTGGTCGAGACGTTCGTAGCGAAGGCCTTGTTTGGCCACAGTATCTACATCGATCGCCATGGCCTTGAGGCTGCTTGCCGATGCCGTCGAGTAACCCTTAGTCAGCAATGGATCAATGGCTGCATCGCACTGATCCGCGATGATGTCTTTAACTTCCGGGTCGGCGTCAAAGGCTAGCGCCTTGGCATGCAGGATCTTGTAGGTGCGCATGCAGCCCCGGGCGAAGTCCCAGACGCCATCCTCGTCCTCGGTTCGATAGGCATGTGCATCGAAGTGCAGCGGTCCATCATAACGTCCACCACCGAGGGTGCCCTCGAGGAGGCGGACTAGCAAAAACGCACCCTTGATGTCTTCCGCGCCAAACCGCAAATCTTGGTCATAGCGACCCATCTTTTGGCCATTGAGATCAATGTGGAAGAGCTTGTCGCACGCCATGGCTTGCGCGACGCCATGAGCAAACGAAAGTCCAGCCATCACCTCGTGTGCAACTTCCGGGTTTACACCGACCATCGCTTCGTTCTGAAGGGTCGAGATGAAGTGCAACATGTGCCCAGTAGTAGGCAGGTAGATCTCCGAGCGAGGCTCGTTAGGCTTCGCCTCGAGAGCGAACTTCATGCCGTAGCCATTATCCTTCGAGTATTCGCACAGAAACTCGATCGCCTCGCGCATGCGCGCCCAGGCGGTGCGTGGGTCGCGACACGCATCTGCTTCGGTGCCTTCTCGGCCGCCCCAGAACACATAGAGCTTCGCGCCGAGATCGGCGCCAAGGTCCATCGCGCGCATCGTTTTCTGCAACGCGAAGGCACGAACCTTTGGGTCGTTGCTAGTAAACGCACCGTCTTTGAAGACTGGGTGAGTGAATAGATTAGTGGTTGCCATCGGCACCGTCATGCCAGTGTCTGCCAACGTCTGCTTGAACTGACTAACGATGCGATCGTGCTCTTTCGCAGATGCGCCAAATGGCACTAGGTCGTTGTCGTGCAGATTGACACCATGCGCCCCACACTCCGCTAGTTTGCGAACGATGTGGTTGGGGTCCATGGTTGGACGCACAGCCTCACCAAATGGGTCGCGGCCTGGATTACCGACGGTCCACAGGCCAAACGTAAAACGATCTTCCTTGGTTGGATCAAACGAACTCATGCCAGCACGGTAGCGCGCAACTCACTTAGTTTTCAGCAGTTCCTTGGCTGTCCACGCGGAAGGTCGCTTTTTCGTAGCCTTACGGACCCTCGCAACCTCGTCTTTGTCGATGCATGAGGCCTGATGACCAAAGGCTCTACGCAAGTAACTGAAGACCTTGGCTAGCTCGTCGTCAGACAGATGACTCTGTCCTGGCATTTCTAGATCCCATGTCTTGCCGTCGAGCTCAATCGGCCCCCGGAGCCCGTGCAGGGCAATCCGGATCAATCGACCCTTTGGGCCCGTCACCCATTCTGAGTCACGCAGCGGTGGCGCCAATCCGCGCTGGCCGCCGCCATCTAGCTGATGACACGCCGCGCAGGCGCCCCGGAACAATTTTTCTCCAGCCGCAACGCGATCTTTTTCTAGATCGCTTAAATTCACCACGGCGCCGGGAATAGCCGCCCCACCGATACGGACTGCGCCCAACAGCTGCTGAGCAGAACTGCGCACGGCCTGATCAGCATCCTGCGACAGTGACACCAGCGCATCTGGCGCCGCACCAAACACTAGCCATCCAGCCCGGCGCCCAGCTCGCGGCAATGCACGCACTGCCCCATCAAGGATCGCCCGCTTCATTGTCAGCGACTCAGTCTTGTAGGCCAAGTCCAGCAAGTTGCATTGCGACTCTGCATCACGACCCTTCATGGCCCGCTGGGAAAGATCCACAACAACTGCTCGGAGCATCTTTGTTGCCGTGGCCGGAGTGAGCTGATGGGCCGCCAGTATCTCCAGAACATCTGCAATGTGCCGATGAGCAGCGGTCGCAACAGCACCGCGAAGCATGCTGTCGCCGGGAGTCCTTAGGAGCATTTCAGCCAAAACCGTTAAGGCCAAGTTGTAGGTGCGATCAGGCAGCTCTTGCTCTAGCGCATCACCAATTGCCAAGGCAGCATGCCAAAGAATTGACTTGGGCGTATTGGTATCAAAGCTCTGGATCACCGCCCACAGGTGTCGGTCTCCTTGGGCCAAAATAGGCCCGGCATGCTGAAGTGCAAAGGCAGCGGTTCCAACATCTTTATCACGCACCCATCGACGTAATTCCGTGCTGCCAAGCGCATCTATGCCGCTAAGAGCAGAGAGCGCGGCAATCCGTACTGCGGGGAGACCTGAAGTGCGAAGCAGCTGCTTAATAGGGCCTGCTGCTTGGCGAAGACGACGTTGTACAATTTGACGAAGTGCTAGGTCTCTGACGGTGCCGCTGGCATGCGCTAAGGCGGCCACCAGTGGTGCTACGTCGGCAGCCGCAAGATTCGGCATAGGCTCATATTGCTGGCTACCACTGGGCACGATCCGCCAAATGCGTCCCTTGTGGACTGCATCCTCAAGCTTGCGCTTCTTGATTTGATGACGCAGAAATGAGGTGACGTAATTACGGTGCTGAATCACCCCGCGATACATGTCGACCACGTAGAGCGCGCCATCAGGACCATTGGTCAGATTGACCGGCCGAAAGCGCTCGTCAGTAGATGCGAGGAATTCCCGCTGCTCTTGCGCGTATGCATTCACGCCAGTCATCGCACCGTCCTGATCTGTCAATACGACCCGACGAACAACGTTGCCGCATGGCTCGCAGATGAATGCATCACCATTGAAAGGCAACAGGTCGCCACGATAGATCAACGGGGAACAAACACCCGTTCGCTGGGCGAGGCGCCAGTCTTTCAAGACGCCTTTTTGGTAGCCACGATTGACCCCCGGGGTAATACGAATGGGCCAAACACCAGCGTCCTTCACAACCCGGTGGTTGAGCGATGGCAGGCCACCAACCGCTCTAGCACGAACTCCGTAATGATTCGGAACCAGATCGCAACGCAGCCAGTCCGAGTTGTAATTGAAATAAAAACGCCCGCGGTCATCTAGACAAAGACCCCACTGCCCACCGCCAGCTCCCTGCTCAATTGCAAATCCGCCGTCGATACGACGCAGCAATCGCTTGTCGTTACACAGGTGGATTCGGTGGTCAAAGCCCCAGGTCAGCCCATTGCCTGAGTGCTCGGGGTTACCGGTCCCGGCTTCGAAGCCACTCATGATTAGCTCTCGACCATCAGCAACTAGGTCGCCGTCTGCATCTGGCATCCAATAAAGGTGCGGTGGCGTGATCACTAAAGCGCCACCACGTAGTGGTAAGACGGCTCGCGGCAAAACTAGCTGATCGCAAAAGACTGTCGAGCGATCGGCGTGCCCATCCTGATCATCATCATGCAGGATCATGATCCTGCCGGTCGCATCTCCCTCATCGGTTGCGTCCACATCGAGCATGTAGTTGCGAAACTCGGCCACCCAGAGTCGACCAACGGCATCGAACGTGGCCACCACCGGATCTTGAACCAGCGGCTCGGCAGCAAACAATTGCACCTCGAAGCCTGCTGGCACAGCAAAAGTCAAAAGCTCTTCACCTGCAGTAAGTACTGTTGCAGGAGGAACCTGGACGCTGTCAGGCAGCATTGTCTGCTGCTGGCCCGGTCGATCGCCGCGCTGAGCCGACAATCCACATGACAGAACCAAGGCCAACAGCAACAGGTTCATTACACGCGTTCGCATCGCCCACCATTATGCACAGGTTAGGGCGATCGCCACCGTCAACAATCCGGGTGTTTTTACCGGCCTTTTAAGGAGCATGAAAAAAGTGTCGATGCCAAGGGCAGCCGGGGGCGACCCCGACAACCCTCACTCAACCAGAACCTCCAGAAAGCACAATGGCCAAGATCCCCGATAAACAGGGCCTCTTCTTCGAACTCGATGGCGTCCTTGTAGACCAAGCTCGCCTCAATGCTGACGGCTCCGTGCCGTTTATCGATCGAGCAATCAAAGCTCTGGGACGAGTCGACCAGAACCAATTCCGCCTGTTTGTTGCCACAAGCCGACAAGACATTGCCTTTGGGCAATATCGCGAACGCGAGTTTACAAAGTTCTGCGAGGCTTTCCTGCAGGCGATGCAAGCAGAGCAAATCCCCATCACGAAGATTTACTCATGCCCCTACCACCCGAAGGGAAAGGGTCGCTTCAAGAAGGACAGCGTGTTCCGCAAGCCCGGCCCAGGCATCTACAAAATGGCGCAACAAGAGTTCGATCTAAATCTTCAGCGCAGCTGGATGATTGGCCATACGACTGCGGATGTGCTCGCGGGGCAGCGAGCAGAGCTCGGCACGATCCTGGTTAAAACCGGCAAAGCAGGCAAGGACGGTGAGTTTCAGGTCGAGCCGCACTTCATTGAAAACGATTTCTATGATGCGATCGCACGGGTGAACCACTTCGAACACAGCCTGCGCTACTAAAGCGCAGACGTTGACGCTCGATCATTTTTCGAGCGCTGCAACCCCGGGTAGTGTTTTGCCTTCCAGCAGCTCCAGGCTGGCGCCGCCACCCGTTGAAACATGACTGAGCTTGTCAGTGATGCCTAGCTTCACTGCCGCTGCTACGGAGTCGCCACCGCCAACAACGGTGAAAGCGCCGGCTTTCGTAGCTGCCGCTACTGCATGCGCAACCCCTTCCGTGCCCTTGCAAAACGCGTCCATCTCAAACACGCCCATCGGTCCATTCCAAATCACGGTGCGTGCGCCATTGAGCGCTGCCACATAATTTTGCATGGACTGCGGGCCGATATCGAGGCCCATCAAGCCATCAGGGATATTGCCCTCGTGGATGGAGACCTCTGCATCTGCCGCAAATTCTGAGGCACAGACGTGATCGACAGGCAGGAGGATCTCTTTGCCGGCCGCTTCCGCCTGCGCAATGACGCGGCCTGCCTCGGAAAGCAATTCTTGCTCGACTAGCGACTTGCCAACCGCATGGCCCTGCTGCCGCAGGAAGGTATATGC
>CBFIIO010000071.1:0-13166 GCA_965662465.1 Planctomycetota bacterium | reverse complement strand
TTGCAAACCCTAACTGCTCGACAATCATCCTCGTAATCGCGCTCGAACCGCTGCGTCAAAAGTCTGGCCTGCACTCAGTGATGGTGTCTACATACCAAGCAGCCTCCGGCGCTGGTCAGCGTGCGATGAATGAGCTCTACAGCTCGACTCGGGCGGCCCTCGATGGCAAAGACCAAGCCCCGCCAGATGCTTTGAGGCAGCCATTGGCATTCAATGTCTTTCCGCAAGTGGACGACTTCACGGCAGCTGGCTTCACCCGCGAAGAAGACAAGATGTTGTTCGAGGTCCGGAAGATTCTTGAACTGCCGAACCTCAAGCTAGATGCGACCTGCGTGCGCGTTCCAGTGGCGAGATGCCATAGCGAATCCGTATCGGTGCAGCTCGAACGCAAGTTGTCGGTCACGGATGCTCGGGCGTTATTTGCGTGTTCGCCTGGCTTAGAACTTGTCGATCATCCCAACACCATGCGATACCCAATGCCATGCAACTACGAAGGTCGAGACGAAATCGGGGTCGGCCGCATTCGCCTAGCTCGCGTATTTGACCCAGGGCTGACTTTTTGGCTGGTTGGCGATCAGCTTAAAAAAGGTGCCGCTCTCAATGCCCTGCAAATCGCAGAGGCCATGTAGCACTCCGCAACCCAAAATCAGGCTACACCGCAGCCAAAAGTCTGTCAGATGGCATCCTGGGCAAGATTACGGGTCTGCCGACGGGAAGTTACCAGCACAGATTTCGTAGCCGCGAACTACCGGAAGCCGCCCTCGACGCAGTTCTCAGTTGGTCGAGGTGACAAATCACCAAAGACAGAAGATCAATCTGCCCGAAAATGCGCCCCAATCCTGCCCGGCTAGCGCAATTAGAGAGCTAGGGGGATTGCGATCTCTAAGCCGAGACATCCCATCGCAAAAGGTCACCACCAGACAGTTAACTCGTGCTCAACCCAGATTCTGAAACCATCTTTGCAGCTGCAGACAGTGCTAAATCCTGAAGGATCCGAGACAACCAGCACCAAACAAGACGATCTGGATGCACGAACCGACATAACTTCCTAGATTCCGGTCGCCCGAAGAGGTTTGCTTTCACTCTTCAGGCTGGATCTACCTACCCCGATCAACACAATCGATGGCTGCGAAGCGCTCCCCGACAAAGAAGTCTACGACCCCTAAGAAATCTGCTGCCAAAAGGGCTACTGCAAAACCCAGGACAGCAGCCAAAAAGGCAACAGGTAAAAAGACACCTAGTAAAAAGACACCTAGCAAGAAGGTTCCTGCCAAGAAGGCGGTCAGTCGAAAGACTGCCAATAAGAAGCCCAGCAAATCAGCGGGTGACGCACGCCTTGAGCAACTCGAACGACTCGTCGACATGATGATCTCGAAGGACGTCGTGGAAGTCGAATTAGACGAGGCGGGGGCCCGTTGGCGCGTTCGCCGCAACGAACCTCAAGCGGTGACCTATGCTGCACCCGCAATGCAAATGGCAAGCCCTGCGATAGCAGCAGAAGCATCGACTGCCAACACGCCTGCAGCAGCGCCTGCAGAGCCGCAGGGCGAAGTATTCAAATCACCCATGCTCGGCACCTACTACGCTGCTGCATCACCAGACGCAGAAGTATTCTGCAAGGTTGGAGATCATGTCACCGCCGACACAACGCTTTGCATCATTGAGGCGATGAAGGTGATGAATGAAATCAAGGCCGAACAGTCGTTCGAGATCCTTGAGATTCTCGTCAAAAACGGTGAGCCAGTTGAATACGGCCAGCCTATGTTCCTCATCCGCTGAAATCACCGATGTTCCACCGCATCCTAATCGCCAACCGAGGCGAAATAGCGCTACGTATTCTCCGCGCATGTAAGGACCTCGGCATCGAGACCGTAGCCGTCTACAGCGAGGCCGATCGTGACAGCCTTCACCTTCGCTATGCAGACGAAACGATCTGTATCGGTCCCGCTGCTAGCGCTGACAGCTATCTAAACATTCCAGCCATCATTGCTGCTGCTGAGATAGCCGACGTCGAGGCGATTCACCCCGGCTACGGCTTCCTCTCCGAAAATGCACATTTCGCTGAGATCTGCTCTAGCTGCAACATCAAGTTCATTGGGCCATCGGCTGAGGCAATCACCCAGTGTGGCGACAAAGTCGAAGCTAAAGAACTAGCCAAGCGCGCCGATGTGCCTTGTGTGCCAGGCTCGGATGGTCCAGTCAAGGACGAGCAGGACGCCCTCCAGATAGCGCGCGAAATTGGCTACCCTGTACTAATCAAGGCCGCCGCTGGTGGTGGCGGTCGCGGTATGCGAGTTGCGCATAACGACCCAAGCCTCGTAACAGGTTTCCATCAAGCCCGACAAGAAGCAGAAGCCTGCTTCGGGAACTCAACGGTCTACATCGAGAAATACGTCGACAAGCCGCGGCATGTCGAAATCCAGATCCTGGCCGACATTCATGGCAATGTCGTGCACCTCGGAGAGCGCGACTGTTCGTTGCAGCGCCGCCACCAAAAGCTACTAGAAGAAAGCCCGTGCTCGGTGCTCGACGAAGAAACCCGCAAAGCAATGGGGGAGGCAGCTATACGCCTAGCGAAGGTTGCCAACTACTACTCGGCGGGAACCGTTGAGTTCTTGCTAGATAAGGACAACAACTTTTACTTCATCGAAATCAACACCCGCATTCAGGTTGAGCATCCCGTGACCGAGTCGGTAACCGACACCGACCTGATCCGCGAGATGATCCTGATTGCCGACGGGCAACCGCTATCGATAACTCAGGATGATATCGAGATGCGTGGACACGCAATTGAGTTCCGCATCAACGCAGAAGACCCCGACCAAAACTTCAAACCATCCCCGGGAAACATCAGCACATTTGTGCCACCTTCTGGCCCGGGAGTGCGCTGGGATAGCCATGTCTACCAAGGCTACACGGTGCCACCTCATTACGACTCGATGGTTGGCAAGCTGATCATTCATCGCAGGACCCGCAAGCAGGCCATCGAAGTGGCTCGACGCGCCTTGAGTGAACTTCAAATGGAAGGCATCAAGACAACTGCGCCGCTGTTTTTGCGAATCCTTGAGCATTCTGATTTTTGCACCGGGGACATCGACACCGGCTTCATCGATCGCTACTTCACGCCAAGGTAGAAGAAATATTGCCAATGGCTGCCAAGCGACGATGGTCCGAACGCATGCTATTGGTAATCAATCTGACGGTTGCCAACATCGCAGCAGCTATATGGCTTGCGACGTTCCTGCAACCCAGCATTTTAGGTCGAGACCTTGGTGCCGAAAGCGCGCAAATTGCCGACAGCAATCGCGCAATGGTCCTGCCGCTACAAACGCCAATTGCGTGGATTGCGTTCCTGACCAGTGTCGGTCTACTGCTGTGGAACTTTTCTTGGCTAGTTCGACGCAGGCAACGCGAAGTGCCGAGCAACTGGGTCGTTTGCGACACTCCGGCCGGACCTCTCAGAATCGCAAGAGAAGCGATCGAGTCCGGGCTGCGCACAGCAGGCGAAGCATTGCCGGAAATCACTCGACTGCGCGTAACCGTCAGACTGCTGTCGCAAAAGCGCATCTCAGTCACATCACAATTTTACTGTGCCGACGGCCAAAACCATCTCGCAGCAAGCCAACGGCTACGCCAAAGACTGCTCGACCGATTCGCCAAACTTGTTTCCCTCAGCGATACGAGTCGCACCGAGTTTGAAATTGAGTTCCAAGGCTTCTTCGGCAAGCTTGGCAAGAACGACATCAGCCCGCCGCTAGGTGATCACGAAGGCGACCAATCAGCGCCGTTCCGTGGCCCTCAATATCCAATCGACGATGACCCCATCGATAAGAACTCCTGACGACACAACCGGCAGCTTTAACTAGGCGCCAAGAGCGGCCCAAACTCAACACAGCGGCTTGCATTCTTAGCCACGAACACAACCAGACTGATTGTGGACGCGCCCAGGAGGCAAACTAGGCAGCACGGCGGTATCACCCAGTCTCTTGATGGTCATCGTAAGCATGAGACCTCATTCTCGATCGATTACCGCATGTGTAGGCTGTAATGGCGACGACGGGAGCATTCTGCTACCCAGAAGCGAGAACGAGATTAAGACGTTCTGCGCGCCGCCAAACCGCTGACATTCGACCATTTGTGGCGATTACGACTCGGCACTGGGAGCGCCCTCCTCGTTTTGACCAATAAGTTCGGTAGAATGGCAGCAATGCAACGTCGCAAATTCCTCGATGTGCCCCTTGCCATGGCGGTTGCAGAGAGTGAGACCCGTCACATGACTTTCTTGTTTTGTATGAGTCGTTCTTCCTGCCGATGAGGGAACTATGAGTTCGATCAAAATGAACCAACATTGCCACGCTAGAGCAGCACTGACACTGCTGGTAATGCTCGCGATTGTGATTACGCCGAGCTGGCTAACGGCTGGTGCAACAACATTGCAGCAGTTCGGCGGCCGAAATCCTGGGCTAACACAGCCGCCTGGATTCTCGCAGTTTGGAGGCCGACTTGGGGGCCAAATGGGCGGCCAATACAACGGCTACGCACCGAGCCAGTTTCCAAAAATGCCAACTTCGCAAGGCACATTTGGTCAGCCACAATTGGGGTTTGACACGCAAGGCTCTCCTTTCAGTGGCCAAGGGAAGTTCTCATCTATTTGGTCAGTCCCTACGACTCCAAAAGCTCCGGGGTTTCCTGGCTTCCCCTCAAGCCTACCTGGATACGGCAACTACCCGCTACCGATCAACCCACTGACTGGCGCGTCGCCAATTGGCGGAAATCAAAGCGACGCATTCACCTTACCGCTCGCACCTGCCGAACCTGCCCCAACTGGCTGGCCATCTTGGATCCGTGCAGAGGCGAAAAGGCCGCTCCCTTACGCAATCGATGTTGGACTACTGATCAGTCAAAGTGGACGCATCTGGCATCGAGGCTCTGAACTCGAACCGTTCGAACCTATTCTTGTCCACGACAAGTTTGCGTCGCTGCCAATTGCTGGCGAAGTAGAAACTCGCAGCGCTGGCTCATTTGAACTGCTACTGCATGACTCAACCCGAGTGCAATCCCGTGGCTTGACCAAGATGAAGGTCAACAACCTCGATGAGCAACAGGTGCACCTAACGTTTACGCAATTGAGTTGGCTACGACTTAGTAGTGCGGGGCGCACCAACCGATTCAGCTTGCCGGACGGTTCATCGGTCGAGCTAGAGGATTCATCGAATGGGGATGGCTTCTCTGGCCTACTGGGAATGCTGGGTATGCCGGCGCCTGCCGACATGATGCGTCCACCGCTTCTGGAGATCCGCCGTATCAATGAGCCAAGTTGGTATGGGGGGCGCGCAACGATGACAAACTTTGGTGGCTCAGACATCATTTGGCGCCATGCGTTTGGCACAACCATCATCAAGCCGGACCATCGGGTCACATTGTTCCTATCGCCGCCACAGCAACCGACTGCGGCAAGCCTCACACCAGGGGACAGCCGGGTTGAACGAGACGGAGACAAGGTGACTTGTCGAAGCAACAAGATGACAGACGTAGAATGGTGCGGCGCTAAGATTCGTTTGCCAAAGGGCGCGAGAGTCACCTTTGAATCGAGCGGTGTTTCACTTGCTACCAGCAAGCAGGTTGCCGCGGATAAAATTGGTGGCTGATCAAGAGCCAGCTAGTAGCTCATCAGCGATTGCTGCGGCTGTCAAAGCAGCAGAGCAACGCTTGCGCGGTAGTTTGCTGCACACACCGCTCGTGCCATGTCCATGGCTTAGTGACGAGCTATCAGCAGATGTCCGCTGGAAGCTTGAGAATGTCCAGCATACTGGCTCGTTCAAACTCCGTGGCGCCAGCAACGCACTTCACAGCCTCACGGATCAACAACGAGGGGCAGGTGTCGTCGCTGCATCTTCAGGCAACCACGGCCTTGGCCTTGCCAGAGCCGCACAGCAGCTCAACATCAAAGCCTCGGTGTTTGTGCCCTCTAGCACACCATCGCTAAAGCAAGAGGCGATTCGCCGCTATGGAACCACCGTAGAAGTCTACGGAGATGATTGCGTTGTCACGGAACAACACGCACGCCAAATCGCAAACAACACCGGGCAGCAGTATGTTTCGCCATACAACGATTTGACTGTAATCGCAGGTCAGGGCACAACTGCCCACGAGTTACTAGCGGATTGGCCAGAAGTAGAAGTCGTTTACGTCGCCCTTGGGGGAGGCGGATTGATTAGTGGCATGGCCGCTTACGCAAAAAGCATCTCACCTAAAATCGAATTCGTAGCTTGCTCACCAATTGCGTCACCAGCAATGGCCGAGTGTGTCAGACAAGGGGCTATCATCGACGTGCCGTGCGGCCCAACATGGTCAGACAGCACAGCTGGGGGCGTCGAACCGGGAGCCATTACCTTCCCACTCTGCAGAGACCTCGTTGATCGCTTCATAGATGTCGAGGAGTCGGCCATTGAATCAGCGATGCGAGACGCCCTGCTGCTGCAACACCAACTGGTCGAAGGCGCCGTAGGAACTGCAATCGCGGCATGCCGAGCAGACACCGAATTACGCGGCCGCCGGGCAGCAATCATCGCTTGTGGCGGCAATCTGCCTTACGACTTACTGCAAAAGCTAGTCAGCCAATCGGGATAGCCGTCAGGCGCGCATTTGTTCGCGCCTGAGCAACATCGTCCCCATACAGGCGAGCGCGACGGCCAAAACTGATGCAAGCAGGCAACTGGTTAGCCCAATTGCAGGGCTAGGTGCTAACGCATACAAACCGCCAGACACAAGCGTCCCAGATAGTCGGCCAACAGCATTTGCAGAATAGTAAAATCCGACTCGCTCGGCCGTTCGTTCGTCATCATGCAGCGCGACGGCTAGCCAACTATGCAGGCTACTAGTCACAGCAAACACACCGCCATACACGCAAAGTCCTAGCATCAAGCTGAAGATCGGCTGCACACTGGCGTATACAAATCCGCCCGTGACCAATAGCGGTAAGGCCAGCAACCCCGTGAACTTCAAGACATGAGAAACCGAAGCCTTGGCGTCCTTTGATTTCATCATGCTGGGAGCACTTGCCTGAACAACTCCATAGACGATCACCCAAATTGCTAGAAAAGCACCGACCTGCCACGACGACCATCCATAGGCAATCAAGTAAAGCGGCAACGCGACCGCGAACCACGCATCGCGCGATCCAAACAAAAATGCACGCGCAACGCATAGCCACAGCATGACGCGATCTTGCTGAAACACCGAGCGGAGCCTCACTGTTGGACGTCCTGCAACTCGTGGCACAAGCGACCAGGTCAAGCCAACGCTTAAGATAAGCAGCAGAGCTAGGCCTAAATTGGTGTGAGCAAATCCACACCAAGAAAGCATCGCCCCGCCAGCAAAGAACCCCAACCCTTTCATCGTGTTCTTGCTGCCCGTCATAATGGCGACCAACCGGAATAGTGCAGAGCTTCGATCCTCGGGCATGAGAGCTCGCACATATGCCTTGGCGCTAGTCTTCGTCAGATCTTTTGCGATACCCGACAACACTTGCGTCATCATTACATAGGCAATAGTCAGCATCGCCGCATCCACCGCCAGAAGGCCACATGCGATAGCTTGCAATGCAAGTCCTAGTATCAACGGCAACTTCAAGCCAAAACGAGCGCCAAGAAATCCGCCGATCAGATTCGTGACGACACCTGCGACCTCGTATGGCACCAGCAGCAACGCTAGCGCCCAGGCAGTCTGCCCCTGTGCATGCAAGTGCAACAGCACCAACATACGCAAGGCTCCATCGCTGATCGTGAACGCCCAGTAACAGACGGTCACCAGCAGGTAGCTACGAAAGCTTGCAGTCTGATTCATCACATACTGCTCTGCACGCAGCGAGCTAGATCTACCATGCGATTGACATAGCCCCACTCGTTGTCGTACCAGGCAAGCAATTTGACGAGACGGCGATCAATACAGCGGGTGCTGAGCGCATCAACGATTCCGCTCCGGGGGTCGTTGGCATAGTCAGAGCTAACTAACGGCCTAGTTTCGAAACCCAATATGTCGCGCATTTCGCCCACAGCAGCCTGCGCCAAAACGCCATTCACTTCCTCAACGTCCGTATCGCGTTCCATCGAAAAAGCACAATCGACGATTGATGCATTTAGCACCGGCACACGAACCGCAATGCTATCGAGGCGCCCCTTCAACTCGGGAATGATTTCGGTAACCGCCGTCGCTGAGTTCGTTGAGGTGGGGACAAGATTGACCAATGCCGAACGTGCACGCCGAGCATCTTTATGGGGGCGATCAACCACGACCTGCGTGTTCGTCGGATCGTGCAAAGTTGTGACTGCTCCACGAGCAATGCCAATCTTGTCGTGCAGCACGCGCACAATTGGCGACAGACAATTTGTCGTGCAAGATGCGGCTGTAATGATTTCGTGGTCCGCGATCTCAATGCTTCGATGATTCACACCAAAGACCAAGTTAGGCGCGCCTACGACTGGATTAGAGACAAGCACCTTCTTTGCAAAGTGCTCTAGATGTGGCAGGCAATCGCTTCGGCGGCGCAACCGACCGCTGCACTCAACCACTAGATCAATGCCCAGATCTTGCCACGGCAAATCCTCTATTTTCGACGCCTGAGAAAACCGGACCGGATGATCCCCGACCAATATGTGACCATCTTCAAAGCGCACGGCCTTTTGGTAGCGCCGTTGCACCGAGTCAAACTCAACTCCAAGCGCTAGGCCCTCTCCATCGCCCATGGGCTCATTGCAACAGACAACCTCAAGTCCACTGTTGAGAGCTGCACGCAAGAAGAGACGGCCCATACGGCCCATTCCATTGATGGCAATTTTCATTGTCTGACTAGCACCTGCCCATAAGTCGGTGTTGAGAGTTGATCGAGAGCTCGCACCCACAACAGCAGACCTGAGACGCAAACTGCTTTAATCATTGCATCTATACGCATTCACGGACACAGCGCCTGTGGCGCTATGCAGTCTGTCTCAGGGCCTCGTCACGAGCAAGCAATGGTTGCCGCTGCAAACAACGGAAAGCCATAAATTCACCGCCAACATTACTGCTTCACCAATCGCCAGCGCCCTAATTGCGCGGCCAAATGCTAACTAGAGAACCTTGACTGCAAGAACAGCACGAACTGCCGCAAACTTAGCAGGCATGTTTCACTCAAAATTTGCGACAATTGAGCACGGCAATATTGCTGTACAGCTCGGCTCAAGTCGCTCCCTCCGGCCAAGACCACAAGATCAGCCTGAGTGAATGCTTGTTCATGACCATGCCAAGGGCCGGAACGCAACTCGCCGCAATGAGCACCGGCACTCCCTCTCCGGTTGCTGTCGCCAGCTACGCTGCTGGCTGCTACACTATTAGGCTCATGCTGCGCATCTTTGCTCTCACTGCTCTCGCTACGACAAGCTCTGCCCTCCTCGCACAGCGGGTCACAGAAGCACCAGAGCCGAACCAGACGATTAGCAGAGCGACCGCGCTGTCTTGTCAACAAGAAGCCATTGCTACACTGTCGTCGCCGACTGATGAAGACTGGTTTAGAGTCGTCCTAGGTGCAACTTCTGACCTGCGCGTGCAGACCGGCCCGACCTTGACGGGGCAAATTGGTGATACCGTCATCACCCTGCTTGACGCTACTGGCGGGCCGTTGCGGGCCAACGATGATGGTATCTTCAGGGGTTATTACTCCGAGCTTGACGCCAAGAGCTTGCCCGCAGGTGTCTACTTTGTAGCGGTCACCGCCGGGGCGAACGCCGCAACTAGCGGCGACTACGTGGTCGACATTCGCTGTGAAGCCCCTGGCACAATCATTAACGGCTTCATCTCTAACGAGGGACCTGAGAACAATGATCCTCGCAGCGGCGGCATTGCCACCAACGTGGTCCTACCGGTGCGCTGTAATGGCAGCCTAGTATCGACGGGACACACCGGTGACTGGGACTTTTGGCGCTTGTTGTCGTTCAGCTCAACGATGCTACGCATTCGTGCTAGCGGCACCGGAACACATCCGAACACTCCTGCTGATGATCTCGTCATCTATTTGTTCGATGCTGCCAACCCTCCAAGCCTCGTCGCTGGTCCATTCTTTGCAAGCGATCAAGACGAATGGGACCAAGCCATCGATGTGCGCATCCAGAGCGGCATCTATCAACTTGCTGTTCGCGGCGTAGATGGCAGTTCGCCTGGCAATTATTACATCGATCTAGCGACACGACCTCGAGCTTCAACAACCGTGTTCACTGGCGGCTGTGGTGGACGAACTCTAGGCCTGCCTGCAACGAATGCAGGAGTTGGTTCGCCACAAATACTTGAATCAGCATATGTCGGCATGACCTACGCGATCGAAGGCTCGAATCTTGGAGCAAATGGCTTTGCCTTTCACGTTGTTGGCCTTGCGCAGACATCCGTCGATTTGACGCCTCTGGGGGCACCAGGCTGCACGCTAGAAGTCTCCTTTGTCGACACGCTCTTCCAGTTTGCTGATGCCGCTGGCCGAGCAACTTGGACAGTAACTGTGCCGGAGAGCGCCGCACTGGTTGGCACCACACTGCACAGCCAAGCGGCAGTGCTCGATCTATCCAATCCACTCGGAATTACGATCAGCAATCGCGTCGCCACAAAGATCGGACACTAACTCGCTTCAAAGACAGTTGGGGCGGCCAACGATGCCCTAAAGATTGACAGCTGATGGCCAGATGACCAGAGCTTAAGAATCAGTCACTAGCGATGGATTCACAGATCCTGTATCCGTTTACATATGCATCAGAGTGTCTTACCTGTGCTCGTCGCCGCTGTGGCCTGCCTAGCGCCCGCATCAGCACAGATCTCTGCAATAAAGCGTGCAGTTGACGACGCTGAAGCTCGCTCCGTAAGGACCGGCGTAGTCGCCTGCGATAAGAACGGCAAAGTTCTTTACCGACACCGCGCCTTGGAGGCATTCACGCCTGCAAGCAATATGAAAGTGTTCACTGCCGCAGCCGTATTGGATGGCCTCGGATCAGACTTTGAATTCGTCACTGCGTTTCGCGTGCAAGATGGCGAACTGATCGTTGAAGCAAGCGGTGACCCCAACCTAATTAATGAGACAGCAAGCGACCCAGCCAAAGTACTGTTTGCTGTGTCTTGTAAATTGCGATCACTCGGAATCGAGCAACTCCGAGGTGTTCGCCTAGCACCTGGTTCATTTACAGGCCCAACTCGACCGCCAACGTGGCCCACAGATCAGCAGCACGCATATTACTGCGCCCCGACCAGTGGCTTCGCCATGCAGCAAGGCACCTTTGTTGTCAGCCTAAAAAACTCTGGCGGCAACAACGCCACCCTAGAACTGGTCGCACCACCTGCAGGCTATTCGCTATCTGGCAAAGTGCCCCTTGTGAGCAGCAAAAAGGGAGCAACCTACGGAGCCATTGATCAAGGCGGCAAAATTAAGATCAGAGGTAAGTTCTACCGAAAATCGCCCCGCGTCCAGATCCGAACGTCCATGCAAGATCCGGAACGCTGGTACAAGGACACGTTGCTCCACCAATTGGCATTGAATGGGATCCGCATTACCCCATCTGCAAAACAAGTCACCAAAGGCATCGTTCATCGTCACCGAAGCGGCATAGCACCTGCACTACGACGCATGCTGGAAGAGTCGTCTAACTTTGATGCAGAGCAATGCACTCGAGTCCTCGGGGCCATCAAGAACAGCGATGGTAGCCTCGAAGGTGGCCGCAAGGCACTAATCGAGCAGGTCACTGTCATGCTTGGCAAGATGCCCAACAACATCGTGATTGCCGACGGCTCGGGCCTGTCAAAACAAAACCGCCTGACGCCTGGCGCGTTGGTTGTAGCGATGTTTCAAAGCATGGGCGGCGAGCAAGGTTTGATCTTACGCGATTCACTGCCAGTATCCGGGCGCAGTGGCACACTAGCCTCACGATTCCAAAACACCGACCTAGTTGGGCGCGTGCGAGCGAAGACTGGCTGGATACGTGGTGCTTCCGCGCTGTCAGGATTAGTTGAAATGCCCGGCGGAGAGCCTCATTGGTTCGCCATCCTGATGAACTATGACCGCAGCCGCAACGGCGTCAACAAAGAGCTCAAGCGCATCCAAGAGTCCATCGTATTCGCACTCTCACGCATCCCGCAAAGCGAATGAATCTCGACTACAAGACATACGTGATCGAGGCTGAGCGACTCGCAAAGTTAGCCGGACAAGAATTACGCACGCGACGACAATCGTCTCTGATCGTCGAATCAAAAAGTCAGCCTAGAGAGTTGGTCACTGAGGCCGACAGGTCTGCGGAGTTGATTGTAGTGGGCGGGCTACAGGAGGCGTTCCCCGATCATGGCATCCTAGCTGAAGAAGGCGTCTTGACCACTCAGGGCAAGGCTAGCAATGAATCGGACTGGCTATGGATCATCGACCCATTAGATGGCACCACCAACTTTGTTCATGGATTGCCTTTCTATTGCGTCGCCATAGCACTTGCGTTCCAAGGCGATCCTGTAGTTGGCGTAGTACATGCACCTGAGCTAGGTGAAACATTCGTAGCGACACTTGGTGGAGGGGCCGTTCGACGCTATGCAGATGGCAGCGAACAACCGTTGTCAGTATCGTCAACCATCAAGTTTTCGGATGCACTGCTCGCAACTGGGTTCTCATACAACCGCAACGAAGCTGGCCGTGATGACAACTCCGCCAATATCGCCCGCGTGCTGCCACACTGCCGTGACCTCCGCAGACTTGGCTCAGCAGAATTAGACTTATGCCTCGTCGCCTCGGGACAATTCGATGGTTATTGGGAGCGCTACCTTGCGCCCTATGATGTGGCAGCAGGCGCAATCATTGTTCGCGAAGCAGGCGGAAGCGTCACCGACTATGCAGATGGCGACGATTGGCTGTTCGGAGATTCAGTGGTTGCCAGCAACGGTTCGATCCACCAAGAGCTTCGCAAGCTGTTGAATCAATCAAATTAGAATTCCCACATGGGGAGCCGCAAGCGGGATCCCCAATGCTCACTAGACAGGAATCTTTTCGCGTTTCATTTCACCGTTGTCCAACTCGGTGAGCCTCACAAAGTGAGCGCCGCGCGCATATGCCGATCGCTGCAATAACGGCCGGAGCAATCCAAGCAGGGCATCCTCGTCAGGACCGCAGAAAAACAGGA
>CBFIIO010000070.1:0-13892 GCA_965662465.1 Planctomycetota bacterium | reverse complement strand
GTATATTGCATCGAAAGGCTGCCATCGCAACAGCGCGTGACGCTGCGAAGCCACCAGAGGCAAAGAAAGAAAGCTCTCCCAAACCCGAACCAGAGCAACCCAAGGACGACCAACAACCGCCAGAAGTTGTCATCCCAGAAGTCGCTGCGACTGAACTAACGCCTAAAGAACTTGCTGCGCTGCAACAACTCGTCCGTAAACAGCAGGCCAAAAAACTGAATAGTCGTCAGCAGCGCATGCGCCCAATCAACCGTGCAGATAGGCGCGACTGGTGATGGCTAAACCCTCAAGAAATCCGACAAGACAAACCTCGCTGCTCGTAGCGAGTGCGCTGTTTTCTGTTCTTTTGCCTGCGGTTCCATGCCAAGAGGAGTCACGCATATTCGCAAGGATTGCCACTGCAGAAGAATGCTATGTCTCACAACCTGCTGAGATCGAGATCACCATTGGCTACGACGATGCATGGTTCAGCACGCACGCTGTATCGCTGTTCCGACAAAAGGTTGATGTACCGATACACATTCAGATTCCTTGGTTGCGCTCAACGCCTAGTCACACAGCATCGATACTGCCTGCAGCGAGAAATGCAGAGAGTGTGCGAATAGCAATTGGGGACCGAATCTTCGATGGCTTACGGATGCCTCCGACCAATCTTGCTGGCCGTATATTTCAGCAGGTGCAACTGCAAGTACGGTGCATCCCGCTCTCCGCAGGCAAACTAGAACTTGCTCCTATCAGGCTTCGTTTTGCGTATGCAAACGAGTTTCGCGAGAACCTACTACGCGGTCGAGAACCAGTTGACCGGCTCGAACAGTCGACGTTGTCAGCAGCGACGGACATCCGAGTCTTAGACTTGCCGACTGACAGGCCTGCCGAGTGGAACGGCGCTGTAGGGGACTTCAAGCTAGCTGCGACTAGCTCTGGCCCGCAAGTTCATGTCGGCGATGACTTCCAAGTGGAAGTAACAGTTACTGGGCAAGGCAACCTCGATCGCTTCGCCGCACTAAGACCTCCGCAAATAGAAGGGTTCCACGTGCAGGGTGTCGTCGAACGCCAAGCTGAAAACGGACGCTGCTTTGTTCTAGATGTTTTGGCATTACGTCCAGGCTTACGTGAGATGCCGGGGATTCCGTTTATCGCATTTTCGCCGACCAAAAGAGTCTTCGAATCGCTTGCGACACCGAGCGTGCCTGTGATTGTCTTGCCGCAACCAGCGGGCGAGGTGCTAGCAGATCATGTTCAGGATCTGGTCAACGCAGATGCCGCAAAACTAGATGAGGGCGCTTCTCGAACTTTCATACGATGGGCATTCATCATCTTGATGATAGTTGGCTTATGGCTACAGCGACGTAACCGCACACGCCGCGACGAGCGCTCAGTAAACGCCGCAGTGCAGCAACTACGTCTAGCAATTTCACAAGATGCTGGACCAGATAGCACGGCGGATGCATTTGAGCGGGTAATCACTCGTGTTAGTGGTGGCCAAGCGTTTGCTGCGCCAGGCATATGGAATGACTTGCGTGCTCGAGGAGTAGAATCCGAAGGAATCCAGCAACTTCGTGAATTGCATAACGAACTTGATGCAGCCCGATTTGGTGGTCCAGCACCTAGCTTAGAGGCCATAATCAGCGCCGTAGAAACTCTAGTAGCTGCTGCCAAGCAGTAAGTTGCTGGCTTGAGGGTGGAACTGTGCGGCTGTTCATGGTGTTGTGAATATGTCCCTCGATGCGGGGGTGGCGAAATGGCAGACGCAGCGGCCTTAAAAGCCGCGGGCCGGGAACGGTCGTGCGGGTTCGAGTCCCGCTCCCCGCACGTTTTTTACGCACATACGATTGGAAAGCGTATCGACGACCTTGCGACACTCTGCTCACACCGGATACCGCAGGAGCGAAAAGCCACTGACTAGATGGCTCACCGTGGGCCTTGCAGTCAGTTTGTTGGCAGCAAAAAGTCTGGGCAATCGTGCATATTTCGCAGGCAGCCTCGCCGTGCGATTGGTCCTAGACACTCCGAAACCAGGATTTGACCATGCCAATGACGGCTGCTGGCTTCCGCCTGCCTCGGCTAATGCCGGCCTTATAGAGATCAGTGCATCTCTGTGGCGATCGCGCGCTACACCTCGGCAATCATCGTAATCAACACCCTCTGAAGGACTTGCCTAGCGCTGAGGGGGCATCATTGCAGGCTCAAAAGCAGCTGCAAATCCCTGACATGCTGCATCAGGGGAAAAAGTGAGGTCGCGGGCGGAATCGAACCGCCGTAGACGGATTTGCAATCCGTTGCCTAACCACTTGGCTACGCGACCGTGAGGCAGCAAGTTAGCCCGCTGTCTGCTGGGTTCAAGAAGCAATCGTCAGCTCATACGGAGAATGCTGCCGCGGTTTGGATCTTAGTCGCTATGCTGCTGGGCCGTCCTAAGCCTAGGACTAATTTTCGCTTTGAAGACTAAGAAGAATATCCATTTCGAGTTCACCCAGGACCTCGTCCGTGAGCCACTCCTGTATCAGATCAACCGCTCCTTCGATGTCGTGGTGAACATCCGCGGTGCTTCAGTTTCCGATGACGGCGGCTTCATAGCCCTCGAACTGGAAGGTGAAGAAGAAGAACTCCAAAGGGTAATTGACTACCTACAAGACCAAGGAGTCAAGCTAGGGGAAGGCCTCGGCGGGGAAGCCGGCACGCACCTCGGCGGGGACGGCGCGAAATGATGACTTTCCGCGCCAAGTCGGGCGCGGTGGCCAAACTGGGGGCCGCTGCGGTATTCCTTGCAGCAGTCATCCTGATCGGCGGACGTGGTCCAGACACGAAGTGGCCGCGCAATGACATGCGCGCCAAAGGAAAGCACGGGGTTGTCGTGACCCAGGAGCCACATGCGACTGCAGTCGGCCTTGAAGTGCTCCGCAAAGGTGGCAATGCAGTAGATGCTGCAGTCGCAGTTGCCCTGACCCTGGCGGTTACTTTCCCCCAGGCTGGAAATCTTGGCGGAGGTGGATTCATGGTAGTCCGCCAGCCCAATGGCGCGGTAGCAACCATTGATTTTCGCGAGCGTGCGCCCAAGTCTGCCTCACGCGACATGTACTTGAAGCCAGACGGCAGCGTCGACACCGACAAAGTGCAATTCGGGGTGACTGCAGCAGGTGTTCCAGGCAGCCCTGCGGGACTGCTGCACGCCCTGCAAAAATTTGGCACGAAGTCACTGCCCGAACTGGCGGAGCCGGCCATTCGGTTTGCAAGCGAAGGCTTTGTAGTCGATGCATTCCTGGCCCGCTCGCTCGCTGCAAAACAGCCGCAACTACAGCGATTCGAAGCATCACGCGACGTGTTCTTTGCCGACGATGTGCCACTCAAGCAGGGCGACATACTTGTGCAAAAGGATTTAGCAGCGACCATGCAGCGCTTCGCATCGAAAGGGCTACAGGGCTTCTACGATGGCGCGACTGCAGATTTGATGCATAAGCATATGGCTGCTGGTGGCGGCTTCGTCTCCCGCGCGGACTTGAAGTCATACGAACCACGCGAACGTGATCCAGTTCGCGTGAACTACCGCGGCTACGAAGTCATCAGCATGGGACCACCCTCATCAGGCGGCATCGCGATGCTGCAAATGCTGAACATGCTGACGCCGTATGACCTGCGCAAGATTGGCTATGGCAACAGTGACTATATCCACCTGCTTACTGAGGTCATGCGACGGGCTTATGCCGATAGATCGCGATGGCTAGGGGACCCGGACTACTACAAGGTTCCTACTGCCGGGTTGATCTCGACCGAATACGCCAAGCAACTAGGGTCCAAAATTGACCTCGAAAAGGTCAGCCCCGTGAAGCCGGGCTTGCCTCCAGGCGCAAAGGAAAGTGACGACACAACGCACTTTTCCATCATCGACAAGGATGGTTGCGCCGTCTCTTGCACTACGACCATCAACTCAACTTTCGGATCGTGCAGCGTCTGCAAAGGTGCCGGGTTCTTCTGGAACAACGAGATGGACGATTTCTCGGCCAAGCCGGGTGTTCCCAACCAGTTTGGCTTGGTTGGCGGCAAGGCCAATGCGATTGAGCCCGGCAAACGCATGCTTTCATCCATGACGCCGACCATTGTCTGCAAAGATGGCAAGTTGCGCTATGTCATCGGTGCCCCAGGAGGTGGCCGCATCATTACTGGCGTCATGCAAGTCCTGATCAACGCCATTGACCACCAAATGCCTCTGGAGCGCGCCTTGCGTGCACCGCGAATCCATCACCAATGGCGTCCAGACCTCCTGCAATGGGAAGATCTGGCATTACCTAAGGACGTGCGGCAAGCCCTTTTAAAGAAGGGGCACAAGATTTCCAAAAACTGGCGCGGGATCGCCCAGGTGTTTGCGGCAGAAGTCTTACCCGACGGAACGCGGATCGGCGTAGCTGACCATCGCAGTGGCGGAGCAGCGGCGGCATACTGATAGCATGCATCCCGTTCGAATTGCGCCATCCCTGTTAGCGGCGGACTTCACAAAACTTCGCGAGGAAGTGCAATCCGTGGAACGGGCTGGGTGCGACTGGCTGCACCTAGACGTCATGGATGGCAATTTCGTGCCAAACATCTCCTTTGGGCCATTCATCGTAGACGCAATCAATCGATGCGCGTCAAAGCCGCTGGATGTCCATTTGATGATTGATGATCCTTGGCAGTATGCGGACCCGTTCTTAGACGCTGGCTCGGATCTGCTGACGTTTCATATCGAGGTCGAACAAAACGGCGATGTCGGAGCATTGCTTCGGCACATCCGCAGCCGTGGCAAAAAGGCAGGTCTATCGCTACAGCCAGACACGCCGACTGAGAAGCTGCGCCCATATCTCAAGGACCTCGACCTAATTTTGATCATGAGTGTTTTCGCCGGGTTCGGTGGCCAAAAGTTCATGACTAGCGTTTGCTCCAAAGTTCAGGAGTTACGCGCGATGGGGTTTGAAGGCGAGATTTCCATGGACGGCGGCATCTCACCGTCAACAATTGCGGAGAGCGCCGCTGCTGGTGCCAACATATTTGTCGCCGGGACAGCCGTTTTTGGCCATGAGGATCGCTCTTCACGCATCGCAGAATTGCGGCAAATCGCTCAAAATACGAGAGATACAAACAACGAAGATACCGGTGCCACGGGCAGCTGAAAGCTGGTCGAGTGGTTGCCAAATAGGTATCGTTTCTGACTTCCCGCGGTCAACTTTAGACCGCTGACTTTTGAATGGCATCGAACAATATGGCTTGGACCCGATTCGGTAAGAAGAAGGACATGCCCGGTGGGCTCTGGATTAAGTGCGAGTCCTGCGGCGCTATGCTCTTTCGCAAGGATTTTGAGCAGCGCAACCGCGTCTGCCAGACCTGCAATTACCACTTCACTCTTCCGGCGCGCCAACGCGTTGAGCTAACTGCTGACGAAGGCTCCTTTGAGGAGATGTGGCACAATCTTGGCGCCGAGGACGTTCTCGAGTTCAACGACACCATTGCCTACGGCGAGAAACTGAAAGCTTCTCGCGCTAAGACCAGTGAGAGCGACGCCATGGTCACCGGCAAGGCAACCATTAAGGGCATCCCCGTTGCACTCGGCGTCATGAACTTCCAGTTCATGGGGGGGTCCATGGGAATGGTGGTCGGCACGAAGATCGCGCTTCTTTGTGAAATGGCTGCAGAGCAAGGTTTGCCTGTAGTGCTGTTCGCCTGCTCAGGTGGTGCACGCATGCACGAGGGCGCCATCTCACTAATGCAAATGGCGAAGACCTGCGGCGCACTGCAGCGCCTACATAAGGCTGGGGGCGTCTCAATCTCAGTCATGACGCACCCGACCACAGGTGGTGTCACCGCATCGTTTTCCTCGGTGTGTGATTTCGTCGTAGCAGAGCCTGGCGCATTGATCGGCTTTGCTGGACCGCGCGTCATTGCCACAACGATCAAGAAGGACCTCCCAAAGGGCTTTCAGCGATCTGAATTCCTATTAGAGAAAGGGCAAATTGACAGGATCATCGATCGATCACAAATGCGCAAAGAATTGGCGCGCTTGCTGGCGTATTCGACAGGCCTAGATCCAGTAGCAATCTGCAATTCGGATTCTGCAAAAGACTCCTCCCATGAAAAGGGCGAGGCATCCACTCAGGGTGCTGGATCCACCTCGTCGGCCGGCAAGATGGTGACAGCGAGCGCTGTGGCGGTCGAAACGAAGCCAAGCAAAGCCGAGAAGAAAGCAAAAGCTAAGTCGAAAACCAAGACGAAGGCGAAGGCGAAGAAAGCTTAATGAAACCAATGCGCCCCGTGCCGCGCGGTTGTGACGCCGGCTTTTTCTCAGGACGCTACAAGGTTGAGCCAGAAGACTTCGTCGTCGAAGAGCTTGCTGCTTACGAACCATCGGGCGAAGGATCACACGTCTGGATGTGGATCGAAAAACGTGGCATAGCCACTCTCGACATGCTTCGAGAGATGGGGCACCAGCTAGGCCGCCACCAGAAGTCATTTGGCATTGCAGGACTTAAAGATGCCAAATCAGTCAGCCGGCAATGGGTCAGCATGGATCTCGGCGACGAGCGCGAAGCAGAAGACCTTGAGAGTGATTACTTTCGAGTACTGAACGTATCGAGACATAACAACAAACTGCGACTGGGCCACTTGAAGGGCAATCGGTTTCATATCGTGCTGAGAGGCACGCGCGAAGGTGATCTTGAAACCGCCCAGCGCAATCTCACCGAACTAGAGCGAGTGGGAGTCCCGAACTATTTTGGCGAACAGCGCTTCGGCAAACGCGGTGCCAACCTTGGCAAAGGACTAGAGATCTTGCGGGGCGATGTCGTCGCTGCTGCACGTAGGATGCCACGCCGAGTTTTTGGCCTCGTGTTGTCAGCGGTTCAGAGCGAGGTATTCAATCGCGTCATCGCAGCACGACTAGACCGCATCGGCAAAATTCTGCCAGGTGACCTAGCAACCTTACACCGTAACGGCGCGACGTTTGTCGTTGAGAACCCAGACGAAGACCAGCTACGCGCCGATGCGCTAGAGCTATCTCCTTCTGGTCCCATGCCCGGGCCTGAAATGATCGTTCCTACTGGCGAGCCGCTAGAGATTGAGTTGCGTGTCCTGCAAGAGCTAGGGCTGACAGGAGAAGAGTTCAATGACTTGCCATTCGGCTTGGCTAGCGGCGAGCGTAAGCCGCTCCGAATGCCTGTCCGCGAAACAGCAGCAAGGATGGTCGAAAACGGGCTTGAGTTGAGTTTCAACCTACCAAAAGGCGGCTATGCGACTTCAGTTCTGCGCGAGTTACTAACAGACACCATTTGGTTTGGCCGCGACAAGTAGCCCAAGCTTCGAACAGGATTGTTCAACGAAGCGCTGCCGCCAAACCAGACCGCCGATCCGGCCAGCTGGCCAGCCCATCTTCTAAAAGCTCACGACTAGCGCAAACCGTAGCCCGTCTTTTTGCACGAGTCACTCCAGTGTAGATCAGCGATGCGTTGTTTAGCGGCCCAGTTCGATCGGGCAAAGCCAACAACACGTGGTCAAATTCACTGCCCTGAGCCTTATGCACAGTCATCGCCCAGGCCGTTTCATGTGCTGGTAGCCGTCGTGGATTGAGTTCGCGAGTGCTGCCATTTGGGTCCATGAGCCAGACAACGGCTTCCCCATCATGATTGCGTCCGCAAACCCCGAGGTCACCATTCCAAATGCGGTTGCCTTGGTCGTTGCTGGTAATCAAGATCGGGCGCCCCACGTAATAAACGTCATCCGTTCGATGTCCTAGTTCCATCAAACGCTCTTCAACTCGCCTGTTCCACTGGACCGCGCCAGTCGGCCCTAGTCGTTGCGCCGTCAAGATCCTTGCATGAGTGACCGCGGCAAGAGCGCGAGCCGGATCGTTACTCGCCGCAGCCTCCAGGAGCTTCAGCAATTCGGGTTCTATTTTAGACAATCCGACTCTCACATTATCGGTGAGCGCCAAGTCATCATGCCCTAGCGAGAACGAAGCCATTGCGACCTTGGCATCGCGGCGCATCAATGCTTGCGCGAAGGCCCCAATGCCCGGCTGACTACCAAACCGATAGTTCGTCCACAGTGCGACGGTCGCATTAGAGATTAACGACGCATCTGATTGCACTGGCAAATCCATGCCAGTTACCTGCTTAATGTAACCTGCCAGTTGCTCTCCAGGTCCTAACTCTGGCTTGGCTGCTTCGCACAGATCTCCCAAAACTTGACCTGCTGCGACCGCCGCGAGTTGGTCTTTGTCGCCAACAAGCACAAGCCGGGTATCCTCAGCCAAAGCGTCACACAGCACTGCAAAGATCGCCGGGTCAACCATCGACACTTCATCAACGACCACGACGTCATACGGCAGGCGCTTACTAGCGCCATATCGAAAGGCATCTTTGGCTGGTAGATAGCCAAGCAAGCGGTGCAACGTGCGCGGATCTAAATTTGCAAGTGGTTCTGCAAGACTGGGATGCGTTGCAGAGCGCTCTTGAAGGGCCTCGCCCAACCGAGCGGCCGCTTTGCCAGTAGGGGCTGCAATCGCAACACGCAGACTGGGATCGCCATGAAGCAGCGCCGACAAGAGCTTGGCAACAGTTGTAGTCTTACCAGTTCCTGGGCCACCACAAATCACTGTAAGTGCCCGTGAACAGCCTGCAACAACGGCAGCTAACTGCCAGTCTTGCGATGCTGCATCTTCCTCAGGAAGTAGATCGACAGCGGCCAACGTGCTATTCAGCTGCTCTGCGCTAATTGTGATTTCACGCTGCAGTCGCTCCGACACAAAGCTGGCAATGCGTTGCTCAGCCTGAAAGTGACGCAATGTATAGAGGCGACTACTAGAATCTAATACCAAAGGCATCAGCGGCCCTTCACCGACTCCTACAACGCCAGTAGCCAACAGTTCCTTGCGGAGCTGCTCGAGCGATGGGCGGGGCAGATCATCAGCGGTCAGTTTTTCGGCTACCCAGACCTTAAGGTCTACACAAACGTGACCTTCATCTCGGGCCAACCCAAGGGTGGTTACCATGCGTCGCAACAACTCGTGATCGCCACCTGTTGCCATCCTGCACAAGAGGTCGCCATGCAAGATCGACAAGTCAGTAATCTGCTCGGAACCAGAGCTCATTGGTCACCTCCGCCTGCCCAAATATCCATTGCAGCGATCAGCTCAATCGGAGGTCGGGCAAAGAACATCCCTGTCGTTTCACCGGCAACGGCGCCGCGCATAAATACATAGCTAACGCCACCAAAGTGAGTGTCGTAATCGTAGTCCGCAAGTCGTGTGCGTAGATAACGGTGCCAAGCAAGCACATACAGGTGATATTGCAGAACGTAGTCGTGGGCGTGCATTGCCTGCAACATTTCAGGCTGCCCGTAGTCCGACGCCTGATTGCCAAGATGGTTAGATTTCCAATCGACAATCCAATAGCGGCCACCAGATTCCGTGATCAAATCCGCAAAGCCGGTCAAAAAACCGGAGCAACGCTGAGTTGAAAGTTGCTGCAACCGACCTGCATATCCACTTGCTACACCGCATTCAGACGCGGCAAATAGCCGCGCAAGCTTCATGAAATCAGGGGCCTGGACAGGCATCGTAAACTTCCACTCGGCAATCCGTGCCGCACTACAAATCTCAGCGACAGATGGTCCATCGGCATGTAAGCGTGCGGCTGCGATCGCTTGAAGATTCTGCAAAACATCTTCAGGCGGATCTACATCCCCTGGGTGCGCTGTATTTTCCAGCAAGCCGTGCCGGGTTAGAACCCGGACGACGAAATCACGTGCTGATTGCAGGTGCAACTTCTGCAGATCAATATGCTCCAGCACCTCGTGCAAACAAAGTCCAGCAACAGCACCACGCGCAAATCCGAATATTCCGCTACCCGCCTCATCATTAGCCTTAGCCGGGTCGCGAACCTCTTGCGCATGAATGCCAGGCGCACTGCCAGCAACTATGGATGAAAAACTGTGAACGACGAGAGGCGCACGACTTTGACGGCGCCTCGAAAGCGCTGGCACAACGATGCTGGGGGTGTCGCCATGATGTGAGCTTGTATCCGTTGACGCCTTAGACATCTGAGAATCCGGCAAGTCATCAATGATGTCGACACTAATTGCTCCTCCAGAGCTGTCAGCGATGCGCTGTAAATCAGGAAGCAATGAGCCAGACCGAGCCTTGAAGTTCTCTGGCCATGTCACTGGCCAATCGGCTTTGCTTTGATCAACAGCATCCGGCTGCAAGATCCATCCAAGTGCACTTCTCCAGTAACCTCCGCGGGTACTTCCGACAGGACCCCAGTAGACATAGCAGCGACGCTTCGCGCGCGTCAATGCGACATAGGCTACGCGACAGCCTTCTGCCAACGCGTCCGCTTCGCTCTGAAGCCATGCTGGATCACTGGCGTCAACATGGAAGGCAAACCGACGCGCACCTGGTTCGCTCCCTTCACGATGGTCATCTACAGCAAGATCAACAGTTCCAGTCTTCACGCCGCCCATCAAGAAGGGGCAAAACACAATTTCATACTGCAAGCCTTTGCTGCCATGGATTGTCAGTATCTGAACAGCCTCTTCATCACTCTCCAATCGGAGTTCGCGAGATTGATGACTTGTAATGTCTTTATGAATCAACTCATGACTAATCCAGCTCAACAAAGCCTCAGGCGACATCCGGTGGTCGTGCTCCGCTTGATGCAGCAACTCACAAAGCTGCTGCAGATTGGTCAGTCGACGTTCACCATCACTAAGAGTAAGCAAGCGTGCATCGACATTGAGGTCTTGCAGCATCTGCTCTTTCATGACAACAAAGCCCTTGTGGATCCATATATGCCGCCAACGTTCTAGCGCATTGAGTTCCTTCTCAAACTGTGCTTCGTCTAATTCTAGCTGGGCAAGCCGCTCTGCGTCATACCCCCAAATCCGGGTTGCCATTGCAGCTCTAACGCACATCACATCGTTAGGCCGGTAGATCGCTGTCAGCAATTGCTTGAGCTCGATGACTTCATCTGTCTTAAGGACATCACCGCTCTTGCCGATTACTGATCCAATGCCAGCTGATCGAAGCTGCCCTTGAATCACAACAGCTTCCGCGTTGCTCCTGGTTAACACAGCAATGTGTCGCGGCAAAATACGCCGTCCCTCGATACGTGCTGGCCCGTCTAGCAGCCGCAGGATCTCCGCAGTCACATCACGAGCAATACGACCGTAGGATTCATCTTTGGTGATATTTACGGCCACGCCCTTTGCGCTGACCTCATGCTGCAGAAAGCGAAAACGCATCGCAGCACCGTCATCGTCTTCGATGCCAAGCGTGCCTTCTTTAGCATTAGCGCGAACCTTCTGCATGCGAATGTCCGGATCAACAAATGAGCCACTGCGAGCAAACAGTTGATTCACCGCGGCTACCAGCGCAGACGAACTGCGATAGTTAACCTGCAAGGTGTTCTTCTGTACCGCGTCATTGACAGCGCTTACGTAAGTACGGAGATCGGCGCCGCGGAACGCGTAGATCGACTGCTTCGGATCACCAACCAAGAACAGTGGACGATGCTTGAAGGCCTCCGACAAGATCCCGTATTGACGATCATCTGTATCTTGAAACTCATCAATTAGCGCGACTGCATAGCGTTGCTGCAATGACAACAACAGTGATTCTTGACGAGCAGGGTCAGTAATCGCGGCGTGCGTCCGCGCCAGCAAGTCATCAAAAGTTAGAATACTCTGCTCGCGCTTGATGCGCTGAAGCCGCTCTTGCATACGTAGCAACAAATCAATCTTGAGGTGATCAATTGTCAGCAGCATTGCATCATGCACTTCCTCGCAGGTCGTAAAAAACGGCTGGTCGAGATTTGGAAATTTCGTCTTAGGCAGATCGGCACGCAATCTAGTCGTGCTTAGCGACGAAAACATCGACACACACAACTCCGGATGAACCTTGAGTTGCGCGCTAATCTGAGTGAAGTAATCGAATACAGCATTAGCATTCCGGAACCTCTTACTTGGCCATCGAAACCCCGAAACAAACTCAAGCAAATCAACATCCCACTGAGCCGCGGCATTGTGCACGGCAGCCCGTAGATTCGCCAAGCGCACGCCAAGCTGCGGCACAGCCGGGTCCAAAGCAACGTCCGAATATCGCTGCCAATTGCGATACAGCCAAACAAGGCTATCGGGATCAATTTTGGCTACATGCAAAACCGCACCCAGCATCAGGCTGTCATGCTCACGCACCAACCGCAGCGCATCAGCAGCAGCCGAATGCTGAATCGGCAATTCGTCGATAGAGAAATCTAGTTCAAATGGTTCGTTGCTTTCAAAAGCCGACTCATCGAGGAGGCGTTTGCAGAAACCATGAATCGTCATTACAGAAGCCTGATCAAACTCATCGAGAGCGCGACGAAGTCGATCAGCACCGAGCTTCCCAAATGAAGCTAGCCCTTGAAAAAAAGGATCGTCATCTTGACCACCTAAGCAAACTTGATGCGCACGCTTTAGTGCGGAACGAAGCCGGTTCTTCAATTCGTCAGCTGCCGCCACAGTGAACGTTACTACGAGAGCCTGCTCGACCTGCTTGACAACACCCTCGAGAATCATCCGGACGAGTATCCCGGTTAAGGCATACGTCTTGCCGGTCCCGGCACTGGCTTCCAATAGCACGGTGCCTTCGTCTAGCGGTGCGGTGGCGAGCTGGAAGCGTTCGTATTGAGGGCTAGCCATCACTCAATCTCCTGCAGGCAGTCAATGGGGGCGAGCCATACAGCTTGAGCTAGGCTGAAAAATTCACTTTTGATTCCTTCTTCGAATGGATCCCGATCCCGCATGCATAAAGCAATCGAAGCATCGGCTTCATCGGGCGTCGCAAACTGCTTACCAGCGATCATTCGGTAAGCCTTGAGACCCGTGCTCAAGGCCATGGCGTCGTCTGAGTTCTTGCTTAACTTCATGCCAACAGCAAACGAAGCCTTTTCGAAGTATGGCAGCGGTCGAGTGTGGCCATCGTAAAAGAACGCGAGGAGCTGCTTCAGTTGCTCGCACGCTACTTCGACGGAAACTTCCTGGTAGGCCCACACCCCATCAGTAGCAACCAGCCTAGTTGTGGTTGGCAAGCGTATCTGTTGATTGCCGGATTCCCGATCACGCTGAATCGCCACGACCAAATGCAGTATCCATGCACGCAGCCGGTCTTTTGGCTTGAGTTTGCCAGCTCGAATACAAATCACTTCTTCTGCGCCGACACCTTCTATCGCTCCAACAATTCTCACGTTGCCAATCTGCAAGTCGATCGGAACCGAGTCTGTATCAGTAAACCGCTGGGCTTCTTCAACGAGCCGTACAGACTCCGCTCGTAGATGCTCGAATGTCGCATCACCGTGATAACCAACTGGCAGAACGCCCTTGGCACGCGTGCAAGCGAGCGCATCTTCTCGGTCTATAACGCCTTGCTTCGCGATGCTGACGGCTTCATCTTGCAGCTTGTATCGAGTCAAACCATCGAGTCCGAATGGTTCGTCAGCTTCATCTTGATCGTTATCCGAGCTGATGCGCAACCGAAGGGCATTTCGCAAAAACGCCTGACACGGATGACCCCAAAAATTCAACAAGTCTTCGACGGACAGCGTAGTCAAACCTGCAGTGTCTACATCTTGATCAGGCTGAAACGCACCAGCAGCAGCCGGAACAGCAAATGAATCCGAACACCATGGCTGCGCTTCGGGTCGTGACAGGTTCGGAAGCGGCATAGCAGAGGCGTCTCGCATGTAGGTAAACAGCCTAGCGTCTGTCGAACCTCGGTAGTGGTGACTCCATGGTTGCAGCGGATGGCAAACCTGCAAATAGCGATGAGGAGCAATCTGGTCAGGACTCTGCGCAATCCGATCAACGTGCTCAAACAACTCGGTCAACACAATAGA
>CBFIIO010000069.1:0-14254 GCA_965662465.1 Planctomycetota bacterium | reverse complement strand
ATCGCGTGAGGTGCTGGGGAACATAAGGCGGCCGTCTTCTCCGATCACATAGCTCGCACGAAAGCTGCGATCTTTGTGCTGTGGGTGTTCGGCTTTGGGAAGGGACGAGCAGCTGCTGGATGCAACCGCGATCCATCCGGCTAGGAGCCATGGAGGCAATCTGAGAGATCTACACCGGAATAGCGCGGGTTCGTCAGGTAGCATCTTTGGCAATGATCGGCGGATTAGCAGTTCGAAACAACCTACTGTGTGTCACGTGGTCCGCTGGTCGCGGTCACGTTTTCTTATATGACCTCGATTCTAGCGAGCTGTTGTCGTCGTGGTGTAACCCAGTTGGCTCATCAGGGTTCTCGGATGCCGGTGGCATCGCAATCGATCGCGACTTTCGGATCTTTATCGCGGATGCGCACAATAACTGCGTCCACCGTTTCAATGTGTTTGGTCAGCACCTAGGTGATCTAGGCTTGCCAATGCCTGCGAGTGGCGATCGTGGTCGTGATAAATCGGGTGTGCTGGATCAGCCGCACGCTGTAGCGACGCATGGCGATCGCGTATACGTGGCTATGGGAGACCGGCCGCGGCAGCGAGCCGTGCAATGCTTTCATGTCGATGGGCGGGTCGAGCCTGGCTTGCCGGCACGGGGCGACAATGGTGCCAAGTGGGGAGCGCCACGCGGACTCTTTGCCGACGAACGCGGCATCTGGGTCGCTGATACTCTGCGCGGTAGGATCCAGCGGTTTCGTCACGATGGAGTCTTCGTCCAGGAGCTCGATTTCGGAGCCAAGCATCAGCACTCGCGGCCTGGTCATCTTGTGCGAATGGCTAGTGGGACCGTGGTGGCAGTCGATCATGGCGGCTTAGAGCCTCGGCTCTGTGCGATGCGGGCTAGTGGCCAGCAGCTATCCCTGCCGAAACTGGCGAAAGAGTGCCTAGATCCTTTGGCGCTCGCGATCGACGATCAGCAACGAGTCTATGTTCTCGATCACGGCGGAGAGAGAGTCGTGCGTGTGACGCCTGAATTGGCTTTCGACCGGGTGATGTTCGATCTTACCGAACATGGCTGTGATGCGCCGATGTCGACCGACTGACGCCGTGTAGTGGTAGGTATTGTGCAGGTTCTTGCTCGGTGGAGCGAAGATCTCTCAACGTAGACTTGCACCGATGGCATCGGATGGTCACACTTGTTGCACGCCGTTGGGTGGTGGGATCGGTCAACCGGTCATCCCCGACTTGTGTATGTCCTGTGGAAAGTGGTTCACATGACTCGCAGGTTGCTTGGATGTTTCGGGATCCTCACTTAGGCCAGCGGACGTGTCTCGTTCTCACCAGTGTCTTAACAAGCAGCCGGCTTCTATGCCCTCGAACCGGCTGATTTGGGAGGGGGTTACTTGGATAGAATCCGTATCCGCGGAGGCCGCGATTTAAGCGGTCCAGTGCGTGTTTCCGGCAGCAAGAATGGTGCTTTGCCAATCTTGGCAGCTTGCTTGCTGGTCGACGGTCCAATGGTGTTGCGTAACATGCCACGCCTAAAGGATGTCGAGAACATGCTTCGCATTCTCGGCAAGCTTGGCGTCGTCCACAGTTGGCGGCCAGATGGTTCGCTGGAGATGGAGGCGAAGGACAAGACCGTCTACGTCGCGCCCTATGACTTGGTCCGCACCATGCGCGCCAGTTTTGTGGTGCTTGGGCCGCTTTGGGCTCGCCGCGGAGTCGCTCGGGTTAGTTACCCCGGCGGCTGTGTCTTCGGGCATCGGCCCGTTGACCTGCACCTCAAGGGACTCAAAGACATCGGTGGCATCATTGAGCACTCAGATGGCTATGTAACCCTGAGTGGCCGACCAACCGGTGGTGTGACATTCCTTGGCGGCAACATGGGTTCGACTGTGTTGGGTACCGCGAATGTCTTGATGGCCGCGACCCTCGGTACTGGAACAACCTATCTCGAGTGCGCCGCGATGGAGCCTGAGATGGAGGACCTCTGTAACTTCCTCAATGCTTGCGGTGCGCGCATTAGCGGAATCGGTGGTCACCTGTTGACGATCGAAGGGGTTGACACCTTGCATGGGTGCGAGTGGGACATGATCCCCGACCGTATCGAAGCTGGCACATTCTTGTGTGGCGCGGTGATGCTCAACAGTCCGGTTGTTGTGCAGAAGTGTAACCCTATGCACATGCTTGCGGTTATCGACCGACTGCGTGCTGCTGGGGCGCATCTCGAAGTCGGAACCGACTCCATCACGGTTGTGCCAACATCTGCTTCGCGGTTGCGAGCTGTAGATGTGACGACAATGGCCTACCCAGGGTTCCCGACAGATCTGCAGGCGCAATTCATGGCGTTGATGACTCGTGCTGACGGTGTCTCCGTGGTAACCGAGAAGATCTATCCAGAACGTTTCATCCATGCGTCCGAACTGCAGCGTCTTGGCGCCCGCATTCGACGTGAAGGTCCAAGTGCAATCATCGAGGGCATCGATGAACTTCAGGGTGCTCCTGTGATGGCGAGCGACCTGCGTGCTTCAGCGAGTCTCGTGCTTGCTGGTTTGGTCGCGCGTGGTGCAACCGACGTTCGTCGCGTCTACCATATTGACCGCGGCTACGAGCGTATTGAGAACAAGCTTCAGGGTATTGGCGCCGATATCGAGCGCATCTCCGAAGGCTAAAGGATTTGGCGTCGACCAAGGCTGAGTGGCCCATGCCGCTCACGCCTTCCATGGTCCACAAATTTTAGCGAGCATGGCGCTGGCGCCAGTTCGAAGCATTGTTGGCGCTAGCTGCAGTTAGCAGCTTCCGCCATGTTTGCAGGTTGACCCTAAGCTCTGCCTGGGAGCTTCGTATGTCAGTGACCGAGAGCTTTTCGAACAGCCGCAATCACATCTCCAACATCACGGTCCGACAATTTCGCGGACAGTGGTAGCGATAGGGTCTTGTCGCCAATCGCTTTTGCTTGCGGATAGTCTTCTGAGCGCCATCCAAAGTGCTGCCGGTAAACTTGGAGGTCTGGAATGGCACGGTAGTGAACGCCTGTGCCGATGTTCTGTCGGTGCAGTGCAACCAGCATGTCGTCGCGCGACAGGCCGGCTGTGCCTTCCTCGATAAGCAAGGTGAATAGGTGTAGCGCGTGGCGGTCATCCTCCGGCCACCCCGCCGGCAGCTGCACAGGCAAATCCTGGAGCTCTTCCATGTAGCGTCGCCAGATCACTTGGCGTCGTTGCCAGTAGGTGTCGACGCGCTTGATTTGATGGAGGCCAATGGCGGCCTGGAGGTCCATCATGTTGTACTTGAAGCCGATCTCTTCGACGTCGTAATGCTGGTAGCCGTCGTCGCTGAATCGTCTCCAGGCGTCGCTCGACATACCGTGAAGACCCATGGATTTGATACGCTGTGCTAGCTTGGCGTCGTGCGTTAAGATGACGCCGCCTTCGCCGGTGACGATGTTTTTGGTTGAGTAGAAGCTGAGCACGCCAAGATCCCCGATCGTGCCAGCCTTTTGGCCGCGGTGTTCCGTTTCGATTGCGTGCGCGCAGTCTTCGATTACTCGCAGATCATATTGCTTAGCAATTGCCATCAACTTGTCCATCGCGCACGGCCGCCCGGCGAAGTGGACTGGTAAGATTGCTTTCGTTCGCGGTGTGATGGCTCGGCGAACAAGCTCCGGATCGATATTCATCGTGACCGGATCCACGTCTGCGAGCACAGGCTTTGCACCAGCATGAACGATGGCGTTGATCGTCGCGCAAAATGTCATCGGTGTGGTGATGATTTCATCGCCCGGTTCGAGGCCTAGCACGACGCATGCGAGGTGTAGGCCAGCCGTGCAAGAGTTGAGGCCGATTGCGTGAGGCACGGCTTTGTATTCAGCAACGCGACGCTCGAACTCAGCTGCCTTTGGGCCAGTGCCAAGCCACGCAGATCTCATGGAGTCAGTGACTTCATCGATTTCTGCTTGTTCGATGATCGGTTGCCCAAAAACTAGGTAGGAATCGCGCATGGGATTACTCGGGCGCTAGGACCCAATAGTTTTTGGAGCGGATGCGCGACGAGCGCCCCAAAACGCGATCGCTAGCGCTACTACAAACGAACCGACCCGATCTAGGAATCCTCCCGGAACCTCTGGTAGTAGCTGCATCTTGTTGACGTAAAATGCTGCGACTGCGCTGCCGCCACCAACGACCATGGAGGCAAATGCCCAGTTTGGTGCTACTGGTCCCATGCATAGTCGGACGATCAGTAGTGGTCCGAATGCGGAGCCAAGGGCGGCCCAGGCAAACATGACATTGCCGAAGACATCCTTGGGTAGCAATAGCGCCGCGATCAATGCTCCGACGCCGATGGTTAACACGGTGCCGCGTGCAATGAGCAGCATCTTGTTGGGGAAGCGTTTTGCGAGTCCTAGGTCGTGGGTGACGCTGCTGGCGCATACTAAGAGTTGGCTATCAACTGTCGACATGATCGCAGCCAAGACGCTGGCGACCACGATTCCGTCGACTACGACTGGCAGCAGATTCTTGCTTGCTTCGTAAATTGCGTCTTCGGGATGACCAACCTGCATGGTGGCGCGAACGGCCCAGCCGACGACCAGCATGCCGCTGTAGAGTAGGACCGCCCAGCTAAGTCCCACGGTCCGTGCGACGGCCATCGAGGCGTTGGGGGACATGCCCATGAACTTGTTCACGGCGTGTGGCTGGCCTGGATAGCCGAGCCCGATGCCGATTAGGCCAAAGGCAAAGGCGAATGCGGCTGCTCCAGAGAACTTGCCGCCGAGCCCGTGCCAGTTGGGGTCTTCAACTGTGGCGAGAAGATCGACGAACTCCGCGATGCCGCCGGCGTGAACGATTGCAGCAACAGGTACTAACACCGCGACGCCGGCCATCAATAGGCCTTGCAGGGTGTCGGTAATACTTGCTGCCAAGTAGCCGCCGACCAAGGTGTAGGCGACGGTCACGAGTGCCCCGATGATGATGCCCATGCTGGCGTCATCACCAAACTGATCTGGGAAGGCGTGTGAGAACGCTGCTCCTGCTGCCTGCATCTGCGCCGCGACATATGTCAGCAGAGATGCCAGCGTCAACAGCGCTGCGAACACGGCGATGCGATTACGGCCGGGCGCGTCCTTGGGGCCTGCCAAGTAGTCCGTCAGTGTGATGGAATCACCTGTCTGAGCTCGCATACGTGGTGCGATCACAAACCAATTCAATACGAAGCCGCCGACGCAGCCCGGGATCAGCCACAAAGCCGTCATGCCGTAGGTGTAGGCAAAGCCGCCAACGCCGACGATGCTCCACGCCGACGACGAGCTGGCGTTGGCGGCGAGTGCCGCCACCCACGGTCCTAGGGACTTACCGCCTAGGTAGAAACCATCCGAATCGTGCGTCTGCTTGCGGGCGCGCAGCCCGATAAGCAGCAGTCCCACCAAGAAAGCGATCAGCGCGATTAGAATCGCTGTTTCGCGACCAGCGGCCGTTTCGTTCAGGATCGCCGTTCCACCTTGCATCTGTGCAGACTACTATAAGCTGCACTGAGATCTGCAATGGATACCGCTAACCGATTTACACGTTATCTTCGTTTTCGAAGTGTGCTTGATGACCCGTTCGTCGAGCTGGACTTGAGTCACAGCGGACTTTTGTCCGCTGACGTCGAGGCGCTCGCCGGTCCTATGGCCAAGGCGCTCGCAGCGATGCAGGACTTGGAGGGTGGCAGCATTGCCAATCCAGACGAGGGTCGTCAGGTAGGTCATTTTTGGTTGCGTGCACCAGGCATGGCTCCGACAGAGGACATCGGGGAGACCATTCGCGGTAGCATCGATGATATTGAGACCTTTGTTCAGGCTGTGCATTCGGGTTTGATCGCGCCGCCGGAGGGGAGCGCGTTTACCAAGGTTGTGCTTTGTGGGATCGGTGGTTCGGCACTCGGTCCAATGTTGCTGGCCGATGCGTTTGGCCGACCCTCAGCGCCGATGAGCTTGTGGGTAATTGACAACACGGATCCCGAAGGCATCGACAACGCGTTGGAGCGTATCGGTGGCATGCAGGATGCATTGGTCGTCGTTATCAGTAAAAGTGGTGGCACTCCGGAAACTAGAAACGGGATGCTCGAGGTGCGTCGCGCAGTTGAACGGCAGGGTCTCGCCTTTGCGCCGCGTGCTGTCGCCATCACGATGGATGGCAGCAAGCTTCATCAAATCGCAACCGGCGAGAATTGGTTGAAGACCTTTCCAATGTGGGATTGGGTCGGTGGCCGCACTTCGATCACATCATCAGTTGGAATCTTGCCGGGTGCGTTGATTGGCATGGATGTTCGAGCGTTCCTGGCGGGTGCAGCAGCCATGGATGATGCCACTCGTTGCGCGGATATTTGGCGAAATCCAGCAGCAATGTTGGCAGCGTTCTGGCACCACGAGGGAGCTGGATGCGGCGAGCGAGCAATGGTGGTGTTGCCCTATAAGGACCGCATGCTGCTGTTGTCGCGTTACCTGCAGCAACTCGTGATGGAGTCGATTGGCAAAGAGCATGATCGTCAAGGCAACACCGTCAACCAGGGGCTAGCCGTTTATGGCAACAAAGGTTCAACCGACCAGCATGCTTATGTGCAGCAATTACGTGAGGGGCGTCATGACTTCTTTGCGACGTTTGTGCGAGTGCTGCAGGATCGCAGTGATCGTGATGGGCAGATCGATTCGGACCAGGGTTCTGCTGGTGGTTCTCTTGAGGTTGAGGATGGTGTTACGACGGGTGACTATCTCGATGGCTTTTGGCAAGGCACTCGTAAGGCCTTGCTCGAAAAGGGGCGCCGGTCGGCGACCATCGGCATCGACCGCCTTGATGAGCGTGTTCTCGGTGCGTTGGTCGGGCTGTTCGAGCGAACAGTTGCGATCTATGCCGAGTTGATCGATATCAACGCATATCACCAGCCTGGTGTCGAAGCCGGTAAGAAGGCTGCCGGAATTGTACTCGATCTGCAGAGCCAGCTGTTGGCAGCGCTCAGCGCAGAAGCGCTTGACGTCGAATCCATTGCGAAGCGGGTCAATGCCGACGCTGCAGACTGTTGGCCGATCTTGCAGCATCTCGCTGCCAATCGCGCAGATGTTCACGTGGTGCGTGGCCACGAACCTGAAATCGCGACCTTCTTGCGTCGTTGATGGTTCGTGTCCGACCATTGCCGCTGATGTTGGTGCTAGCCGCTTGCGCTAGCGCTTCCAGGGAGCATTTGCGTCCGGATAACTTGGCTCCAGAGGCTCAGGGGCTGCTGCCGGTGTCGATTGTCTTCTCTCCGGCGCTGTCAGAAAACGGGGGGCTGCTGATCACGCACGAGTCTGGGTGGATGCTAGATGTCGCTGTTAATCCATCTGGATTAGATCTGTATATGCCTGCGGGGCCTGCCAACTTGCGGCTGCATGTGGGCGATTCGCGCTACGAGTTGGCGATTAAGGTCGTGCCTGCTATTGCCGGTGAGGTCCAGAGTTGCGTGTGGTTGTTGCCGAACTGAGTTGGTTTAGTGGCCGCTCTCAGAGCGGGCTAGATTGTCTCAACCAGTGGTAAGGCGTGGGCTAGAGATGCCCAACAAGTAGTGCTTTCATCACCGAACTCCAAAACTGTCGGTGGCGTTCGCCCAGCCGACTCGCTACAGTCTTCACGCTTTCCCATCCACTCAGGAGAAAGCAATTTGGCAGAGTTTCTCGGCGAAGGCCTCACCTACGACGACGTGTTGTTGGTGCCTCAACTGGCATCGGCATTGCCACGTGACGTTGTTACGACGACCCGGTTCTGCCGCGGCGTGACCGTGCAGGCGCCGATTGCTTCTGCAGCGATGGATACGGTGACCGAGTCCCGCATGGCCGTCGGACTCGCCCAGCAAGGTGGCATTGGCATCGTTCATAAGAACCTGTCGATCGAAGGTCAGTGCCACGAAGTCGACAAGGTCAAACGATCGGCCAATGGCATCATCGTTGATCCTGTAACGCTGTCGCCAAACGATTCTGCTGGTCAGGCCAAAGACCTGATGCGTTCGCACAAGATCAGCGGCTTACCCGTTGTCGATGAGAAGCGCGTTGTTGTTGGGATCCTGACGAACCGCGACCTCCGATTCGTGGATGATCGTGACGCCTTGGTGGGGGCTGTCATGACCAAGCAGAATCTGGTGAAGGCGCAGCCGGGCACGACGTTGGATCAAGCGCGCCAGATTCTTCGCACGAACAAGGTCGAGAAGCTGATTCTGGTCAACGAGGACGGCACGTTGGCCGGCTTGATCACGATGCGTGACATCCGCGGCACCGAGGAATACCCGATGGCAGCGCGAGATGAGCGCGGTCGTCTGACGGTCGGAGCAGCAGTCGGCGTACACGACCTCGAGCGCGTCACCAAGTTGGTGGAAGCGGGCGTTGATGTTGTCGTCGTCGATACCGCGCATGGTCACAGCAAGAATGTGATCGACACGGTCATGGCGATTAAGAAGGAACTGTCGATCCCGGTCGTTGCCGGCAACGTCGGTAGCTACGACGGTGCCAAAGCGCTTGTCGACGCTGGTGTTGATGGCGTCAAAGTCGGCATTGGTCCAGGCTCTATCTGCACGACGCGTGTGGTCACGGGCTGTGGCGTGCCACAGCTGACGGCTGTGCTTGACGCGGTGCGCGCCTGCAGTGCGGCCGATGTGCCGGTGATCGCCGATGGTGGCATTCGTCAGTCGGGCGACATCGTCAAGGCGCTCGCGGCTGGTGCATCCACTGTAATGCTTGGTTCCCTACTCGCGGGACTCGATGAGTCTCCCGGCGAGACGATTCTCTATCGGGGCCGTTCGTTTAAGACCGTGCGCGGCATGGGGTCGCTCGGAGCCATGGAGAAGGGCTCAGCTGATCGTTACTCACAAGGTGACGTCGAAGACAAGATGAAGTTCGTGCCCGAAGGCGTCGAGGGCATGGTGCCCTACAAGGGGCCAGTGGCCGACTATGTCTACCAGCTCGTTGGCGGCATTCGCTCCGGGATGGGCTACTGCGGGTCGCGCACCCTGAAGGAGCTGAACAGCAAGGCCAAGTTCTTGCGGGTTAGCCCGGCGACGTTGCGTGAGTCGCATCCTCACGACATTCAGATCACCAAGGAAGCGCCTAACTACTCCGGCGAAGCATGAGTCAGCAAGCAGATGAAGGAAGTAGTGTTGTCGAAGAGGTGTCGGGCGGCGTCCTGATCATCGACTTCGGCGCGCAATACTGTCAGTTGATCGCGCGTCGTATCCGAGAACTCGGGGTCTACTCGCGCATCACGGTGCCGGAGCGTGCGATGTTCACGCTCAAGCACATGCGGCCAAAGGCGATCATCCTTAGCGGTGGCCCATGCTCCGTATATTCGGATGATGCCCCGTCTCTTGACCCAGCGATTCTTGAGCAAGGTATCCCTGTGCTCGGGATCTGTTATGGCTTGCAGTGGTTGGCGCAGCATACCGGTGGCGCTGTCTTGGCTGCTGAGAGCGGTGCTGAATATGGCCGCACCGAGTTGCAGCCGTTGGATACCGCTGACTTGCTCGCTGGCGTCCGTCAAGATGGCATCGTCTGGATGTCGCATGGCGATAAGGTGCAGAAGTTAGGTCCTGGCTTTGAGGTGATGGCCAAGAGCGAGCCATGCCCGTTTGCCGTCGTTGGCGACCGTGCCCGCAAGATGTTTGGCCTGCAGTTCCACCCCGAGGTAAATCACACGGTCGACGGCCAACGCATCCTTGAGAACTTCGTGATCGGCATCGCCGGTTGTGACAACGACTGGAATCCCGGCAACCTTGCCGAGCGCAAGGTGCAGGCAGTCAAGGATCTGGTCGGCGAGACCGGGGAAGTCGTGCTCGGCTTGTCTGGCGGCGTCGATAGTTCGGTCGCTGCCGTGTTGGTGCATCGCGCCATTGGTAAGCGTCTGCACTGCGTGTTCGTCGACAACGGTTTGCTGCGCAAGGGCGAACGCGAAGGCGTTGAAGAGTTGTTCCGCGATCATTACCACATGGACCTCAAGGTGGTAGATGGCGCGGACCGGTTCTTGTCCGAACTGAAGGGCGTCACGGAACCTGAGCAGAAGCGTAAGATCATCGGGCGAGTCTTCGTTGAGATCTTCGAAGAGGAGTCCAAGCGTTATGAGAACGCTGGATTCTTGGGGCAGGGCACGCTCTACCCGGACGTGATCGAGTCGGTCGCCGCTCACGGTGGCGCGACATCGACGATCAAAAGCCACCACAACGTGGGTGGTCTCCCCGAGCACATGAAGATGCAGTTGGTCGAGCCGCTGCGCGATCTCTTTAAAGACGAAGTGCGGGCTCTTGGCCGCGAACTTGGCTTGCCATCTTCGCTGGTCGATCGCCAACCGTTCCCTGGTCCTGGCCTTGCCGTGCGTTGCCTCGGCGAAGTAAGTCTCGACAAGCTCGAGCCGCTGCGTGAAGCCGATGCGATCGTTCGCGAGGAAGTCGAGTCCCGCGAGCTGCACAAGGACCTGTGGCAGTACTTTGCCGTCTATGTGCCGCAGAAGACGGTCGGCGTAAAGGGCGATGCCCGCGTTTACCAGGACGTCTGCATCGTGCGCTTGGTCTCCAGCCAAGACGCAATGACTGCTGACTGGGAGACTCTGCCAACGGACGTCATGCGCCGGGTCTCAAACCGCATCCTCAACGAAGTGGATGGCTTCGCCCGCGTCTGTCTCGACATCAGCTCGAAGCCGCCGGGTACGATCGAGTGGGAATAGCGCTTGGGGAGGCGCTGCAGCATCTGCCGCTGCTCCCGTGCCGCACCGCAGAGTCAGATGATTCGGCCGCCTCGCCGCCTTTATTCAGTCGTTTAGGCTGATGATCAACGGCCGGTCGGCCGCAGCACTGGGTCTTCGTTGTGCAGCGTGATAACGCCGGCTGCATCGAACGAGTTGATCGTCTGACGAGCAGACCAGGTCTTGCCGTCGCGCTGAGCAGTCGCAATCAACAGTAGGTTGTATTCGTTTGGTAGGCCGCCGAACGTAAAAGGCGTATCGACATCTGTGACAATCGATCTCTCTCTGGGTCGCATGTTGGATTTCGGGTCGCGCAGAGTCACCACAATCGCTTTGCCTGGTTCGCCATCGGAGAACCGTACGGTTGCCGTGAGAGACTCACCATCTAGAATGCTTAGCGACAATCGCTTTGCAGGAACCTCCTCCAGTTTGATTTCTTGATTGGCGTAACGCGCGTCGCTGACACGCAGCGTGCCGGGTGCCGTGACTCGGCCAAAGTTTGCGGACCCCGCAGCATCGGTGCGCGCGATAACTGTCGCGGCATCGCTGTCTCTAGGGGTGTAGGAAACCCTCAGATCAATGATCGGTAGTGATCCACGATCTCTTGCGCTGACGGCAAATGAATGGCCTTTTTCAGGCCGTAAGGTGCTGCCATTTTTGGTGATTGGCCAGGGCTGTGCAGTCGGTGCATGACGTGGCGCGACTAGTAAAAGCCATGCGTCGCTAGGTGGGCATGCTGGCATACGTAACGTTCCGCCTTCATTTTGTGCGTAGGCAACTAAGCGGAATGAGTCGTCATCTTTACGGACGAGCCCCAGCAATGTCGTCGCGTTCGGTGCGGAAGCTGGCAGTCGATATTCTAGTTCGCGTGGTCGTCGGTCTTTGATCGGCGGCCACTCCTGAGGATCGATGGTTGCAGGTGCACTTGCCGTCCGGGCTGGCGTTACCGCGCCGTGTAGCCAGCTAATCAGTGGGGCTGTAAGCGCGTTACCTCGGAGGACTAGTTGGTTTGTTTTTCCGCCAAAGTCGGGTCCGCAATACTCTCGCAACGACAGCGCCGGCATGTCCTCAGGGGAAAGATAAGAGTTGTCGGCTAATTGCAGGCGCTGTGCCGGTCCTGCAAATTTTAGGTCACGACGCTGTCCAGGCTCTAGGTCGAGGCGTTGCCAAGTTAGTCCTTCGCGGCTGCACGCCCAGGCCTCATATGCTCCTGCTGGTAGACGTACAGATGTCCCTTTCAGGGGTGGCAGCATGATTCGAGAGCCATCCGGGAGGGTTGCGCGTGCAATCAAAACGAATGATTCACTGCCGGTTTTCGTCGTGATGAGGCCCATGGGGCGCATGGTGATCACTTGCGTGCGCTTGGCTTGTAGGCGAGGTAGTAGGGCGCCTAGCCCAGCTTTGGTTGTGACCAGACCGCTGCCGGCCGTAGCCAAGCAGTTTCTAGGGATCACGAAGCGCAATAAGCCGCGTCGGTCACTGACGGCCGTCAGTTGTGGTGAAGATGGTTCCAGTTCGAGCCGCGCCGATCTTGCTGTCTGAGGTGACCCCAAACGTCTTAGGCTCTCATCGGCGGCGCCGAGCGATGCGAGTCGCCATGCCGGATCTGTTTGTAGGAATCCGATGGCGTCCTGAACCTTGGCGCCGGAAGGGTCGCGCAGCAGCGCGATCATCGATCGCGGTGGTGGGGCGCTTGGTTTGCTTGCTGCCTTGCTGGGCGCTGTTTGGACGGGCGCTATTTGGAAGGACGCTGTTGGGAAGGGCGCTGTTGGGAAGGGCGCTATTTGGCATGCGAGCTGCGTGCATACGTTCAGAATTAGACCGAAAACGATCATATTTCGAAGCGCATTTGCCCTAGAGCTCAGCATGTGTTCCATAACGTAACACGGCTAGCTCGGTTCACAGAGCGAGGTTCTAGGCAACTACTGCAGTTGCCTAGAGTTTAGCCCTAGCTGTTTTTTGGCAGGTCTTTACGGCTGCTGATGACTTTGTTAACCAAGTTGTATTCCAGTGCTTGGTTTGCATCGAGCCAGAAGTCACGACGCGAAGCTTCCGTCACTTCATCTGCCGTTTTGCCGCAAGTTTCTGCGATGATGCGATTGTATCTGTCGCGCAGCTTGAGGATCTCTCGTGCCGTAATGTCGAGGTCGGATGCTTGACCACGACCGCCGGTGGACGGCTGGTGGATCATGAATCGACTTTCTGGCAAGCAGTAGCGCTCTCCCGCGTCACCGGCTAGGTGGATCAGGATTCCTGCTGAAGCTGACAAGCCATTGACGACGGTGCGGATCGGCGGCGCAACGAAGCGCAGCATGTCGTAGATGGCAAAGCCGGCGTCGGCGCTGCCACCAGGCGAATTGATAAAGACGGTGATGGGGGCATCCGGATCTTTTGCTTCCATAGCAAAGGCCCGAATAGTTGCCTCTTTCAGCATCTTGTCGTCGACCGGACCGCTAATCAGCATGGTCCGAGAGTCGAGAAGTGCCTTCTCGTACGGATTGGGCATTCCGTCACTCTTTTTGTCGTTCTTGTCATCGTGGTCGCTGTCCTCATCTGCGAGACGGAGGCGGCGGGGATCGAAGTCGGTTGAATACTGCATCTTGGCGTGCTTTCGCGTTAACAGCGGGCAGCTTAGCCCGCGGCTGTTCTTTTCGGTGTTCTTAGGGTCAGAAGTTGAATCGGAACCTTCGATCACAGGGGACGGTGGATAGCGCACTGTGCGGTCGAGAGCAACGGCGCAAACCAAGACATCGCTTTCTTTAGAAAAACTCGATGGCATTGGGAATTGCGGAAGCCACTTGCGCGGTGCGAAATGGGGCGCTACTCTTCGCGCCCGTCAGAGGATGTGTGTGCCCCGGCAGCACACCTTTGATCTCCCCCTGGCTGTAAGCCATTTGAGTTCTCATCTTAGCGGTGAGAAAATAAGTGGGGAAGTAAGTAGCGGCCGGAGCCTCTAGGTGACCTCGCTGTGTCTTTGTCCTTGATTGGTTTGCGCTAATTGTGGACTCTTTGCCAAGCTTGCTGATTCTTCTGCAGGCTTACGAAGTCCGGGCACACCGTATTGCTAGGTGTTCCAACCGTTAGATTTCTATGGGATGTTTAGGTGTCGAGAAGATCTTGATGCTTAACTCCGCTTACTTGTCGAGCCACATTGGATGGCCCGGCAGTTTGATCGGCCGAATCATGTGATTCGATTCGGCTTGACCCGAAGGTGAAACGCAGTTTGTTCAGCGCGATTCGATCGTTCGCATTCGTTGACTAGCTGGCTGTCGCCTGAAATGCGCAGCAGTTGATTTGCTGCATCAGTTGGTTTGTTGCATCAGTGAAAGTTTTTCCGGAGCCCCGCTCTGGTCAAAGTTTTCACCGTGACAGATCAGCCCCGACAGGAGCATGGCAGCAAAGCGCTGTCATATGCGACGCACTGCATGAGTATCACGGAGAACGATTTCGGCGGCGGGATTGAAAGCTCGCCCGACCAAGGTGGACCAGATCGCAAATGGCGGCGCGGCGGCCGACGGCGACGTCGTCGCGGCGGC
>CBFIIO010000068.1:0-15163 GCA_965662465.1 Planctomycetota bacterium | reverse complement strand
CCAGCAGCGGCGCCCAGACACGGCGAAGTGATCGTCAGCTCAAACGGTTCCGTTGATGGCTACGCACTCGACGACGGTGAACAACTCTGGACCGTCGGCGACATCGTCGGCAACACGGTCCCGCCACCGATGGTCGCCGGCGACTGGATCATCGTAGGCGCCTCCAAGGGCGAGAATGTCGCGCTCCGACGAAGCGAAGATGGCGTCTCGCTCGCATGGAAAGCGAACCGGGCGCGACCGTCCAGCTTCGCCTCTCCGGTCGTATTCGGCGACGACGTCCTGATCGTCAACAAGGCAGGAGTGCTCTACTGCGTCGGCCTTAACGACGGTGAGTTGCGCTACAAACAGCGCCTAAGTGAGTCATGCTGGGCGTCCCCAGTGGTCGCTAACGACCTTGTCTACGCGTTCGGCAAGAGCGGCAAAACCACGGTGCTTCGGCCAGGCAAGGACGCCGCCGAGGTCGTCGCCGAAAACGAGTTGCCGACCGACGGCACCGTCTATGGGGTCGCGGTCGTAGACCACACCTTCGTCATCCGTGAAGGCGAGCGCCTGCTGTGTGTCCGTCGCGTCAACGCCGAAGGCGAACAAACGGACGACCGTGACGGCGGCCAATAGGCTGCCTCGGGACGTGATCAGCGGTGGTTCAGGGGCAGTTGCGGGGGAGTGGTCTGTCTAGGGGATGGTGTTCTTTGATTCCGTGGCGGGGCAAATCGACCCTTCGTCAGGTATTCTGACGTGATGGAGCGCGATCTAGGCTTGTCGCAGTTGCGAAGACGTTATGTCGTAGGGCTAGTGTCAATGGCTCTAGGCTATTTGGCTCTGCATGTTGTTCTACACATGCAGCCGATGACCATCTTCGGCGCTGTGGGACTTTCGATTGCCGCCTATCCCAGCACGGTCCTTGCCGACAGTCTGATCAGCTTGGGTCACACCAGAACCGCCATGGCGGCGGCAATGCTCTTTTCCTTCAGTCTCCTCGGCGTCGGCTACTTGCTCATCGGCCAAGCGATCAAGCGGGATGAGGCAGTCGGGCCATCTGGCGCTGGCTTGGTTCTTGGTCTCTTTACGATCGTCGCTTTGCTCTCGCTAACACCGGCAATGCTCTCAGGGGGCGTTCACAGCTATACCTTTTACGGCCGCATGGCGGGCATCCACGGCGTCAACCCTTTGGTCGCCCTTCCCAGCGAGTTGTCTGGCGACCCCACTACACCTACGTGTATTGGGTGGACACTGCCTCGGTCTACGGGCCGGCCTGGATCTGGCTCTCGTCTGTCTTAACGCTACTGGTCAACTTCTTTACCGACACGCACGCGGTATATGTCAGCAGCTACAAAGCTGTCGCCATCGTCGGCCATTTGGCGTGCATAGTGATTGCCGGAAAGATTGGCGAACGTCATGGACCGGCGCGAAGACGCTTTTATCAGGTTATGATTGCGGTGAACCCGCTTCTGCTCATCGAGTCATCCGTTAGCGGGCACAATGATTCGCTCCTCCTTGCATTCCTCCTTGCAGCCTATCTCGCGCACTTGCGGCGCCGCCATCTGTGGGTCGGTCTTTGCCTAGCCACCGCCATCTGCATCAAGATGTACGCGCTGCCCTTTCTTGGGCTCTATAGCGTCTATCTCCTGGTGCATCATGTTCGCGACAAAAGAGAATTGATGGCCTTCTTTGGTTCGGCCATCAGCGTAACAGCTGCGCTTTATGCGACGTGCTGGTCCGGGGCGGAGACCCTCTGGCACTGGGCATCCGGCCCCTCGACTGCTCGGCAAATCAACTCAATCTGGACGCTTGTGGAACACCTTAGTGGCAGCTACGACGCGACTCATCGAGCCGTCGCTCTCGCACTCGTGCTGGTCTTTGCCATCGTGGCGGTGATCATGGTCATCCGAGGGAGCGATCCCTTTAGAGCAGGTTGCACCTTTTGCTTTCTGCAACTGATGGCTGCCTGTCCTTGGATCTGGCCCTGGAATTTCTCACTGTTCGTTGCGCTCGCTATTGTGGGTACCAGTGCAGCCCTTAGGCGATCGGCCATCGCTCTCTCCATCACTGGGCTCATGCTTTACCCAAGCATGATGTATGACCCCGCAAAGGCTTGGCTGTCCATTCCAATCTATGGCATTCCAGTTCTAGTTTATGCTCTGACACATCTGAGCAAGAGGACGGCGGAGGGGGTGCTGGCACTCTAAAGTCGGTCAAATACCACTGAGGTAATTGGCGGTTTGTCGTCTGGTCCGTTGCTTAAAATATCATTGCTGGCCACGCTTCGAATGCCGATAGGGTGTATTCGTGGTCATCGGATTGGTGACCTTGATGCCCATGGTTAAAAAGAAGCGCACAGGAAGAACGTTTAGCTCCCTTAGCCTAGAAGGCGGGGTCATCGTCATCTCGATTATGCTCGCCTTTGTGCTCGACGCACTTTGGGATTCGAGCAAGCGTGAGCGTGAAGCGCAACTGGCGCTGGTTTCACTTGAGGACGAGTTCGCAGCCAATCTGGAGGCATGTGTATTTGTTCTTGACCATCACCTGAAGCAGGCGGGCCATTTGAATCAGGTCCTCAGTATGTCCTTGGAGAGCATTGAGGCGATGGGGGACGAGGAGGCTACTTCGGCTTACTACGCTTTCTGCTCGCCCAAGAGCTTTGACGCGTTGCTCGGCACGACCAACTCAGTGATCAGCACGGGCACCTTCAGCATCCTGCAGGACGCAGCTCTTCGCAGGGAGCTCGACATCTTCCTCAACCTCATGGATGACACCCGTGAAGACATTCAGAACATGCTCCACTTCATGCGTGTTCTTGGGGAATATGAGGTCGCGCTTGGTGGCCCATGGGGTCGGCCATCGCCGCCGACTCCAACCAAGCCGGATATGTCCTATTACAAGATGGTGTCCGGCGAGCAACTTGCGGCTCTTCTGCGGGATCAGGGTTATGTCGGGCGGGTGAAGCTCTACCACGGCTGTGCCGGTTACTACTGTTCTGAGTTGAACCGGATTGCCAGCCAGACCCGTAAGTTGCTGAAGATGATTGCCGCGCTGCGGAGCTGATGAGCCTTTGAGGCGGTGGTGCGGGGCGGTCGCGGGGTCTTAGTGGGGGAGCGGTCTGTTTAGGGGGCTGCCTTTCGTGTGGAATGCCCGCGCTGGCTGTCTGGGAAGAAGATCGTTTGACGGGGTGATGGCAGGGTGCGAAATACAGCTGGCGGGGCTCGGGTGGTCCCAGCCGCACGTTGTTTTACCTATGCTCTGAAGTTTGCTGAGCTGATTCGTAACTGCTTTTTGGGGCGAGCAGGGCAACGTCACGTAGACCGACACCTGCAAGAACGCCGAATCGGTCAAGTAGCCAACGCCCGTCACGCACCGATGATCGAAAGGGTGTCTTGCGGGAATATATGTAGTCGCAAGCGATGACTTTGTTGTGCACGACTGCTGTAAGAACGAACCGCCAATCGTCAACGCCTAACCGAGCCAGAAGTGTGTGAACACTCGATCGCCTGGAACGAGTGCGCGCTTGCATGGTTGCAGGCCGGATCGCTTGGGTGTGGGCGGGGGCGCTGTCTTGTTGATGTGCAGTTGCAGCACGCCTGCCGGTGTCGATTTCGGATCGAGCATCCCGTCGAGGGCATTCGCTTGTCCTTTTAAGTGGCGATCGAAGAACGCCGTGGCCGTCTTCAGGCACAGCTTGAACACGGCGTCGCCCGTTGGTCTGCGGTTGCGCTGGATCGCGATGTTGTTGTGGCTCGCGGTGTCGTCTAGGACCCACAGCACCTTCATCGTGGCGTCTTTCTGAGTCGCCTCGAACAACCGCATAGCGTTTTTCTTCCAGGGCAGGACCCGATCCTTTACTCCATGCACAATCCCCAGCGGCACCTTGATCGTGCCGGCGTACATGTCGACATAGCTCGTCTTATCAGGCCCCCGACCCGTGGTCCATGGAGCGAAGCAAAATCCCGCCTTGTAGCCAGGGTTCTCGCCCAAGACCCGCATGCTGTTGCCGCCGCCCATGGAGTGGCCGCCGATCCCGACCCGCTCGGTGTCGAGCTGCCCGTGCAGGAAGGAGCCCCCGTCCGCATTGCACAGCTTGAGGCCGGAGAAGAAAGCGGCGCCGTTACGCGCCTGTAGATTGCGGTTAAAGCGAGTGGTGTCGGTCAGCACAGCGATGTAGCCGTTGCGGGCGAAGTGGCGCCCGACCCCCAACATCTGCGAGCCGCTGCCGCCGAGACCGTGCATGAACACGATCACCGGATAGCCACCTTTGCGCGGCGCGATCTGGGCGTTGCGTTCGTCCCCGGTGGCCACCTTGCTTGGGTAGCATACCACTGCCGCCAAGCTGCCATCCTTCGAGCTGTCGCGGGGAAACCGTATCGTGCGCCAACCGATCGGTTGCACGGCCGTGACCACCTCGTCTGCAGTGGCCTGTGGCAACGTTTCGGTGGCGGGGTTCTGAGCCGCGAGCAGTGTCGCGAGGACGAGAACCGCGAGGCCTTGGTGCGGGAGCATCATTGGATTAGGCTAGCGATTCCGGCGCCCGGCGCTGCGCATGGATTGTCGAAAACCTGCAAGTTGATGGCCATCGACGGTCATGGATCGGGCTGCGACTCATGACGCCACGGTTTGAGCTACTGCTCTCGTTCTGGGAGGGTTCCAGGATGGTGTCTTGTCAGTGTGCTGTTAAGAATCAGCCGAACGCAATGCGTGGATGCCGTTTGAACAACGAGAAGACCAAGCTGCTGTGCGAGTGGTTCTATTGCGTCAAGTTGCCGCTGGTGCGTCCTCCGAGCTTTATGGGGTTAGGTCCGTATCTCGGTATGGGCGACAAGATGTGCCTGCTTCTGCTCAATAAGCGGAGCAACTTGATGCGCTATAGCGTCAAGTGTGGCCAGCCGCAGGCCGCAAAGCCCGACCCTATTGCGGTCCATTTTTTTGATCGCGGCAGCTTGTTGTTCGGTACGTCGCCGAAGTTCGTCGCGACTTCAAAGGATCCTGACTATCAGCTGCAGGCGCATGTGCAGTTCAATGTGACGATGCAGTTGCTGCATGCGTTTCGCCACTACAGTCACGGCTTGCCAGCGTGGGTAGAGGAGGGGTTTGCCAATTCGTTACTGATCGAACAGCACCCGACCAAGCACAGCTTTTCCGGTATGAAGAACTGGGATCGCGCCAAGTCTTATCCTGCCAAGCGGAACGTCAACAGCCGCCGACTCGCGCATAACGACTTTTGGTCGCGTGGTAAGCCGTTGAGCCGGCATCGCTATGCGAGCGCGTTCACCTTCAATGACCAGATGTGTTGCTGGTCGCGCGTTGACTACCTGCGTTCGCTTGATGGCGGCAAAAAGATTGCGCGCTTCGTGCACTTGATCAGTGCACCGATGCCGGCGCTGTCCGGCAAGGCACCCGAGTTCAAGCACGTGCTCGCCGCTCAGGATGCCGCGCTGCAAGAGGTCTTCGGAATGACTTGGGAGCAGTTCGACGAGGCTTGGAAGTCCTATGCGCTCAGCAAATACCCACGTAAATAGCAACTGCGCCGGCTGCCGTTAGATGCGCCCGAGTAGGCTCGGCGCGATTTCCGGACACTGTCAGCTAGCGTTTCGCGCTTGCCGTCACCCAGAAGTCTGCAAAGCCATATGGCTCGAAGAGCCACTCAACGAGCCCGCAGCGCCAAAGTCGCTGCACTGGGTGCTCGGCGACGTCTGAGCGTCGACCGAGAGGAGCAGCTACGTCGCTCGAGCCTCGACGATGAGCGCTTCGCCGTCGTTGGCTGCATCCATGCGCTTGCCCTTTCGCTTCGCAAGAACTTTTAAAATGGACGAGCCTTGCGAAAGCCGCCGTGGAACGAACGCCTTGAAACGGAGATACATGGCGATGGATTCCTCGAGCGCCGATGGCAGAGAGTAGGTGTATAGGCGTTGCGTCCGAAGGCTAGCACGCTTGAGCGTCGCCCGTATCGACGCCTCACGGAACTGCATCAGGTGGTAGGGAAGGTCCACGTTGTGCCACTTCTCTTTCAATACGCGGGCTGACCAGGAACCGGCATTCGGCACGGCAAGCCACACATAGCCGTTGTCAGACAACAAACTCGCCATCTTCCTGAGCATGGCCGCGGGGTCCGGATGATGTTCCACGACGTGATTGGCTGTAACGACGTCGAACTTGGTGTCTGGTCCGACCACCTCTGCAAAGTCTTCGATCTGTCCGTGGAACACTGGCAATCCAGCCTTCTTGGCAGTCTTGACGCCATGTGGGCTCGGCTCGACGCCTTGCACGATCGCACCTAGTTCGCGAGCCACGCGCAAGAAGGCGCCGCCCCCGCAGCCCACATCCAAAATCCGCAGGCCTGGGCGGATCGGGATGTGGCGGAACTCGCCACTGCGTCTGGCTTCCGCCACCGTCTCGTCGAAGCCATCCAACGCATGCTCAGATTCGTATGGATCGTAAGTAGCGTCGTAATATGTCTGAAGCTCTTCCCAGCTCGGCTGTGGATTCACGAAGCCATGGTTGCAGTTGTCGCAGCGATCGATGGACCATTCAGACCCATTGTTGCGGCGCTCGCATATCCCCGTGAAGTCGTAGTTTATGTTGCGCGACTCACATATCGGGCAACATGTAAGCCTGTTCATGCAGAGTAGTAGTAGTCGTAAACGAAGTATCTTTCAAGACCTGTGTAAGCGGAGGAAGGCGATGGCGAAGCGCGGTGTGTAGGAAGTTCAAAGTGCAGTTCCGGTACGAACTCCGGCGCATCAAACGGCAACTTCATCGCCCGCCGCCCCCGCGCAATCGAATCCGGATCCTGGATCGCTGCCAGCAGCCGCCGGGCTCCACCGCAGTGCGGACACCTCAGCAACTCCGCTTATCGATGTTCTTGAACGTCTTCTATCACCTGTGCTTCCTCTGCCTCCTCGTCGTAGTCTTTGCGATCGACGCGTTCATGGCCCGGGTGGTCGGTTGACGGGGTAATGGCGGGCTGGGGATTGTGTGCTGGCGGGGTAGGGTTGGTCCGAGCTGCCACTTTGAATTACCTATGCTCTCCGGTTGACCCTGCAAAAATGCGGTGTCATGATGCGCTGCCCTGCATTGAAAAGCCTTCTGATCTGATGTCTGAGCCTGCTTACAAAAGTCTGCTGTTTGTTCAGAACGGGGATTATCGCGAAGCTCATGCGCGTTTCCAAGATGGCGGGGCCGAGACATATCGGGATCAGAAACGCTCGGTCGAATATGTGGCCGGGCTGGTGGTGCATGGGCAGGTTACAACAGTCGCTCTGAGCAACACGGCCCCGCGCGAAGAGCTCGGACCTGGTCTCTGGGCCGCCGGGCTTTCTTATGCTGAGGCAAAGGCCCCGGCGATTGCCCGGATGTTCGATGAGGCTCAGCCGACACATGTTCTGTTGCGCACACCGCATCTGGGATTTTTGCGGGAAGCTCACCGGCGCAAGCTGCCTGTCTTGCCCATCTTTGCTGACATATTCGAGCGCGTTGGGCTAAGAACCCGTTTGAAGAATTTTAGGATGCGCCGGGCGTTGCTCAAAAGCATCGCCCCCTGTTTTTCCAATCACAGCCTGAATGCATCCAGGTCGCTTGTTGATGTTCTGGGACTGCCGGCGGACAAAGTCATACCCTGGGACTGGAGTAAGGTGCCAGTTGGGGCGCAGCCCCGCAAAGCACCGCAGGACAAGACACATGCATCTGCATTCTTTGCCGGTGCCATGAAAGAGGCGAAGGGCGTGGGAGACTGTCTGGAGGCCATTGCGGTGCTTCAGGCACAGGGCATCAGGCTGGAGATGCGCTTTGCGGGCCCTGGAGATATCCCGTTTTGGCAGGCACGCGCAGAGGCTCTGGGCATTGCAGACAGCGTTGTTTTTCTGGGTGTAATTGCCAACGAGGCTGTCCGCGCAGAAATGGGCCAGCATGATTTTGTCATTGTGGCGTCCCGGCACGAATATGCAGAAGGGCTGCCCAACACCATCTATGAAGGGCTCGCATCGCGGTCAGTGCTTCTCCTGTCTGACCATCCGGCATTTGCTGGCCGGTTGGTTCCAGACGAAGAGGCGTTGATTTTTAGAGCTTCTGATCCGGACTCGCTGGCGCGAACCCTTATGCGGGCGTTGGACGATGCCGCGTTTTACGAGAGAGTTTCGGAAAACTCGGCCAGGGCGCATGATCAGCTTTATGTTGGTTTGGAGTGGACCAGTCTGGTCGGCGCGTTTCTCGAAGATCCTGAATGCCGGCTTGGTTGGGTTGCCCGCAACAACCTACTGCAGTGGCAAACAGCGTGAGGCATACAGCCCAGCTTCTGACGGCGTCTAGTCTGCGTTCAGAACACTTTCGAAGTAGTGCAACCAATGCTGCATACTGCTCCGCGTCTGCGCTGCCTCCAACGCGGTGTGCTGACGTTGTCTAACACACTCACTACCGACGCATGGCCAAGGCCCATGATTTGGTGCTCGCGAAAGCGCGCGAGATGAACGCTCGAGCGACTCGAAAGGTCGAAGCGCAGTCACACTGCAACGCGCGTCGATACCAAGCCTTCATCGCCTGCGAAGCGGGCGAATGGCGACAAGCCTATTCTCTCCTCTGGCGAGGTTTCCGATCGGCCCCGCTTACATTCGTCTCGAAAAGCCGATCCTGGCTCCTCCTGCTGGCGATAGTGACAAAGAGTTTCGTTCCCTCCTCACTCGCTTCTTTGGCTGAAAAAGCGTAACTGGCCGTGAACCGATGGCTGCATAGAGGCGAGATTCCACGTCAAGAGTCGATGCTGGAAAATCCCTAACGAAAGCGCGCTCACGCTCGAGGACATGCTCCGCCAGATTGTCGTCCTGGCGCGGCTGCGCAAAGAGGAGAGCGACCCATTCGGCCGAGACGTGACTTCAGCTGAGGTCCGTGCGACTAAGTCACGGTGACCTGGTGGCTGGCTGGGGTTAGGCCCTGGAGATCCTGGGTGGTCGCCGGTAAGACGGTTGCATGACCCCGCCACCGACCCTCGACTTTCGACAGGTTCTTCTGGAGCGAGGCCTCGCCTACTCCAAAATCCCGAAGACGGGCTCCGAGTCCTTCGAAAGAATCCTGGAGCAGTCGATGGAAGGGGTCTACGGGCCCGAACATCTGCGGGTCAGCAACCACTATTGCGTGCAGGCCTGGCCTCATCTGCACATCCGCCCTCGAGTCGAAGCCAGCTCAATCTGGATCAATGGCGGCCGAGTCTTCGAAGAGCAGTTTGAGCACTTGGCCAACGATGGGCGCCGAGTTCACGCCACCTACGGGCATTGGCCGTGGCGTTTCGATCCGGACATCTACTCCCGGATCATGGTCAGCAATGACCCACTGACTCTCGCCATGCTTCGCGCCCCCGAAGCTCGGGCGATCTCCACCTACTACTACATGCTGTTCCGGGGCCCCTCGACCACGGACCCCCAAAGCCGCGACCTCGACGCCCTCAAGGACGCCAACGTTGCTGGCTTCGAGGAGTTTCTGGACTCCTACGACGGTCATGACTACGCCCGCTGGTTCGGCTGGCCATCGCCCGCCGAGAATCCGTCGATGGAGGCCGCGCGAGAGAACCTCACGAGTCGAATCCACTTCGTCGGGGTGGTCGAGCAATTCGATCGATTCCTGGCGCTCTGCCACCGGGGCTTTGGGCTACGCAAAACCAGCACCCATCTCAACCGCACCGATGATCGCCTGAAGAAACAGGGCCTGCCCCCGAAGCTCAGAGTCCGCGACCTCCCCGACAGCGTCCTGAAGACTCTGCGGGAGAAAACAAGCCGGGATCGCGAACTGTATGAGGTAGCAAGATCCCGGCTTGAAGCTGATTGCGAAAAGTATGGCGTCGCGCTCCTGCAGGATCGCCCGGGCTAGCACATGGCGAGCGTTGTTTGGCCCGAAAGCCTTAGCCGCACTTTCAATCACCTATTCTCTAATCGCATTACGATTAGTTCGACTCCTTTGCCAACCGCGGCGCACTGTGGCCCCGCCCCCGCACGTCCTTAAGCAATGCTCGTAACTCAACAACCACGTCGGGATGCTGGCCAGCGAGGTTGAACTTTTGCTCGATATCTTTCTCTAAGTCACAAAGCATCACGTCCTGGTCGTTAGCTGGATAGCGATCGCGCAACCACTTCGGTACGTGAGTATGAGCACCGTCCTTTTGGTCAATCAACAGCCACTTACCGCGGCGAATTCCCCACTTCTTGGCGAACGTGTTGTGGACCAGGAAGTCGCGCACACGGTCGACCTCGTCCAGCCACAGCGGCATTAGATTAAAGCTGTCTTCGGCCTGATCCTTCGGCAACTCGAACCCGACCAAGCTCGCCAGCGTCGCCATCAAGTCGACCTGCCCGACTAGCGCATCACTAGTCTGGTTCGTCTCGACAACATCCGGCCAGCGCACGATCATCGGCACCCGATGGCCGCCCTCCCAAACGTCGCGCTTTAAGCCACGCAGTCCGCCGGGACTGTTGTGATCAAACTTGCGCATGCGTTCGTAGGCGTAGTGCTCTGGCCCGTTGTCTGACGTGAACACAACCAACGTATCGTCGGCCAACCCTGCGTCCTCGAGCGCCTGCAGCACCGCACCAACCGTTGCATCGGTCTGCGCCACGAAGTCGCCATACGGCCCCGCCTCGCTGCGGCCAGCATGCGACGACGCAGGGACGATCGGCGCATGCGGTGACGTGAACGGCACGTATAGGAAGAACGGTTGATCCGCATCCTTCTGCTCGTGCACATACGAAACCGCACGCCGCGTCAACTCAGGCATCACCGCGTCCAACCGCCAGCCTTCAGCCATCGGACCGGGCCGGCCTTCATGACTACCCTCCGGCGGCTTGGGACTCGCCACGTAAGGCACGGTCGGCGCCGTCACCACATGATCGTTCTCGATCCAAGTGTATGGCGGGAAGTTCGGAACGTCGTCGCCGAAGTAATAGTCAAAACCATGCGCCAGCGGTCCGTCCGGAACAGGCTGACTCCAATCGAACTGGTCCGCCGCGAAGCCCTTACCCTTCTGCTGCTTGGCACCCTCATTCTTCGCGCCACTCCAATCCCAGCCAAGGTGCCACTTGCCAACACATGCCGTGCGGTAACCGCGTCGCTGTAGCATCTCCGGCATCGTCAAGCGTGCATCATCGAAGACCGAAGGCCCAAACGCCTGCACTATGCCGTGGAACTTGCGCCAGTGATGCCGCCCGGTCAAAAGCGCGTAGCGCGACGGGGTGCATATGCCGGACGAAGAGTGCCCATCCGTAAATCGCATACCCTGACGCGCCAATTGGTCGAGGTGCGGCGTCGGGATCTTCGAGTGCTTATTGTAGCAACCGACATCGCCATAACCGAGGTCATCGGCATACAGAATAACGATGTTCGGCAACCGCATGGGGTGCGATGTTGAGGGGGCAGCAACAGGCCCGCTGCAAGCCACTGCAGCAAGACCAAGAATCAATAGGGGCAAGATGCGCACATTCGCAATCGTAGCCTAGAGTTCTCGCCGCTTCGACTACCGCCAGGTAAGAGGCTCACTACCAGCGATCGAAAACATCAGCGACATAAACACTCGCTACTTCGAACCTCGCCATCGATCGAGCGCAACTGCGGCAACAATGATCACTCCGGTCACGACTTCCTGCACCCAGTTATTCAGTTCGATCTTGGTGCAACCGTTGTCAACCACGGTCATGATCAATGCCCCGAGCAAAGTGCCGAAGATCGCACCTCTACGCCAGCGAGCGAGGCACCGCCAATAACAGCGGCAGCGACCACCCTAAGCTCAAAGCCTTGCGAAGTAGTTGGGTCGGTGGCACAAAGCCCAGCGGTGCTTGATATCAATGCTCTGCAATGCAAAGCTAGTGGTCTGATGACTCTTTTCGAACAGGTCTTTTATCCGACCTTCAGCTTCGGCTGCGCGCTCGGCGCTTACCTCTCCTGGAAGGCTTCGGGGCGCGGCCCCATAGGACAGGTCTTGGCTTTGCTGCTTGCTGTGGCCGTCGTTTGGTACGCTCTCATTCTTGCTGTCGGCTGGGGCTACGACGCGTGGCAGTCGATGCCCGACCCTCCTGACGAGGCGTTCGCCGACGGCGCGGCTTTAACTGGCAGCCTGCTGTTTGGCTGGATTCCGTCGGGATTCGGCTGCCTGCTGATTTGGATTGTTGGTCATGCTGTGCGGCATACCCGCAACCGGGCGCGCGATCGGGCAACATCGTAGTAGTAGCGGCCGTCGCCGGCTGGCGTCCAAATCGCCCACAAAGGGCAGTCCTCCCGCGCTCATCAAGAACCTCAGACTCTTCTCTGGGTAATCAGACCGATCAACAACACCCCAGCGAACACCCATGCGGCCAGAGGCTGCAAACAAAGGCTGAACTGGTGGGGATCGGATGGTCCGAGCCGCACTTTGAATTACTTATGCTCAGAACAGACGAAGAGCGAGTAGGGCCGGTGAGGCGGCAAGATTAAGCACAACAATTCCGCCAGACGAAAAATTGGGGTTGGGCGGGCACCAGCCTGGCTAGGTGCCTACATCACTTGAGCAGCACAATACCAAAGTGCAAGCCCACCATGATCATAGATTGACGACCATGCAGACGCGATAATTTGACGCTGCATGCTCCTGGCCGATTACCCACTATATGCATCTGGCGATGAGCTATCGCTGAGGCTGGACAACTTCCAAACCAAGAATAAATCTTGTGAACGCCGCGCCTATGGCCGCGCGGGACCTCTGATCCGATCCGTAGCGCCCGCAGGAATCATTGATGCCTCTGATTGCAGCGATCGCGATTCGAATCGCAAGTCCGCATCGACCGAGATGTCTTCAGGTCGGTCCGCAACTTCCGAAGTCGAAGATCACCGTCCGAATCACGCGTGGCTCGCACCGGGGCCGGTGCGATGGTCGAGCATCATGCGGATCCGCGCGGCGGCGTACGGCGTGGCCGGGGTGAGGAGCATCACGATCAGGACCATGTTCGCGCTGAACGAGATCTGCATAAAGAGAATGGTGGACACGTGAAAACTCAGCATCACGACGATCCAGCACCAGCGGAACCAGCGATTGAACAGGGCGATCATCGAGAGCGCTTCGAACACGGTCAGCACGAAGAAGCCCACTTCGAGTAACTTCGACATGAACGGGTTCTCGAGCACCAGCAAGCCAAAGTTGAAATGAAAGGGGCCTGGTTCGGCTGAACGGTGGGCGACGTAGGCGAGAATTGACTCGTCTAGGAAGATCTCGAATCCGCCCACGGCGAATCGACGCACACCGATGAAGGTGTAGGTGATGCACAAAACGGTCGCCGCTGCGAATAGAACGCCGGTATACCGAGAATTCGCCGAGCGGGCTCTGCGCTTCATCACACTCACCGCATCGGCACAGGGAGAAATAGCCAGCACGTAGGCGGCGTAAAGCATCGCCAACTCACCATGGTTGATCTTGCCAAAGCTCCGCGTGAGCCCCTGGTAGAGCGTCAACGCGATGCAGACCGGGATCGCAATTCGCCAGAACGGACGCACGCCCAAAATCAAAAGAGGGAGTGTGAAGAGCAGCAGGATCTTCATCGTCCATAGGAACGGCACACTCAGGATCAGCGGCCACCAGCTCGAGGGCAACAACGCCATTACGCCGATCGGGGAGAACAGCACGAAGGGCATCGACGCCAACTCCTGTATAGGATCGCGCCAGATATGGTACAGCCACATGCTGAACACGCTGATCCGCAAGAGCGCCGGTGATTCAGCGGCCGAAGTCTCGCGAATCATTTCGGAGCCCCATCGATCATGCGGACGTGGCGAAGAACTTCGCGTGGAAAGTTGCCGGTCCGGGAGCCGGCCGGGATCATGACCTGCCAGACCACGGCCTCGACGACTGGGGGCCCCGCATTCTGCTGATTGTATTCGAGCACCATGCTCTTCACGAGTCCGTCGAACCTGCTCCAAGCCAAGACCTGCGCTTCGGGATCGGTCTCGTCGATGGCGGCCTCCGCGAGCTTCAGCCAGGTTCTCGTGATTCGGACGCTGAGACTCTTGAACACCTGGGCAGCTGGTATCACGACTTCCTCCCCGTCGGCAAGCAATCCATGGCATTCGAGATAGATCGCCACCTTCCGAGCAGGTGTCGTATACATAGACCAGGTCACGAACGGGTACGTTCGGCGACTGTCGGCGACCATCTGTCCGGCGATGAGCAGGGCGACGAAGGCGACGATGATCCGCCCATACCCGGCATCAACGCCGCGTAGGCATCGCCGGACCTCTGGACGCTTCGCAAGCCACACCAGCAGCAGGCCGTAGAAGAGGCACTCGCCGAGGAACACTACGTCGACGCCGCTCCTGAGCCGCATCAGCGATGCAGCGCCTATGGTGAGGCCGATGACCCATGCAATGCGGTACGCAAGGGCAAGTTTGGGCTTCGGTCTCTCTATCATTTCGTCACCTCTCTGAGCAGATGCTTCCCGGTTCCCGGATCAGGAGAATACAAAAGGTTGCAGTGACCATTTTCGAAAAGGTGAGGCTGATTACGGTATCCCTAACAATCATAGGTGAGCACAGCCCCTAGCACTGCGAGCAACAAAATACTCACTAAACTGCTAGTTCGATACCTAACAACTTTTCTTTTTCCTCAACCAATGTGCTCGCAGAACTTTCTTGACCATAAGACGCGAAATCGACATCTCATCTTTTGACCCTACGTGACTTTCAATCCAACTGCAGCCGATAACCCTACCTCACGATTCGACGACTACTGAAGACGTGAATCATATGGCCCACGGTAGGTCATGAGGCGGTAGCAGGGCCGGTTGGTGTAGACGGCGGGCAATTCCTGATGGCGTCCGAGGTATTGATTCTTGTCCGAGCGCGCGTTGACCAGCCGGCTGCGCACCTCCGCGGTATTGCCCTCGAGGACGATGAAGGATTCGTAGGCGCATTCACCCGGCAAGTTGTTGAGAGGCCACTGCATGGGGATGCACTTCACGTAGAAGCTGCCTTTATCCCTGGTCAGCTTGGTGATCTTGTAGCCGTTACCGTAGTCGTCGCGAGCCTGGATGGAGTGTTTAGCCGATGTGCTTCCAGTGCTCCTTCGGTCTTTGGCCGGGCTCAGATCATCGATGACGGCGATGAGTCGACGAGGATGTGGATTCGCATTGCCCAGAATGACCAGACGTCCCGATGCGATGCTAAACTATAGACATGCGAA
>CBFIIO010000067.1:0-17116 GCA_965662465.1 Planctomycetota bacterium | reverse complement strand
TTTGAGGAACAGATCAAGCGATTCAGGAGTGCGAGTCGTTAAGAATGCAGCAATGGCTGCCCCAGAGAGCGCTAGAATCGCGAGTAGGGGGCGCAAGTCTCCTGCCAGGCGACGGCGATGTAGCATCCAGGCAACTACGATTAGAATGAGGAAGGTAAATCCTAGCTTCCGAATGAAGACGAATTGGCTCAGCCCGACGCCAACCACTTGAACTAGGTTCCCCCAGTCCAAATTAAGGGTGGTCAAGCGGCGCATTGATGACCCAATTGATGTGTGTTCGAGTGTTGCTAGCGCGGCAAGGCCCACTGTGAGTGCAGCCGCAGTAGCAATGAGGAGGAATATTCTTGAGCGCGACTTAGAGGCCAAGGTCGCAAGGCTCCAGGCAAATATTGGCGCAACAGCGAGGTTGAGGCAGCTGGCTGAGAATGGTGCCTCAGGCTGAATTAGTTGGATTTGCAGAGGCAGCCATATGGCAAGACCAAGAGCACCGCCAATTGCTGCGCCGCGCGCGGCGGCATGACGGCAGGCGAAGGCGGCGACCGTCACGATGATGAGCACATAGGCGAACCCTTCGTTCTTGGCCATTGGCAATAGACAGCACGCCAGCATTGCCTGGATGCCGAGGTTCTCAGCGACTGCGATGGTGGCGTAAAGAGCGAGGATCGCGACCAGCAGGTCTGCAAATCCAGATGCCGCACCACCGCCACCTGGTTCGATGAAAACTGGGACTAGAGCAAGTCCAAGCACCATCAAGTTGAGCGTGCGTCCAGTCAGGCCTGCACGCCTTAGCGGGGGCGCTAGGGAAGTGACAAGAAGCAGCCATAGTGCTGGAAATAACAGTCTGCCGCCATGCTCGCCCAGCCAAGTCATTCCTTGCGCCAGCAGGATTGGTTGCAGCAGTGGGTAGCCTCGTCCGTAGTTGAATACATCGAGATCTCGGAAATACGGGTGCTCGAGTGTTCCGTCCACGGCCAGCCATCGGGCGTTCGCGGTCCATGTTGCTAGACCGTCCCAGGATCGGTCCATGGTCGCAATTGCGCCGTATGTTATTCCCAGCGTCACCACTGCGATGATGATCCAGATAGGCCATTGACCAAGGTCTGGTCGACGGGGTCGACAGCATGCCCATGCGAGCGCTGCAGCTAGGGGTAGGAGCCAAGTGCCAATCGGTATGCCAAAGATGAGCAGTGGATGTGCGATTAGCCCAACCCATGCTAGGAGCCACAGGCTGAACGGTGCTTGGCGCAGGGATTGAGCGAGTTTCATCGCCGTTCCCAACTGAGCGTATGGCCGTTACCGATGACTACTGGGTGCCCTGATGAGTTGCCTTTGAGCCACGGTGGCTGCTTTGAAAAGACTGGCCGGCCCGATGCAGTGCCGTCTTCTTGAAGCGCTCGGTGGTGGACTAAGATCGATGGATAAATCAGCGGTCCGAGGAGTTGAAGTGCACCTTGCGCGCTGCCGTCGTAGAGGAGGGCTTGGTTTGCGCCAACGGAATCGAGCAGCCAAGCAGCAAGCCTTTGTGTTTCCTCGTTGGTGCGTCGAAAGTGCCAAATTTTGCCTTGCTGTTGGTATGCACTGACAGCTTGAAGGCGCTTGAAGCCGCCGCCACTGGGTATCCTAAGGATGCCGAAGACTAGGTGGCCTAAGAGTAGGGCTGTAAGCAGAGTCGATGGCACGCCCCATCGTTGAGCGAGGAGCTGCAGCAAACCGATTAGGCGGTTCTTCGGATGATCTGAAGCAAGCGACATGGCTTTGACTTCTAAGTATCTGTGATGCCTAGGTGCGGTGCAACAGAATGCCTTGAAGCTAGCTTTCATCGCGATGTCAGCACATCAGCGAATATTCAGCGTCATTCCGTGCATCATCAAATGCTGGCACAAATATCGACCGCCTTCGTCAATGACGTTTGCGAAGGCTTCTGGTCGTCACCTTGGCGTACGTTGCTGGGCGGTGAACCCAGTATCCGTCGCGCCTTATGGGTAGATGACTGTTTTGCCAGCTTGGGAGAATCCCAGGAATCCTGGCGCCGTCGTGTCGAGTACTACCCACTGAAAGTAGGTTTCGGAGTATCCCAGCAAGCTAGAGTTGGGTAGTTGCACTGTGACGGAAAATTCTCCTTCATTGATTGGCGCTAGGAACGGCGTAGCGACAGATGGGGTGATGGAACCTACTGACTCTGGCTGGATGCCACTGCTGAGCGGAATGTTGGCACTGTTAGTGCCTAGGAACATCATCGCGAGAAGAGACGTTGGGACTCCGCTCAAGGTTACATCAAAACTACCTCCAACGAATGGAGGGCCGTTTTGCATCCCGCAAGTGCCAAATCGGCTATAGCCGTAGCGGAAGGGGCCAGCTAACTCGTAAAAGTACTGCTGCGGACCTGCGTCTACTACGCAAGCCATTCTTAACTCCGACCTAGGTCCGTTGAAGAGGCGATAAACCGTCATGCCAGAAGCGCGGCCACCTGCTGGACCACCTGGGTTCGGGATGTTTAGATCGCCACAGAATGCGACGCCAGTTTTGTCCTGGTTGTAGCCAGAGATCTCTGTGCCGTTAACTTCGATTGGCTGCCCATTTGGCGATATCAATGCTTCTGCGCTGAAGCTGTAGAAGTTGCCAAGTGTGTCGTCGTAGTCGAATCCATGCGTCGCATTCGGAACTGGCATCTCATCGAGTAGTTGGCCTGCTCGATTGAACTCGAGGGCCTTCCATGCAAATGGTGGACTGGTTTCGCGGCCCGTTATCCAGAAAGTGCCGTTGCCTAGATTGCCAGATGGATCGAATGCGATGCTGAGTCGCAAACCTTGGCCAATCGGCGCATTTGGCGGGATTACGACGTCTCTACTTGGCACTAAGGCGCCGTTCGCATTCGCGTTTGCATCAAGAGCACGGATATGGATCGGACCACCAGATGGCCGATGGTCCAGAATGGCATACACCCACTCCTGGAAACCACCGCCAATCGCAGGCACGCGCTCTACAGTTAGATCCGTAGGGCCAAGCGGAGCTTGCTGAGGATTAGATGGTAGTAGTGTTGTGTTGCCGGTCAGCGCTCCGTTGGCGTCCAGCTGGATCACTCGGTGTGCTGCCGTCGTAGTTCCGGCTAGTGCTGCGACCCAGTGGCTTTTGACGGGTGCTTGAGGATTGCCTGTAACAACTGCAACGGCACGGCATGCGGCGCCGTTAGTAGCTTGGGTTAAATTGATACTCTGCGTTGCAACCTTGCCAAGTGCGTCGCCCACTTCGTCGGGGCGTGGCTTGACGCACTTGCTGTTTACATAGAGGTTGTCAATGCCGACGGTGCCGAAGGCGTTCTCTAAGAACGACAGGCTGATTGTCTCGTCATCTGGTTGTGGGATGAGTTGAGCTGACACAGTGATGCGCTCCCATCCGCCGCCGAGGCTGGCGCTGCGCTGCGTTACAGATGCGCGGCCGTAGTCGGTGAGTGACTCTTCGATTCTGTTTGCGATTTCCCCGCTGGACCCTTCAAAGGCGTCGAACTGGAACCAGAAGACCTTGACCCAATCGAAGTGGGGGTCGTTATCGACAAACAGGCTGACGTCTGCCTGGATAGGGGAACCCGTGCCGGTCAACCCCATGACACCCTGGTGATTTCCTAAGTTAGCAATCCAATTTACATTGCCTCCCGCAGTCCAAGGACTGGGGTTGCTATACCACGGGGGAGCAACTTGAAAGGTCGGGTTGATCGTCGGCTGGCCCGATTGGAATGGTGCGTTGAAGTCCCAGAACAAGCTGACAGTGACGTTGTCCGCGACTCCCCACCAAGGCGGAGCATCCACTGGCGTCTGACCAGTTAGTAGGCTGGATGATGCAATGATTATTGCACTCGAGATGAAGCGAGTTAGGCAAGTCATGGTGTTTGTAAGCAGTTGGTTAGCGGTAAGTGCTGTCGGGTAGTCTATTGGATTCGTTTTGGCTGCGTAGTGCAGTGGCGACCTCGACCGGGTTGGTGGGCCAGATGCAAGTTGTGCCGTCGTCTGCGCACGTAGCGGCCCAAGTCCCGTTGCTGTTGATTGTTCCCCACCTGAGAGCCCCTCGTTGTGCGCTGAAATGTAGGACTTCGGAACCGTCATTCGTATTCCAGAGATGCGCTGTCCCGCTTCTCGTTTTGTAGGTGAGTAGGAGCTGCCCATCCGGTGAAAAGGTCGCGAACTGGAATGGTGAACTAATCGTCGATTTGCTGATGCAGTGACCATCAGTTAACCGGATTGCCCTAATGGACTGGTCACGGCAAGCCGTTAGTAGGCGAGAGCCATCCTTGGCGAATTGGATTTGGGCAAGGGCGGCACTGTGGTCGCCGAGTTGGCCTAACGGTGATAAATCAGGCAGTGACCAGAGTCGGACGAAGTGCTCATCGCCTTCAACGGTGGCAAGTAAGGTGCCATCAGGGTTGGTGTCAGCAGCTATGATTTTGGCTGGTCGGTTGCTGTGAGTTTCTTGTTTTTCGGAAAGGCTCCACAGCGTGATTTGACCGTTCTCAGTGTCGCTGATCGTCAACAGTTGGCTGCCAGCGTTGACGAATTTGACCGTCGCGATCCGCTGTGATTTGTCGCCGAGACTGAATAGCTGCTTGCCAGTTTGGATTGCATGAATATGAACAAGCCCATCCGTGTCACTGCATGCGATGTGTTGACTATTTTCATCAATGTCGAGGGCAGTGATCGGCTTGCTTAGTTGATCATTCTTCCAGACCTGTCGTCCGTTACGGCTATTCCACAATCTTAGTTTTTCATCGTCGCCAGCGGTGACAATGTGATCACCGTCTTTCGTAAATACGGCGCTGGGGACTTTGCCTGGTTGCCGGAGTGTGACGACGCCTTGGGCCGTGCCATATTGCCATAAAAGACTGCGTTTGCTCGTGACTGCTAGGATGCAACTGTTGTCGCGAGCAAAAGCAGCTTGTTTGACTGACTCGCCGACTTCGTAACTATAGATGGCTTCACTTGCTGGTGCTCGACCTGCCCCAACGTCAAATATACGAATGACACCATCCGTTGCGTTGGTTGTGGTGACAGCAAGTTCGCTGGTGGCATTAAAACTGACGTGCTCGACGGGGCCTTTGTGGCCCATGAGAATCCCAATCTCGCGAACCTCGAAGTCCACCGTCTCTCGATCTAGTTGCCATAGTCGCGCTGTTTGATCGTGTGAACCCGTGAGCAAGCGGGAGTTCGTTTGGTCAAAGGCAATGGACGTGATCCTGCGCGAATGGCGTGCTTGTCCAACGATGGTTCCAGTAGCAGTTTCATAGATGCCAACGAAGCCGTCGCTATGTCCAATGGCCATCATGGAACTGTCTGCGGAAAACGTGATGCACCGAGCGCTGACTTTCGGCGCGTGCATGGCAATATCTGCAATGCTCGATCCATCAGATGCGTTGTTTAAACGGACGATGCTTTTGGCGCCCGAGCAGGTTGCTATGACTTTTCCGTTGGGGCTGATTCCTGCTACCCAGATGAGTGATTTATGCTCGATTGGGTCGGTGACAAGGGTGCCGTCATCCGTATTTCGTATTTGCGCCTGGTACTGCTTGAGTTGGCGGTTGTAGGTCAGAATAAGTGCGCGATTGCTTTCTGTGCTGACATAAAGTGCAGCGGCAATTTGGTCGTCAAGGTCAATGGTTTGCGGCGCGTAGTTGGATTGCGCTCGCCACAGTCGCAAGGTCTGGTCAACGCTGACGCTCACGATGTCTTCATCGTTAATGAATGCTGCTCCTGCGATGGGAAGTTGTTTGTTGTGGCCGACTAGCTGGCGTGGCGCAGATTGTGAATTGCGGTTGATTAGTTGCAGCGAGCCGCGCTGGCCGCCGGCAAGGATGTTGTCGCCTGATCGCGAGAAGGATGCAAACGACGGACGTTGCGGGTTTTCCGGCAGCAGGGTCTGCACCATCCAGCCGCTGCCAAGTGCGTCTAATACTGCGGATCGCGTCTTGACTGATGGCAAGATTTGTTCTGCGCCTAGGGCCAGCTGCAATGCCGCTTCGCGGTCACGGTTAAGTAGCTGTTTGCTTTCTGCTACTTTCCAGGCTGACTCGGTAGAGACGCGTTTGCTCTCGGAGTAATACCGTTCGAGACGTTCTCGAGTGACTTCGTCGTTCCGCAGCTGCAAAGCCTCATTTGTCAATGCAATTGCGGACTTGAAATCGCCATCGTCAGCGCGGCTTTCGGCCGTTATTAGTAAGTTGTTTGCAGTGGACGCGTCGATTGACTTGCTGATCCAAATTGCACTCAACAGCGTCGCTGTGACCAATAGAGCTGTTGCTGTGGCTAGGCTCTCAGTGCGATGCCGACGTAAAAATTTGGTGGCCCTCGTTAGAGCGGAAGCAGGCTTTGCATGAATGGGTTCCCATCGCAGGAATCGCTGCAGGTCAGCTTCGAACTCGATTGCTGTTTGGTAGCGGTTTGATGGATCTTTCTCTAGCGCCTTTTGGCAGATCGTCTCTAGATCTCGCGGGACTTTGGTGTTGAGGCGTTGTGGCGGTGGTGGCTCTTTGAAGCAAATCCCTGACACGATCTGCTGCAAGTTTTTGCCGTCGAAAGGACGTTTGAGAGTCAGCAGTTCGTATAGGATGACCCCCAGTGACCAAATGTCAGAGCGGTGGTCAATCTCCACCCTTTTTGCGAGCGTCTGCTCGGGGCTCATATAATGCGCAGTGCCGTTGATTTCACCTGGCATTGATATGCTTTGCCGGGTTGCGTCAAGGGATTTCGCTAGTCCAAAGTCGAGTAGGCGGACTTGCCGCCGCTCGTCGATCATTAGGTTGCGGGGCTTAAGGTCACGGTGAACGATTTGGTTGTGATGTGCGGCAGCTAGAGCCGAAGCGATTTGGCTGACTAGCATCGCACATTCTGCGACATAGGAATGATGGGGGGCGATTCCGAGTGTTCCGATTACGACATCTTGGCCATCGCTATTGGCAAGGCGAAGGTCGTCGAGAATGTCGCCAAGGTTGCGTCCGGCGACGTAATCCATCGCCAGCGCGAATGTGCCATCGACTTCAATTAGGCCGTGAACTCCGACGATCGCGGGGTGCCGCAGTTTTGCTGTGGCCATAGCTTCGTGACGGAAACGTTCCACATGGCGCTTGCTGAGCGTTAGGCCACTGGCCATCACTTTTAGAGCAACTCGGCGATTGAGTGATTTTTGATTGGCTAGGTAGACGATGCCCATGCCACCGCGCCCGAGTTCTTCTTGGATGACGAACTCTCCGAAAGTTTTGCCATCTGTAGCTTCAGCAGTCGGATCCGACCACTCTTGTTGGCCGAGCATCCCGTCGAAAACCAGGAACTCACGGCACTGTGCGAGAATTTGGGATCGTGCGGATTCGCTGTAACCTTCGGCAAATGCCATCGGATCGATTGCTTCACCCGATGTGTGTTTTTCAATGAAGACTTCTACAGCCTGTTGGATGTCGGCGGCGTGTTGGCTTGCATCACTCTTGGTGCTTGCGGTCTCGCTAGGGAGCTCAGATTCAGGCGTGTCTGCCATTTCATGAATCCCGTCGTGAGAGCATGCCTGCTAGGCGTGCTTGGGCACGAGATAGCAAAGCGCGCACGGCTCCCTCCGATGGCAGCCCCATTTCTGCGCAGATCTCGGCGGTGTCGAGTTCAAGATATCGCCGTAGCACAATGATGTCTCTTTCGCGATCTGGTAGTTGCTGCAGCGCAGCTCGGATGCGTTCTGCTAACTCGGACTCGTCGCACACTTGCGATGGAGTTGCATCTTTTGCCGCAATCATGTCGACCTCGGCTTTGTCCAACTCAACGATGCCGCCAGCCGCTGAGCGCTTTTGGGTCTCGAGTGATCGGATGCGCCGCATGATCTCATACTCAGCGCCTTTTAAGAGCCAAGCTAAGAAGGATCCTTCGCCGCGATACTCGAACTGGTGTAGTCGGCGAAGCGCGGAGAGGATCGCGTCTTGTGTGGCGTCTTCGCTGTCCGCCATCAGCACACGATATTTCGGGCCGATCAGCTTACGTAAGGCGGCGCGCAGTCGGTCGCGGTAACGATCGAATAGCAGATTGATCGCATCGTGATTTTGACCCAGCGCTTGGCTGACTAAGTTACGCGTGTTGTCGTCCAGCAAAGAATTTCGACTAGGGAAATCCTTATTCTGCACGTGTAGTGGTCTGCGGCAAGCCGCGTAAGGGATTCGGCCGACTAGGCGCCCCTTTTGTGGGGTAATAAATGGTGCAAAGTTGGCCATGCTTTGCTTCGAAAGTGCCGGTTTGTCCGTAGCGCACGCAAAAATCTCGATGAGTGGCTAAAAAGTTGGTGTGGCACCGTGATCGAGGGGTTTTTGTCCTCGGGTGCGGCCCGGTCTGCCGTTTTGGCGATTTTTCGATACCGCCGCACCAATGCATGTTTGCGTCGCTTGAGGCCGCTTGCACAGTTCGCTCAACGATAAAGTAACGGCCCGAGGCAGGCATTATAGGGCGAAATGTCTGTTTGTTCGCTGGATGGTAAGCTGTGACAAGTGGATTGGTGGGCATGCTCCGAGGTTTGATGCGTTTGCGGGTTGACTCAATCTAGAATGGGCCGGATTCTGGATAGCAGAGGCATGCGCCGCGAACCCCGGTTCCGCTCGCTGTTTCTATCTCTCTCATTTGATCGCGGGCATTCCCCTTACTCGCGGTTTCTGCGCACGCCTACCAGGTCAGTCATCCCATGCGAATACTCGCACTTACGAGCATTTGTCTCGTTGTCTCTTCTTTGCTCGCGCAAGAGCAATCACCGCCACAGCAGTCTGCAGTCAAGGGCTTCTCTTCGGAGAGCGTTTTTGATCAGTTCCAGCAAGCTCAGGGCGGCGACTGGGTTGTTAAGTGGCACCCAGCCACCGGCACACCGGGGACGATTTACGGCACCGGGCTCAAGATCCCTGGATGGCAGAAAAACTCACTCGAGGAAGCGCGTCGTCATGCTAACCAGCTGCAGGTTGATCAGAAACAACTCCTGGGGCTCGGCACATCGTCGTTCCAAGAAGTGATTGCTGCACGTATGGGGCGCACCTGGTCGTTCACATTTGATCAGTTCTTTCACGGCATTCCAGTCCTCGAAGGCCGTGTTGATGTTCGAATCAACATGGTGGGAGTGGTCGCGATGATGGGGAGTCGCGCATGGCCTATCCCTGCAGACTTCAACACTACGCCGAATATCAGTTCAGAGGTTGCTCAAGCAGCCGCATGGACAGCGCTTGGTGGCGAGCCTAACGGCAATGCGCCCGCGCCACGGTTGGTCATTTGGGGAGATATCAACAGCCCGCAATTGGCGCCCTTCTTCCTTACCTGGGAAGTGCCTGTGCATGAGATCAATGCCGGCGACGCCGGTAAATTCGGTCGCTACTTGATCGACGCCTTGACGGGTCGTGTATTGGGTTTCCAGAGCGATAAGCATGACTGTGGTCTCGGCGGCTGCGAAGCCAAGCCAGAGGCTAGTGATGTTGACGGTCCTAGTGTCACGCTGATCGAATCCGCAAGCGTGATTGAGTCGACGGCGGTCCCGATTGTAACGACCGTTACAGTGATGGCGTGGACGCGGACTGGAGCAGACGCTCAAAGTGCACTCCAAAACATTGCTTTCCCTGGACTAGAGGTTTCCGTGCCAGGTTTCGGAACGCAAGTCACGGATAACTCCGGTCAGTTCGACATCAACATCAGTTCGCCGGTTTCGATCTCTATCAATGGTTTGAATGGAAGGCACCACGCACTCGTAAGTGGATCCAGTCAGCCAACTGGCAGCGTCACGGTTCAACCAGGCGTCAATGCAACGATCCAGCTTTTGTCAGCATCTGCTTCGACGGCGCAGGCTGCTCACACGACCGCAAGTTATTGGACCGATCGCAGCAACGAATGGGCGCGATCCATTCTCGGGAATACCCCGCAGATGAATACAGCCGACAGCATCGGGATCAACGTCAATGTGACCAACACCTGCAATGCTACGTATGGTGGCAACAACACCAACTACTACCAAGCTGGTGGTGGCTGCAGCAATACTGCCTTTTCAACCGTTGTGGCGCACGAGTGGGGTCATGGCCTTGATGACCGCTATGGCGGTATCTCGAACTCGATCGCCGAAGGCCTGAGCGAAGGCTGGGGTGACATCATTGGGATGTATCAAGTCGATAGTCCGATCTTAGGCAGTGGCTTCCAGAGTCCAGGCTCGGGCATTCGTAACGGCAACAACAATCGTGTTTGGCCTTACAATTCGGGTCAGTCTCCACACGGAGCCGGTGAAGTTTGGATGGGCTGGGCTTGGCGCTTTCGTGAGGCGCTGCGCGGCTCTGTAGGCACGCTCTTGGCGGTCCAGATCTCGGAAGACGTTGTGCTTGGTTCGATCGTCGCCGACGCGACTACTCGTGAGAATGCCGTGCTTGAGGTCTTCATCGCTGATGACGATGACGGCAACCTACTCAACGGCACACCGCACTATAGTGAGCTAGAGGCAGCCTCGATCCAGAAGGGCATTCCCTATCCCGAAGTGCCTGCGTTTGCCCCTTTCGGTCAAGGTTGTGAAAGTTCGATTCCTGCCCCGCCGGTTAGTTGCCCGCAGATAAACACGAATGGCGGCACGCTTTCAAACACGCTCCGTGATAACGAGTATTGCTACCAGGTGACGAACTCGTCGAGTTATGAAGTCGTTAGCTTCGAGATCTTTTCTGCCACGACAGGTGGCAACGTCACGGTTCCAGCACATATCTATCTAGATGCTGGTGGTGAACCTGCGGCCAATCCGATTGCTAGCACGACAGTAGTTGTCACCACACTGCCCGGATTTTACACGGCGACGTTTAGTCAGCCAGTTGCTGTCAGTGGCACCTATTACCTAGGGTTCGACACGTCCAGCAACATCGTCTACATCAGCACACTCAACGCGGGGGCTACTGGCGATGGCTACTGGCGTGATCCTGCGAATGGCCAGCCCAACTGGACCTTGTCTGGGTTGGTTGCGCGACCTTCTTGGCGAGTCAACTGCCAAAGTGCAACGAACTTCTTGGTCCCGGACATTGGTGTTTCCGGAACGCCACAACTTGGCACGACCTACTTGCCGACTGTGAATGGTGCTCCTGCCTCGACCGTTGCGGTCTTGGCGTCTGGTCTTAGCAATCAGTTCTACCAAGGTTTGCCGTTGCCGTTGGCGTTGCCCGGTGCCCCGGGTTGTGACTTGTTAGTCTCCGCAGATCTAGTGGATGCCACGACGACCAACTCGGCCGGTTTCGCTAGCAGGCCGATTGGTTTGCCGAACCAGCCAACGCTGGCTGGTTTAGAGATCTACCACCAGTGGTACGTCTGGGATCCGGCCGCGAATGGCTTCGGCTTCGTTTCGTCCAATGGTGGTCGGGCGCTACTTCGTAACTAGTAAATCATCCGATTGGCTGGCGCTGGCACACTGCCAGCGCTGCCAAGCTGCGAGGATGAGTTCGTACTGCCGATTCTAGCTTTGGATAGATGTGGCTCAGCCGGTTGCGAAGGCCGGCAGACGTTGGCGCATCGCGCCCTGGTGAAATACGAGGTCTGTTATGATTTTGACCAAAGACTTTGTTTTCATCCACTTGCCAAAGACTGGCGGAACGTTCATTACGCGTGTGCTTGAACGCGCAGCCCCTGAATCTTGGCAGGCGCAATATTTTGAGGGGCACCCGACGGTGCAAGATATCCCTGACTCTCATCGGGACTTGCCAGTCATTGGGGTGATTCGAAGTCCTTGGAGCTTCTACGTCAGTTGGTATGCGTTTCTGAGGGAGAAGGTAAAGGACTACGAGTTCTTTAACGCGGTTAGCGCTGGCGGGACTCTGGGCTTTCGTGAAACGATCCGGAACGTATTTGATAGCGAGCCAGTCAAATCATCGGGTTGGGGTGGTTACACATACTTGGTGGACTTTACCTATCGCGAAAAATTGCATTCTGCGCGCTACGTGCATTTTGAAAGTCTACGAGAAGACTTTGTGGCAGCTCTAGATGATGTGACAACCGTTCCGGATAGTCTTCGCAATGCCCTGCTAGAAACTCCACCGATCAACAAGAGCAGTCATGACGACTACTCGACTTATTACGATCAAGAGCTGATCGCACTCGTGCGCGAGCGTGACCGTCCTACCTTTGAGATGTTTGGATACTCAGATTCGTTGTGAGCGATCGGCCGTCGTTGTCGTTGAGGGATAGCTGGTGTGGTTGCGTCTGCTGCAAGTTGTGAAGTTTTTTGGCTGACGGTGGTGGCAGAAATCTGAGTAGTTTGCGGGTTGACACGCTCCAGCGCGGGTTGGATTGTTGGTGACTGAGGTCCGGGCAGTCCGGGCCCAAAGATGAGCGGCGAATACTCTGACCAACTTCGACGAAACTCGTGAGGCCAAGGCTGCTACTAAGCCGCGTAAGCGCAAGCGATGGGCCTTTATTCTTACGGCCATGATCGTTGGCCTAGTGGCTTCTGTGGTTCTGCTTGAGGTGCTGTTCCGCGCTTTTTGGACGCTGCCGCCTGCCTTTGCTGAGTTTGGTCAGGCTGGAATGTATGTCGCAGGCGAAAACGGCACGCCAATGCTGCAGCCTGGCTACCAGGGGACCCTTAAATTTGGGCATGGCGAGCCGGTTAGTGTTCGCATCAATGCAAGTGGGATGCGTGGCAGTGATCTGCCTGCGGTTGGCGTCGGTGGGGTGGCTGCTGCAAAGCGTGTGCTTGTAGCTGGTGACTCTCTGGTCTTTGGCTACGGCGTCGAAGATGAAGAGGCGCTTCCAGCATGCATTGAGCTCGCCCTACAAGAGGGCGGCGTTGCTGCCGTTGTTGGCAATGCTGGTGTACCTTCGTTTGGAAGCTCACATGCAGTGTCGCGGATGGCCCTGCTCGATAGTGACTTTCAGGCCGATGCATTAGTGGTCTGCGGATTCATCGGCAACGATGCGATCGACGATGCTTTGCCGACACGAGTGGTCTATGCGGGGCTGGTGCATCTGTGGCCCATGGCGCAGTTGGTCCAGTCGTCTTGGCGCACTCGTTTAGCAATGCGTTCTCGGGTTGCTTTATGGTGGGAGTCGTGGGTCTTTACGAACCACCCGGAAAGCTCACCAATTGCGCAGGCCATGCCGGATCCACGTGACATCGAGCGTAGTGTCGGCTTGCCGCCAGTTGCCATGCGTTTGGCTGGACTGTTCCTTGATGCTCGCGATGAGCAAGTTTGCTTTACGGCCGAGAATCAACCCGTCTTACCGCGCCTGAATGGTTACCTGCGCGAGTCTTTACAGCGGGCAAAGGATCTCGCGGGTACGCGGCCACTGATTTTTGTAATCCTGCCAACCTCCTGGCAAGTTAATGACAGCAAGAGAGTCCAGGTGCTGAAGTCTTGGGGGTTGAACCCTAGTGATTACGAGGCTGGTCTCGGGCAGGCTCGATGGGCATCAATCGCTCGTGATCTTGGCATCGTAGCATTCGATGCGACGCCAATTTTACGTGCTGCTGGTTCTAGCGACGAACTCTTCATTGAAGACGGCGGCCATCTGTCCGTATACGGCAACAAGGTTGTTGGGCAGTGGTTGGCTGCTGAGATCGCCGACCTGTTGCGTTGATCGGTGGTCCTGCTCGAAGGATGCCAACCACCGTGCGATGCTCGGTTTCTTAGCCATTTGGTTAGTGGGGCGTGTGTAGCGTGGCAACTCGTGCGGCCAGAAGACATCATGTTGTCATGAAGCAATTTGTTGCCGTCTTTGCCTTGCAGGTGCTTGTCGGATGCTCGGGCGATTCTAGCAATGGTAGCTTAAGCAATCCTGAGAGCGCTGAGCAGGCAACCGAGGCGGATATCTTTGGGCAATACAGCCTTGATAAAGACGCTCTCAGGGCAGTCATCTTATCGCAAAGGCCGGTCGAGACTCCAGCAGTTGGGCCGGCCGCTGACGCTGGTGTGAAGATAGTTGATCAGATGCTAGAAGGCATGTCCGGGTCTATCGAACTAGATGCTGACAGAACCTGCAGGATGGCGATGGCAATGATGGGCAAAAAGAAGGTTCTCGTTGGCTCTTGGCGATATCAGGATGGACTGCTGGCTATTACTGCTAGCGAAGAGGGGCGAGCAGAAGAGACCCGGTTAGCAAGGTTTGTCGATGGCGTGATTACGATTGAGCAAGAGTCTAATGGTCAGTCTATGCCAATGACGTTCACGCGGACGATCAAGTAGTTGGTCATGTGTCGCGCCAGACCCTTGAACTGTTTTGATCATGTCCCTGATTAGCGAGACCAGCGATTCTTTAGACGCAGAAAGAATCTTTCGAACGTGCGGAAAGAGGCTTCAGCAAGTAGCCAAGTCAGGAGCAGGGTGGCTGTAAATATGGCTACCGGTTGCGTGATTCCGAGTCGTCCTAGTGCGACAGTGCTGACGTGAAGTCCAATCATGTGGAACAGGTAGATTCCGTAGCTGACGGTGCCGATTCGGCTGAGGATGCGATTGCTTAGTATTCCTCGAAGGCCATGGTCTTCGCGGCAGACGCAGCCGACTACGAACCATGCCATCAACAGTTGGATTCCTAAACGTGGCAACCCTCCGATGTCGTCAGCAGGAATGCTGATTGCAGCAGTGATCGTAAGCAGCGCTGTTGGCGTAACCCATTTGCCGGTGATGAAGTTTTGGATCCTCGCAAATGACTTTGGGTTGTGTAGTAGGTGGGCGCCCAAAACACCGAGCGCAATCGGAACAAACGTGGTTTGTTGGAGCATTTTTGGTGTCCATCCCCAATATCCAAAGTACTGATAGCCGCAGGAGACCACGAGCGAAGCTGCGATGAAGAGCACTAGCATTATTAGTGCTTGTCGGCGGAACCACCGCTCAATAAGCGGCCATGCTAAGTAGAATTGTTCTTCGGCAGCTAGTGACCAGCAAATCGAAAGCATGCTGATTGTCGGGAAGAGGTTTGCCGTGTAGGTGAGCGCGTAGGGCGCATCGTGGGCAATGGCTGCCGCTTGGCTGCTGTTGGTCCAGGCGGTCACCGCCCACAGAGCGAGGATCATTGCATAGTTCAGCGGAATGATGCGCAGGGAACGTCTTGCATAAAATGCGCCGAGGTCAATGGTGCCACGTCGATCTCGCTCACGCAGTAAGAGGGTTACGATGAGGAACCCTGAGATCACAAAGAATAGGTCGACCCCAAGAAATCCTTTGGTGGATGCGGCCCAATCATTTCTGGCAGGTGAGTGATGCCAAACAACTGCGATGATTGACAGCGCACGAATTCCATCTAGGGATCCGAATGTCCGGGTGTTTAGGTACTGCTGGTGCATCAGGCTGGGTGAGGCCGCTATCGATTCGTGGCCGTCTTTTCCTGCTGTCATCATTACCAGAATGACGATGCCCGCAATGGAGTCAGCTGTAGTTTATGGCTGCTAGCAGCAGTGTCCCGTATGCTTTGCTAGTCGTGGCTAATGGTCCCGTGTTGAGACGTTACGGCTGCCGCCTATTACGCTGACAGCTTTTGTTGCAGTTGCTAGCCGACGCCGCGTTGCTGTAACGACCATGGCAATGAGTGCTGCGTGTTGCGCTCTTATGGGGTTTTCTTGCGGCGTGTGATGATTGGGCGAGCCTGATTGGTTGTCTTGTGCCTGTCCAGCACAGTCCTATTGATGGTGGTAATATTGAGTAGGGAAGCCGTAATTCAGCAGCAAAATAGCATAAGTCGTAGGCCAAGCTGCGACTTTGACGCATGGCTGAAACGGCAGTGCAATGAATCAAATCTGTAGCAAGCTGTTGTATGCCGCTGTGATGGCGGTGGTCATCGCCGCTGCTTGGACTTGTCTACAGAGTATGAGCGGCTCACCTGAGCCTGATGCTTGGCGGAGTCAATTGGGCTTGGACAGCTTGTGGTTGTCTTGGGGCATGGCTGAGGCGGCAAGCGAAGGGTCTGCGCGTCTCGCATTTCGTGGTCTCTATGCGCTTCTGCTCGATCTAGGCCAGCCCTATCACTCTCTTGGCTGGGTGGTCCTTGCCTCATCGGTGTTAGCTTTTCTGTTACTTGCGCGTTGGGTCCATCTATCGATTGGCAATCGTTTAGGACCGCTGACAAAGGCTTTGCTCACACTGGTGATATGCGCGGCGATGTTCTCGCCTGTCTATGGCGCCAATTGGCTGCTCGTGGAGCGCTTCCGCGTCTTTGTCCCGCTCCTCTGTTTAGCTGTTGGTGGTCTGCTGCTTCGCCGTGGGCGATACTTCGTCTGGCGATATTTCGCTGCGATGATTTTCGCGCAAATCGCACTCCTGACAGATGTTGTTGGGCTGTGGGTGTGGGTCGCTTTACTGCCATGCTGTGCGACAATTGCAGGAGGTCGTCGACGATGGGCGTGTCTCGGCATTTGGGTCGTTGCTGGTAATGTTGGGGCCCTAGCATGCGAGTTCAGCTTTGGATCATCTGCGAGTTCTGAAGGTAGCTGGGTAATCCGCGCTCTTATGACCAAGCGTGGCAGCTACCTATCCGATGTAGCTGCCACGCTTGGCCGTAGCCTGTCGAATACGTGGCCTGTCGAGCTTGATTACCAACTTGTTGTTGGTTGGGCATTCTTAGTTCTGTTGTTGGTCACCAGCATCGTGGCGTGGCGTCGTCTTAATGCTTCTGTAGCTACGTGGTGGGCGTTTGCACTATTTGGATTTGGGGCGGCGTTGACTTCATCGGCACAGGTGTGCGGCCTCGATATCAATATGATTGCGCGCCGAGAGATCGAGTGGTCGGTTTTAGTCTTTCCAATTGGAGTCGTTGGTTTACTCGCGGAGTTCGCGGGTCATCGGTTTGTGAATTACTTACGTCTTTTACTAGCATCGCTGTTGGTGCTGCTAGTGTTTGAATGGCGTCAGGGGGCGGACGACTTGGCCTGGCGACAAGCGCAATTACGCGAGTTTGAGGCAAGGCTCTTATTCTATGAATTAGATAAGCTCGGCCCTGATCAGGTTGGTCTGTCTCCCTTCAGTAAGGGTCTGCAGCTACGACGTGCGCAAAACAGAAGGTTGCTACGGTACAATGAAGTTATTGAAGATGCTGACGGCAAGCTACAAGCGGCCGCGCTCGAACTTCCTGTTGTTGCAAACGGCGAGATTCGCGATGTAGGTGGCCAAAGTATTGCTGGCGTAGTTGCA
>CBFIIO010000066.1:0-17676 GCA_965662465.1 Planctomycetota bacterium | reverse complement strand
CGAGTAATACAATAACAAGCGGACCAACAACTCAGCATCTACCCTGAGAGGACAACTGATATGGATGAGCAGAAAACCGGTAACTCCAAGTTCACGCCGCAAACCACGATGCAGGAGGCGATGACCGCTGACCCATCACTCAGCATGGTGCTGATGCGTGACTTCCATCTCGGTGGCTGCAGCAACTGTGGATTCGAGCCAAACCAGTCCATTGAGAACGTTGCAGCCGAAAATGGGATTCCTACGGAACGACTGCTAGCCGCCCTAAACCGGCAGGCCTGATAGGCTATGCATCGCTGGACGATACTCGTCGCCACAACGCACAAGTTGCGCTAGTCAACCAGCAACGATCCAGTATCCCGGAAATCACGGCCTCCGTACCCGCTGTGAATGCCTGTAGGCAGCTGCAGTAATGGCTCTCAAGCAGTCTTCGTGGTCCTTGGTCTGCGCCTAGCAGGGCCACCGGCCAACTGACGAATCGCCACCATTGTAATTGAGATCTGGTATCCCTAAGCCGTCGCCACGGCTAACGAATAAAGGTTCATTTACTAGCCAAATCCGAGTTCATGCTCGGATCATCATTTCATCTACGCGCAGTTGTCACGGAACTCTTGCTAAGAGACCTCCGATGGTCGAAATTCACTGCTTACTCAGGGGGCCAATTCCCCCACCCCACGAATTGAATCATGGTCACTGAACTCACCGACGCCGACTTCAAGAATACTCTAGACGCCGCACAAACCCCGATCCTCGTCGACTTCTCAGCGAGTTGGTGTGGTCCATGCAAAGCACTCGCCCCAACGATCGACAAAGTCGCCGGCGAGTACGACGGCAAGATGTCGGTCTACAAAGTCGACATCGACAAAGCATCCGAAACGGCAGCTAGCTTCGGCATCATGAGCGTGCCGACGTGCATCTTCTTCCGCGACGGCAAGGAAGTAGATCGCTTTATGGGCAACGCCGACCTTCGCACCGTCAAAGGTCACGTCGATCGAGTACTCGCCTAAGGCACTCGTCCAGCAGGCACTCATCCAGCAGGCACTCATCCAGCAGGCACTCGCCAAACAGGCACCGGGTTGCTCTTCTACTGGATGCCCTTCTATTGGGCTGCTCTTCAGGCAGGCCGAGAAGACCGGTCCAATTGCGTCGGACTCGACACCGACCTCTCCGGCTCGTGTGCACCTCGCCAGTGTGCAACGGGTTCGACAAAGACTTACTCGATTGCAGCTGCTATCCCCTCGACGCAGCCTCGACCTTCGAGCGTCCGGAGAGCACCCTTCTTAGCTGCAGCCATAGAACAGCCAGCCCAAGCGGCACACATACGAGCCCAAGCAACCAGCGATTTCGCGCTGGCGCGATGGGGATCGTGGTGACGCACCGGACCCCGTGAATGCTCGCGGAGAATGCGTGCAACCCAACCGAAGTTGGCGTGAAGCGCAGCAGGCCATCGGAATCGGTGACACCAAGCACGCGCGTCATCCCATCGGGCAGTTCGATCCCGACTTCGACCCCTGAGGCAGCCACTTGCGGCAATCCAATCGCATCATTCTGCAGTCCTAGCGGTTTCGGCTGCGATGCCCGGACAGCAACCTCCGCGCCGACCACCGATGAAACCGGATCGACATGCAGTTGCTGAAGAGAGAACAAACAAGTGAGCAGGACGTAGGATGTCACATACGTTAGTGTGCACTCTTGGTCGTCGAAATCGAGAATCTCGGACAGAAGCCTTACGAACCGCTGCTGATACGGATGCGGGAGTTGCACGAGCAAGTGCAGCGTGGCGCTCCCGGCAAGATCTGGCTGGTCGAGCACGACCCTGTCTACACTGCTGGCCGCGCCACCCCGCCGGAGGAGATCACAGATGGCGTAGTATCGACCGAACGTGGCGGGAAAATCACCTATCACGGTCCTGGGCAGCTCACGGTCTACCCAATCGTAGCGCTGCCAAAACGCGACTTACGTGATTGGCTGCAACGCATCGAGGCCTTTGGCGTCCGCATCGCCCAAAGTTTTGGCCTGACGGCCGAACCGTCCGTTGACGGCACCGGAGTCTTCGTAAACGGTCGCAAGTTTGCGTCGATTGGGGTCCATGTAAAGCGGTGGGTCAACATGCACGGGATCGGCATCAATGTGTCGGTCAAAAATGACCCGTGGCAGCGAGTTCGCCCGTGCGGATTGTCCCCGGACATGATGACGGACCTCAGCAGTGCGGTCGGGCGAACAATATCGATGCAGGAAGCAATCCAGTCTGCCAGTGACGCGGTTTCCTTGCTTCTCAACTTAGACGATCCGTTATGAACGTGGGCCGATGACCGGGACCGTCGAACTTGACCAGGATGGCACACGCTTGCTGATCCGCTTTCCTTATCGCGAAGACCTTGTCGCGATGGTCAAGGAATTGCCTGGACGTCGGTGGGATCCGAGACAAAAAGTCTGGAGTGTTCCCGCCGCAAACGTGAGCGAGGTTTTCGACCAATGCTCGAGGCACATGTTTGAGTTTGCGCCCGAGATCGGATCTCTGCTGGCTGGAACACTCACGATTCCCGAGGCATCAAAAACTCCGTCTCTAGAAAAATCATCATCACCAACTGAAGACGCACTAACGGCTACGGCAACCAAAGGCGCACCAGCGCTATCAATCTCACAACTCAACGAACGGGTTCGAGACTGTCTACGCAACACGTTCGCTGACCCGATCTGGGTCACCGGTGAAGTCATCGACTTCGACAAGTCAGCGGCCCGCGAACATCGCTTTTTCCAACTTGCTGAAAAGGCACCCCGCGCTCACAGGCCCAAAGCCGTAGTCGACGTTGCGATGTTTGGCCGCACCGCTGAAGCCTTACTGCCAAAATTAGCGCAAGGCGAGCCACCCATGACCTTGCGTGATGGACTTGAGATTCGCGCGCTCGTCAAAGTCGATTTCTATCCTGCATCCGGTCGCTTCCAAGTGATTGTGCAAGACATCGACCCAAGCTTCACACTTGGCAAGCTGGCACTAACCAAAGAACAGATCCTGCGCGAGTTGGTAAAGCTGGGCCTAGCGGAACGAAACCGCATGCTAGGCTTGCGCATACCCGCCTTGCGCATCGGAGTGCTGACCAGCCCAGACGCAGATGGCTGGAACGACTTCCGCCGCCACCTGGAAGAATCGCAATGCGGCTTCGAGATCACACTGTTGCCAATCAAGGTGCAAGGCAACGACCTGAAGCCAACGCTACTAGGTGGGCTTCGCTGGTTCGCAGAACACAGTGACGATTTCGATGCACTATGCATCATGCGCGGCGGCGGCTCACGAACAGACCTCGCCTGGTTTGATGACAAAGACATCGCTGTCGCGGTCGCCAACCACCCACTCAAGCTACTCATTGGCATTGGCCACCAACGCGACCAATCAGTGCTCGACGCAATTGCACACTCGGAAAAAACGCCAACTGCAGTCGCTGAGTTCTTAGTCCGTGGCGTGGAATCTGCGCGTGAAGACGTGCAAGAACGCGGTACTCGCCTCGCCGATGCAGTTGCAGACCTGCTCGCCGACGAACAGAGTCGCTTACGTGAGCTTGCGCGCGCGATCCAACGATCCAGCAACGAGCGAGTAAAAGATGCCAACTACCGCCTAAGTAATGCCGGGCGCGACATCGCCAGCCATACCAAGCTGAGACTCTCACATGAGCACAACTCCATCCGTGAAAAGGTCACGCGGCTTGAGCATGTGAGCCTGCGAATATGTGAACGTAAAAGCACGAAACTGCAGCATTGCGAAACGCGACGTCGACTACTCGACCCAGTGCGCGTGCTACAACGCGGCTTCGCAATTGTGCGAGGCGAGAATGGACGAATTGCCCCTTCAATCGACCGCATCTCTGCCGAACAATCTCTGCGCGTTCAATTTCGCGATGGCCATGCCAACGTAAAAGTCAACGCAATCGAATCGAACACGCAGCCGGAAGGCAATCAGTAGATTTACGAGCCATGAGCACGAAGCAAACAAAAAGCAACCAGCCGAGTTACGCTGACTTGAGCAGTGAACTGGAAACCATTCTCGACAAGATCGAATCTGGCGAAATTGATCTCGACGAGTTGAGTGATAAAGTCGAACGGGCAGCAACGCTTCTCAGCGAATGCCGTAAAAAGCTCGCAGCGACCGAGACCAAGGTCAAAAAGGTGACTGCTGAACTGCAGGCCACGATGAAAGATCAAGAGAGCAGCGACGAGTAATGGACTGGGAACGCTTCTTCACACTACTGCTTGTTCTGGTCTTCAGCCTCACCGCTCACGAGGCCGCCCACGGATTAACAGCATGGCTAGGTGGCGACCGCACCGCCAAAGACCGAGGACTGGTCACACTCAATCCGATCCCGCATATGAAGCGAGAGCCCATGGGCATGGTCGTGGTTCCCGTCATCGTAATCTTTTTGAGCAATGGCACACTCGCGGCCGGCGGAGCCAGCGCTCCCATTGATGCAAATTGGGCCGAGAAAAACCCGAGGAAAGCAGCTCTGATGTCCGCTGCCGGTCCGCTGGCAAACATCGCCCTCGCGGCGATTGCATTCGGCGTACTGCACTACATCGGCAGGCCTAACGTCAATGACACCACTGCGATCTTTGTTGGACAGACTGCGTGGCTAGTGGTCTTACTCAACCTGCTACTGGCGACTTTCAACCTGATGCCATTGCCACCATTTGATGGTGCAGGAGTTGTCAGCGGTCTAATACCGGCAGCGCGACGCGCCTACGGCCTATACCAACGCATTCCGCTCGCCTTCATCTTGTCGATGGTCGGAGCCTACTTCCTGGTTTCCTCAGTGCTGCCGCCTCTCGCTAGCACAGTCAGAAACTGGCTGACGTGGCCTTACTGGGGCCTGTAGCTAGCGACCAGTCAGTGCGCGCCGCACGCGCTCACCGGCGGTGCGGCAGGGACTCATCGAGCGCTCATAGGCAAACAGTGGGTCCACAGCATCCTGCTCACGCATGAGGTAACCGACCTCATCATCGCATAGGCCAAACACAACAAGATTAGGTCGACCTAGTTGACCTCGCACCTGCTCGGCAAGCGCGGGCTCCATTTCGCCGGGGATCGCAACCGCTTCAAAATCCCCCATCCGCAGATAGCCAACCGAAGTGCGCGCTGCACCAGAATACACTTCGCGCTGTAAAGCGGTCGTCGTGCGGCCAAGCAAGAATGCGGTCGAAACCATCGGCAAGTAAACATCCGAACGCCGAACTTGAATCTGGTCGACCGGCATTGGCTGACTTGCTGACAGGGCGACCTCACAAATGTCACACGCACTCCGCGCAAAAGCACGCACGCCCTGCATATCGCGCGGCTGAAAATCTGGTGAGATCATTGCGCCGAGCGCCCCATTGACGAAAACGGCCTGACCGTGATTGCGACGACGCCATTCATCACAAAGCTCACCGACGAAGTCAGCGCTAATCAGAGTATTGCGGCGCGGTAGCACCTCAGGATGACAAGCAAAGTGCAACAAGCTACCCAGCGGCCGCTGATCGGTCTTTGCAACAGCCTGCAGCACACAGACTCGTCGGTCGAACACGGACGTGCGATTAGCATTCTTCACCAAGCCAGAGCTAGGCAAGAGTGCTTGGCCTCTGGTCCAATTTGCTGGCGCAGTTTTGGCGAGAGCATCCGTCACCGCTTGACGAACAGCAGCACGGAGCCGAGCAATGTATGCACGGTCGCGCCCCGAAGTGAGAAAGTAGTAACCCCAAATCCCAATAGGGTCTGGCCCGGCGTGAGTGTGACTTGAGCACACAAAAACGTCCCCGTTCGCAAACCCGGCGAGACCTGACTTGATGTAGTCAATGTCGTCGCGCATCAACCCTAAGCTGTCGACCCCTATGATCGCGAAGCGGCGACTGCCAGCCTCTATTACCAGTGCCCGTACCATCAGCGGCGAACCGATTGCAGAGCTTGTGCGGGCCAACGAGAAGCCGCCCATATATCCACCGACTTCAGGAGTAACGTCGCATTCGGCGCTACCAACACGCATCTCACCGACTGCTACAGCAACCTTATAGGTCATGACCTGGTCAGGTGCCGCGTGCTGAAAGACTCCAGCACAGGCGCAGAGGCTCTGAAAAAGTACGGTGATCGCTAGCGCCCAAGACAAGCGATTAGAACTCATGATTCTCTGATCCGTCACGCACCCGGTTTGCAAAGTTCCGCAACACTGTAATCCAAGCCCCGCAGGAACTTGGATCAGACTGCACGACGTCAAGTCAGCTCGCCTCAAGTTGGGCCAGGGCTTCACCAAGCATGGTGCGAGCACTGGAGTAACCACCAGGCAACTCGCCCCAAAGGCTACGGAATGCGTGAATCAAGAATTCACGATCACTTAGATCCCGAAGATGATCGCGAACCCGCTCAATGCCGGTGGCCCTCAAGTAACGTGCACAGTCCGCCTTGAGAATGACCCGACCACCATGAAATGGATCGAGCAATACTGGGCGCGGACCATGAATACGGATCAGGAAGTGATTGGGTATCGCGACTCCAACAGCCGACAGACCAGCCCATCGAGCAACCACAATGTAGATAAGCGACAACATGACTGGCGCACCAATCTTGCTTTGTATGACCCGATCAATGAGCAGATGGTCGACGCTGACCTTGTCTGCCTCACAGCCCCTGAGACCAAACTGACCATGCAGGCGTTCAACCAGAAGCTTGGCGCAACTCTGGGTGCTACGCCCAACACATTCGTGACGCAATGAGTTGGCTTCACGAAGTAGCTGGGCAGCTAACTTACGAGAGTCCGGAACGAAGGTGTTCACGATCTGCGCCCCGAGCACTGCACCCTCAAGCAGTTGCAGCGCAGAATCCCTATTGACTGGGTCCAACCGCAAGCGACAAATGCGAGACCCTAGATCGCGAACCTCAATGGCACGCAACAGGGAGCGGCAGCGCATGCGCGTTGACATGTGATCGGCTTCCGCACCTCGCTTGAGCAAAGGCACAGACTTTTTTCCCCACGCCAGCAGTTGCCGCCGAGCTGATTGCTGCAGCACACTGCTATCGTCCCCCAAAACAGAAATAGTGGCCTCAATCTGGGCTGCACTAGGTTCAAAGGGCTGAGGGGTTGGATCCGTCATTGGGGATTTACGGGCGTAACTATACACTTCAAATGGCGCCCGTCACTCCTGAGGATTTCTACAGCCATCGCATCTTAGGATTTAGGTAATGGGCCCTACATCTAGACCGACAACTCGCGTTGTAACTCCAGCGCGCCAAGCTGCCGTCGCATGGCTAGTACCGAGACCAACCCTCTTGGCCTCGCGTATTCGACATCATTAGTGCTCCAATGGACGATCCCACACTCAAACTGCCACTATCGATGTCTGCTAAAGAGTTTCGGAGACTCGGACATTTGGTCGTCGATTGGCTGGCAAACTATCGAGAAAATATTGAGACTCTGCCAGTTAACTGTGACGCCAAGCCAGGTGACTTGCTGTCGCAACTGCCAAAGGCACCACCGACGAAACCCGAAGGCTTCGAGGCCGTTCTTGCGGACCTCGACAAACACGTCGTGCCGAACCTTGCGCACTGGCAGCACCCGAACTTTTTCGCATATTTCCCGTCTAACGGCGACCTGTCAGCAGTGCTCGGTGACTTTCTGAGCACCGGACTCGGAGCACTTGGCTTGACCTGGGAATCCGCACCTGCTCTCACCGAAATCGAAGACCGCGTCACAGATTGGCTGCGACAGATGACGGGACTAGCAGAAACATGGCAGGGCGTAATTCAAGACACCGCGTCTTCGTGCTCGATGATCGCGCTCGTCGCTGCGCGAGAGCGCACCACTAATCACGGAGCAGTCAGCAGTGGCATGCAACATGGCAAAGGCGCGCTCGTCGTATACACAAGCGTGGAAGCGCACAGCTCGATTCAGAAAGCTGCAATGCTTGCTGGGTTTGGCTGTGAACATGTCCGAAAGATCGCCGTCGATGAGCAACGTGCGCTTGACATCACCGTATTACGCGAAAGTATCGCCAACGATATCAGCAACGGATTACGACCATGCGCAATCGTCGCAACTACAGGCACAACGACGACAACAGCATTCGATCCGATCAACGCGATCGCAGACATTGCTGACGAGTTCGATATTTGGCTGCATGTTGATGGCGCGATGGCGGGAACGGCGATGATCCTGCCAGAATGCCGGTCACTTTGGCACGGCATAGACAGAGCGCACTCTATAGTCGTCAACCCTCACAAGTGGCTTGGTGTATCGTTCGATTGCTCAGTGTTCTACGTTCGCGATGACGAGCACTTGGTGCGAGTCATGCGCACGGATCCGAGTTACTTGCGCACTGCGTTTGACGACTCGGTGAAAACGTATCGCGACTGGGGAGTCGCACTCGGCCGCCGCTTTAGAGCACTCAAGCTGTGGAGCCTGATCCGCACTCACGGCACTGAGCAACTGCGCACTCGCATACGCCGCGACCTAGAGAACGCACAATGGCTGAAGCAGCAAATCGAGAAAGCTCCGGATTGGAAAGTGCTTGCACCAGTTCAAATCCAAACGCTGTGTATCCGACATGAACCGGAAGGCATCGCAGACGAGGCGCTAGACGCACACACCATGGCATGGTTGGCGCGAGTTCACAGCACAGGCCGCGCCTGGATGACTCCCGCGCAGCTTGATGGACGATGGATGGTCCGCGTTTCCATCGGATCGCTGACTACAGAGCGAGAGCACGTGGCGCAACTGTGGCAACTTCTTCAAGACAGCGTGGGGCAAACCTAGCGCTGCTTGATCGTGCCAAGCGCCACTGGGTCATCCGGAAAACGGACTCACAGCCTCAACCCCTCCCTGACCTAGCTGTAAACGGGTAGCTGTAATCGAGTTTTGAGCTCGCGTAACGCCGCTAGATACAATTCCTAGCGCGAAGGCTCCGGGATCGGCCAAGCTCACCTCAATAGCCTACGCAGGACCACCTCGACTTCCGCTGGCATTGCTGGGATAGCGCAACGAAGTACTCCGCCGATCATTCTTGCCACCGAGATCTGCTTGCGAGATCGACAGAGGCAACTTGCCATCTGTGGATTGCCGGGAACATGACGGCATACGACATAGCGAACAACCAATGTTTGGCTTTGCCGATACGCCGGTCACGTAGCGAACGGCTGTATTGCGGCTCGCCGATCGCCTCGACGATGGCCAGAATCGCAAGCACGACCAGCAACTCCAAATCCAGCTACAAGAACGAACGCATCACTGCCATAGACCAAGCAACATGCTTGACAGTGGCGTTCGCGACGAGAACCAACTGAACAGCATAAGCCTAGCTGAATCAGTGGCTTCTGCGAATCCGGGTGAAGTTCATCCTGGTGGAATGCACCACCTAGAAATCATCTAGGTGGATTTCAGGGCTGGCTTTATGCGGCTGCTCGAGCATGGCTGCTGGAGCATGGCTGCTGGAGCCTAGCTGCTGGAGCCTAGCTGATAAAGCCAGCCATTAGCCGCGTTTGCGACTACCTCGATGGAACGTGCTTACCAATCCTTCGCAAAGCGAAGGGGAAAGTGGTGCCCAGGAGAGGACTTGAACCTCCAATCCCCGGAGGGAACTAGCACCTCAAGCTAGCGCGTCTGCCAATTCCGCCACCTGGGCATTCCAGCGAGGGCCGGAGACCTTAGCGGACCCGCTCAACATTTCAAGTCCAAGCCAGGATCCTATCTGCAGCCTACCCAGCTGGGATTCGGCTAACGGAGAGTCGTGATGATCTTCGCCTGGTAACGAATGTAGTTATTTTGCAGCTCTAGCTGGATAGCACCGGTCTTGAACATCTCGGAGAGGCCTCGGAATTGCTCCATGCTCTCCCGATCCTCAGACGTAAAGCTGGAACGCTCCTTACTCCACTTATCACGCATATAGGCAACGACCCGCTTGTCGAACTCCCCTCCTGCGCCTTTCAGGTTCGGTGGCATGCTCGCGATGCTCGGATAACGCGGGTAGTACTTCCTACGCACAAAGTCTTCTGCCGAGGACCGCATCTGCATCATCCACTCGGGATTGGGCAGCGAACTACTTGAGTCAACGAAGCTCATGTAGTCATCGAAGACCAACCCAAGGTTTTCACCATTAACCCAAACGAGTCCGCTCAATGTATTCGACAACTCACGTTCGAGCTCCGAATAGTCCTTAGTGTCTCGAATGGATTTTGCTCCAGTCGTGATGCTGTAACGGGTGCGCACGATATCGCGGATCAAAGGACCCGAGTTAGACACGATGAAAAAGTCTCGGAACACGATCATCGCAATCTCACCGGTTGCGGGAATCTGCGGGTTCGTGAACTCGGTGACAGGCTCCGGTAGGTACGAGTTGCCGAACGGAACCGGCAAGTGATAAACCTGATTGAATCCAAAGCTCTTGCTATAGCTGTTGAGCATTGTCACCAATGACTCGACCAGCTGGACCCGACCTGGTTTCAACCAGAACACCCAGGCGACTTGTGGCATTGGTGACTTAGCCACAACCGGCACCGCGATCTCGCCCTTCTTATTCAAGCTCATGTCCGGCAAGTTGCGGCGGAACACAAAGCCAGTCCGGGGCTGGAATGCCAAACGCAACTTTTCAATCAAGTCGCGTAAATCCTGCACTTGCTGACCGGCAAAGTTTGCACGACGCAATGCATCATTGATCAAGGACTTCTCGTCCCTCTCTAGCGCATCGAACATCGCATGAAGGAACTCGCCAGCAGGCATACGGAGCGCGGCGGCTGCACAAGCAGACTCCGGCACCATGTCCAAGAAGGGATCAAGCCACTGATCTCGGCGCTGCTGTTCTGCGGCGTAGAAACTGCTTTGGAAAGCCGTGTGCTGCTTACTGTTCAGACCAATCTGCCCGGTTAAGCCAAGGACGCGATCCTTGAACAAAAGGCCGCCGGTAAGCTGCATCCAGCCTTTCAGGTTTAGGAAGCTGGCGAGCACCCGCTCGTTCATACTGTCTTTGTTCTGCGCGTTGGGCCAAGACGCCGCCAGACGCTGGAAGGCGTCAAACTTGTTGGGCTCAACCACAAACTCAACCACGTTAGGATCGACGACATCATTATCTCGAGCCCACTGCTTGATACGTGCATCGGCTCCATCGGTATAAGCCGGTTGCCGACCAATTGGCTCCTCGTCGCGGTTACCGTCGATCAACAACTGAGCTTGTGTTAGCAAACCCGTGTAGTTTGCAATCATCAACGCATCGCGATATCGCTTGATGTAGATCGGAGACTGTCCGCTGGGCGTAATGACTAACAGATCGCCTTCCGATGTCGCCGCCAAGCCCTGCTCCTCCAGCTTGCCGCGCACGAAGCCGAAGCCTGCCAGGCCTAAGAGCATTTTGACTCGCCATGTGACGCGCGTGTAGACACACCAGCGTGGTTCGGCCAGTGGGCGAGGAGGCGAAACCGAGTAGTCTTGCGTCAGACCTGCGATGATCAATTCCTCTCCAATGACATCACCCATGATGTCAAGGAATCCTCCCGAGTCAGATGTGACCTGCTGGAATGTCTCGCGCGCGCTCTCGACGGCCTTCGCCCCACCGGCTTGACCAAAGGCTCGCCCGATGCCGCCGTTGCTGACAGCATCAAAGCCACTTGTGTCTGCCAAAGCCGGCCAGAAATGCGGCAACGGAAATGGATCAAAATCTTCGGCAAGGCGCTGCTTGCGCACGAAGAAGTTGACGTCGCGCGGAACAATGTCGCGCAACTCAGGCAACGATCCTTCGAACGGATTGAAGATGAACGCAGCTACGAACATCAACAAGAACAACACCAACCCAAACAGGGTTAGCAGCAGAGTTCGCCAGATTCGACGATTCGTAGTTTTAGACTTCGACTTAGCCATCGGGCGGAGCAGCGTAACGAACAAAGACGCTCTACGGCACTCTCGTTCTTGGATGGAATGTGGCTTAGTGGGCCCCTGCCTCGCAAGGAAGAGCCGGCCACGGTCAGCTTTGACGCGACAAGTTGCCCGAGCTTCCCGCCAGTCTGGTGACGAACGGTGATTTCTCAGTATCTGTGCGAATCAGGCCCTAGAACCAAGTAGGCACCAGCTTGCGACCCCACAAAGTAGCTCTCGACCACATCCCTTCGCCGCCTCGCGTTTGCCTTGCCCAGGCTTGGCGGCTCTACTCGCGGTATGACCGGCCTCGCTCCCAACGCCCGATCGCTTCTTATCGAAGCGTCGGCCACCCTCGCCATCACGGCAACCGCGGCCAAGCTTAAGGCCGCTGGACATGACGTCATATCCCTGGGCGCAGGCGAACCCGACTTCCCGACGCCCGCCCCCATCGCTCAGGCAGGCATCGAAGCCATCGAGCAAGGTAACTACCGTTACACTGCAGCTGCGGGCACACCAGAACTTCGCGCAGCAGGTGCACAGTGGTTTCAATCAGCCTTTGACCTCAAATATGACGCCAGCGAAGTCATGGTCTGTTCAGGAGCCAAGTCCGCACTGCATTTAGCACTCGCGGCGATCGTCGAGCCCAATGACGCAATTCTGATCCTAGCGCCTTATTGGGTTTCCTATCCAGCACTGGTCACGCTCGCCGGAGGCAAGCCGGTAATCATGCCTGCCAATCCATCGCGAAAGTTTGTTCATACAACAGACGCTATCGAGGCAGCTGCGGAGGCAAGCGGCGCCAAAGGCATCATCGTTAATTTTCCGAACAACCCGTCAGGCGCGACCCCCAGCACCAGCGACTTACGAGGACTCGTGGATCTCTGCTCCCGACGCGACATGTGGATCATCTCTGACGAGATCTATTCAACATTGCTGTATGACGATATCTCACACCTGTCCCCAGCTGCTGTTCCCGGTGGCCGCGAACGCACGATCGTCGTAAATGGCTTCACCAAGAGCCACACGCTAACAGGCTGGCGAACAAGCTTCATGGCCGCGCCAAAAGACATCATCGACACTGCAGCGCGCCTTCAAAGCCAAGTAATGGGCAACCCGTGCACGATTAGCCAAGCTGCGATGCTAAAGGCCTGCCAACAACCCCTGCCAGAAGACCACAAGCTTCGCATGGCAGCGTTCACCGAGCGCCGCGATTACCTTGTCTCAGAGATCAACAAGCTGCCAGGTGTCTCCCTGGCCACACCACACGGTGCATTCTACGCATTGATCGACATCCGACCAATTTGCGAAGCGCGCGGAATCGACGACGTGGAGGCGTGCAAGCAACTACTAGAACAACACCACCTAGCGTTAGTCCCTGGCAACGCTTTTGGTATCCCTGGATTCATTCGCAGCAGCTTTGCCGCCGACATGGATTCTCTGAAGAAGGCTGTCAAACGCCTCACTGCTTGGGCCAGCGCATAAACACTCCTCATGAGCTACGACGAACAGAACCTCCGCATCGTGGTTGCCACGAATCTGTCTGAACTTACCGCTTCCGAGCACGACTGGGATCTCTTTGCCGAGCTGCGCTCCGTCAAAGAGCTACAGACGAAAACAGGTAAGCCTTACATCGTCGTCGAACTGGCTGACATGCACGCTGTTGTCGAAGGCAAGATCTGGGAGAACTCCACTGCTGCAATGGCGGCGGCGAAAGCAGCATCCGCTGGCATGATCGTCAAGATTCGGGGCCAGGTGAAGATGTGGAACGATCAGATACAGATCGTAATCGAGCGACTGAAAGTGCTCGAAGATGGTGAAAAGCCCGAGGGTTTTGACCCCGATCAGCTGATCGATCCAGCTCTAGCTAATGTCGAAGACCTAACCTGCGGCACCTTGGTGTTCGACATCGAAACGGTCCCAGGCATCGAACTGCGCGAATTACCGGCCACAGTCGCAAGCGCCCTATCCGACAATGCAGCCAAAAAAGATATGGACACATCTGCCGTCATGGGCATGTCGCCTTTCTTCGGCAAGGTAGTATCGATTGCGATTGGAGATGGAGAAGCAGAACCAGGCACCGAAGCTGCGCAGGTAACCGTTTTAGCCGTTCCACCCGAAGGGTTCGAAATCGAGGATTGCCCACCATGGCTACGCTTAATGAGCGAAGCGGATCTGCTGCGTGCATTTTGGGCACTCGCCTCGAAAGCCGAATGCGTCGTTTCCTACAATGGACGTGGCTTTGATGTCCCGTTCCTCGTTGCCCGCAGCCTGGTTCACGAGATTCCGGCACGCGTTGACTTGGTCTCGAACAAGTGGTCGCTGCGCCCCCACCTCGACCTATTCGAACTAGTGACTCAGCGCGGCCGTGGCCCAAGTAAACTCGACGTTGTCTGCTGGGCGCTCGGCATAGAAAGCCCCAAAGGCGCCATGGATGGCTCGATGGTGGCCCCCGCCTATGCTCGCGGTGAGATCGTCAAGATCGCCGAATACAATGCGCACGATGTACGAGCAACCAGCGAAGTCTACCGCAAATGCAGAGACATGATCCTTCGCTATCGCGCTGACTGGGCGTCGCAGCGCAAGTAAAAACACACCCGTAGTTGAGCCTTGCCACTGGCAAGATCTGATCTTGACGAAAGCAATACCGCTATAAAATCAGCGCGTTACGGCAACCTGACGGCAAGGCCTTCAAGCACATCTCCTGCAACTTACGGCGCTTGCTCTTGTCTTCGACCGATGTGAACACAAACAACTTCCACATACGCGGATAGCTGTCAGCCAAATCACGAAGACGCGGGATATCGCCAACGAATGCATCCAAAGGCATCGTCCGATCACCGCTACCCGGGAAGCGAACCATTGTCTTCGCCTCCTTCAATTGCATCCGCCGCTTGGGACAGTAGAGCAAGATGTCAACATCTTCGCCAAAGGCCTGCTTAGCCTGCTCTTCCATCTGCTGCTCCCAGGCATAGCGGGCTTCGTGCTTCCCCGGAGCGAAGTAGGTAGCCACCAACTCATCCTGAACCGACTGATTCTGATAGTAGGGCAAGGCCAGCACGCGCTTAGGTAAAGAACGACGGCGAAAGCGTCCCACGAAGCGACGTAGACGTTCGGTAGCGGAAGCCTCGCCAAGATCGACTTCTGACAAGCGGACCACCAACGACTCGTCGGTCATGGTTTGCAATTCTTCAGCTTCCAGTGCGCCAGCACGCATCGCTAACTCGACCATCCGAGCCAGCAATGCTCCAGCTGCAACCTTCGCATGATGATAGTAAACACGTTCGCTGAAGTGGTAGCGGCACTCAAGGACGCGCAGCAACTCACTTACGATGTCGTCGCGCAGCATGCCATTCTTCTCGCAATCAACAAACATCTGACTGCTACTACGCTCGATGCGGAAGTAGTCGATGACACGTTGATCATAGCGAAGTTCGAGGCCGGTGAAGTGCGCATCGCGACGCAGGTAGTCAAGCAAGTCGGCGTCGATAGTGTCACTGACTACTTGGCGCCAAAATGCCGGCACTGCGCGCCCCTTGCCCGCCAACACCGCCAAGACATCACCCCTCAAGCTCTGGCGATCCAGCTCGGCACCAAGTTCGGTATCACCAAGCACGGCCTCGAAGCGCTCAGGCAGATCATGTCGCTGCAACAGCCCGGTCTGATCTTCGATGTTGTGACCGTATGGGATGTGCGTCACGTCGTGCAGCAGCGCAGCTGCGCGTAAGATCCGCCGCTCTTCATCGGAGACTCTTTGGCAACCAGCTGGGTCACGCGAGGCGTTCTTATTGCATGCGTCGAGTAACCGATCGCAAACATGTAGCGTGCCAATCGAATGTTCGAAACGAGTATGCACCGCACCTGGATACACCAAAGACGCACTGCCGAGTTGTTTGATGCCACGTAGACGCTGGAACTCGGCCGTATCAACAAGCCGAAGCTCATCACCGGACAGCTCAATGTCGCCATGGACTGGATCGCGAAGGATGCTCAAGCGTCGCAGGCTAGCCTGCGCAGCCCATGGATCCAAACTGTGACCGCTTAGGCTGTCGCAACTAGCCAAAAATAGAGCGTCAATCCCAGGAAATCCAACTCGATCAGAGGCGGCATTAACAGAGCCTGCCGAACAGCCGCCCAGTGGGTTTGATGATCAAATGGGGCAGTAAGGGAAGAAGTCAGCAAGCACCACCATTGCGTGAAATGCCTCTGGGATAGCTGCTTTCGTCCATATTGATGGCTTAGCAGGGCATGACTTGCGCCAGCAAACACTCCCCACGGTCACACCTTGTGGGTGCCGGCTAGTCGCCGCCAATGGAACGGAACCGTGAGCCGGAGATGCGAATATCGTGGCACAAAAAAGTGGGGACTGACCCATGAATAAGTCAGCCCCCTCACCACACAACAATTCCAAATCAAAGCAATCAGCGCAACGAGCGCGTCACTCAAAGTGATTATACCGAGCAAGTGCAGGCACGGTCGGCGCACCCCATCGCAGTCTTTGCTCACAACAGGTGACGCACCGGTAACATCACGAACTCAGACGCTCTCAGAATGAGACGCAGCGAAAAAGATTCGCGAGCAACAGAGTCGCCAGCAACAGATTCGCCAGCAACAGAGTCCCCAGCAACAGAGTCCCTCGAATCAATTAGGCCGTGGCGTGACCAAATCGACCGGGCCCGTCACCATCAGGTCTAAATGATCGAGGCTGCCTTGAGATTGGCCAGCCACCTCAAGACGCATCTCAATGTCGAAACGACCTGCATGTGGCAAAGCGACGACAAACGCATCATCGGCAGCCAAGTCCTCCTCGATTTGACCACCGAGATTGATCGAAACATGCCAGCCTCGATTTGCAACTGGCGGCATGATGCGAAGTGAAGGTTCACCTCCGGACCATCTAGGCAAGACAAGCGGTGCATCCCCAACCGCTAGCAGGGACAAATCTCGACCGGCGTAACCATCAGCACGAACCGACAAGATCGCTCGCTTGTCGTCAATAAGACCTATCAAAAACTGGCCGTCTCGCGCCAAGCAATGACAAGCTCCAACAACATCCAAATGCGGCGGCAACAAGCGCTGCGACGAGTTTCCTGCAAGGCGCTTGCTACTTGGTCGGTGCCACAAGGACGCAAACGCTATCGGCTCGCCGCTTTCGCTCACGACTGAGCCAGCATGTCTTGTCGGCGTAAACGTAACTGGAACAACAACACGCCCAGCATCCGAGGACAGACGCACGGCAACAGGACTTGTTACCGCTGCGAGCGGATGACGAACAACAATCCCAACCGAGCCATACTGCGGCAGCCCTTCAATTTCGGTCGTGCCGCTCGCATCCATCCGATAGCCGTCAGTCAGACTCTGGAGAAAGAACGGCCATTGAGCCAATCCTGTCGAGACAGACGAAAGCGGCACCACATATGCACGAGCATCTGCCAACTCATCACTGCGAGCAGCGAGTTGGATCTTCAGGCTTGTCGATGGCTGCAAAAAATCGGTCAGGGGCTTCATCCCTGGCTCGACCGTTATCGTCCGCCAAGTTGCGGCGCAGTTATCTGCTCGAGCGACAAATGGTATTCCTTGTCCGGCTGGCGCGCTGGCTTCGAAAACCCCATCTTTGTCACAAGCAAACTCAAGAGCCTGGTCATCGGGTCCTAACTCTCCCAACCATACCTTTGCGTTCTTAACTGGTTTCTTCGCCGCATCGAGGACACGCCCACGAATCACGACTCGAGCGCCGATAAGAATTGCGTCGAAGTCGCCCTGATCAATTACGATCTGACGCACCAATCGGCTGCCCTGATATGCAATACCGATGAGCGACGAA
>CBFIIO010000065.1:5933-18354 GCA_965662465.1 Planctomycetota bacterium | reverse complement strand
CGAAGTTCAGGTCGAGACTGGTGACCGTGATGCCACTGCCGCTGACGTCCGTCAGCTCGAAGTAGACGGCACCGCCAACTGCGCCGCCGTTATTATTGGCAAACGTAGTGACTAGAGGGGACTGAGCTGTGATGGCTGCAGCCGACGCTATGAAAATGGGGAGAAAACGCATCTGGATGGATCCTGCTGAAAACAAGTAGGTAAAGCGCCCAATCCGGCCAATCCAGATTCAGGACCATGAATGCTACAACACGCGGATCACTTCGTCACTGACTCCGAACACGGCAAGAACCGCGACGCAACGAAAAGGCATCCGCCTTTACCTGCTTGCGAATCTTGATTTCGGGATACGGTAACGATGAAACGCGCGATGAGACGGCACCTTCAGAGACGACCAGGGTAGCGCCTCTTAAAACGCTCTGAGAACCTCTGCTCAAAGCAGAAAACGTAGATCCCAAGTTGAGAAGACCAAATCCACTCGCTCCGCTCCAAAGCAATCCCGTCATCACGACATCTGCATGGTGCAGCTGGACCAGTTCGACAAAGGGGTTTCCAGTGATGTGGGCCGCACATCGGTCGCCACGCAGCGCAAAGAGCCTTGTTAAGAACCTGATTGGCTTTACGCAATGAATCATCACCATCACACAGCGGAGCCAGAACCAACGATCGTTGCGTGGGCGCAGCAGTTGCCAGAGTCATGCTCGGTACTGGACGTCGCTGCCGGCGGCGGCCGTCACACGCTATGGCTGGCCAACAAAGGCCACCGAGTTACCGCCGTCGACCAAAATACAGAAGCCCTGCAATCTCGAGCCAGCGAAGATGTTCGCGTAATCACCGCAGACATAGAGAATGCTCCGTGGCCATTACCCGGCGAGCAGTTTGATGCGGTCTTGGTCGTCAACTATCTCTGGCGCCCCCTGCTGCGAACGCTCTTCAATAGCGTCAAAGTAGGTGGTCATCTCATTTACGAAACGTTTGGGGTCGGCAATGAGCGATTCGGTCGGCCTCGTAATCCCGACTTTTTGCTGCGCCCTGACGAACTGAAGCTCGCCGTATCCCCTGGCTTCCGCATCATTGAATTTGCTTACGGAGAAGTCGGGACACCGCCAAGTGCGGTGCGCCAACGCCTGTTTGCGACCAGACTGCACTAGCTTGCCACAGGATTGGTCAGCGCCGTAATGATCGGCAACGCAGCACGCGCCACATGCTGCTCGCTGGCCAGCAACTCCACAAATGGCACAAAACGATCAAGCAACAAGTCGCGCCTAACTTCGAAGCAAAGCGTCGCCCCTGGATATTGCTGGGCAAACGCAAAGGCTAGGGTCGAAGGATGTAGCGAATAGGTGCCATTGCGAGCCACCTGCAAGCCGTTGGCACGAAACTCTTTCTCAACGCGGCTTGCGAGCTCCTTATCAGCGAGTTCTCGACCCTCCGCATCATGAGTAATCAAGTCGACTTCGGCGCGCAGCGGCCACGAATCGAGACGCTTTGGATCGTAAGCAGCGTGCAACGCCTCGACGATGTCTTCATCAACAGCGACGTCGATACTTCGTGGAGCATAGGTATGCACACACAATGCTCGACCACCGCCTTCGCAAGTGGCAGCAAAGCCTGCACTCACCACCTCCTGATACAAAAAATATCGACTGAGCAGCAACTCCCGATCTGCTTGATGCCTCACCCAAGGCGGCAAACCAGGTGTCATTTCACCAGGCCTCGAAGGCGCAGCTATCGCGTCGCGCGCAATGCTACGATTGCAGTCCACAAACGTCCGCGGCAATAAGCACCGCACAACCGCAGCGACCTTTTGTGGCTGCCTCGCGACAACTCCTCGCGCAATGGCAACGGCTAACTCTGGTGCACCGACATCCGTGTTGACGAAGAAGAAATCTCGCAGTCCATCGTCATAGCTACCTTGCAGTTCTGACCGAAGGTGATCGTAGTGCATTGCCATAGTTGCTCCATGAGGAACCTCAAAGAACAGGTCCGGCGAGGCCTGGGGGTCGGCATCAACACCACGCACGATCTCGACGTCGCAAACACCTTCCACGGGACGTAGAGCTTCATACATGCGGACCGTTCTACTCCGGCCAAGGCAATACGTCAGCGCTTGTTCTCTATCAGCCGGACTCCGACCCCAAGCTTTGCGCCCGCTTCAAGCAGGAACTCATCAGAGCGACCACCGTCCCAGCGCAAATCAACGCGATCCTGCACTCCCTCAATTGGGACAAATGGTATGACAACACGTCCGTCTTGATCCGTGCGCAAACGCTGCCATTGCCTACGGGCCGTTCGTCCCAAACCTTGCAGAATAGACCCAACGGGATCGCTAGTGCCACGCGTCTTGGTGCCTCGAGGATGCACTCTGGCACCAATCACTGGCTGGCCTGCCCCATCTGTAAGAGTAACCGTCATATTGGCGAGTGGCTGCAAAGCAACCGACGCCTCATTGCTAGTCAAGTCGAGATCAAACGACGCACCACAGAAGCCAGTATCCGTTAACACAACCACCACCCAGTTTCCTGGCACTACCTTCAGCCTTGCAGAGCCTCTTTCGTCCAAAGCCACTCGCAGCAAGGAATCCCGAAGAAGAATGCCATCGCGTTCACCAGAAGCTAGGAATGCCACCGCACCGCGTGCTGGACTACCAGTCGGATCCACCACCAGGAGATTGAGCGAGACTAGCTCTAACGGCTCATTTGTCTCAATGAAAAGCGGCGTCACCTCAAATGGCAACTCACGACCTGCCTCGGCCGCAAATATAGGCGGTTTCCAGCTGCTGCCTGCAGGAGATACAAACGACAGTCGACACGAATGCAACGAGGCGGGAAGGTCATCAAACGAGAACGATCCATCCTCGCCGACCTCAGCGGTGAACACACGCGCATCGTGTAGGTAACTATCGCGCTGCAGATACAGCTTGCAGACCGCTGCGAGATGCGCTGTTGATCCTGGCGGAGCGCCGGGCAAGAAACCACGCAAAGGTTCAACTGATGGACACGAGAACAGCAACTCATCGCCCTTGATCTCGCGGACTTTGTGATCACTCACGTATAGCGAACGATTCCAAACCCCACCCGCCACCACGGGGCGACCCGGAGATTCGACGAACAACAGTAAATTGGAGCGACCACCTTGAAGGGGATTGCAATCATAAGGGACCTCGACTTCACATCGCCCTTCTCGATCGGTCTCACCTAGCAATCGCATCCGGTCCTGACCAACAGAACGCAACCCATCGAGAACCCAGCTAGACAGGCGGCCGACGCGATGAGAAACCCTGGCCCCGACCAGCGGTTTACCGTCACCATCCACGACCCGCACGCGAACCTTCTGTGGTGGAGGTAGCTGCAACGACCGCTGGAACGAGGAATGCCACAACGCAGAGCCATCGGGCAGCCGCACCTCAAAAACATCAAATGGCTTGCCAGGCCACTCAAAGCCACCCCCGGCAGTCCGCGCAAGCTGGACCTCCATGCCCGGCTTCGAAGTCATCGCGAAGTAGCGCAAATCGCCAAGATCTTGCCAAGCCTCTTCGCCAGAAAGAATAGTTGTCTCAGTGGCTACTGGTTCTCGACAGTTGAGCTCAAACATCGCCCCGGCGGCAAAGTAACCGACGACATCGGAAGCCACCTTCTCGCCGTCGGCATCAACCCCTTCGGCCCAGGCAACATAGCAGAGGCCTTGCCGCAACTTTGCGACTGCTCGGCCACGCGTATCGGTCGCGACCTGAACCACGTGGACATCTTGTAATTCCGACTGCAGATGTGGCAGACCCCCGACCAGAGTCACCGTCGCGTCGACAATGGGACCACCACCTTGCCCTACTACACGGCCGAACGTAGGACGAACATCGACTGAACCAGACGACCGAACCTGGGCAAGCGTCACTCCCAAGCTCATCACAAGGCAAGCAAGCATCAGGCGAAATCCACCGACAAGCGACATGCTGCTAGTATGCCAACAGAATCGGCTCCAGTCCCATGCTGGGACATGACGATATCTGCAACATGATTGCGCGCTCAATCCTGCTGCTGATTTGGACCGTCATGGCGGGCTGCTCAAAGGACAACGGAGCAGACCAGGGTGCAGAAGAAGCCATCCGCGCGTTTTCCTCCTTCCAGGCGGCTCTGCAAGCCAGCGACCGAGAGATTTGCCGGAATCTGCTGACCATAGACTCACAGGAAGCCCTGCAAGACTTGCCGTGGGAGGCGATTGCATCCCAGCAGCCTCTGGAAGTTCTCTCAGCCGAACGACCACACGATGACCAGCCCTTGTATTTGGTCAACATCCGGGACCCTAATAATGGCAATTCTACGGGCCAATTCATCTTAGTCCGAGAGTACGGCCGAATGGTGGTGGACCTGATTGCTAGCGCAGGGCTAACCGCCGAAATCGTCGAAGCGACAGGCTCAAAGCAACAATTTGAGCCAAAACGACTGTCTCCAAAGGACCAAGAAAGAGCCCGGCTCCACCAACTGTCGCAACCTCCTCGCTGATTCTCCATGGGAACTGATGCAGAAGCTGAGGTAGCGTCGCTACTCTCTGCATCACGCCATGACTGAAATTCGTAAGACACTCATCCTCGGTTCCGGGCCTGCTGGCTACACCGCTGCCATCTACGCCGCGCGCGCCAACCTCGACCCCGTTCTGCTAACCGGTGACCAACCCGGTGGCCAACTGACCATCACAAGCGACGTCGAAAATTATCCAGGCTTCCCCAAAGGCATCATGGGGCCGGAGATGATGGTGATGTTCCGCGAGCAAGCAGAACGCTTTGGCACGGTCATCAAGGACGTCATGGGCACTTCCGTTGATCTAAGCGAGCGTCCGTTCACGGTCACCACCGCAGAGGATGAGGTCTTCAAAGCCGAGACATTGATCATCTCAACTGGTGCTAGCGCGATCTATCTCGGCCTCGAAAACGAAACCAAATTGCAAGGTCGCGGTGTTTCCGCATGTGCGACTTGCGATGGGTTCTTCTTCAAGAACAAGAATGTTTACGTCGTCGGTGGTGGCGACACGGCTTGCGAAGAAGCGACGTTCCTGACCAAGTATGCCAGCAAAGTGACCATGGTCGTTCGCCGCAACGAGATGCGGGCGTCAAAGATCATGCGAGAGCGAGCACTCAACAACCCTAAGGTCGAGGTGATCTGGGAGCACAATGTCACCGACGTACTTGATGTATCTGCCGGCAAAGTGACCGGGCTCGAACTAACTCACAGCACCACTGGTGAGAAGCAAACTGTGCAAGCCGATGGACTGTTTCTGGCCGTAGGTCATAAGCCAAACACGAGCCTGTTCGAAGGCGCCCTCGACATGGATAACGTCGGCTACATAAAAACAGTCCCAGGTAAGACGGCAACCAACATCCCAGGTGTCTTTGCCGCAGGCGACTGCCAGGACAGCGTCTATCGCCAAGCAGTCACGGCAGCTGGCACGGGATGCATGGCGGCAATCGAAGCTGAGCGCTTCCTCGAAGACCAGCACGGCTAAACATCAGATGAACGAGTGATGGGTCAACCAAAGCTGGCAGCAGTGTCAGCAAACCCCAGTTCACTTGTTCTGATGATCAACCTGCACGCTACTTAGGCAGCAGACCACCCACTGCCTAGGTCAAAGCGGCTCAACCTACCGCCCCCCAGTAGTAGGCGCAGGAGCAGATGCTTTTGCCAAGAACAGTATCGCAAAACACGTGCTGTCGATCTGCAAGGTGCTGGCGTGACCTACACGAAAAGAGCCATTGCGGTTTTGGGCCGCCAGCAACTGTAGGCCGCCCTCGTAATACCAGTCGCGGTCCTGCACACGCGCGACTCCACGCAACTCACAGCATCGTTCCAGGCAATAGAGCCAATAGAACCAGTGGTTATCAGCGCGCTCGGCGAAGCCTGGATTCAACCGGACAGAGAAATTCTTGGCAATCCAAGCAAACCCGGCCTCAACAGCTCTATCGATACGCCTGTGCAGCATGCGGTGCGTTCCGGCCGCCTGCCCCCGAAGCCCGGCACGCGCCAACAAGAGCCCGCTAACCCCGGCGCAAGTCATCGAACCAAAGGTCGGCTCTGTTGGGCCTTGGTAAGAAAATCCACGCACGTGAGCCCTAATGCGGGTGCTAGCAGGAGGCTCATCACCACCGAACGACGAACGCAGCTGCGCGTGATCAACGAGTTGCAACACCATCGAGTCCTTTGCCGGAGCCTGAACAATCAACAATTGATTCACGGCCGCAGTAAATGCATGCGCTGGCACCTCAAGGCCAATTTCTTGCGCAGCACAAAGTCCAAGCAAGCCAAATTGCTGCAGCGAGGTATCGAACCGACTACCCCGTGAGTAGTTGAACCGCAGCAGTTCTGAGGGCTTGGTGCGAGAATCAACACAAGTCATCATCTTCGCGAACCACTTCAAACACATCCGACGATCAGGCTCGCTTAGCGCCACAACGCGGCTGCGCGCCGCCATCGCCATCAAGGACGTCGCCAGCGAGTAGGTATCCTCAAGCCGCCGAGCGCGGAGCGCTGCAAATCCTTTAAGGAGAACTCGATCATCTGCTGGCACATGACCGTGAATCATGGTCATCAGCGCCAGAGCTAACCGACCGCTGCCGTAGTTACGCACCTCTAACTTGTCAGCAAAGAAAGCCTTGTCGCTATCGACAGTGCCACGAACAAACGCAACGCCATCCTGGATTGCATTAGAGACACGCCTACGAAAGTCGAAATCCTGATTCTCACGCACCGCTAATAGCTGCCAGTCCTCCACGATCTTGATCCGCAAAAATCGGCGTTCATCTTCTTTTGCCACCAAATCGAACTCACCACAAAAGCTGACCACCAATCCTTGATCTCGATTGATCACACGCGTCAACAGCACGGTCCCGGCAATCGCTGGGACACAAAACGCTGCCAATCTCTTGGCCAACATGCGCGGCTCTCGACGCAAACTCGCTGGCATTTTTGCCTGGAATCGCGCCTCTAGCTGCTGACAGCCAGACTCCCCCAGGGGCGACCAATTGCCGCTGACGACAACATCGCCATATGGCAACAAGCGCGGAAAGCGCTCGCGAACTGAGGACGAAGACACATCGAAAGCCAGGAATCGCAAGACATCGCGTAGGTCAGCAACGGCGACCTCCAGCGCGCGATGGTCTTGACGAAGCTCTCCCTGGCAAAGAAATGGTGCGGGCGGCAATTTATGAAGGTAGCGGGCCGGTAATGCTGACCCGACTTCTGCAACCTTGGCCAACCTTGCGCTTGTGCAAACAACACTCGCCATGGCTTCGCCTGAGCGGTCGTATTCGACTGCACCAGCAATTGGGACTTGCCAAACGACTTGCTGGCTCCGGAGCGATCGTCCAGCAAGACAAATGACAATCGCAACGCACAGGCAATGCCTCCAGCAGTTCTTTGATTCCATGCCAGTTGAGTGCAACAACGGGGGGATACGACAAGCGGACTCGCATGACGCAACACCCCCACCTCTTAGCAAACACAGCTGAAGCCGCTTTCGAGCTAGAGCACCTGTCTGCCACGTTCTATGCGACCCGTGCGAACTCGATCAAAGGCAGGATCCTGACTGTGGAACCGCGACGCAACCAAGACTCCTAAGAATCAGAGCGCGCGGATGTGGAAAGATTGTGCTGGCCAGCGCAAACCAAATTGCTGCTCCTTGCCAGGACACCATTCTCAAAGCTTGCCTGATCCGACGTCGAGCGCTCCGATGAAGACATGTTCGCGCACATCACTCCACTGGAAGCTCCCATCGTCTGGTTCGCGTTTGCCGCTGGCATCGCCATGGGGGCAGCGGCGTGCTATTTCTGGATGCAAAAGTCTCTTAAGCGGAGCTGATACAAGTGGCCTATAGCGAATTTGAGCGCAAGCTCCTCAAGACCTACTTCTCGCTCGTTGATGGTCCTGACCATGCCGATATCTACTTGGTCCACAACCTCCCGGCTGAGGTTGCGGCAACGCTTAACGGGGTTTACTCCCGGAGCAGCAAGTCGATGCGCGATCAGTTTCTGGATCGACTTCGTCAGGGAGTCGAATCACAAGGGCTAACGCTTGAGGACCTGCCGCTGCCTACGGGCAAAGAAGATCAACTGTCGCGCGTGATGGCCGACAAGTCCGGCACCTTCCTGAAGACTTACGCTATCGATCACGGGCATAACTCACTTCGAGAAGGCTCTGTCGTACACCTCGCCGTTGAACGTGTCTCGCAACTAGTCACGCGCTTCATCCAACGCGAACGACGCTGCAGCTTCGAAGAGTCATCTACCCGCTACATCCCCTTCACAGCCGAGACCCACTATCGCGATCCGGATGTGGTCGCTGCAGGCGGCAGCATTCTCGCCGACTACGATGCAGTGCTTGATGAGACGTTTGCGCTATATACGCGCGCGACCAAGCAACTACTTGATCACCTAAAGAGCGTCCGGCCACTTGCGGAAGGTGAGAAAGAGGGGCCGTACATGCGTACGCTCAAAGCCGAAGCCTTCGACGCATGCCGCTACCTGCTGACACCTGCCATCTACACGAAGTGGGGCATGGTCGCCGACGCACGCACGCTTAGCGACATTATCAGCGAACTCCGTAGTCACCCGCTAGCCGAGTTCCGGCTCGTCGGCGAACGCATTAAGGAACAAGCAGAACAGGTGTTGCCGACATTGCTCAGTCACGCAAAGCCGAGCGCATTCCAGCAGTCACTACACGAGACTCTCCCGCGTCTAGCAAAGGAACTCGGCGTAGCAAAATCAGAAGTCCATGTTGGCCCAGCGCAAGGCCACACAGAACTGCTGCGTTATGATCACGATCTCGACGATCGCCTGCTTGCATCACTCGTATACGAGTCAAGCCAGATGCCGTTCAGCGCCATCGTCGAGCGCATGAAAGCTATGCCGCAAAAGCAACGTGAGAGCTTGCTTGACAGCCTTTTGGCCGCACGAGGGTCACACGATGCCTGGCCGCAAGGCTTCGAAGGCGGCGACATGTTCGAGTTCGAAACGGTGCTCGACTTCGGTGCCTATCGCGACATTGGTCGCCATCGCAAAGGCTTCCAACAACAGCAGCTGCTGACGACAGCTCATGGATTTGCGGTGCCCCCTCTGATGAAGGAGGCTGGCCTTGGTGACGAATACATCGACGTAATGAACCGTACCGCCGAGCGCCAACAGCGCATCGCCGAGCAACTACCGAACGCAGCGGCCTACGTCACCCCCTTCGGCTTCTTGCAACGTGTGCGCCTGATCTTCGACCCACGTCAAATCGCCTACTTCATCGAGCTACGAAGCGGTCCTGAAGGGCACTTCTCTTACCGAGAAGTCGCGCTAGACATGCTTGAGCACGTCCGCAAGGTAAGTCCGCTATTCGCGAAGTTCATCCGCGCCAAGGAAGGCAGCGCATTCCTGGGACGCCTTGACACAGAGATGACAGCGGACGAGCGGCGCAAGCGTCGCATGGAAGCGGCAGGCGACGCCTAAACACGCCTCCGCAACAACGACTCCGCAACAACGACTCCGCGCAGGCTGCTGCCCACTCTAAGAATCACAGTGGGGGCACATCAGTCAGCCTCAGCGAAGACTCTCGAAATCAAGTCCTCGGCAGAAGCTCCGATTGCGATCTGATTCCGCGCGACTCCCAGGTCTGTCACCAACGGCACGTCCTTGTCAGTCGGCACAGAAATACTGACACAAGCGTGGAATCCTGCGACGAAGAGGTCGGCGCGATTGCGTAGATCATTACTACTAGGATTGCCAAACAGCTTGATCGAACAGCACCGTCGACAGCGCTCAGGATCCATCCAGTCCTTGCAGATTCTCTTATCGCGATCGAGCAAATCCCCGCGATGACAAACCAACTCTGCGCCGTGCACACAAGCAAACGTTGGACTACCAAGCCGATCTGCAAGCCAGAGCACATTGGGCGTTCCCTGGCCGCCAACGCCAATATGCACAACGGCAGACAAAGGCTCGGCGCGCAAACACTCTGTCAACGTCACCTCAAGCGGGACATCTAGCTGACTCGCAGCCACCTTATTTAGGGCCAGCACCTTACGGTCCTGGTGTGCAAATACCTGCAAGCCGGGACCACCAGGCGGTATCGGCTGACCGGCATGCAGAGCCACCAACCAGCGAACTGTTGCACCACGAGCAACTGCTTGACGCGCGAAGTCAGCAGCCACTTCATGGCTCCAATGAGGGGTGGCACCCGTACCCGGGGAACTAACAACAACAATCTGCACGATGCGCACCTTCTCACGCCGCGGCACAATCAGCAACCTAATCCCAGTTAGTCGCTAAGTTGCACCCACCGCGCCCTAGTCTATCTTGACGGTAAAAATTCGTGTCGGCCCCTGCTGGTGGTGCCGTAGCTTCTCGATAGCAGCCAATGGATTTCCACAGTGCACTAGCCGAATCTGAGAGTCTCGACGAGGCGTGCGAGGCCGTCGCCAGCGAATTACGCCGCCGACTTGGCGCAGAACCCGTCGACCTTATGGTCGTGTTCGCGTCCCCGGGCTACGGCGCGGACCTCGACCGCCTACCAGTGCTGCTGCAGGAATTGATTGGCGCCAAGACTTTGGTCGGCTGCACCGGTGCTGGTCTATTGCACGAGACCACAATGTCTGACAAAGCGAAGGGCATCTCGGTTCTGGCGGGGCGACTTGACGGTGCGCAAGCCTCGGCGACGGTGATCAGCAACGCTGACTTACCACACGCTGATGCCTCACCCGCAGCCTGGCGCGCCTTGCTACCGCCAATGGACGAAAATCCGCGCGGCATGCTCATTATTGGCGAGCCCTTCCAATGCGACGTCCGCTCATTGCTGGCGGGCCTCGACTTCGTCTTACCAGATGTGCCAAAAATTGGCGGCCTTGCAAGCGGTAGCCAACATCCAGATGGCAATGCGTTGTTCTTTAACCGCCAAAGAATCAATCATGGCGCCGTTGTGCTCGTCTTCTCTGGCAACATCGTCATCGAGCCAGCCGTTGCGCAAGGATGCCGACCAATTGGCAAGCCTGGCAAGATCACCGATGCAGATCGGAATCGATTAGCCAGCGTCGATGATAAACCTGTTAGAGAATTCATCGAAACGCAACTGCAAGCTCTGACGGATTCAGATGCGTTCCTTGCCAACGGCAGCCCATTGTTCCTAGGCATTCAAAGCGATCCGTTTTCAATAGCCGAGCCGACAGCTGGTGACTTCCTCGTGCGCAATGTGCTAAGCATCGATGAAGCTGGTCATCTGATTGTTGGCGAGCACCTGTCAATCGGACGGTCGGTACAACTACACCTCCGCGATCGCTCATCTGGAATTGAAGACTTACAGACCCAACTTGAGCTCTCAAACATTAATCTAGCTCGCGCAGCCTTGATGTTCCGCTGCATCGGCCGACAAGGAAACGATCATGAAGTGCTCGCCAAGCTGGCCCCAAACGTGCCGATGACAGGGTGCACCTGCAACGGTGAGATCGGTCCAGTAGCGGGTATCACCCACATGCATGGCTATACAGCTTCATGCCTGCTGATACGTGAAGGACAGAAAGCATGAACCAGATCAGATCGCGCGTACAAATAGCCGCACTGATCCGAACCTGGCTACTGCTCGACTTCTTCGGCGACTCGCGTCGCGCCGGCGATGGCCAAGGCAGCAGTCTAACCACAACGATCATGTGGCAGTCACTGCTCTCGTTTGTGTTCGCGATGCTGCTCTACCCAGATGTGCCGGCTATTCCGTTCATCGCGGCTAACCTATGCTTATCGACGCTACTGATTGGCATTGGTTCACTCGGCGATGAGGAAAAGCCACTCCGTCAAGCTGCTGATGCAACGCTACTTGCCGGCACTCCAATCTCTTCGACATCGATCGTATTAGCACGATCAGGACACGCGGCATTCCAGCTGATCCTGATCACTACAGGCATGGCCTTACCGCCAGGAATCCTGCTTGCACACCTGACCGGTGACCCCCTACAGACTATCGGCTACGTGGTCGCGGCATGTGCATGCGCCGGACTCGCAACCGCAGTCCTTTCAACCACTCGTGCGTTGCTATCGAGGTTGTTTGGGATGGCCCGTGCAACCCTGACAATGGGGACGATCAAAGCAGCTCTGCTTGGTGGCGGATTTGTGCTTTTCGCACTGTCCTTGCGCCAACTTAACGAGACGGCTGACGCGCTGCCCATTGGCCGCCTTGGCGCAGAGTTGCTGCCGCCGTATCACGCCGCAAAAGTCCTTAACGACCCCACCAATGAATTGTGGCGACTGCTGCCATGGGCCGGACTAACAGCGCTACTACTGATCACAACCATTGCGCTCCTGGCAGCTAGCAATGCAAAGCGCAACCGGATCTATCAACGGCAACCACTGTTGTCGTTGCTATCCAAACTCAGCGGTCGCGGCCCGAGACTCGGCATAGCTGAGTTCGTTGCT
>CBFIIO010000065.1:0-5923 GCA_965662465.1 Planctomycetota bacterium | reverse complement strand
CGCGCGCGTGCTACCTCTGCTTGGACTTCCAGCGGGAATGGTGTTTTTGACGCTTGGCGGCGAGCAGGACAACAATGACTACGTCCTGGTGTGCTTGCTGCTGCAGCTTCCTGCGATCTATCTACCTTTCTTGATCGCCTTCTTGCCACGCGCCGACCAAGCCGACACTGGCTGGGTGTTTGCTCATGCCCCAGGGCTTTCAACAGACCTCGTTTCGGACGCCACGTGGCGCGCATTGACGACACATGTCCTGCTACCCACCTATGGGCTAGCGCTGATCCTTGTCACAAGCTTCGGCCCCGAATCGATCGATCGTGCTGCTGCTGCAATCTTTGCCTTCGGCATGGCTGTCCTTGCTGCAGAACGGATGGCGCAAATGGATCGAGTGCCATTCACCGATAATCGCGAAGAAGATCGCGGGCTAGAAATCGGCAACCTGATGGCCGGAGCCTTACTCCTAGGTCTCCTCGGCACGATGTTCGGGGCATGGCTCACGCCATTGCTGCGTTGGCCAGTCGCAATCCTCGCCATAACGATGGCTGGATTCCGGCTAGCCCGACGCCCGACAGCAGATCCCAGCCTTGTGCTCACTTCAACAGAACCGACCACCACCCATCAGTCTGCTGCTAGCGTCGAGCAAGCCGAACTGAGTGGCGAGCTACCAACGCCCCCCAAGCCTACGATCAGGCGTGAGCTACGAGCAGTCTGCGTGCTGTATGTGGTACTCTCCGCTCTTCCCTGGTTAGCTGGAACGGTCTTCAGCTAGAGCATTCAACGAAGACCGCCGACCAGATCCAAAACGTCGCCCCACCGATTTCACGGTGAAGAAGGGCGACTCGCTGCGAGATCATGCAGCGAGGTCCATTAGATTGCCTTCAGCCCCAACAGCGTGGCCGCTACTCTCCTATCAGCTGCACGAAGTCGGTAGGCAGCGGCGCCTCAATCGTGACCTCACAGTCACGGCGAGGATGGAACAAGGTCAACGAGTGTGAATGCAGCGCATGCCGATCCAAAACAAGGGTGTCACGATCAGCATCACTGAGTTCCCCTGCGATACTTTGTAAAAACAGCTGCTCGTTCAATCCATAGAGCTTGTCACCGACAATCGGACAACCAATCGCGGCCAGATGCACTCGGATTTGGTGCGTGCGACCGGTCTCTGGCTTGACCTCTAAGAGAGAGAATCGCTCATTGCTGCGTAGGACACGAAAATGGGTAATCGCGGACTGGCCCGAAGTCGGTTCGCATGCAGCCAATTTCAGCCTCACGGCAGAGCCCTTATCCGGGCGGATGCCGAAGTCAATCCGACCAGTAGCATTGTCTGGACAGCCATGCACGACCGCCAAATAAGACTTCTGAACAAGTCGATCTTCGAATTGCTTGCGGACTAAGTGGTGGAACTGATCATCCAGGCCGACGGCAACAACCCCTGAGGTTTCTAGATCGATGCGATGCAGTAGACGCGGGACAACGTCAAACTCGGGGTTTTCTGGTCGCCGATAACGCCGGTGAAGTTCGTGAATCAACGTGCCGTGCAGATGGCGGCCGGAAGGATGCACGGCCATCCCTGGAGGCTTGTCGACGACGATCATGTATTCGTCCTCGAACAGTATCGACAAATCGAAGTTTGCATCTGTCCGCGGTCGTGGCACGGGTTCCTGCGGCACGTCTACTTCAATTGTATCGCCGACTTTCACCTTACGACTCGAAGGTACAATGCGACCTTCGAGTCGCACCATGCCCTTGTCGATCATCCGAACAATGCTTGAGCGCGATCGCCAAGTAAGGATAGACGCCAAGGCGAGATCAAGTCGTTGCCCAGCGGTGCGCGCGTCAATGAGAACGCGCACCTGCTCTAGCGGCTTACTAAGGTCACGTGGGCCTTCGCCTGGATATCGGGGAAGTGCCACAGCGTTAGTTGATCAATCGGAGCATCGACGGGAAGCGGAGCCATCTAGGCAAAGTCTATGCCTGCAGATGATGGCGAAGAACCCAGCCCAGCAAGTCAAAGTGTCTGACTAAAGATCTGGGCCGCTTATCAACGAACGATCAGCGCGAACAGCTGCCCAATTAAGGGCAACATGACTTACTCAGCAGCTGGAGTCGTCGTCGCTTCGGTCGTCGTCGTCGCTTCAGCCGTCGCGGACGTGGCTGGTGGCATGTTGCCGGCTTCGGCTGCTGCCTTGCGATCGAGCGTCGTGTCTGCGGTCAACGGATCAAAGTCAGGCTGGTCATTACGACGATCGTTAGACTTGCCTGGGCGAGCGCGGCGCTTCTTGTTGCTGCGAACGCTCGAGCCACCACCGCGCTTACGCTCGGCCATGAGGATGTTGCGCAGACGCTCGCGGCCTTCACGACGATTCTTGTCGCAGGACTTCTCGTGGTAGGCGTGTTGCTTAGCGAGACGGAAGATGCCGGCGTAGTTGCATTGACGCTTGAAGCGGCGGAGTGCAGCTTCGAGTGGCTCGTTCGGGCGGACCTGGACGCGAATCATGCGGAGTGTGACAGGGAGGTGAAGGTAATGACTGACGTTACCCGCCTGTATCGGAGCCGACGTGGCGCCAACTGAAAGGCTCGCGTATGTTGGCAAGTCTCTCGTTTCGACGGGGGAAAGGGCCGAGCACCTTAGCCGATCCGCGCCGCATGACAATGAGCGGCGATGCCTAAGTTTCATGAGCAAAGAATCGTCAGCCAAGTCGATCAGCCTAGAAGGCGTCATTGATCGCTTCAGCTTCCGCAATCCGGACTCCGGGTGGGCGGTCCTGAAGATGATCGAAGCCCATACAGGAAAGGTGCTTACGATAGTTGGCCCGATGGCTGAATTGAAGGAAGGGCAGCGATTACGGATTACCGGAGAGGAGGACACGCACCCCAAGTTCGGGACGCAATTCAAGGTGGAAACCTTTGAAGCTATTGCGCCTTCATCAGCTGCAGGCATCGAGGCGTACCTGGCGTCTGGCCTAGTGAAAGGTATCGGGCCGGCCACAGCAGAGAAGATTGTCAACGAGTTCGGCGATGACACTCTGCGGATCATCGAAGAGGAGCCCGAGAAGTTGGCCCAACTGCGCGGACTCGGTGACAAGAAGATCGCGGAATTGTCCGAAGCCGTGAGGGCCCAGAAAGACCTCCAGAAAGTCCTCGTTTTCTTACGCTCACACGGTCTTGGCGCAGGATTAGCCGCGCGCATCACCAAACGGTATGGGGCGAACGCTTCCGCCCTTGTAGAGGCGAACCCATATCGCTTGGCAGACGATGTGATCGGCGTCGGCTTCCGAATAGCGGATCGGCTTGCTGGCCAAATGGGCATCGAGCCAACGGCACCAGAAAGGCTCGACGCGGCGTTGGAGTTCTTGCTGAGTCAAGCCGCACGCGAAGGCCACTGCTACCTGCCTGAAGAAACACTGCTGCGTCGCACAGCGGAGTTGCTGACCTGTGATCAAGAGGCCTTGAGTGCGCGCCTACCAGAGTTGGCAACTACAGGACGTATCGCAAGGCAGTTACCACCAGGACCGGTATTGCTGCATGACGATCCCCAGCCCGTCATCTATCCGGCAGCCCTGGTAACAGCTGAGGACGGTGTTGCAAGAGCGATCAATAAGCTGGTGATGACCCAGCACGAAAAGCTCCCGGTCCAGCCTGAGGCGGCTGTGAAATGGTTTGTTCAAGTCTCTGGGATGGAACTAGCAGAGTCTCAGTCAGCCGCAATCATCCGTGCGCTACGCGAACCCGTATCCATCATCACTGGGGGACCTGGTGTTGGTAAGACCACGATTGTGAAGGCACTCGTTCAGATCCTCGAACAAAAAGAGCTTCGCCTAGTGCTAGCTGCTCCAACAGGACGCGCAGCAAAACGGCTAGAAGAGTCGACGGGTCATGCCGCCAGTACTCTTCACAGATTGCTTGAGTTCACACCGGGCGCCAATCGCTTTGCACGCGATCAACACAACCCGCTTGAAGGCGACATGCTGGTGGTGGATGAAGCGTCGATGCTGGATGTGCAACTTGCGCACTCGCTCTTGCAGGCTGTCCCTCAGTCCATGACATTAGTCCTGGTTGGCGACCAGAATCAGCTCCCCTCCGTTGGCCCCGGTAACGTGCTTGCAGACATACTGGCCAGCGGCCGGGTCGCTGTATCAGCGCTTACTCGTATCTTTCGGCAGCAGAACGATTCCGACATAGTCCGCGTCGCGCACGGCATGCTGAAAGGCGAGATCCCTACTAGCGGCGGCGACAACGGCGATTTCTTCTTCGTCGAAGCAAAAGACTCACGGCAGTCGAGAGCCCTACTGCGCGAAATGGTGGGTTCACGCATTCCCCGCAAATTTGGCCTCGACCCACTGAGAGACATTCAGGTCTTGTGCCCGATGTATCGCGGTGAAGTTGGGGCCGACGGATTAAATCGTGATCTACAAGACCTACTCAATCCCGGGCAGATCGAGGTGGAACGAGGCGGCAAGCGCTACCGCATCGGCGACAAGATCATGCAGATCCGCAATGACTATGACCGCGAAGTATGGAATGGAGACGTAGGCCTCATTACCCAGATCGACAAACAAGGTGCCAAGGTCTACGTCCGGTTTCCGGAACGCGAGCACCAGTATGGCTTCGAAGAGCTTGGTGACTTGATTCCAGCCTATGCAATCTCAGTCCATCGATCTCAAGGAAGCGAATACACTGCAGTCGTGGTGCCAGTGACAACGGACCACTTTCTCATGCTGCGACGCTCACTGATCTATACAGCGATCACACGTGGCAAAAAGCTGGTGATCCTGGTTGGCTCACGCAAGGCTCTCGAGATGGCCGTTCGGAACAACGATGATGGCAAGCGTTGGTCTGGACTCTGCGAACGGCTTCGCGATCTAAAGCGCGTCGATGGCATACATCCACAACTACGGGCGCAGGAAGACGAGAGCTAAACCATAGCTAGCCACTCGCACCCAACGCGTCGCCTCGGCTACAACCCCAGAGCAGCGTGAACTGCAAGAGTCGCCGAGGAGCGATTCAGCGTGTAGAAGTGCAGCCCTGGCGCACCGCCTTTCAGCAGCTGACGGCCTTGATCCACAGCCCACTGAACTCCAGTTGCAACGACGGCAGCAGGATCATTCTCGACGATGCGAAGACGCCGATAAAGTTCCTGGGGAATGCGCGCCCCACACATCTTCGTAAACCTTTCGACCTGCGAAGCATTGGTGACAGGCATCAATCCCGGCACGATAGGCACCGTGACGCCAGCCGAGCGAGCTCGCCGGACAAACGCGCGATAGTCGTCGTTGTCGAAGAACAACTGCGACACCAGGAAGTCGGCGCCGGCATCTACCTTTTGGACAAGGTTCTGTAGGTCAGACTCCATGTCGGGGCACTCAACGTGCCCTTCTGGGTAGCAGGCAGCCCCAATGCAGAAATCCATCCCCAGCTCTCGGATGAATGCGACCAACTCTGATGCGTAGGCAAACCCACCTTCAGTAGGACGGAAGTCAGCTTCACCTTTTGGCGGATCACCACGCAGAGCCAAAACGTTGCGAATGCCAGCAGCATACAAACGCTCCAACGTGTCCTTGATCTCAGCCTTGGTACTGCCAACGCAGGTCAGGTGAGCCATCGTAGTGATCCCCAAGTCCCTTTGGATCCGGGCGACGAGTTCCAAGGTTCGATCACGGGTGCTGCCGCCAGCACCGTAGGTCACGGACACGAACGAGGGCCTGCAAGGTCGCAGTTCTTGGACAGTCTTATATAGAGTCTCCACGCCCTCCTCTGTTTTGGGGGGGAAGAACTCGAAAGAGATTACGGGTGCATCCGCCCCGAACAGATCAACGATTCTCATGGTCGCGCCGCCAGCCTACTGTGTCGGCAGGCTAGTGCTACCACGTTCCGGTCGCTGCGAGGGAGTAAGGCGCTAGAAAACACCCAGCCGTAAACGAAAACA
>CBFIIO010000064.1:0-19484 GCA_965662465.1 Planctomycetota bacterium | reverse complement strand
TTGCGTCGGATCGCCCGGATTGCCTTGGAATGCGATCGACACATATTCTTCGTCTAGCAAGTTCGATACGAAGCCCTCAAACCGTATGCCGCTTTGGGTCCAACCTAGACGTAGGTTGGTGAGGTTGAAGCTCTCGCTGCCGAGGTTGCCGGCATCGTAAAAGAACTCGCCGATGTGGAACCAATCGATGCGTGCGAAGCCTTGCGCTTTATCGGTGATTTGGTGGGTGTATTGGGCGCCAGCACCAAATGTCATGTCCGGAGCAAACGGCAAGTTGCGACCTGCAACGTTTTGTCCGAACGAGTCGGTGAATGAGTCAAACTCGGTATCGAGGTAGCCTGCTGTGCCAAACACGGTAAGGGCGTCGCTTAGTTTACCGGCGAGTTCGAGCTCGACTCCTTGACTTGTAGACTTGCCAGCATTTGCGACATAGCCGCCAGCGAGCGGATCGAATTGACTCAATTGCATGTCATCCCAGTCGACAAAGAATACCGCGGCGTTGGCGGTCAGGCGGTCTTCGAGCCATTGCGTTTTGACCCCGAGTTCGTAGGTCCAGCTGGTTTCGGTGCCGAATGATTCATCGCCAGTAGGCGCCGTGAGATTGAAACCTCCAGCTTTGAATCCTCGTGCCGCGCTGGCGTAGGTTTTGATTTCGTCTGAGGAGCGATAGGCAACGCTGAATCGCGGTAGGATTCGTTCAAAAGATCGGTCGCCCCTCGTGGATCCTAGTGGGCTTGTGAATCCCATGACCGAGAATGTTCGATCGATTGAGGCATCGCGAGATTCGTAGTCGTAGCGAAGTCCTGCCGTCGCTTCGAAGCGTTGCATGACCATCGTAGCTTGGCCAAATAGGCTCAGGGACCATGCATCAAACTTTCCGGCTGATCGATCGCTGCCGACGTTGGTCGCGGGGAAAAAGATGTTTGCGCCTCCTGGTCGGAACTCGTTGGTTGCTTCGCGCTTTTGGTCGCTGACGAAGCCGCTTGTCCCGATTAGCCATTTCAAGCCGTTCGCACGCCCCGCATCTAGGTCCGCGTTCGCGGCGGACTGCAGGCGGAACTCTTGGTATGCGTATTCCTCTTCTTCTTTTGTGAAGCGGCGCACGCCGTCGATCGGAGAGAAATCGAAGTCTGCAGCCTCATCGATGTCCCAAGCTTGGGCTGAAGTGATCGAAACAAAGTCGACGTCTTGGCCGTAACGATTCCAAACGATTGAGCCAGCGAGAATGTCGCGGTTGGCACGACCATTGAAGTCCTGGTTGATCTGAAACGGATTCGCGCGGAGGGTCGCTACGTCGCTCAGTACGAAGCCACCGTCGCGGGTTCCTTCGCCGTAGAGGCTAAACCGGATCGAATTCTTGTCATCTGGCGCCCATAGGAGCTGCATTCGGGCAAAGGTGCTCTCGCGGTCGCCAGCATCGTTGCCGGTAGCAAGGTTGTCGGTGTAGCCGTCACCTCGCTCGTAAGAGGCATCAAAGCTTACTGCCAAGGTTTCATCGGTGATGGGGCCGGTTGCGTGAACTTGGTAGCGGCTGCTGTTGAAGTTGCCGGTTGTTGACTGCAATTCTGCACCCGGCTGCCAAGATGGTGCTTGGCTGACGAGATTGATCGCGCCGCCAATCGTATTGCGGCCCCAGAGCACGCTCGATGGTCCACGCAGGATCTCGATCCGGTCGAGTCCAGTCAGCGATAGGTTCGTGCTGCTGATGCTTAGCTGGGGGACGCCATCCACAAACGTTGCGACCGCTGGGTCTCCTTGGCCGGAACCGACACCGCGCACGTATGGGAAGCTCAGGCGTCGCGCCGAGAACCCAGTAAACAAGGTGTTCGGCACGTAGCGTGAAGCCTCCTTAATCGACTGCAAGCCAGCGTCGCGGATTAGCTCTTCACTGATTGCCGTGACGCTGCGCGGGACGTCTGCCAAGGCTTCAGCGCCCTGCTTTTGCGCGCTCACCACAACCTGCTGTTTTTTGGGAGCTTGTTGCTTTGTGGTTGGTATCTCGATGGGTGGATTTGGCGCTTGCGGAGATTGCTGATGTGATGCAGTCGCGGTGTTGCAAGTTATGGCCGAAATCGCGAGCCAGCTGCTCGTCAGAATGATGTTTTGTCGCACAGAAGATTCCATTGTCGCGTAGTGAGCCGTAAGGGCTCAGGCGTCTTGGTCGAGACTCTAGGCATGGGTGGCGAGATGGCTATGCCAAATTTAGTTGCGGCCAAGAACCTCAAAATTTACCGGTATCGATCTGCGGGCTCGGTCTCAATGGGTCTGCGGGCTAGACATTTACGATAACGTTAGGCGAGAAAGCATGATTGGTCGTGCTCGCCGTGGCCGTGAGCCTGCTGATCGCTACACTATTTGCCCTCACAACTACCTTCCTGTCGCCGTGCGCATGTCGTGCGTCGTCGCTTTGGGGCCAGGTGGTTGCTTCCCACTTAAACGCGTAATTTCTCCACAGAATCGAATGGGTCGTCCCGTAATCGTCAGCGCCTGCCGCACAGCCATCGCCAAGTTCCAGGGGGCGTTATCGCCCTTCACCGCGCCGGAACTGGGCGGGTTTGCCGTTGCAGAAGCACTCCGTCGTAGTGGCATTCCTGCCGATCAGGTCGACGAAGTTTTGATGGGCAACGTGTTGCAAGCAGGCCTTGGTCAAAATCCAGCTCGCCAAGCCCAACTGCTTGGCGGTATCCCGAACTCGCAGCCAGCGATGACCGTCAACAAGGTCTGCGGCTCTGGTCTCAAGACGGTGATGTTGGCGGCTCAGGCGATTAAGGCTGGCGATAGTAAGTGCATCGTTGCTGGCGGCATGGAGTCGATGACCAATGCACCTTACTACCTGCCAAAAGCTCGTGATGGTGCTCGACTCGGTCACACCCAAGCTCTTGATGCGGTCGTCTGGGATGGTCTCTGGGACCACTACAATAACTTTCACATGGGCAACACCGGCGAGCTAGTCGCCGACAAATATGGCATTACCCGCGAAGAGCAGGATGCCTATGCGGCCAGTAGCCACGCGCGCGCTGTTGCTGCGCAGGCTGGTGGGGCTTTTGATGCCGAGATCTTCAACGTCGAAGTTCCTCAGCGTAAGAAGGACCCGATTCAATTTTCAAAGGACGATGGTCCGCGTGCCGACTCCACTGTCGAGGCTCTCGCAAAACTGCGCCCAGCTTTCAAGCGCGACGGTGGCTCGGTCACGGCTGGCAACGCTAGTTCGATCAACGATGGTGCGGCAGCCACGATTGTTTGTGACGAAGACTTTGCCAAGGCACACGGTCTCAAGCCACTGGCTGCGATCACCGGTTATGCGACTGGCGGCCTCGCCCCTGAGTGGGTGATGATGGCTCCGGAAGTTGCGACCAACAACTTGTGCGCACTGATGAAGTGCAGTGTTTCCGACTTCGACTTGATCGAGATGAACGAAGCGTTTTCCGTGCAGATGGTTGCCCTCCAGCGGCAGCTCAAAGCGGATCCAGAAAAGTGGAACGTGCATGGCGGTGCTGTCGCTCTCGGTCATCCAATCGGTTGCTCCGGCACTCGAGTCCTGGTGACTTTGCTGCATGCTCTCGAGCGCCATGATAAGACCCGTGGGATTGCAGGACTTTGCCTTGGTGGTGGCAATGCCGTCGTCATGGGCGTCGAACGCATCTAAGAATCATCTAATTCCATGACAGACACGACTCTCCCAAATCTACCTAAGTCCGTCGCCGTGATCGGCGCCGGCACCATGGGCAACGGCATTGCCCAGACCTTCGCAACTTGTGGTGTTGAGACCTTCTTGATCGACGTTGATCAGGCTGGCCTCGAGAAGGGCGTCGCGAATATTCACAAGAGTCTCGCGAGGTTTGTTTCTAAGGACAAGCTAAGCGCAGAGGCAGCAGAGGCGACCAAGGGGCGCCTGCACAGTTCGACCAGCATGGACGCGCTGAGCGGTGTTGCGTTGTGCGTCGAAGCAATCACCGAGAACCTCGATGTTAAGGGCAAGGTGTTCGCTGACGCTGACCAGCGTCTGCCGGCAGATGCAATTCTTGCCAGCAACACGTCGTCTATATCCATCACCGTATTGGGTGCTAAGACTCAGCGCGCTGACAAGGTCATCGGCATGCACTTCATGAATCCAGTCCCACTGATGAAATTGGTCGAGGTTATTCGCGGTAACGACACCAGCGATGCCACCTGCGAATTGGTGAACGGCTGGTCGAAGGCCCTGGGCAAGATTCCCGTTCTGGCCAACGATTACCCTGGATTCGTCGCCAATCGCATCCTAATGCCAATGATAAACGAGGCAGCCTTTTCGCTGATGGAAGGAGTTGCCGATAAGGAAGCGATCGACGAGATCATGAAGCTAGGCATGAACCACCCAATGGGACCGCTGACTTTGGCGGATTTTATTGGTCTTGATGTCTGTGTTTCCATCCTCGACGTGCTCAAGGATGGGCTCGGCGATGACAAGTATCGTGCGTGTCCCCTGATGCGTCGTCTTGTTGCTGCTGGTCATCTGGGCCGTAAGACTGGCAAGGGCTTCTACGACTACAGCAAGTAGAGATAAACAAGCGCAATGAAGATCACAGATGTGCAGGTAGCCGACTTCGAACTGTCACCAGAATTGCTGGACTTCCAGCAAAAGGTGCGCTCATACGCCAAGGAACACCTCGGCCGCGCATCCGAATATGATTCTGAGGTCACGTTCCCCCGCGATGCTGTCGAAGCGGCTGGCAGGCTCGGCCTGCTACGCACGACGGTGGATGAGGAATACGGTGGCTCGTCAATGGGCAATCTTGCAAGTTGCGTCATGCTCGAGGAGATCAACGCGGAATGCGTGTCGACTGGAGTGACAATCAGCGTGCACAATTCACTGGTTAACTCGCTGATCGGCAAGTGGTGCACTAGCGAGCAAAAGCAGCGATGGTTTCCGAAGCTGGTCACTGGCGAATGGCTTGGCGCCTATTGTCTGAGTGAAGCGTTTTCTGGTTCTGATGCAGCAGCCCTACGTTGCACTGCTGAAAAGCAGGGCGATCACTACGTGATGAATGGCGCGAAGCTGTGGATCACTACCGGCAGCGAGGCTGATCTGTTCGTTATCTTTGCGCGGACTGGCGAAGACCGCGTGAAGGGGATCTCGGCATTCGTTGTAGAAGGCAGCTTGGCAGGCGTAGGTGTTGGCAAGAAAGAGCGAAAGTTGGGCCTGCGTGGTTCGCCAACCACTGAGATTGTGCTCGAGAACGTCAAGGTGCCGGCGGATTGCTTAATCGATCAAGAAGGTAACGGTTTCACCATTGCCCTGGACACTCTTGACGGTGGTCGCCTCGGCATTGCCTCTCAAGCTCTCGGCATTGCGCGTGCCGCGATCGATCTGATGGGAAGTCACCTTGGCAGTCAAAAAGACGCACGAGGTCGGCCCAGTGCATCGCAGCCAGATCAGTGGATCTTTGCGGATCTTGCTGCGGAGCTGGACGCCTACCGTTTCCTGACGTGGCGTGCTGCAACATTGCGTGACCGTGGCATCCATTGTGGAGTCCAGGCAGCTATGGCGAAGTCCTGCGCGGCACGGCTCGCAAATCGTGCTGCCAGAGCGGCCGTAAGCGCACTTGGCCTCAGTGGCGCAAGTGGCACGAACGCGGCTGAGCGCTTGCTGCGCGATGCCCGAATCACCGAGATTTACGAAGGCGCAACCGACATCCAGCGCCTAGTCATTGCACGCGGCTTGCTCGCATGAGTTCTACTCCTCCTCCTACTCCTCCTGGCGTTCCCGACCAGCAGCCACAATGGCCAAGTCCACCGGCGGCAGCAGCCCCGCGTGAGTCGCGCGGTGTGTCGTTCTTTGTCGCGGTGTTCCTGGGCATCTTGCTCTTGGTCTCCGCTGGCTTAAACGTGCTGCTACTCCTGCTCAGTGTCGGCTCCATTGCGACCGGCCTGGAGGGTTCTGCTAACTACGATGAAGTGCACGTTGCGGGAGCCCGCGACAGCGACAAAAGGGTGCTGCAGGTTGGCATTCGTGGCGCGATTGCGGAAGGCGCGAATCCTCTGCTTGGCGCTGCCGGCGGCACTGTTACGCAAGTAAAGCGTGCTCTCAAATACGCCCTAGATCAAAACGTTGACGGTCTCCTGCTCTACATTGATTCACCCGGTGGTGGTGTCACGGACTCGGATCGCATCTATACGATGTTGCGGCGATTCCGTGCTGACCACCCGGGGATCCCAGTAGCGGCACTCTATGGCGATATGGCTGCATCAGGTGGCTACTACATCGCAGTCGCTGCTGAGCACATCATCTCACGCCGCACATCGATCAGCGGCAGTATCGGTGTGATCATGAGCTCTTGGAACTTCGCCGAGATGGCGAAAGAATACGGTGTTGAGCAGGTCGCGATCAAATCCGCGCGCACGCCTTATAAGGATATGTTGTCGCCAACGCGCGCCCTCAGTGAAGGGGAGCGATCGATGTTGACCAGCATCGTTGACGAACTCTACGACCAGTTTGTGTCCGTTGTGATGAGTGGTCGTTCTATGGATCGCGCTGCAGTTGAGCGGGTCGCAAACGGCGGTATTTACACCGCGCAGCAATCTCTCGAGAGCGGCTTAGTTGACGAGATCGGTGATTACCAAACGGCGTTGGCTTGGTTCAAGAAACGCCTAGGTGGCGACGTCGCCATCGTTGAGCAGCGTCGCCGTGCTGGCCTCGGCGACCTTTTGTTGGGCATGCGCAGCGGAATCGCGCCTGCTTCAGCGGTCGAGAGCCTCTTAGGTTCTTCGACTGGTCCACGCTTTCTCTACTTCTGGCAGGGCGGCCGCTAGGGCTGCAACTGGCACACGAATATAATGCAAAATCTGGAACTGACTGAAGACCAAGAGATGGTCGTCGAAACCGTGCGTAAGCTGGTCGCCGACGTCGTCACTCCCAAGGTGCAAGAGCTCGACGAGCACCGCGGTTTCGCCCGCGAATGGTTCGACGCATTGGCTGAACTCGGCGTCTACGGATTGTCGGTTAGTGAAGAGAGTGGCGGTGCCGGTATGGGCATGTTGCCATATGTTGCTGCCCTCGAGTCGATCGGTCAGCAAAGCGGCTCCTTGTCGCGGCTCTGGATCGGTCAGATGCAGGCTGCTCTCGTGCTCGAAGCGGCTGGTAGCGACGTCCTTGACGACGTAGTTGGCGGTGCCAAACTTGCCACCTACGCTGGTCTGGAGCATGGCTTTGCAGTGCTTGATGGCAAGCTAACTGGGCATGCTGTGCTGGTCCCTGCCGCTATGGAAGCGGACGTGATTGTGATTGCTGCTAAGGATGGCGACGCCAATGTCGTGGTCATGGTCGAAGCTTCCAATTGTGAGCGCACTGCTCTTCAGGGGCTTGGCCTCAATAGTGCGGCATGCGGTAAAGTCGCCTGTGACGGTGTTCCCGTCACCGTTTTGGCTTCAGCTGATAGCGCAAATCAGGCCATCGATCGCGCTGATTTGGCGGCTTGGCTAGGTGTCGCAGCCGCTAGCGTCGGTGGTGGCTTGGGCTCGGTCCTTGCTTCAGAAAAGCATGCTGGTGAGCGCATTGCGTTTGGCAAACCGCTTCTGGCGCAACAAGCTGTTCAGCGCAAGTTGGTGGAGTGCAATCGTGCCATTGCAGGTGCCCGCCAGCTCACCTGGCACGCAGCTCGGCTGAGTGACCTTGGCAGCGCGGCCAGTGAAGCAGCAATGCAAGCTCGCATTGCGGCGGTCGACGCCATGGTGCTAGCAGCAGATGAGGCTATCCAGATCCATGGCGGCTTTGGTTACACCGTCGAGTACCACGTGGAGCGTCATTACCGTGACGCTAAAACACTCGAGGTCTTAGATGGTGGTAGCGACACACTGCGAGATCGCCTTGCTGCAGCTAGCTATCCTAAGTAGCTAGCAAGCGTTTTCGTCTGAGGTCGAAGCTCAGAGCTTGCTGGCTCTAGCCGTTACGCCGAGACACAGCCCTGTGAAGAGGCGTGTCCCTGGCTACCAGCCAGCTAGTGTCTTGCCGCCCATTCTTTGGCCCGGCTTTCGGCCCTTTTGAGAATGCGCTTCATTGGTGGAGATTGCAGCATTCGGCGCCTCGTTCGGACATAGGCTTGAAGGAAACGCCGTAGTGTTTGTTCGCCGCCAGGACTGTCCGCATTAAGGAATGCGGCTAGCAAACGGCCAAGGTCACGTCCGCAACCACGCGTTTCTTCTGCTGCGTGCTGACTGATCCCGTCGAGGTCTACGATTGCGATCGCATCCGTTTCGGGATGCCTAACAAGGTTGTCAAACTTTAGGTCACGATTGCGTAGCCCGTGTCCATGAAGCCTGCCAATGCTATTGCCGAGAGCTGTTGCGCCGCGGGCGATCGAGTCCTCACTCAGTTTGCCAGCTTGGAGCTCGGTCTCCAGATCCTCGTTGAGGAGGCGGTTGGTAAATACTTTGCCGCGGCTGCCGTGCAGGCAGAGGGCCACTGGAGTTGCGATTGGGACCTTGGCAAATAGCAGCCAGTAGTTGGCCAGCCAAAGTTTTCGAGCTTTCCCAGCATCGCGATCTTTGACGGCCATCGACTCAGTTAGCCAGACGGACCCGCGGCGGCCACTACGGCGTGCTTCGTGGTCGTCGCCCTCGAAGTTTCGACATTCGTTACGCAGTGACTTGTCTTCCGTGCCGCCGCTTAGGTGCCAAAAGAACCAGGGCGTTGCGCGGCGTCGTGATTCGGCGTCGGTGTGTTTGCATGACCGCATGCCGCGGCGGCCGAATGATTTCAGCGATTTTGCCCGCAATTGGCGCGTTGCTCGTGCCAATTCGGCATCAAACGTATCTGCCATTGGGCGACCCGATGCTTTGTAGCCGCGGAGGAAATCGCGGGTTAGCGAGTCGAGTGGTCCGGCGTCGATAGGGTTGCAGAAGAACGCGAGGCCAGCCGCGCGTTTTCGAACCGATAGTTCGCCGGCGTGACGAAGGGAGGTCAGATCACAAAGGATGGGATCGCCCACATCAGTAATCAGCAGATTGCCCTGATGGAGGTCGAGCGGTTCAAAGCCAGCGTCGTGTGCTTGGCGCATCAGCGACCCAGCTGCGGACGCTACCGTTGGCGGCGCGGGGAATGCAAAGTCGCTGCCAGTTACGCTTCGGGTCACGATGAAGCTGTTGAGCTCCGAGCTGTCCACGGCGATACCGTATGCCAGGGGCTCGACACAGGGGAGGCCAGCCTTTTGTGCCATGGTTAGGTGCATTGCTTCCCGCTCACCTTTGGCTGTGCGCATGGCTTTTTTTGCCTTTGCTGCGATTGTGTCGGCCCGGAAGACTTTGATGTGCACGGCTGTTGAGGCCAGTTGGCCGCGAAAAACCCGGCGAACTGTGCGCAACTTGATCTCTTCGAAGCCAAACTTCGTCCATTCGGCGACATCGTGCTGCAGCAGTTCTTGCAGCGCTTTGGCGACTTTAGGCGATACGGCGGGGGTCGTTACGTAGGAGGCGGTCAAGGAATGCGGCAGAGCTTAGTTGCCCGGGGTCGGGCTATGGGGAACCATGGTGCCAAGCGATGTGGCGGCTACACCGATACTACCTGAAGGAACTGGCGATCAACGCTTCGATCACCTTCATCGTGCTCTTTGGAGTTGTGTTGATCTCCCTGATTTACCGGGGGATTCAGCGATCTCAGGGCGGCGAGCTGCTCGACGCGGCGATGATCACGCTGTTGTGGGCGTTAGATGCGGTCCCACACCTCCTGACCATTGCGTTCTTGATCGCGACCGTAGTGACCTTCACTCGGGCTGCTCAGGACCGAGAATTGTTAGCGATTCGTGCTGCCGGTATCTCTCCAAGGGTCCCCATGCAAGCAGCAGTCCTGATCGGCATCTTGCTTTCCGTAGGGGCCTCGTTCGCGAACCACTATGTGATTCCGGCGGTGCACTTCTGGAAATATCGTGTCATCAAGGAGGCTGTTCGCGGTGCCTTCATCAATCTCAACCTGGGTAGCGATCGTATCAAGCTGCCGGGAGGGCGCGTGCTGACGTTCCGTGAGCGAGATTTGGTGACGCATGACATGTTGGACTGCACGGTCTACTCCTCGAAGCCAATTGATAAAGCAATTACCTCCAGGATTGTCTTTGTGGATCGAGTGACGATGCCGCCGACCAAGGACTGGGATGAGAACACTGTCATTCAGGTTGTGCTGTCTGGTGTTCGGCAACCAAACCTCAGTTCTGCTCCGAACGACTTCAAAGAAATAAACATCGCTGTACCAATTGACGACATTGGCTCGGCGGGTAGTCGCATTGATCGTGATGAAGACGTTGGCAGCGACCAGTTGCTTGCCGAGGTCATGCGTGGTGTGCATGACGATCCGGTGCGTGCGAAGTACACCTTGTTCCGTCGATGCAGCTTTGCATTGATGCCTGCGTTGCTTGCTCCCGTTGGTTACTGCATTGCCGAGTTCTCGCGTTTCAAGGGGCGTGTGTTCGCCTTGATGCTCTCGCTTGTGCCGCTTGCGATGTTCTACCTAGGAGAAGTCATCGGCGCTCGCATGCTGATTTCCAGCGATAACCCATGGTGTGGTTGTATGCCGGTATTGTTGCTGTTGGTCGTTGGCACACCGATTGTCTGGAGGCAACTGCGTCGATGAAGAAGCTCGACCGTTACGTCGGAAAGATCGTCTTGGGAGCGTTTGTCGCGGCGCTTTCATTCTTCTTGTTGATCACCATTTTGGTGAACCTGCTGACCAATCTGCCGAAATACGCCGCTGCTGCTGATGAAAACGGGCTTGGTGCCTTGGGCTTGGCTGCTTACTTGGTCCTCTACTATCTAAAGCTGATACCGGTGCTGCTAACAACGGTGGCGCCGTTTGCCACCGTGATTGCCGGCATGATGTCTATCGCCCGCTTGCATGGTGCGAATGAGATTGTGCCGATGCTGTTCGTAGGGCGGAGCATCCACCGCATCATGCGACCAATCCTATGGTGCGGTCTATTTTCTGGTGCGCTGATGGCTGTCAGCTGGCAGTGGGTTGTGCCACAATTTGGTGCTGAACTAGCGTCGCAGTCACAGTTCTTGAAGGAGCGCAAGCAAGACATCAAAGGTGTCGTGAATGAACTGCACGGTGAGTCGGATGATCAGGCCGGTCAGTATTTTTATGCTACGAGCTTTGATCCAAGTAAGGAGCTACTGACAGGCGTTAGTTTGTTGGTGCAAGGACACTTGGATGCCGATGCATTCATGATCAATGCAGATACCGCAGTTTGGGATCAGGAACGCGGTGACTGGAAGTTGTCTGGAGGCAATCGCGATTCGCGCTCTGGTGGTGTCCCGGTGGAATGGCTTAGTCGTCCCGACTTAACACCGTCCGCAATCGTTAAGAACTCACGTGACAGCATTGATCCAGAGATGATGTCCTACACAGAGTTGCTGGATTTGATGAAAGAGCGGCCAAATCGCAACGATCTACGCTTGGCCTTTCATCGTCATATCACCTATCCACTCAGCAACTTGCTCTTGCTGCTGCTAGCTCTTCCGTTGGCTATCCGGTACGAGAGGGGCAGCCGCATTGACCGCATAATGGCGGCAATTGTGTTATGTGGTGGTTACATGCTGTGTGACCTGACTTGTCAGAAGCTGGGTCAGCAGCAAGGTATGCTGCATCCTATTGTTGCCGCATGGACACCAACGATCTTGTTTGGATCGCTTGGACTTGTGATGTTTACCAGTACGCGCTCATGACCGACGACAGCAAAGAACAAGCTCGCTTGCCCGGATGGATTTTCTTGATCCCTGTGACCATCATTGTCGCCGCCTTGACTTGGTTCATCGTGGCAAACGCCGGGCGCTAGCTAGGCCGTAGACAATTTTGTGATAACCGTCTGTGGCGATCACCTCTACCTGCTTTGGGGTTTGCCGCGGTTATGATTAGGTTCCACGGTGTGACCATCCCCGCATGGGCTAGTCTTGGCTGACCTAGACTGGTCGTGCAGAATGAGACCTTTGCTAGTCAGGGGCCACCCTTGGTGGCTTGTATTTGGCGTAGCCGAATCGCCAGTTCTCAGCTCTGAGTAACCGTCTTGCTCGTCTGTGATGTTCCCTAAGTTGTGCTGGCTATAGGGTTCGCAGAAAACAGGCGATGGCCAATGCGACCTCAGCTGGACAGTGCCGCTCAGCAATTCGACGTGACCAAGCTGAGCTTCGCTCGGATTGAGGTCATGGACATTCTGCCGCGTTCCGTTCTATGTCTGTCGGAATATCGGATCGTCGGTCTAGCTATGGCACCCGAGCCGTATGGTTGCTGCACCGAGCTGGCGTCAAACCCCGTCAGCCAACCCAGCAACAATGTATCCAGACGATGATAACGGTGCGGTCCTGAGCAGTATGGCGAAGTCGGGCGTAGACCTTAGTAAGTCACGTGAGGTCGAGTTTAGCAGTGTCGCTCCCAGTCAGTCCTCGGCGCGCGCGTTTTCGATGGAGGCTGCGACACTTGGCTTTGGAATCGAGGTAGTCGCTCCAGACTCGCAGGCACTTGCCGATGGCGACAGTGACTGGGACGTCATTTGCAAGCGCGAGATGGTGCCGACCTATGACGCGATTAGCTTATGCGGTAACCAGTTGGGTGAACTGGCGAGTCGGTTCGATTGTGAATACGACGGTTGGGGCTTCCAGTCGTAACGACGAAGCGGTTGCCGTTGCAGCACGCGAATTGCTAGATCAGGTCTGAGTCACCAAGCGTGTGATACCAAGCTTCTTTGTAGAAGTGGGTGTCATGCTTGTCGAACGGGATGACCACTTGGAAGTAGATGGTGCCGTAGACCAAAAAGTCCATCTTTTGGAACTGTAGGAAGCGCGGATCGCGATGTTGGAACAACGTCGCAAGTGCATCGGCTCCTAGTTCACTTGCGCGTTGCTCTGCCTTCGCAACAAGTGCTGTTGTGGTGTCCATGTCATCTTGCGGCACCATCCAGTCGACGAGGAAGCAGGTGTTTGGTATGACGAAGTCACGCAGCGCGACGACCGCGACACCACGTAGTTTGTTACTCGACTTTTCGCGACACTCGAAGAGTTCATACTGCGAATCAACGGCATCGGCGTAGCGCCAATTGAGATAGCGCTGGTCACGAATCACTGCTAGTTGCGTCTCTTTTGAGAACTCTTCCCAGAGCTGATCAACATCGGCATCAAAGCGAGCTACTTTGCGTACTTCCACTTCGTCGCTGGTTGACCTTCTTGGAAATCCACCGGGCACCATCTCACGGAACAAGAAGTCCCAGTCGCGCACCATTTCATACTTCAGATACTTCTGGCCAATACGCCAGGTCGCGATTGGCCAGCCGTGATGGAATGAGTTCTTGTCCTCGCCCTTGCCACCCCATTCTTCGTAATGTGCGAGTGCTAGGTTTACGAATAGGCCTGGCCGCGGACCAAACCGTCGATGCTGTGGCTTAACCCAAAGGTCAACGCATTGGCCGATTATGCGACGTTGCCCTTCGATCGATGCGTGTGCAGGCAGCGTTACATAGGCACCTACAATCCCGTCTTGCTCATGGTCGGCGACCATGGTGTGCACTTGTCCCGTTGGGTTGTTGCCGAACTTCCATTGCCAGTGGGTTAGTGATCGCTCAGGGAAGATCTGGTTATGACCCTGTAGGAGCGACGCTTCGTCACCTGGACGATATGGGCGGATGGAGATTGCTGTGCTCATCGTAAATCAGAGTATCGGCTGAATCACAGTCGGGACTTTTACATGTTGCGCATAGGGACGTTACGTTCGTCTCTAGCGTTCCTTCAGGCTGGCTTGCTGGTTGCGTATCCATTCGACTGCCTGGCGGGGGGTCAGGTCGTCAATGTCGATCTTGTTTAACTCCTCGGCCAAAGGTTCGGGTGGTGCCGCGAACAGCTCGCGCTGTTTGGGGCCTGGTTTGCTTAGCTCCCGTTGGGAGACCAGGGCCTCGCGAACTTCGTCGCCTTCGTCATCAAGCTTGTTGAGTACGGTTTCCGCGCGATCAATCACGGCTTTAGGAATGCCTGCCAATCTCGCTACGTGAAGTCCGTAACTACGATCCGTGCCGCCTTGCTCAATGCGATGAAGGAATACGATCTCATCGCCCCACTCGCGTACCGCTACGCGGCAGTTCACGATGCCGCGATCTGGGCCGGCAAGGTCCATCAGTTGGTGGTAGTGCGTCGCGAATAGCGCCCGACAACCGATGCGTTCATGGAGATCTTCTGCGATTGCCCACGCAAGTGACATGCCATCATAGGTGCTGGTGCCTCGGCCTACTTCGTCAAGGACGACGAGGCTCTTGTCAGTAGCGTTGTTGAGAATGTTTGCGGTTTCGGTCATCTCGACCATGAAAGTGGATGCGCCACGACTGATGTCATCGGCACCTCCAACTCGCGTGAAGACTCGGTCGCATAGCCCTATGTGTGCGGCCTTGGCCGGAACAAAGCTGCCGATCTGCGCCATGATGACAATCAGGGCGTTCTGTCGAATCCAGGTCGACTTACCCGCCATGTTTGGACCAGTAAGAAGCACGAGTCGCCGTTGTGGTGGTGAAAGATCTGTATCGTTAGCGATGAACGATCCAGCGGCATGTGTCGCCTCCAAAACCGGGTGACGACCGTCGTCTATTTTGAGCGTAGCCGACTCATCGAGTTCTGGCCGGCAGTAGTCGCGTTCGAGCGCTACTGTTGCAAGCGAACAGCAGACGTCCACATCGGCAACGGCATTTGCGGTTGCTTGCAGTCGATCTACCGATTCGGCGACCTGGTCTCTTAGCTTTAGGAATAGGTCGTATTCGAGTGACTTGCTGTTCTCTTCCGCCTTGAGAATCCGACCCTCAAGATCGCGCAGCTCGTCGGTGACGTAGCGCTCGGCGTTCTTAGTTGTTTGTTTGCGGACAAACTCTTCGGGGAGTTTGACGTCGCTGTGAGTATGAGTGACCTCGATGTAGTAGCCAAAAACGCGATTGAACCCGACCTTAAGGGTGCTGATACCGGTTTCTTCAACGAGTCGTTGCTGGTAGCGCGCTAGCCATTCGGTGCTGTCCCGCGAGAGGTCTCGCAGTTCATCTAGTTCTTTGTCGTAGCCACGTGCAATCAGCCCGCCATCCTTGATCGTGGTCGGGGGTTCATCGACGAGTGCTAGACCTATCGCAGTCGTTAGATCTGAGAGTGGATCGATGTTGTCACCGAGTTCGCCGAGCAGCTGACTCTTGCACTCGAGGAAGCGCTCTTTTAGCGGTGGTAGTTGTTCTAGGCTGAGTCGGAGTCCGACTAGGTCGCGGGCGTTGGCTCGGCCAAAAGCTGCTCGTGATGATAGGCGCTCGAGGTCGAGGATTTGTGCAAGGTGAAACTTGAGCATCGCACGTAGCTCTGAGTCTGCGTTGATCTCACCGATAGCATCCTGTCTGCTCTGTATTGGATCTATCTGTGCGAGTGGTGACAGGATCCAGTTGCGCAACCTACGCGCGCCCATTGGCGTATCACATCGGTCAAGAATCGAAAGCAGTGGGGTGCCTTCGCCACCACGCATCGTTTGGACTAGCTCTAGGCTTTGACGCGTGGTGCGGTCGAGGCCGAGGAAGGTCTCATCGCGCCAGACCTCAAGGCGGCGCAGGTTTGGTAGCGCGCCTTGTTGTGTTTCTTGTAGATACGAGAGCAGCGCGCCTGCACAGCCAATCGTTAGGGGAGCGTCATCAATGCCGAACCCTGCAAGTGTCGACACCTTGAAGTGCTCCTGCAGCAGTCGCGTGCCGCCTTCGCCACCAAAGTCGTAGCCAGCGCGGTAAGCAATAGGCGTCTTGGTCTGCGGCAGCCATGACTGGTCTTTGTCGCGCTGGTCCTCGGCAAGAAGTAGCTCTGCAGGTTCGATGCGGGCGAGCTCGTCGCCAAGTTGGTTGTGTGGCACTTCGGTGACGAAGAACGCACCGGTCGACAGCTCGACCCAGGCAATGCCGCAACGTTCTTTGCCGAATGACACTGCGACTAGGTGATTGCTGATTCGCCCGTCTAGCAGGTTATCTTCGGTTAGCGTTCCTGGTGTGACGACGCGCACAACCGCACGATCGACGATGCCTTTGGCTTCTTTGGGGTCTTGAATCTGCTCGCAGATTGCTACGCGATGACCAATTTGGACGAGGCGGCGCAAATACCCGTCGAGTGATCGAACAGGGACACCGGCCATCGGGACTGCAGACTCACCCTTGCCTCGCGCCGTCAGTGTGATGCCCAGGGCTTTGGCGGCGATCTTCGCGTCGTCATGGAACAGCTCGTAGAAGTCGCCCATGCGAAAAAACACGATCGCATCAGGATGCTGTTCTTTGGCGTCCGCAAACTGTTGTGCGGCTGTGATCTTTGGCCGCTTCACTTGCCCTGCGCTCCAAACTTGGCGTTTTGTCTCTTTGGTGTTGAGGCGAGCATCCTCAAAGCCTCTTCGGAAATGATGTCGGCAGCGTCTTCGGCGTCGTCAATGCTGGTCTGATCGCTAAACGATAATCGCACCACTTCACGAGCTTGCTGCTTGTCGAGGCCGATTGCTGCTAGCACGTGGTTGCTTGGCTTGTTGCTGTTTTTCGACCTACTCTTCTTCGACTTCTTCTTGGTGTCGTCCGCTGCGGCCGTCGTGTTGCTGGTGTGGCATGCGGACCCCACTGAGAATGCAACACCGCGTTTGTCGCAGCGCGTCATAAGAGTCTCGGCCACGACTTCTGGTAGGCGCATGGACAGAATGTGCGGCAGCCGTCGATCGGGGTTTCCGAGTCGCTCAGTGCCTGGGACGGCTTCCTGGACAATGTCGAATACGCGTTCGCATAAGTCTCGGGTATGGACTTCTGTTTCGGCTTGGCCAGTCAGTGCTTGCTCAGCTGCAATCATCAATCCGTGGACTCCAGCAACGTTCTCAGTGCCGCCGCGAAGGCCTCCCTCTTGTCCGCCGGCAACTTGTAGCGGAGCTATGTCAGCAGCATTTGAGAGTGCGAGGAAGCCAACGCCTCGTGGCCCGTGAAATTTGTGTCCTGATACTGCGATTGAATCCACGTCGTAGGTGTCGAAGTCGAATGGTATTTTCCCATACGTCTGGACGAGGTCTACGTGGATGTGTGCCTGCGGCGCGATGCGTCGAGTCAATGCGATCAGTTCGCTCAGGTCACTCAGCGTGCCTAGCTCGTTGTGGCCGTGCATGAGTGCGACGACCCTCACGTCGGTGCCGAGCGCTTCGAATAGAGTTTCCGGCGCGAGGTCACCGTATGTGGTTACCGGTAGCTGTGTGACGTGATTCCTAAACCGAGTCAGTAGTCCTGCACTTTGCAATAATGCTGGGTGGTCGCTCTGGCTCATTAGGACGCGGCCGGGTGGGCGCTTGGCTGCAGCTCCGACTATGCCTAGATAGTCAGCTTCGCTGCCCCCCGAAGTGAAGACCAAGCTGCCGCCAGCAACGGTGCCGCGTAAGAAGTCGCGGGCGTCATCGAGCAGGCGTTTGGCTGGGGGGCCAAAGCAATGGGGGCTACTGGGATTGCCAAAGCACTCGTATTGAGCGTCGGCCATGTGATCGATTACGCGACGCGTTGGGCGCGTCGTCGCAGCGTTATCTAGGTAAATTCGGCGGGCGCCGTTCATCCAAAGATCATGGCGAATCCGCGGCTCAACGAAAAGCGGCGGATTGGATGGATCACGTCTACTTCTGTGCTTTGCGCAGCCAGTTTGCGAGCAATCGCTGCTTCGGAGCTAAAATTTGGGCAATCAAGCCGTTCGAACTCTGAAGCTGAAGGGACAAACGGCCGATATGTTTCGTATGTGGCTTTGGGGCATTATCGGATGGTGCATAGTGGCGCTCGTTGTGGCTGCCATCTTCCACCGTATACGAAGCCGGTCTTCGCGGTATCCGCCTGAAGTAGCTGCATTTGTACTGCAGCTACAACAAGAGCTTCTGGCCGCCCATCCAAGAGTTGAGTTCCTTGGGATGCTGCCCGATAGGTTTGCGTGCTTGATGCGCGTTGACGATCAGGAGACGCCTGTTGGCCTTAGCGAGACGTTTGGTCATGCAGAAGCATTTCCTGAGAGCTTCTCGCACACGGTCGCGCAGCTCATTGCGGATGTCCGCGAAGTTGGGCTCGATAGAGTCGACGAGCTGGAATTCTCGACTGCCGCGCAATTATTGATGCCGCAAGTCCGTAGCAAAGATTGGCTGGATGAGCAGGGGACGTTTGGCGATTCCGGCATCCTATACACAGCGATCAATGACCAGCTTGTGACGGTCTATGTTGTCGATGATGAGTCCTGCATGCTCTTTCTATGCCGGGCGCATCTCAAACGGTGGCGACGAGAATTGCGTGAAGTGCACAACCTAGCTCTAGCTAATCTCAGGCGCCTTGGCCGCAATGGTCTTGATCAAGCCAGTGGTGAGTCAGTATTGCTGCAATCTGGCGACGGCTTTGATGCCTCGAGGATGTTGCTGCTTGATCAGGAGGAGGGGCTACTGGTGGCTGTTCCTGACCGCGACACTCTTTGGGTTGGACCTGAAGACGGGCAAAATCTAGGGCATCTAATGTCGGTTACGCAAGAGATCGCGAACCGCTCTCAGCATCCCGTCTCGTCAGATATATTCCGCGTTACCGGCGGTCGTTTCGAGCTCGTGTCAGGCTCGCAGTAACCTCAACGATTGTTGTCTCTGGGACAGTGAATTGTTGGCTGCGGTTTGGGGCAAGTGGATCCTGGAGTTCGTATGTGCCAGGGCTGAGTTCGAGGCTGGTTTCTTTGCCACGACGTAACGTTAGGCCAGATGTATTATCTGGCATGAGAAGCCATTGGCGGTCATCAACACGCGTTAAGCGAAGTGGGCCAGCACCCTCGACACGCGGTGGTAGGTTGAACCGTACTTTGTGGGTCAAGCCTTGGAGGGTCACTAGGGGAGCAGTCTTGACGCTCGTGGAAACGACGTCAATGGTCCGTCGGCTGATATAGCCATGTCTTGCATGCTCTCGATTTGCTGCGAGTGTGACTGTCAACATTGAGGTCGTCGGGGCTTCCATCATGAATTGCAGCGAACCATTTTCAGCGGACGTAGCATCGTTAAGCGGCATCCAGCGAAAGTTGCTTCCAGTGAGCGTGTGGAATACGGCTACGCCGGCGAGTTTCTGGTCCATCGATGAGGGGACATCTCTGACTTCGATTCGAATGGAAACGCTCAATTTCCGGGCACTGTCAGCAGGTTTGGCGGTACTGACTTCTATGCCTTCGATAGGCAGAAGGCGCTTCGGCAGTCCTGGCAGCGCAAATGGGGCCGGTTCGAAGCGGTCACGCACACCAGGCAGTGGGTCGCGGCCAGCGGCAAGAATCAGCGTGTATAGTACTGTGCCCACCGCGATAGCAATGAGCAGGGAGACCAAGATGGTTGCGAAGATGCGGATGATTTAGCTCTCTGTGGGGTGCAGCTACCTTAACCGCAGGCAGTGTCGCGCATCCAGATTTGAGCTTAGTCCTTGTGCTTTGACGCTCGCGCAAGCCTTGGTTGCGATGTCGTCTTTCGACGTCACCTA
>CBFIIO010000063.1:0-20616 GCA_965662465.1 Planctomycetota bacterium | reverse complement strand
CCGACCGTCGACGTTGCCGCTGAGTTGTTAGGGAGCGATGAGCTTCAAATGGGTGTTCTTGACGAGGTTGCCAATCAAGCGAAGTCCCCTAGGAGCGTTCTTCAAGTGAATGATCGCGTCGATACAGAGTCCGTCGTCGATAAGTCTGCTTCTGATGTCGCGCTAGACAATCAGTCGGCGCCAGGCGTTTCTCTTGACCGCTTTGCTAGTTGGATTGCATTGCTGGAGAGCTATCTGAAGGATGTGGATCTAGGCAATGCATCCGCATCCTTGCGGCGATTGTTGTCGCAGTCTCTATCGAGTGAGCAGCGTCAGCAGGTCGCTGTCTTAGAAGCACAGCTTCAGCCGCTGCTGCAGGCTTGCGAATTGCGCATTCTTGCTCACGTTCGCAGTGGTGAATTGCTTGCTGCGAATGACGAATCTGCCCAGCTCGTGGTTGCGGATGTTTGGCGAGCAGGGAGGTCGCTGACAGACCTATCTGTTTTGGCTACAGCGAAGAATTGGCAGGCTGATGTTGCAGTCGGGCAGGCGACGATTCCTTTGCCAGCACCATTGTCTACTAGTCGTAAAGTGCGTGTGCGCTGGCGTGATGAGATACATCAGGGTGTTGTCGCAAGTCATAGCTCTGATCAGGTGACGATTAAGCTACGCAGTCGCGACAAGCAGGTGTTTCCAACCGTCAAGGTCGTGGCATGTGAGCCTGTAGAATCGACAGCAACTGAGGCTATCGAGATGGGGCTAGTGGCTGTGCATGCGAGTGAGCCGCGGTTGGCTCGACTGTGGTTGCTTCGTGCATCCCTGCTCGTAGACGAGCTGCCGCCGCGAGGGCAGTTACTGCAAGAATTGCTGAAGTGATTGGGCGTCGCGCAACGTTTCGGGGTTAGTGGTGCGAGACCACTGCTCGTCAGGTGACATTCCGACCAGGAGGCTTCCTCGCGAATCGGTGGCTTGCTCTGGCGGCTGTCTACTTGGGTATCGGTGCAGATGGATTACGACCTACTAACCATAGTGTGGCAGCCATAAATAGAATCCCGGCGGCCATGCTGATTGGCCAAATGGAAGGGCCAAACCATAGGATTGGGAGATAGCCGCAGACAGCGCTGGCTGTCATTGCTAAGAGGGCGTAGGGCAGTTGTGTTGTGACATGCGCGAGTAGGTCGCATTGTGACCCCAGTGAGCTAAGGACCGTAGTGTCGCTGATTGGCGAACAGTGGTCGCCGAAGATGGCGCCTTCTAAAACGGCGCCAATCGATACAAGCATGAGAGCCGTGCCGCCAATTGCAGGGCTGCCTCCAAACGCTGCATCTGTGCCAAGTTGGTGCGCCAAGACAACAACGTTTGGTAGCAAGATGGCCATTGTTCCGTAGCTGGTGCCAGTGGCGAACGCAATTGCGCCCGCAACGACAAACAGGAGGATTGGCAGTGCGGCTGCAGTCATTGCTTCCCGTGCAGATGCAGTCAGGAAGAAGCTTGTGCCTAAATCGCGACAGATGTGGCCAAGGCTCCATGCTAAAAACAGGATCCCAAACGCCATATAAAGCGCACGCGTCGACAGCAGTGACGTAACCAATGTGTTGCGAAGCGTCATCAGTCGCTGCGCTTGTGTCAGGATGATGGCGGTTACCCAGGCGGTAGCGGATGCATACAGCAAGGCGATGTCACTTTGCGCATTGGCCAGGACTGTACGCAACCAAGCGCCAAATGGTTGGGCTGATGCAACTGGGTCATTCGCTACTGCGCTCCAGCCTTGCCACAGCATCATGGAGATGGTGCCAGCAACTAGGATTGCGAGTGGAATCAACGCATTCCTCGCCCGTAGCGGCGTGTCTTTAGCGGGAGTCGCTACCGAGGCATCGACCGCTGCCATCGGTTTGTGATTTGGCGCTAGCGGCTGGTTTAGATGTCGCGCGCGCTGCTCTGCTTTCAACATTGGACCAAAGTCGCGACGCGTCAGTATGACAAGAAGTACCAATGATAAGGCAAACCACGAGTAGAACCGAAACGGCATCGAGTCGAGGAATACGGAGAATGCATCGGTCTCGACATACGGTGTGCCATCGGGCTTCGTCACCATTGTTAGTGGCGTGCGGTACTGGGACATCTCGTAAACGACCCAGGTCGAGAACACAGATAGACCAGCGATTGGTGCAGCAGTCGAGTCGACTACATATGCCAACTTCTCGCGAGCTACGCGCACACTGTCCGTGAGCGGTCGCATGGTGGTGCCCACTAGCAGGCAGTTGGTGTAGTCGTCGAAAAATACAGCTGCGCCGGAAGCTGCAGTGCTGAGTTGAGCCGATGTCGGGCCGCGCACGAATCGTTGCAGCCGAATCACCAAGCCATGCACGCCGCCATTACGGGTGATGACTCCAACGGTCATGAATAGAAAGACTACGAATGCCGTGATCCGTAGATAGAAATCTTCGCAGACAGATCGACGCCAAAGTGCGTCGCCAAAGAAGTGGGCGATGCCGTCGCCGGCAATCGTCATGATGCTCGGTGTGATGCCGGGTTGCGACGTCGCGACGAACGCTAGCGCTCCAGCAAGGCCACCGCACAGCAATCCGAGCAGCACCTTCTGTGTCAGAACTGCGATGACAATTGCTAGCAGCGCTGGCAAGAGACTCCAGCGGCTAGGGAATGTGCGCTCTAGCCGACTCTCCGACCCATCGGGATTGGCCAGGCTCGCGCGTATGCCTGCATCACCGATTTGGATGATGAGAGATAATTTTGGTCGGCCCGCTGATGTGCCGGCGTCTTTTTTCGTGTTGTCGGCGCGATTGTGGCTGGCCTGCACCAAAGCCCATTCTTCGCCTAGTTTGCGGAACTCGTCTTCACGGCGCTGCTGTTCTGCTGGGTCCTCTAGCGGAGGGCTCGTTGTTAGCCTCACCGAGAGCTGTGGCGAGCCCTGCTGCCTTTGCCACTCTTCAAGTGGCGAGTCTGCGCCCAGCAGCCATTCGCGCACTAGGAGGTAGCCTAGGTAGGGCTTGCCGTGCTCCTCGTCGGGCGTGGGCACAAGCACAAAGGCCATCATAAAGACGGCGGCGATAAGAAACCGTAGGGGGCCGCGCATGTGTACCTAGGGACTCAGGAGTTTTGGCGAAGTAGTCCAGCGCCGATTGGGATAGCTTCGCAGTTCATGGAGTCCGGTCAACTGCAACGCCGCCTCGGTCTCACTTCGGCGGTCTCGATCACCGTCGGTGCTGTCATCGGTTCGGGTATTTTCCTCAAGCCTCTCAGTGTCGCGCAGGCCCTTCCCTCGGAGGGCGCGATCTACATGATGTGGGTCGGTTTAGGCATTGTGTGTCTGTTTGGTGCATTTGCCTATGCCGAGCTAGGAGCGATGTTCCCAGAAGCCGGCGGGCAGTATGCGTTCTTGCGTGAGGGCTGGGGGCCGGCGGTTAGTTTTCTTTACGGCTGGACTTTCTTTTGGGTCATCAACGCCGGAACGATTGCGGCGCTGGCACTTGGGTTTGCCGAAAATCTACTACCTGCATTCGGCATCGATGCCACAACGCAGGTTTTGCCGGATGGAACCCAAGAGGTTCCTACTGCTTTGCTGGTCACCGCCGTAGCGATGATCTTGGTGTTAGCGCTCGTCAATCACTTTGGTGTGGTGCTTGGTGCGATCGTTCAGAACGTAACTACGTTTGCCAAAGTCGGTGCACTGGGCCTGATTGTCGTTGGCGGTTTCCTGGCGGTCGGCGGCGATAGCAGTCCAGCTGCTGTCGTGGTGCCGAATGCTGGGGATGCCCCCGAGTGGCAAATGGCCGGTTTGGTTACCGCATTCATGGGCATCTTTTGGGCCTATGAAGGTTGGTACCAAATGCCCTTTAACGCAGCAGAGTTAAAGCGTCCCGCGCGCAATCTGCCGCTCGGGTTGGTTGGCGGAATGGTCATTTTGATCGTGACCTATATGTTCGTAAACTGGACTTATATGCGAGCAGTGCCTTTCGAGGAGATGCGCGCAATGGCAGATGGGACGCCCAATACCTACGTCGCTACGCTGACGATTGAGCGAATCTTCTCGCCAGAACTAGGCGGTTATCTAACGCTGCTGATGGCCATTTCGATCTTTGGAGCGGCCAATCCAAACATGCTGTCGTCGCCGCGGGCCTTCTATGCAATGGGACAGGATGGGCTGGCGCCAAAGGCACTCACGCGACTTAGCAAACGGTGGGGCACCCCAGTTGTTTCGATCTGGGTGCAGGCCCTTGTCGGCACTTTGTTGGTGCTGTGGCTGAAGGGATTTCATGACGTCACCGCCTTTGTGGTGTTTGCAGCCTTTTTGTTCTACGCCCTGACGGTTGCTGCCGTCTATCGCCTGCGTGTTTTGCGGCCTGACGCAGATCGTCCCTATCGCTGCACTGGCTACCCATTCACGCCAGCGCTCTTCATCTTGGTGGCGATCGGATTCATTGTGGCTGTCTTACAGGACCCTGATGAGGTCGATAACGCTCTTATCGGCCTTGCTATCGTAGGTGCAGGCGTGCCTTACTACATCTGGTGGCGACGCGCTTATCCAGATCAGTCGTCTGCGAGCTAGTGTGTAGCCGGCTGCAGTGCTAGAGTGGCGGACAGATGTCTGGCCTGCAATTTACTCTGTTTTTCGCGGCTCTGCTGGTGGGCTACGTGCTGGTGCACTTGCGCATGATCCGGTTCGAGGAGCATTTGCAGAAGCTTTCTAGCCTCCGCAATATCGAGGACCGTATTCGCAGTCTGGACAGCCATGTCGAGCAGATGGCCCAGGTTTCGGGCAACGTGAACTTGGAGCGGGTCACCAAGCAGCTGGATAGGCTCCACGAAGACCTCGAAGACTTGCGCGAGGCGACCTCTGAAGTTCGCTCCGCGATTGTCCATATCCCGATGCCTGAAGTCGTTACGGCTGGTGGAGAGAGCGGCGAATTGTCTGATACGGCTGTCGTCCGTGCGGAGTCTGCCGGGACTCGGATCGTTGGGCTGATTGAGACGGCGTTGCTGCAGCTTGGTTACCGCAAGCTGAGGTTGCTTGGCGATCTGTCCGACGTTCAGTTTGGCGACGAGATTGAGGTCCAGGTTGAGGTGGAGCGCAACGGCATGCCGTTCAAGGGCCGAGTGTTGATGCGAAATGGCTCAGTCCATGACGTCAACGTGCAGTCAGTCGCGCAGTCGTTTCCGTAATCCCGCAGCAGTTTCGTTAGCCCCGGAGCCGTGCAATGGTCTGGTGGTATGGCTACCGATTCAGCAGTTGCGCAGGGGCTCTGGCCGCGCGATTGGCACTGCCATTCAGTCTGCTTGGCGGAGCGGGGCTTTCGGTCAGCTATTGCTTTGATAGTCGCTTGCGAACTTGCGGCGCTAGCTGCTCAAGCATTTGCCATGGAGCGTCTGTGTCTAGTGCGTCCGATAAGTCGCGGTGGCCGAGCTGGCGCAGCATGTATTGCACGAAGTAGCGCTCGCGAGCCCATCGACTTTTGTCGGGTAGGCCAAAAGTCTGTTCGTCAGCGCGGCCCGCTGGAGTGCCAGCGCGGACGATGGCGGCGATGAAGTTTGGCGCAAACTTTTGTTCACCGTGACGCGCAAGGCTGCAGGCTGCAGCGACCCGTAGTGATGCGTCGCTGTGACGGTCTTGAATGCACGCAAGCAACACGGCATCCGAAGGAACGCTTGGTAGTTCGCCGAGCGCAAGTGCCGCTTCGACGGCAAGAGGTCCCCGCTCGCTAACGAGCTCTCGACACAACTCAATAGATTTTGCGCCGCCAATGCGTCCAAGAGTTGCCAGTGTTGCCTGGCCACCGGGCGCTGCAGGCTTGTTTCGGAACTCTAAGATTAGCGACTCCTCAGCGGCTTGGCCGAATGCGCACACGGCCGCAATACGTTTGTTCCAGTCGTGCGGCTGTGCCATTTGGAGTTCGTGGCAAGCCTTCGCTTGCTCGGCGGGAACGGCGGCAGTTGGCTGGCCGGCAGGGCTTTGGTCAACTGATGTGTGGTGGTGGTCTCGGTCTGCGTCGGTGATTGAGCACGAAGCAGCCAGCATCAGGCTCAATGCTGTCGCCGGGACTTGGTAGCTTGTTGTGTGTCGAACCCTTTGCATGTGTGTCATCGTGCCAGTGATTGATTCTACAGCAACAACCAGCGTTCGAACTCATCCGGTATCGGTGCTTCCAGGCACTGTTGCTGATTGGTTGAGGGGTGACGTAGATGAAGTTGGTGTGCGTGCAGCAGGTGTCGATTGGGCGCCAATTCAGTGTCCTCGAAAACACTTCCTCCCGCTTTCATGCGCGCAACGAAGGCTAGGTAGTTGCCGTCTGGGTGGCCGTATAGTTTGTCGCCGATGATTGGATGACCAGCATGCTCAAGATGCACCCGTATTTGATGGGTGCGGCCAGTTTCTGGCAGGCAGCGCACGAGCGTCTTGTTGTGTCCATGCCTGACGGGCTCGAGCACTGTGCAGGCAGGCTTGGGGTTTTTGGCATCACTATCGGCGCTGCGACGCAGACTGATCTTGCTGTGCTGGCTATGGCCGATTGGCTGATCACAACGCAGGGACTCTTTCAGGAGGCCTTGAACAACGGCCATGTATACCTTGCGGATAGATCCGGCTTGATTGTTGTCAGCGAATTGTGATTGCACGGCTGCTTGGGCCGATTTGTTGGTAGCGACAATGCATATGCCGCTGGTCTCACGGTCGAGTCGGTGAATCAGTTGAAGCTCTGAGCCGAATTGCTCACGCAGTCGGTAGATCAGTGTGTTGCGGATAAATGGACCGTCCGCATGCATTGGTAGGTGCGATGGCTTGTTGATTGCCAGCAAGTCGGCGTCCTGATGCAATATGTGGAAGTCTAAGCTGACTTGGGGTTCGGTATGGTCTTTCTGGTAGCGCAAGATCATGCCGCCGCGAAGCTGTTCATCGCCGGTGGCCTTCGTCTCATCAAGGGCGATGCGGCCGTCTGCTAGTTCTGCGATCCAGCCGTCACGCTTGAGGTAGCGAAACCGCTCGCAGAGAAAGTCCAGCAAGGTTGTGCCCTTCGCATCATTGGGGATGCGCGACGTCAGCGTGATTGGGTGTGCCTGTCGATCGGATCTAGGCTTTTGCACAGCGAGCAGTGTGCCCGGCGACTGGACGCCAGTCGAGTCTTTCGATCTGCGCTGACTGCTTTGAGTTAGTCAGATTGCTCGTGGAAATCTCGTAAATTGGGTTCTTAAGAGTCTTGAACCCATTCGTTGGGCCCAGCCGTTGGGCCTTAGTCTCTATTACTAGTCTCTATGACTAGTTTCTGTGACCGGCCTCTATGACTGGCTCGTATTGCGCTGGCGGCGGCGGCGCAGCCAGAAGTGTCGTGAGCTGATGCCGGCTAAGCCACTGCCAACCAGCAGCAGTGTGCCTGGCTCGGGTACTGGCTGTCCACCTTCTGTGCCACTGGCTGGCTCATTGCCGGGATTTCCGCTTCCCGATGGTGAGGAAGTATTCGTTTGCCCTCCAGCGGCCGGGTCTACTTCGCCAGTGTTCCCAACATGAATCCCATTAGTCGACGTTTCGTCGCTGGCTTGTGGCTCCCCAGGATTGAAGACACCAGTATCGGGACCGTTAATCGGAGCATCAGGGCCAATTCTGTCCGTGACGATAATGTCGGCGGAATCACCGCAGGACCCTAGCGCAAGGCAGGCGATCAGGAGTTGGACGGTCAGGATTTTGCGCATGGATCAATTCTGTTGGCACCTAGTAGTGCGAGGGCTGCTTGTTACGTAGCAATCGATGTGCCGAGTGTGTTTGATGACTGGCTGTTTTGCAGATTGACTTCAAACTGCTGTTTGCTGCCGTAGAAAATTCAGATGCCCATCGCATTTCATGTCGCTGGAAGCGATTAGGAAACTTGACTGGAGAGACGCGGCGACAGTCGCCGATCGCCGCTTAGGCGCAGTTCAGGTGTTTGAGAGTAGGATTTATCTTTGAAGGTGTGTGTCGAGGGTGATCCCCACCCCTTCTAAGTTCGTATCGGCTTTATGGGATTCTTTTGTGAAGTCTTTGCAGATGTCCATTTTCCGACAGCGATCACGTGTATCCGACGGCTGTGATTGGTCAGCGGGGCGAGTTGTATGTTCGAACGGAATGGTCGCTGTTAATGACGGTTAAATTTTCACCGCAGGCAAAAACGCGACTCTTTGAGTCTCCGGCAATGAGGTAGAGGGCCTCGCCAGTTTTGGATGCGATGACCTGCAGTGAGCCCGATTCCAGCGGAACGATCATTCGATTGGCAACCATCGTGGCCGAACCAGCCCAGCGGCTTTCTTTCGCCTGAAAGCCATTGAGGTCTTCGCCGGTGTCTACAGAAATCCGATGTAAGAAGTCGGGGGCGACTGCCAGGGCGACGCCATGATCGAGATGAATGGACCCGACCAGTGCTGCTTTGAGGTCACGCTGCCAGCTCAGCTGGCCCGACTTAAGGTCGAGTCCAAACAGTTGGCCTTGGTCATCATTGACGATAAGTAGGTCTTTGTTGGATGTTGCTTGGGGGCTGGCAACATTGTCGAGTTGCTTCTGCCAAACCAATTTCATTGCAGCAACGGACCAGCAAGAAATCAGGCCGCCTTCGCCGATGACAACAACGTTGTTGCCATTCGGGATCAAAGCTCCGATGGCTGCTTGGCGCATCGTGACACTTTTTTGCTGGCGGTTATCGAGGTTGATTGTGTGTAGGCGGCGGTCGGTTGTTGCCATCACAAGAGAGCGGTCGATCACCGTTGCGTCGACATCACTTGGTAAACCATCAAGGCTCCACTGCAGCTCACCAGTGCCTGCGTTTAGTGCTCGAAGTTTGCCGTCCAGCGAGCCTACCAATATTTGGCTGTGGTCTCTTACTGGTGCGGTTAGCCAGCCGGAGAGATCCTTGCTTGCAAAAGTCCATACGGTGGTCTCGAGCGTCTGAGTAAGTTTGTGGACCTTGCCACTTCGATCGACAAAGACCTGGTGCTCGTCGTCAGCGCGGATCGGTGCGCAATCGATCGGACTGTTGTGATGCCAAATCGCATCCGGGTTCAGGGTCAGGCAGGCAGTCCAAGTCGCTTCGCCGTCACCTTCAGCCTCATAGTTTGCCGATCGGAAACCGTCATGTTTGACAGAGATTGCTGTCTTATCGCCTGGTATTCGTGACAAGAGCAGCGGTGCGGTGCCGACCTCAATACCATTGACATATATGACGCCGTTGCTTGGTTGGCTCTCGATCAGTAGGGGTAAGCGAACAAGGCTATCGAAAGGCTCTGCTGGATATGATTCTCTCAGAGTGTGCAGACTTTGCATTGCAGCTTCGTAGTCACCTTTTTGGGTGGCTTCCGACAGTGCCTTTTTCAGGCGCAGGATAGTACGATTACGTTCGATCCGATCGCGAAAATGTCGGCGTAGTTCTACGTCGCCGGTAGGCTGTGCTGCCAGTTCGAGATAGAGCTGCAGCGCGCCTTGGAAATCATACTGGGCTTCTTTTGCGACGGCCGCCTTGAACATTGGGTCTAGCCGTCTCTCCGTGTCGTTACGTTTCAGGGCTTGTTGGCAAGCTTGGATGAGCTTTCGGTATTCTTCGATGTCAGAGCGCGAGTTCGTGATTGCGGCGGCGACTTCGGCTTTGACCTTGTCTTGAACGAACTCAGGCAGTTGTGAATCCGACGAGAGCTCACTTAGCTCATCGAAAGAACGAATTAGAGATGGCGGGCAGGCTTCCTGCAGCGCGGTCAGGTCGGTTGTTACTTGCTTGCGGTCAAATAATTGGTTGGAGTCTGGTTGCTGGTGGTTGCTTAGTAGCATGCTGCTGCGAGTAAGCTCGTTGACTAGCGCAGAAATCCGATTTTCAACGACCTCGACGACTTCTGTCTGCCTGCCGCGTTCGTCGTATATAGAGCAGTAAATTGCTAGCGCGTCGCGAAGTTTGCCTTGCCCGAGTGCTGCTGCTGCTTTGGTGAACAGGTTGTTGATGCGCAGCCTCTGAAGTTTCGCTAGTCGATTCTTTTCTGTGGCATTCGCGAATGTTACGCGGCTTGAAAGGTCTTGGATCGTGTCGCAGTCGCCAAGGACGCCGTGCCACTCTGTTAGCTTGGTTTGCGCAGCGGTGCGATTCCCGTTATCAAGCAGCGTTTGGACCTCGTTAGTAGCCATGCTTACTGAGGTCTCGAAGGAGTCTTGTTGCCACCAGACAAAGCCCATGGACGAGATAAGTCCGATTACAGAAATGCTTGCTGCGATTCGTATGATGCTGCCAATACGCGTCCGTCGAAGCCCTGTTAGGGTGCGTTGAATCTCTTTGCGGGAACGATCTAAGCGCAAGATCGCCTCGTAAGCTTCAGTGGCTTTCGTGCGGTTTCCATTGGCGATATACGAATCAGCCAAAAGCGTTAGCGCGTTGACAGCACCATCGATGTCTTTGCTTTTTTGTCGGGCGCGCGCTTCACGCATGAGTATCTGCGGCTGCATTGCATCGTTACGATGCGCCTCGTCAATGATCTCGAGCGCTTCAGGGATTAGGTTGTTGTCGAGCAATGCGTCTAGCAGGTCGATTGTGCATTTTTCTAGCTCTGCCGAATCAGGGGCCGAATGCGCTACTAACACTTTGCGCAAGAACGTTAGGTTGCGGTGGTCGTAGGGTGCGAGCTCGCGAGCCTTACGTGCCAATTCGGTTGCTTCTTTAGCTGTTGGCGAGCGCTCTGCTACATCAAGCAGAAGCTCGCTTGCCAAGCGACGCTCGCCGGCTGCCTGCATGATTTGCGCCATGCTCAGGGTGACGTCGAGGCTGCGGTCACCCTCACGGTCGCGTAAGGTTTGCAGCAACACTTTCGCCTGCTTGCGCTCTCCGATGTTGGCAGCCTCTTCAGCTATTCCCGCCAGTGCCAGGTCATCAATATGAGCAAGGATGTCGCCACTGACTAGGTCTCGAGCCGCCCGTGAGAACGTGAATAGTCCTAGCGTCGTGTTTTCGGCAAGCTGTCGGTAGGTGCTGCGTCCGTCGATGCTTTGCAGAACCGTGATGTGATTGTCGTCTAGTTGATCGGAGGCAGTCGGTTCGGATATTTGGATTGGCACCTCATCAAGGCTGATGACGTTGTCGAGGATGCTCTCCCATTCATCTGATCGACGTGCGACCTCTAGAAGTAGGCTGTTGATTTCATATTCAGGACACTGTTCGAATTGCTCTGAGTGATTGTGGTCGGCAGGCTCAGATTTAAAGAACTCGAACGTGCCGCGTCGCCAGGTGAAGAGTCCAAAGAGATCTTCTGCAACCTGCATGTCAAGAATCTCATCTAGTGCATCTTGGGTGATCCGCTCGTCGCGAACGAGAATCTGACCAAGCGAGATCTTCTCGTGCTTTTGGGCGACCAGTGCTTTGCGCAGGTCTTCGGGTTGCAGAATTCCAGCTTGGATCAGGCGTTGCCCCAATCGCCTGAACGTCAAGCGTTCAGGGGCAAGGATGCGCACATAGCCCTGGTAGCAGAGTATTTGTCGTTCTTCTAGTGGGTTGCGTATTCGTAAAACGCCCTCCATCTTAGATATCGACAAGGTTTGGAATATGTCAGCTAGGCTGATTTGATCCAGATCCCCATGCATCGTGGCGGATTGGTTACCGTCTTTGTGCGAGAGTGCGGTATTCGGCGTATCGTCAACATCTCCAGCAAGGAGGAAGTTCACTTCCGCGTCATTCAAATTCTCTCTGTTATCCGTCATGCCTAATTACGAAACGCAATGCTCCGATGCGAAGGCCATCTGCGGCTGGCGGTCACTTGGGCGAGCGATGTTCGTTCTTATCGGATTGAGTTGGGGCTTGGCTCAACCCGCCTTAGGGCAATTACTAATTGAAGACGTTGGTACGATCAGCGCGCGGAACGCGGTCTACAAGAAACGCTTCAGCAAGTTGCTTTTGAGTGTCTCAGATCAAGACTGGCATGCTGGTTGGGAGCTTGCCCGTAACTTGGGGAAGCCTGTTACGCCGGTGCTGTGGGAGATGTTTGCCGCGGAAGGTGCCAATGTTGATCGCCGTTTGGTGTTGCTGATTGCGGCAGTCTTGGCCGGCGGACCCAGTGAAGATGAACGTTTGTTCGAGTTGCTGCGGCATCGTGATTCGATGCTGCGTGAGCGGATTGCTGCTGGAATGCTGATGGCACTGGGGCCGCGGCGTTCACGCCCAGTTAAGAATTTCTGGGGTCTCGTTGTGGGGCCAAATCAAGAGCCTGAAACATTACTCGGGCTAGCAGTGCGGCTGTCGTCTGCTCGATTTCCGGATGCAGCAAAGAGCGCACCGATGACGCTTAGCGATGATCCGGGCATTGTGGCGGCTAGCGCTTTTGCAGGTTTACGGATGTCTGCCGCACAGCAGAGGAGTCTCTGGCGAAGCGAGCGACGTCATGCAGATCTATTCTTTCGTGGTGCCTTGCTCGGTGAAGGCTGGCGATTTGGTCTAGACGGTAAGGCACCATCTTTGACTGGTCGCGCGAGCAATATACTAAGCAAGCAGAGTGATCGGTGGCCTTCGTCGAGTGCTGCGGCAATTTTACTGTTAGCTCGGACTGGCACCCTTGACCTTACGCAAGATCGCCCCGATTGGTCTTTGTTGCAGTTGGTTGCCAGTCAGCCTGTGAGCCGGCCCGCATTGAACAAATGGTTGCCGCTTGTGCCGTTGGCTCTTGTTCCAGACCCAAGGAAGCTTGCTGTTGCGTATGCGCTATATCAGCCCGTTGAGGAGACTTTGAAGTCTTTGCGCGATTGGGCTTCTGATCCTGCAATTGGCAGAGATCTAGCTGTTGCGTTGGCGTTTCGGATGGCGACTGGAGATGTCAGCGTTAACCCAAGTGGTGATCCGCAAGGTTCATTGTTAGCGGCTAAGCGGCGCGCAGTCATTTCGATGGACCTCCCTGATCTGCCCGAGTTCGGATTTGTGACTTGGGCTAGTGGCGGCGACTTTGTGACGGGTTCGAGTTGTGATGATCCTGAGTTAGATCAGTTGGCAGCGCTCATTGCCGATGGGCGTGTCAGTCGTAGCGTCGCTCGTGGAGTCTTTGAGAAGGCGCTGTGGCGGTGGGGTAGTCACCCCGGTAGAGGTCCATGGCAGCAAGAACGATTGTTGATTCGTGATCTGATGCTCGTCGGCAGTAGCCAAGGTGGAGGGTTGTATCAGCCACAGATTCCGCCGGTTCAGCGCTATGTCGCAACTGGCCTGGATCGTAGCGACACATTCTTCACGATTGCTGTCAGCATGTTCGAGTTTCTCGGGCGACCGGTTGGACCTGTGCCAGCTGAATATCGCATCAGATGACAGGTGTCCGGGCATAGCCTGTGGTGCTGGGATATGCAGCCGAACTTCGACAGCGTCGCTAGCGTAAGCGGCTGTGCATTTAGATGAACGGCCTGTCGTCAGTGGTGTTTGACATGCTGACGGTGGCCAGCGGTCACGACTGCGTTCCGATGCTAGAGCGTTGCGATCACGGCAAGCAATGAGTCGACGTCGTTAGCTGATGTCTGAGGGCCAGGAGCAATTCTGACGGTGCCGGCAGTGGCTGTGCCTAGATAGTCATGGATCCAGGGTGCGCAGTGAAAGCCGCAGCGTGCGTGAATCCCGCTAGCTGCCAGTACTGCGCCGATTTCAAGTGGGTCGTAGTCCACATGCGTGAAGCTCAATACAGGAGTACGTTGAACCGTTGTCGGCTGGTAAATACGAATTCCGCTTATGGCTTGAAGTCCGGTTTCGATGTCACTGAGCCGCTGCGTCGCGCGTTTTAAGAGCTCGTCGATTCCTTGTTCGCTAAGCCAGTCTAGTGCTGCAGCGAGGCCGAATAAGGCGGGGGTGTTAGGTGTACCTGCTTCGAATGCTTGTGGCCACTGAGTTGGATGTTGCTGCAGAGCGATACTGCTGCCAGTCCCTCCTTGTTTTTGTGGCGACAGCTCGAGTGATTTGTTTACGGCGATGAAGCCAACTCCAGGTGGGCCATGCATAGCCTTATGGCAGCTACTAATCACAACATCTGCGCCAACGTTGATTGGCAAGTAGCCAGCTGTCTGGCTGGCGTCGAGCACGCTGATTGCGCCATTTGCGCTTGCTACTTTACACACGCGTTCTGCGTCTAAGACTGCGCCGGTAACGTTGCTGGCGTGCGTGAAGACGACTACGGAGGGTTGCTGTGACTGGATCTCATTGCATAGAGCGTCGTCGGCCGAACCGGTGGCAAAGTCGCTGTCTGCGACTTTGATTTGTAGGTCGCGCTCTTTGCTGAGTGCAATTAGCGGTCGGGCGACGGAAGAATGCTCGAATGGCGTGGTCACTGCCCGGCTTCCGGGAGTTAGCAACGCCCGCAATATAAGGTTCAGGCCTTCGGTTGCGCCAGAGCAGAACGCGACATGTTCTGGGCTATGGCCGGTCATCGCGGCGATGCCGGTGCGAACTCTCTGTATGGTGTCTCGGGCTTCTCGTGTGCGTGGTCCATCACCACGATCAGCGCTAACTCCAATCTTTGCGTACCAATGCTGAATTGCCTGCAGGACGTTCTCAGGCTTCGGGTAACTCGTCGCGGCGTGGTCTAGGTAGATCATCCAAGCCACCTGTCGTATAGCGCTCGTGCACGCAATGGGTCATGGACACCGAACAGCAGGGCGCGCCCGTCAGGGAATACCGTAAATCGGCAGTCATCAACTTCGAATCTAAGCAGGTGGTCTGTTTGAATCAGCCCGGTAACCGCGTTTTCAAGTTTGGCTGCTATCGATTTCAGATCCATCTGGCTTCGTTCGGGAGGATCTATTTGCACAGCGTCTCGGCCGCATAGTTTTACTGCTTGTGGCGACGGATCCGTTAGTGCCGGGTATGTGCCACCATTGCAGGTGACGCAGTCATCGGCGGGGCGGTCTGCAACAGGTAGAACGCTATAGCTACCGCGGAATACATCGCAAGTGAACACGCCTTTGGTTGGTTGCTTGCCAAGTAAGACCTTCAAGGCTTCCGCTGATTGGAAGGCTGTAACAGCGGCGATGGCAGGAGCCAGAATGCCAGCCGTCTCACAATTGCCTACGTCACTTTGTGCTGGTGCTGTGGGCCACAAGCAGCGTAGGCAGGCAGTATCTTTGGTGAAAACCATACTGGCGCCTTCGGTGCCAACTGCTCCAGCATAGATCCACGTAAGAGCATGCTGCCGGCACCAGTCATTGATCAGGTAGCGCGTCGGGAAGTTGTCTGTTCCATCGAGGACAAGATCGAGCGGCTCTGAGAAGTTGGTTAAGAAATCGGCCGAGCAATCCGCAACGTGCGCGGTGATGCTCACGTTGCTGTTGATAGCTAACAGTCGATCTCGCGCGGCGATTGCCTTTGGCAGTCCTGCTTCAGCGTCCTCTTCTGTGAACAGGACTTGTCGCTGTAAGTTCGACCACTCGACAATGTCGCGATCTACGAGATGTAAGGATCCTACGCCAGCGCGGACTAGCGTGTCGGCCAGATGCGTTCCTAGTGCGCCACAGCCGATGATCAGGACCCTTGCATTGGTGATGCGGGCTTGGCCGGAATCACCTACTCCGGCTACTCGAGTCTGCCGGCTGTATCGTTGCAGAGGCATACGGCGTTTATGTGACCTGGTTGCGGGCTAGCGCCAGAGCCAATCGCGGTGCAGCCATCATCTTACCAAGGTCTTCGCCTAAAGTCCGCTGGCCGGACTTTCATTCGCTTGGCACTGTGGGCGAGCATCTCTTGCTGATTAAGGTTTGGCTATCTAGGCCACAGGCCGGATCGAGTTAAGACGCGAAGTAGTCTTCGTTGATTTTGGTGAAGCTGGACCACTCACCCGGCAGGTCTTCTTCCGCAAAAATTGCGGTGACCGGACATGCATCTACGCACAGGGTGCAATCGATACAGTCTGCTGGATTGATGTAGAGCTGCGTGTCGGGTTCGTTGCCGTGGATGCAATCCACTGGGCAGACATCGACGCAGGCCTTGTCCTTAACGTTGACGCATGGTTCTGCGATGACGTGGGTCATTGGATTTTCTTGCGGGAATCGAGGGGAGGGATGACGAGTGAAGCAGGATGATGCTTGAAGCTTGGCCTTATCGACCAGTTAGAAAGACATTACCGTGCTGGTTTCTGCGACAAATTAGCTGGGTCGCCAAGTGTCCAATAGTAGTCATTGGCAAGTAAACGTGGTGCGAGTGCAGGGACTTGAACCCTGATGAGTTTTACCTCGCGGGCACCTAAAGCCCGTGCGTCTGCCAATTCCGCCACACTCGCATGGGTGCAAACTAGCCAAGCGGTTACTTTCCGCAAGGGTCACTTTGAATCGTGTTTCCATTGTTTGGCGAGGCACGGCGATTTCATCGATATTTGAAGTCGCGCTTGGACTCCCTCGCTGAGTGTCTGCGGGCCTCCTACAGGGCCAGATTTGCCTTGCGATCGTGTTATTGCCCATTCCGCGACTCAGAGCGATATAGGCGCCTCTTGGCGCGATGCTGGCGAAGACCTTTTTAGCCTTTTCGTTCGGAGTCTGAGTCTTTGTTGGCCACTAGGGCATCCAGCACAAAAAATATTGATTCGCGACAGTCATCAGCGGCGGTGGTGGGATGTCTGGTGCTGCTGTTCAGCGCAATGCGCTCGGCGAGGTCGCGCGCTGGCAGGGATCAGAAAGCCTCTTTGCATCGCGTCGCTGGCGCGATGTCGCACTGACTTTGGCTAGCTCATTCTCTTACAACAAATCGGTCTACCTGGTGCGCATCACTGGGTCAGATTGACCTGGTCAACCAGGCGGAAGCAGATGCAACTCACTCAGGCAGTGATCAACAATCGCCCAGGCAGAACCTGCTGCGTCTAATACCAACTACATCACGCTGCCTGGCGAACAATATCAGCAGTGATTTGGGCCATTGGTGTGGCGTGTGAGGGCCCCCGAACCCCAGGTAGCCCCTCTGTCCGCTCTAGTGCTACTTCGCCTTGAGAACGCCTACTTCTTCTCGTCCGGCTTGAACTGCTGCCAGCTGACTACGTGGTCAGGGTTGATGTGCAACGAGGGGTAAAAGGTGCGACCGTCAATCCTTTGAGCGGCCGGGCCTACGATGAGTTCGACGGCGGTCGGAGTCACTGTGAAGACGAGGCCGGACACCTCCTCCCCAGTGACGAGGGTCAGCTCGCCCATAGTGTTTTTGAGGGGCATCCACTGGGGATTCCGATCCTGCGGAGCGTAGGCGGCGAGCGAGAGGAGCAGCAAGGGAGCCGCTACGAGCAATAGAGCCTTCTTCATTCGCGGCAGTATAGATGGAGCGGCCTCAAGAAGCTCACGCCAGCGCCCTCTGTCCACTCTAGCGCCTTTTCCAGGCCTTGATCTCGCTCATGCGAATGCGCGTCTCGTCACTCTGGCTTTCAACGTGAAGGGGATACTTGTTGAGGACTAAGAAGTCCCCCTCGTAGCCTTGCACGTAGCCGCTGACGTTTCCGTCAGCGAAGCCGACATTGACCTTCGTCCCAATCTCCGGCATCCCATCAGGAACGCTAGGTGCGCCACACGAAGCAAGTAGAGCTAGCGATAGTAGAGCCTTCTTCATTCGAGCAGCATAAGCCCACACTAGCCAGAATCACGGCTCACCAGAGCCTACCACCTGCTGCGTAGCCCACTATCTCAGCACATGAGTGCAACGAATAGACGGCTATTTCTCGAGGGTCTTACAAGCTCGCCAGGCACGCCATTGTCCCGGCCTAACGGGATTCTTAAGCATCATCAAATTTTTGTCCCGCTAGCTGTCCCGACTTAGATGGCTGTTGCGCAAGTATCGACATTAAGGCTACTTGTGGCGACTGAATCGCCGGGCGTGTTATCCTGTCGGAATGACCCGTCCACATTCACATTTGTGTGGGCCGGGCGGCAGGCGATCGTCGCTGTCTATACGGGCTACAAGTTTGCCGCATGAGCAAACTAGACCCCGGATGGTCGCCGGGTTGCCGACAACCAGCGTGTGTTTTGGAACGTCGCGAGTGACCACGCTGCCCATTCCGATCATGCAGAACTCGCCGAGCACCACACCTGGCCCAATGGTGCAGTTGGCCCCAATGGTGGTGCCTCGCATTACCTTGGTTTGCAGCGTCGTATCATCGGGATCACTGGATCGGAGTTCGAGGACTTCGGGATCTGTAGCCCGCGGCAAGAGGTCATTAGTGAAGACCGTGTGGGCCGCAATCATTACGCCATCTTGGACTGTAACTCCGGCGCAGATGTAGACGTTGGCGTTGATCTTGCATAGGTCGCCTACGCTTACGTCGTAGGCGATATAGCTTTTTTCGCCAATGATGCAGTTCTTGCCGATGTTCGCGCCACGTCGGATGTGCACGCCATCCCAAACGCATGTGCTGTCGCCGATGCGGACGTCTGCTTCGACGATTGCGGTCTCATGAATCTGCGCGGGGTTGCTCATCACGAATGCGGTTGCTTTGGGATAGAGGCTAACGAGGAATGGCGATCCAGCGCTCTTGCTGAGCCGATTGGTAAGCGCAATCGATAACTACGACAGAAGCCATTGCGTCGGTGTCGTTGATGACGGGTCTTGCCTCAGTGGTTATCGACGCGACGAAGTTTTGTAGCTGGCTTTGGAAAGCTGCGATCTTGTCGTAGCCCGAGCCGAATGCCTGCCATTCTCCGTCTGTCGATTTCCAGCGTGACCCGCGCCAACCGATCTCAAGCGTGCCTTGCGTTCCATGCAGGCGCACATAAGCGTCTGTTTCCTTGCGAACGCTCCAAGACAGATCTATGGAGCCAAGTGTGCCGCTTTCACTTTGGAAGAGCATGCGCGCGGTGTCTTCTACATCGAGCGGCTGCATGCGGGTGCCAAACTGCGCTTGCACTTTCGACAACGGACCTAATAAGTGGCGCGCGAGATCTACGCTGTGGCACCCGTTGTCGATTAGCACACCGCCACCACTAATCTCTGGAGTGGCATTCCAGCGCTTTGTCATGTCGACGTGCGAGCAGAACACGTTTTCGTAGATGATGATTTCTCCGCATACCTCGTCGTCTAGCAGGGTGCGCGCCAAGCTGACATCGTTTGTGTAGCGGAACTTACTGCCCAGCATTAGGCGGCGATTTGAAGTGCTGGCACATTGCAGCATGCGTTCAGCTGCGGCGACAGTCGGAGCTAGCGGCTTTTCGCAAAGGACGTGCAGTCCACGCTGAAGCAGCTTGCAAGACAGCTCTTCGTGGGTGTTGGGTGGCGTCAATACCAGGGCTGCATCAATCTCTAGTGCGTCATTGCGAGCAAGACTTTCTAGATCCGCAAACTCGGCTGGGGCCGATGCATCTATGGAGGTTGACTGCTTAATGCGGGCTCGCGCCGCAGGGTCGGGATCGACAACAGCCGCAAGCTGCGCATTCGGCATGCGAGCGAGTGCTGCTGCGTAGGCGTCGGCAATGCCGCCGCAGCCAACGATCGCCAGCTTACAACTAGACACTGGTTAGATTCCTGTGAGCAGAACGGATTGCGTCGGCAACGATTTCGACGTGTTGTGGTCGGTAGCGTTCGTTTATCGGCAGGACGACTACTTGCTCTAGGCCGCGAATCGAACCCGGGTAATCGCTGCGATCGAAAAGTGGTCCTTCATGGTTGCTGCGTGAATTGTGCATCAGCGGTAGCGAGCTCACTGGAGAGTTGCGCCAATCGCGAAAAACTTGGCATTCGAATGCTGGCTTGACCACATAGCGGGGGGCGCAGGCTATGCCTTGGGCGCGCATTGACTTTCCTAGTGCGACGGCGCCGCCTGGCACGATGTCCGCATCGCACCGGAATGCAAACTTCCAGTAGCTGTGTCTACCATCGGTTGGGTCTTCCGGGCAGGCGATGCCGGTCAGGTCCGATAGGCGTGAGTGCAAATCGGCCGCGATCATTCGTCGATGGGCGACCACTTCATCGAGCTTTGGTAGTTGCGCACATGCAACCGCTCCCTGTAGCTCCGTAAGCCGGTAGTTTAAGGCTGGGAAGTAGTGGTCAGGGTTTTCGTCGCCGTATCCCCAAGCCTTGTTAACGAATAAGAATATGCGGCGAGCGATCTCATCGTCGTCGGTACAAACGATGCCTCCTTCGCCGGTCGTGATGTGCTTGCCTTGTTGAAGCGAGAAGCAGCTAATCTTGCCAATTGTGCCCATCGGGCGGTCCTTGAGGGTCGCGCCAAATGCTTGCGCTGCATCCTCAATGATTGGGATGTCATGAGCTTCCGCGAGTGCTGTAATAGCGGCCATCTCACAGGGGCGGCCAAACAGGTGCGTGACGATGATCGCTTTGGTGCGTTCGGTGACCTGGGCTTGGATTGTCTCTGCTGTGACGTTGAGCGTTTCTGGGTCCACATCAGCAAATACCGGCACCGCACCTTCATAGAAGATTGGCGTTAATGCACCCATATCTGTGATGGGTGTTGTGATGACTTCGTCACCAGCGTTTAGAGCCAGGGCTGCGATTGCGCAGTGCACTGCTGCCGAGCCGCTAGCGCAAGCAATCGCGTGTTTGCTGCCTAGCCATTCGCCAAACTCGCTTTCGAATTGGCTGACAAATGTGCCCCTAGTGGAATTTAGTGTTCCTGATCGCAATGCAGCGTTGAGTAGTCGCAATTCGGATTCGTCGAACGTGCGTCCGCTGGCATTGGCTTCAGTCGGCAGCTGTGGTG
>CBFIIO010000062.1:0-20887 GCA_965662465.1 Planctomycetota bacterium | reverse complement strand
GTTCTGGAAGGCACTGTTGTCGCTTGCTCGTGTATTCGCTTCGAGGAGCACGAGCTGGCTCCATGGCATCTTGGTTTCGTAGGCTAGTGACTCGCCACCAACTGGATAAAAATGATCCGCTGGCCAGCTGAATAAGTCCGGCCAAAGGAGTGACATCAAGTGGTCCCACTCGAGCCCGAGCGATTGCAGTAACTCGGCGTTGAATTGGCCGGTGCGAGCAGACTCGGATGATGCCATTAGGATTGGCAGCATGTTCGCAAAGGACAAGACAGCGCCGATGCCTAGCCCGATGGCGAGCGGTGGTAGCCTTCGTAAACGGTCTCCATGTTCGGCTCGCAGCAGGCAGAGAATGGCAAATGCGCCGGTTAGGTAGCTGGCTTGTAGTGCGATGACGACGAAACCAGTTGACCAAGACAAGCCCGTCCACATTGCCAGCCAGCCAACCGCCCGCCTTCTGGCACCATCGCGTACTCCCCTTGCAACCAGTTCATGAGTTGCAGATAGCATCGGCCAGAGTGACAAGGCCGCTGTTAGGATGACGTTGTGGTGCAGTTTGCATTGGGTCCACATCCCTAATGTTGCGGCCACTAGTCCCAATTGCGCTGCTGCATGCAGGCAACCGATTCGTCGCAAAAACAGGTAGGCGAACCAACCGAACAGCACGAGATGGATGAGATACCAGACGCCATACCACTCGATGCTCGGGATCAAGAACAGCAGCAGGTTGATTGGCTGATACGGCTGCGCCATTTGTTGGACAAAGGGAGCCCCGCCGCCGATGTCCTTGGTCCATCTTGGTAGCTCGCCGGCTTGTAGCCGATCCTGCATGACTCGGTCCCAGCACAGAGATTGCAGGTATTTGTCGGTCATGCCGACATTGCCGCGGAATGTATCGGCGGCATCGAACGTGCCCGCAGCTTTCGCTTCGGCCATGTGCACGTCGAACAGTTCTGGTGGGTGAGGTACCAGGGCGCGCCCCGGGAGTAGCCCGTCCCGCAGGAATAAGACTGCGCATATCAGGGCTAGCGTAAGCGCCTGGATGTGCTCGCGACGGCTCGGTAGGCACGGGTTGCCCGGCAATCTGGTTCCTTGATGATCGCTAGGCGCGCCGGAGCTGGCGGGAAGTTCTGACCCGCGGACCGGATCTGAGTCAGCTTTGCCCTGGTCGGTTTGGGACATATAGATTAGCGCGCACAGTAAGCTGCGCGTTCCATGACGATGCAGTAGCTTGGCGGTTCGTGCAACGGGGATGGTAGTGGGTCGTTGTCGTTGGCGCTTGCAGCAGTATGGTACGCATTCGGTAATGCCTGACGCCAAGGTCGAAACCAATTTAAAGACTGCGCAACTGGTCCCAGAGACCACTCGCTGGACCGGCGTGGACATACTGCTGTTGTCGACCTTGACGATTGTTGCGCTCGGCTTGCGTCTACTGCTCATTGAGCAGTGGTCGTTCGGTGTTGTCGAAGTGGAGACGTTTCGGGCAGTAACCCAGCCAATGGATGCTGGCGCGGCTGGCTTCTTTGCCAGCGACCAGAGCCGTTATCCGCTGGCCTTCCTGCTGCTAAGCTGGTTGCTGGATATCGGTGCTCTAGAAGGCTTTACCGAAGGTTGGCTGCGGCTACCGTTTGCCTGTGCCGGGTGCCTTTTGGTGCCTGTGATTGCGGTTTTCGGACGCCCTTTGATTGGCCGTTTTGGAGCCTGCATTGCCGCTTTGTTGATTGCCGTTCACCCGAGTCATATTGCGGCCAGTCAGTCAGCCGATCCGCTGGTCTTTGCGTTGACCTTAGGAGTTGCCGCTGGCGCCGCCCTGATTGGAGGGCTCCGAGTAATAAGCCTCGTCTTGCTGCTGCTGGCTGGCGGTTGTCATCCAGTTGGCTGGTTGTGCGGCATGGGAATGCTGTTTGCCGCGAGTCCTGAGGCACGCTTGGCAAAGATTTCTCGTTGGGCTTGGCTTGTCCTCCTCGTTAGCGCCTTGGTGACGGTGCCGTGTTTGCTGGAGGTCATCGGTTTGCCAATGTTGCTGCTCGCAGCAATCGCATCATTTCTGAGGCTGCCTGTTGCGGGTGGCGCGAGGGTGTTGGGTTTGGTGCTGGCGGCACTTGTTCCGCTTGTCTTCGGCGGCTCCTGGTGGTGGATGTATCCAGATGACCTGTCAGGGTTTGCCGTCGCGGCACTGCCAGCGGTGGCGCTGCTGTCGGCATGGGCGCTCGGGCGATTTTATGTGCGCTTGCGCGATCAGTTGCTGCGTGACCAAGAGCATCCCAGGCTGTCAGTTTGGCTCCTGGGCTTGGCTCCGACGCTTATTTTGCTCGGTGAATTGGCCAGCATCACGTTCCTATACTTCACGGCCTTTCTTGGCTCTCGGCCGCCATGGCGTGATTTGTGCGATGAGGTGCTTCGTTTGCGAACACCGGGCCATCAAGTCGAGGTGATCGCTGGCCGCGGTGCGGACGTATTTCGCGCTTACCTCCGGCCGAGTCATTGGCGCCAACCAGATATTGGCGCCGGGCCGGCAAATGATCCGCATCCTGGAGTCCGGGTGTTCGATTTACCGGACGGTCTCCCGAAACTCCGTGAACTGATGGCGCTTCCTGACGCACTGCTTGCGGTCGAGTGTGATGAATGGCGCGAGCTATTGCAGCGAGATGGGGCTGGTGAGTTGGTGCGGGATTGCATGATCATCGAGACCTTGCCGGGGGCGAATGCCTCTGGTGACCAGTCACTTTACCTGCTTCGTAATCGACGCAGGTAGCTGTTATTCATTGGTTTACGCCTCGCGTTGGCGGTGTCAGCGGGGTCGCGGTTCGAAGTCATCCGCGAGGGTGCAACTTCTGGTGCACTGCCCGTAATCGCTCGTGATCGACATGGGTGTAAACCTGGGTCGTCTGTAGCGAGGCATGTCCGAGCATTTCTTGAACGGACCGAAGGTCGGCGCCGCCTGCCACTAGGTGGGTGGCAAACGAGTGGCGCAGAGCGTGCGGCGAGCACGCGATGGTCAGGCCGGCTTTGTCTGCGGCTTTCTTGACGATCTGGTAGATGCGAATTCGGTCTAACTGCCTGCCCGTGCGCGACAAAAATAGAATGTCGCCCGGGTCATGCAGTGCACGTGCCCTTAATTTGGGTCGGACCTCCAATCGGTAGCGTTCGATCCAGTCCAAGGCAATGTCGGCAATGGGCACTAACCGTTCCTTGTTGCCTTTGCCAAATGCCCTGACCAGGCGGTGTTCGAGAATGATGCTCGTGGTTCGAAGTCGGATGACCTCAGTAACACGGCAGCCAGTCGCATACAAAATGTGGAGGATTGCCAGGTCTCTGATGCCAAGGTCTGACTCTGAGTCTTGGTCTAGTATTTTTCCTATGTTATTTTTGCTTAGCGCTTTAGGAAGTTTTTGCTCGAGCTTTGGGCCGAGCAAACCCTCGGTTACGTCGGTCTCCACCTCGCCCTCGGCGTGCAAAAATCGGTAGAAACCTCGAATAGCGGCTGCTGCCCGAGCAACCGAGGCCGGGGCATGGCTGGCTAGCAGCTCGCCGAGGTGCTGATCGATGCACGAGCGGTCGGGGAGGTGCTTTTTTGACCTTAGGAGCCGTTCGAGGTCATTGCGGTATGCGGCCACTGTGTGCCTTGAAACCTGCAATTCGGCGCCGAGGTGCACCAAAAAGTCGGCCATGGCCGATTGCGGTGAGCCGGTAGCTTGTTTGTGGCTAGCAGCATCCTTTGGCATGCCTGCATTTTCCCGGGTTTCTGTCATATCGTAAATGAAGAAGCGCAGAGGAGCGCGGCCTAGCTTGACGCTTTGCTAGTCGATCCTTATCGTCCTCGCCCGTTAGACACCGGGCCGACCGGTAACAAACATAGATTCTAGTTCCGGAACTGCATACCAAGTTCCGTTAGCCACAGCATTATGCCAAAGCCGACTAAGACCGAGCTGACCAAATACCGCGCGGTCATGAAGCAGCAACTAGCCACCATCAAAGGCGATGTTGGTTCCATGCGTGACGAAGCTCTGCGGGCGTCCGATCAGGACGCATCCGTCGATCACCTCGCGGATCAGGGGACGGACAATTACGACCAAGGTTTCATGCTTGGATTGATCGAGAACGAGGAAGAAACGATCAAGCTCATCGAGGAAGCCATCGACCGCATCGATGGTGAAGGCGATTGGCCATACGGCGTGTGTCCGATGTGCGTTGAGGAAGCAGCGGAGGCCAAGGCAGCCAAGAAGTCGGGAAAGAAAATCGACACTTGGATTCCTAAGGCTCGCCTCGAATACCTGCCGTGGGCGCGATATTGCGTTCACCACCAGGAAACCGAAGAACGCAACCGCGAAAGCGCGTGAGTTCTCCCGCCGAGACTTCGGGTGGCGGTGAGTTGGCCACGAAGCCGACTGAGCCTCTAGAGTCGAAGGGCTTCGGCGGCAAGTTATGGTTCTGGTTGCCCTGGCCGCTCCTAGTCGTAGCAGATCTGTGGAGCAAGCATGCTGCGTTCGCTTTTATGGCCGAGCAGATGCCTATGGTTCCGGAGCCAAGGCGGCAGTATCTCGTGTTCGACGGCACATTCCGTTTTGAACTCGTGACCTGGGGCAATACCGGGACGATTTGGGGCCTATTTCAGGATGGCACGGTGGTCTTGATGGTGCTGCGCTGCTTCGCGCTCGTCGGACTTTTGCTTTTCGTGCGCGCGACGCCGCGGATCGCTCGCATGCAGCTAGGCGTGCTGAGCCTCGTTTTTGCCGGCGCGATTGGCAATCTCTACGATAATTTTGTGCGTGCGGACCGCTCGGTGCGGGACTTTCTCCACTTCTCAGGAGATTGGCCATGGCAGTGGGACTTTCCGGCGTTCAACGTCGCGGATTCCTGTATCACGGTAGGGGCGATCGGCCTGTTTGTGTTGATGTGGCGTGATGAGCGTCGGGATTCGTCTACTGGCAAGCCTACTGGCAAGCCTACTGGGGCAGGTGACCCCACTGCTGTCATGAAGTCGTCCCCGGTAAAAGAAGGGTCTGCCGACAGCGCGAAGGTATCTTAAGAAAAGGTATCTTAAGAAACTGAGCGACTGCCCGTAATCACTACTAGCATCATAGATACAGGGGCGGATTGATCCGGACGCTCGCAAGCAGACAACTTCACGAATCCCATCGACTGACTGTGCTAGAAACCAACCTTAGTAGCCTCGAACTAGACAACCCGGTGCTTAGTGCCTCGGGTACGTTTGGGTCTGGTTGGGAGGGCCGGCAGTTTTCGGATCTTGGCACAATTGGCGGTTTGGTCAGCAAGACCGTCACCCTCAAGCCGCGTAATGGCAATCCGCCGCCACGTATCCATGAGACGGCTTCGGGAATGCTCAACGCGATCGGCCTTGAGAACAAAGGTTCCGATGTCTTTTTGCGCGATGCCTTGCCGCGTATGCAGGAACTGGCCCGCTCTGGTCAAGAAGGGGTGCATAGCGGTCGGCGTGGTCCACGTGTCATTATCAATATCGGTGGTAGCACTGATGAATTGGTTGAGTTGACGAAGCGCTTTTGTGCCGCTGGTGTCGATGCGCTTGAGGTCAACCTGTCTTGCCCAAATGTGGCGCACGGCACACGTTCATCTACTGACCCGGAGCTGACTGAAAGCGTCATCGCGGCAGTAAAGGCTGAAGCCAATGTGCCAGTCTTTGCGAAGTTGACGCCCAACATTACCGACGTGGTGCCGATCGCCGCAGCGGCTGAGCGTGGCGGGGCCAACGGGGTCACCTTGATCAACACGCTAGTTGGTATGGCTGTTGATTGGCGTCACAAGAAACCAGTGCTCGGCAATACGACTGGTGGTCTGTCTGGTCCAGCGATCAAGCCAGTCGCGATGCGGGTTGTCTATCAAGTGCGTCAAGCATTGCCCAATTTGCCCATCATTGCAGTCGGTGGTGCGCACTCGGCGGAGTGTCTTTTGGAGTTCATCTGCGCCGGTGCCAGCGCCGTGCAGTTCGGCACATCGATGTTTAGCGACCCGATGTTGATGGAACGTGTTGTCGTAGAACTCGAAGACAAGCTTCGGGAAGCTGGCACGACGATCCGTGAATTGCGGAGTGCCATGCACTCACAGCCGCAAGGCGTTAGTGGGGTTGGCCGATGAAGCTTTCGGCGCTGACAGAGCGCATGGTGGATCGCGCCGTGTCCATCTATCAAGACCATGCCTATGGCTCAGTCGTGCCTAAGCAGCGCTCGCCGCAGGTTGGCGATGGAGAAGGCCTGCTCGGGATCTTCCATAAGGAACAACTCGAAAAGGTTCCTGGTCACAACTGTAACCGCTACAGCATGCGACTTGGCAATCGCAACTACCCGTTCATGAAGCTGGTGCTTCAGGAGCATTTGATTGCTGGCGAGTACTTCTTTGCTGTCGATACCCACGACCAGATGGAGATCGGTCAAGATTTTCCTGATTACGAGCAGTGGGTGGCGCTACGGAAGTTCAATAGCGAACTGAAGCGCCGTATCGAAGATGGGTTTGAGCAAGCTGGCCTCGACACCTCGGTCGTTGTGCGGCGCTTGGTCGTCGAGTCGAGTAGCAATCCGGGTCAGGCATGTCGCGGTTTGGTCTTGATCGTTGATGACGAAGAAGATTTGGCTGTCGCGGTTGAGGCATTGATCCAGCGCAGCGGCTTTCGGACCTGGACGGTGCAGGATGGAGCGAGTGGTGTGATGGCTGCGCGCGAACTGTTGCCAGACCTGATCTTGCTCGATTATGAACTGCCAGAACTCGACGGTCTGCGGGTCATCGAGAAGCTTCGGTCAGATGAGCGCACGCGAAACATCCCGATCCTGCTCAATAGTTCGGCACGCATTAGCATGGCGGACATCCAGAAGGCGGATGGCTTTCTGAGTAAGCCGTTCCCCGTGACCTTGCTAAACGAAATGATCGATCGCTTGCTGCGCAAGAGCGGTCGCTTTGCCTCTGATGAATCAGCCAGTCATGCTGCCTCTAATCCAAAGGGATCGGCATCGTGAGCAATCGACCAAAGAACAGTAGTGGGGTATGCGCCACGGGCTTTGCATCAGCGGTTTTGCTGGTCGTGTTGTTGGCCACTTGTGGCTGGCCAAGTGAATCACACCGATTGGTTGATAACACCCAGGTCAGCAGTTGCGAGTGCAGCCAAGTCGAGGTGCGTGGTGCTGTTGTCGGTAGCTGCGCGGTTGTCGTTGAGCCGATCGTCGACTCGCACGTTGCGTTGCCGCGTGTTTTGCCACGACAGTGTCGAGTAGATAGCTGGGGTTTGCCCCCCGCACGTGCGCCAACAGTCTGAGCGCCGCACTCTGCTTTACTTGCGCCAAAGCTTCCTGTTTTGGTGCGCAACCTGTGATTGCAGCGCATCTCGCGCGCGATCCAAGCACCGGCCTCAAAGGGCTGGAGCTGTAACATCAAACAAACACACTCCGTCATGAAACTTGATTTTGGATCTCTTCCCTCTCGCCTTGGTAAGGCCTTGCAGGGTGTCTTCGGCTCGGCTAACAAGCGCGCGCTGACTCAATATAACCCTCTCATTAAAGCCGTTAACGATCTTGGCGACTGGGCAAAGGACTTGTCTGAAGAACAGGTCCAAGCCGAAATTGCGGGGATGAAAGCATCCGTCCAGTCGGGCGAGCTGGCGTTAGATGACGCGATGCCTAAGGTCTTCGCGTTGACCCGTGAAGCAGCCAGCCGGGTGATGAATATGCGGCACTTCGATGTGCAGCTGATTGGTGGTGCGGTGCTGCATCAAGGCAAGATCGCTGAAATGTCGACCGGTGAAGGTAAGACCTTGGTTGCGACTTTGCCGGCTGCGCTAAACGCATTGAGTGGCAAGGGCGTCTATGTCATTACGGTGAATGACTATCTCGCTAAGCGTGACCGTGACTGGATGGCACCGGTGTTCGAATACCTTGGCCTGACGGTTGGCGCAGTGCAGGGCAACATGCCGCCGCAATTGCGTCAGCAGGAATACAACTGCGACATCACCTACGGCACGAACAACGAGTTCGGATTTGATTACCTTCGCGACAACATGAAGTGGAAGGCGGAAGAGCAGGTTCAGAAGAGCCTCAACTTCGCCATCGTCGACGAAGTGGACTCCATCTTAGTTGATGAAGCGCGGACACCGCTGATTATCTCGGGTGAAGGTGAGGGCACTACTGATCGGTTTGTCATGGCCGACCGGATTGCTCGTCAACTCAAGGTCGATGAGCATTTTGAAGTCAAGCTTAAGGAGCAGCAGTGCGTTCTTAACGAAGACGGCATCGCTCGCGCTGAGAAATTGGTCGGCGTAGATAGCTTCTATAGCGACCCTGCGCACATGGAGTGGCCGCACTTGCTTGAGACGGCGCTGCGTGCCCACCACGTATACGAGAAGGACAAGAACTACGTTGTTGTTGAACCGAAGAGCACGGATGGCGCTCCGCAGGCTGCTGAAGTTGTGATCGTCGACGAGTTCACGGGTCGTTTGATGCCGGGCCGTCGTTGGAGCGATGGTTTGCACCAGTGTGTCGAGGCCAAGGAAGGCTTGCCGCCGCGAGAGGAGAATCGCACCTTGGCGACGATTACGCTGCAGAACTACTTCCGGATGTTTGACAAGCTCGCCGGCATGACTGGCACGGCGATGACTGAGGCTGCAGAGTTTTCGCGCATCTACGACCTCGATGTCGTCCAGATCCCGACGAACCGCCCCAACACGCGTCTCGACATCAACGACCAGATCTATCTGGATGAGAAGAGCAAGCTCGATGCGATCATCGAGGAGATCAATTCAGAGTGCGCCAACGGCAGGCCCGTGCTGCTTGGCACCACCTCCATTGCGAAGTCGGAGAGGATCTCTGACGCGTTAAAGGCTGCCGACATTGAGCATAACGTGCTCAACGCCAAGCAGCATGAGCGCGAGGCTGAGATCATCACCCAAGCCGGTCGCAAAGGGTCGGTAACCGTTGCGACGAACATGGCTGGTCGAGGCACCGACATCGTGCTTGGTGGAAAGGCCGAATTGCTGTGGGAGAAGCAGTGTAAGGACGCCGGTCTTGATGCGAGCTCTGAGGCTGCAACGAAGTTGCTTGAGGAACTGCAGGCCCAATGCAAGGCGGAGCACGATGAAGTATTGGCGTTAGGTGGCCTGTATGTCCTGGGCACGGAACGTCATGAAGCGCGCCGGATTGATAATCAGTTGCGTGGTCGTTGTGGTCGTCAAGGTGACCCTGGTCAGACGAAGTTCTTCCTAAGCTTCGATGACGATTTGATGCGCATCTTTGCTCGCGATTGGGTTCGCTCAATGATGGAGCGAATGGGGCTGAAGACCGGTGAAGTCATCGATAGTCCGATGGTTTCGCGCGGCATTGCCAAGGCGCAGAAGAAGGTCGAGGCACGGAACTTCGACGTTCGTAAGCATCTCATTGAATACGACGAAGTGATGGACAAGCAGCGCAAGTTCATCTACTCGCAGCGTCAAGATGCGCTCGATTATGTGGGGCTGACTGACAAGATCCTCGGCATGTTTGAGGAGGTGTTGGAGCCTGTTGTGACGATGTATTCGTCCGACAAGGATAAGCCAGTTGACTATGAGGAGATCCGCAAGTGGATCTACCATCGTTGTGACCAAGGCATCGACTTAACGGGTCTAGAGCAAGCTCCGCGCGAAGAGATCTTCCAGTGGGTCATGAAGCGGGTCGAGCAACTGCATGAAGTCCGCAGTGAGCTTTATGGCGATGCATGGAAAGATGTGCAGCGCTTCCTGATCCTCGAGACCATTGATAACAAGTGGAAGGACCACCTGTATGCGATGGAGGTTCTCAAGCAGGGCGTTGGTCTGCGCAGTTATGCGCAGGTCGATCCCAAGAACGAGTACAAGAAAGAAGGGTTTGAGAAGTTTGGCCAACTGAAAGTCGAGGTTGCGGATCACATCTGCAGCTTCATCTACAAGGAAGAGGCCACCAATACGATCCGCGATGTCGTTACCGGCAAGCTTGAGGGACAGCGGCAACAGCAGGCACCGCCGCCGATGCCACAGACACCTGCAGAATTGCAGGCGCTGTTTGAGCAGCTGATCGCGGCTGGCAAGATTCCACCGGAGATCATCGCCCGCATGGAGGCCGGTGAGAAGTTTGTGTTGCGCGCAACTCCGCAAGGACTCGCACTGCAGCTTGAGGATGCGGATGATTCGCATGTTGGGTCGGCTAATCCGGGTGCCGTTGCGCCCACGCCTGCTGTGCCTTCGCCGCCGTTGGCGCCGCCAGCGCCGCCGTCTCCCGCGCAGCGACTCGCGCCAGCGCGGCCTATGGCGCAGCCAGCCCAGCCGGCAGCGCAGCCACCAGCCGCGGCTAAGAAGCGTCCGCCGGGCGTCGCCAAGCCAGGTCGCAATGATCCTTGCCCCTGTGGTTCAGGTGTGAAGTACAAGAAATGCTGCGCGCCACACTTCGACTAATGCACGATAATTAATGCCCGACGATCAGGTCCCAGAACAACAGCAGCCGGATACCGGGCGGTGTGGCCTGTCGTCTGATTCGTCTTCGACGAAGGCTGCGGAAGCATCCGCGATGCCGTTGCCTCGCAGCGGCATCCGCGGTTGGTTGACGATGGGGATCTACCAGCCGCTATTCTTGCTTGCCTTCCTGCTCTACTGCCCGGTGATAGGATGGCGAGCGCTGTTCTCCCGCAAGTCGCAGGCGAGTCAAATGCGCGAGCGAATGGGCTTTGTGCCACGCCTCGCTGGCACTCGGCCTTTGGTGTGGATTCATGGCGTTTCGGTTGGTGAGGTCAAGGCGGCTAGTAACTTTGTCGAGAAGCTGCGGCAGCTTCGACCCGACATCGATTTGGTCATTTCGTCGACAACGCCCAACGGCCGTCTGGTGGCGCGGCAAGAGTATCCGGATCTACCAGTCGTCACCTATCCGTTAGATCTCGGCAACTTTCCAGGTCGCGCCTTGTCACGATTGCGTCCGCAGTGTGTCTTGCTGATGGAGTTGGAGATCTGGCCAAACTTTTTGCAAGCGGCGCGACGTCGTGAGATTCCAGTCGCAGTAATCAATGGCCGCATAAGTGAACGCACCTTCAAGGGCTATCGCATGGCGCGTGGTTTGTTGCCGCAGCTCGACTTGATTAGCAAATATTGCGTTCAAGACAGTGCTTACCAAAGGCGCTTGCTGGATCTTGGCGTTGACCAGTCGCGAGTCTTTGTAACTGGCAATATGAAATACGACAGCGTTGATATGGGCCAGCACGAGGAGGCTGCTGCACAGTTGCGGCCCTGGTTGGCACCCTCAGGCCAGCGCGTATTGGTCACAGGGTCAACGCACGATGATGAAGAATCAGCGGTGTTGGATGCGGTGCAAGCGATTTGCTCGCGCGGTGGTCTTGCGGTGCGGGTAGTGCTTGTCCCTCGTCATCCAGAGCGTTCTCCTTCTATCTGTGAGTTAGTGGCGCAAAAAGGCCTGCCAGTTGTCAGGTGGAGTGATGTCGGTGACCAATTGGAGTCCCTGCCTGAAGATGCGGTGCTAGTCGTCGATACGATTGGTCAGTTGCAGCGCTTCTATGCAGCATGTGACGTCGCGTTTGTGGGGGGCAGCTTGGTGCCGCATGGCGGGCAAAACATGCTTGAGCCGGCAGCCTTAGGTCGCGCTGTGCTGTTTGGGCCGCATACCGCTAACTTTCAGCGAGATGTTGAGTCTTTGTTGGCTGCGGACGCTGTCGTCCAGGTTCAGGACCGACGCGGCTTTGAAGTGCAGCTCGAATGCTTGCTGCGCGACGTCGAGGCATGTCAGAAATTGGGCGAGCGTGCCCGGCGAGTGATTACCCAGAATCAGGGCGCGACGGCCCGGACGCTGGACCTGGTTGCTGATTTGGTCGGATCCTAGCAAGTCCTGTCTAGTGCAGGTGGTCGTTGGTTTTGACGTCAATATCCTGGGGGTTGGCCGAATTCTGTCAGTAAAGCTCGTTGCGAATCCTCATCTAGACAGCAGTTCCCTTTGAGTGCTTTGCCAGCATTCGCTACCGTACCTGCGATGAAATGTCCGTGCACCAGTGGTAAGTCGTTTGCTGAATGCTGTGAGCCTGTCATTACGCAGGCTCAGCAAGCTACGACTGCCGAGCAGTTAATGCGTTCCCGGTATAGCGCCTATGCTCTCGGCCACATCGATTGGATCATCGAAAGCCAGTCGCCTGACGGACGTGCTCATGTTGATCGCAAGGCGACCGAAGAGTGGTCCAAGCGAGCTGACTGGCACAAGATGGAGATCCTCGAAGTGCAAGATGGCTTAGAGGGAGATACGGAAGGCTTTGTTGACTTTAAGGCCTACTACACAATCTCCGGCGAAGACGTTGCCCATCATGAAGTTGCTAGTTTCCGTAAAGAAGACGGCACGTGGTATTTCGTCGATGGCGTTGAGGTAAAACCTCGTCCGTTCAGGAATCTCGACAAGAAGGTTGGGCCAAACGAGAAGTGCCCTTGTGGCAGCGGCAAGAAATACAAGAAGTGCTGCGGTAAGCCTGGCGCTGCTGTCTGAGCACGCCTCTCCCAGGATGCGCAACCTTAGGTCTGTATAGACTTTGCTCGACGTAGCCCGAGGGCGATAACGATTGTAGCGCCAACAATCTCCACGCCGCCAGCGACTGCAAAGGCCAGTGTGTAGCCCTCTCCAGTGCTCTCGTTTGATGCTGTGTTCGCGCCGACTTCGATAAGTTTGCCGCAGCAAAGTGGGCCTACCAAGAATCCTAGGGAGCCCGCAGCGTGGAACGATGCGATTGCTGTACTTCTGCCAATGCCTTTGGTTCGATCGAGTAGCCAAAGCAGTGTTGGGATGAACATCAGAGCGGATGATACGCCACAGATTGGCATGATCGTCCACAGCACGGTTACTGGTGAGATGCCAATAAGCATGACGGCAAGGCCGTAGACGAGACTGCCTATCGCGACCATGCGCATACGCGACCAGCGCTCGGCAAGGCGACCGCACGGGTATGACAACAGTGCGAACGGAAATAGGAATGCGCCAAGTAGCTTCCCGATCGTTGGTGGATCAAGATCGTGGACCGTTGCCATCATTAGCGGGAATCCAGCGGTAAAGAAGCCAACGGTGAACCGATCGAAAAAAGCCAGAAGCAAAGGTGCCCGCAGGCCAGGTTCGGAGCGCACCGTGCGCAAGATCTGGCGATAGCCGTGCTTCTTCTGGGCTTGGACGTCTTTTGGTAGTAGCCAGATTGCCGCGGCGAACGCCGCTGCGAGCAATATCGATGCCCAGTGCAACGTCATGACTGGGTTCAGTTTGCCGATCACTCCACCAACGGCAGCGCCAGTCGCCACGCCAAGTGTCAAGCCAGCTCCAACAGCTCCTAAGGCGCGACCTCTGCGCTTACCGGCAGCGTCTGCAACTAGGCTCATCAGTAGCGTCAATGCACCGATGTGAGCTGCGCCTTCCAGGGCACGCAATGCTAAGAATGAACCGTAATTTGGAGCGTGTGTCAGCGACTGCATCAACAGTGCATCAATGAGCAGTGCCCAGATACAGAGTCGACGCCGTTTGCCAGTTCGATCTACATACAGGCCGACCAGTGGTGTCGCAATTAGCGCACCGATCATGTTGGCGACCAGGAACAATGTGGCTAAAGAGGCCGATACCTGGAATTGCTCGACGACGAGGCCCTTGAGCACGGGGACCGGCAAGGTCTCAGGTGCCATAAGTAAGAACGTCAGCGTGAACAGCGCAGCAAGGCGAGGAGTGCTCATGCCGTCTTGTTCGTGGTCACTCACTTTTGTGTCGCGAGCGTTCACTGCTGTTTGCCTACGTCTGTCAATTGCCAGCGCCCAGATTGCTCGTGTGCGCGATCCTCTTCGTCGAGTTTTTGAAGTCCGGCTAGTAGTGAGCGGGCAGCGTAAGGATAAAGCCGCGGGTCGGCATCCCAGTATACTTTGGGAAGGAGCTCATCAATGGTGCCGGGTGCTTCGCCAAGTACCTTGATCAGCGTTGCTTCCCGTTGCCGGCGATGGCGGACGTATTTCTGAATCAATCGCTGGCCGTTGCGAACAGCGGGGCCGTGTGCTGGATAGAGTGTGGTAAGCGCGAAGCCAGATACGCGTTCCAGGCTTTTTAGGTAGGTAGCTAGATGACCTTCAGGAGGATCGATAATGATGGTGCTGATGGTGGAGGCCATGTCGCCAACCAGCATTGCTTCGTATCGCGAGTCTTGAAAGCAGAGGTGGCCGAGATCATGACCTGGAGTGAAGATCGCTTCTAGGTGCCAGTCACTTTGCCCATCTGGCGCACTGCCTAACTCGATCCGGTCGCCGTCTGCGATTGTGTCACCTCTCGGGATCTTGGCATCGATACGCTTCAGTGTATTGGCGTGTCCGTACGCTTTAAGGCCGCGCTTTTCGCACAATGCCAACACTCCACCGACGTGGTCTGGGTGGTGATGGGTCAGCAAGACTCCCTGTAACTGTTGGCCGTTGCTGGTCAGTTCGTCGAGTAGGTCAAGTAAACGTTGCTGTTCGTTCGGGTCTGGTGAGCCTGGGTCAACGATCCACAGTTTCTGGCTGCCGACGATGTAGCAATTGGTCGTGGTCGCAGGCGGCAATGTGGGGGTCCGCAGCGGCGCGAGCACAATGCCTGGCGAGAATCGCACATGGTGAAGTTTCCCGTTTTGGTAGCCAGTTGCGGTCTTTGCAATGCTCTGCGCGAACTTCTCGAAGTCAGCAGCGCAGGCCAGGTGCTCTAGCATGATGACGACTGGAGGTACCAGAAGCAGTTGACCGCTTCGCCATGCTGCAAGTGCCTCTTCTGGTGACCAGAAGCGACCATGCGTAAGTTCGCCGGGCCAGATGTCAGCGTCTAGATTGGCGCCTTCACCACTGGTTGAGGCGATACATGTCTCCAGTGGGACATGAAAGAACACCGTGTCGTAGCGGACAGGCGCGAACGCGGGGGTTTCGATGCGGCACAAACTGCGCAGTGGCGGGGGCGTTTCGGCCCCTGCGACGATGTCAGCCCATGGTGACGGCGACTGTTCTTTGCCATCTCCCTTTGTCTTGGCTAGAAGTGCCTCGTGATCAAGCAGTGCTTGTCGTTGCGCGGTGAGCGCAGCAAGTTCTCGGCGTTCGGTGGGTAATTCATGACGTAGCAGGCCTAATTCTTCGAATAGTTCCCGGTGGGCGCAAACCTGCAAGGCATTGGCTTCGTCGACCGAACTATCGCCAGTGAGCGGCTTCGCATGGAAGTCCTCTGCGGCAATGGTGCCGCCGGGCATTGCTGCGTAGCCACCGAAGAAACGAAGTTCCGCCGCTCGCTCCGCAAGGAAAACAGTTAGTTCGCGGCCCTCGCCGCGGGTGATCATTAGGGCTGCCGCTGTTCGTCTACTCATGCCTGGACAAGGAGCGTAGCGGCTACCGTGACTCAGCGCGAACTTGGCTCATCAGCTGTGATGGTCAACTATTGCCGAGCAGAAGATCTGGCACTGGCTGGGACTGTTTGTATTTTTCGCGTCGGCTGGGCTGGTTTGCTTGCCGTCTGGCTCCTAGGTGCCTGGATTTGGCCGCTGCCGAGCAAGCAGGTTCTAATGGCGGAATTTCATTTCGTTTCTGCTGATGTCGCAGGTGATGTCTACGCGAGTTGGCCTCAGCGGTGTTTGGCGAGTATGCTGGCCGTAGCGATCTCTGATCTGATCGTCTTTCGTGGCCGGACAACGCATTATGGCAAGCACTGAGAGTCAACGTCCGCTCGCCGGTAGCCGGCTGGCTGAAAGCCTGCTCGCAGTTTTCGTTGGCACCTGTCTGTTGCTGCTGAGCGAGTTGATCGTCACGCAAGCTGGTGCGCCATTCCCGGGGCACGGTGAGCGCTTTGCCGCGATGGCTCAGAACCCTTTCGCCTTTACCGGAGAGTTCCCCCAGCGAGTCTTGTGGCCGGTGTTGGCTTGGTTGTTTGCCCAAGTCGGTGTTGGTCCCGTCGCTTTCTCCAGCGTCTGCAATGGTGCTCTGCTCGCAGTGGTATTTTGGTTTGCCCGGCGACGCACGCAGTCAATCTGTGATGCATTGCTTGTCGCCATTGCAATTGCCGCCAGTGGCGTTGTTCTGGTCTACAAGTCAATGTCGTGTTTTTCAGACACCATCAACTTGTTGTTGTTGGTGATGCTGATCCATTTTGCATCACGGCCTAAGGTGTTTTGGTCACTTGTTGTGATCACTGCCTTCAGCCATGAATTGGTGTTCTTCTTCACTCCCTGGTTGATCTATTTGCGGGTAGCCAATGGCGGGCGTTTGCTGCCGGAGATCGGTTGTTGGGGATGTAGCGTTGGTGTCTATGGCGCCTTTCGTATCGCTTTAGCGATGAGCGGCCATACCGGGCCCTACGATACTTCTTACTATTTCGACAATGCGATCTGGGTGCCCTGGGCCTTGCCAGCAATTTGGCTGCTGTGGGGGTTTGTGGTCCTGGTCGAATTTGGACCTTTGCTGGTAGGCGTGTTCTTTGCGAGTCGCCGTGGTGCATTGGCTAGGCCCGAAGCGATGGGTGGGCGTTATTGGCCTTGGCTGTATTGGCCAAGTTTGCTGTCCCTGATGCTGCTGGCATACGACGTGATGCGCTTTGCGCCGCTAGCGTTCTTACCGGTGTTGCTGGGACTAATTGCCGTTGTTTCGAGTCGCGGTGGACGGGCAAAACTTGCTGTCCTCACCGTGCTCCAGATTGTCAGCTACATCTTGCTACATCCCGTTGCAAGTGAGCAGGGAGGACGTCAGTTCACTGAGATCTCTCAGACTGTATTGGCGAACATTGGGCTGTTGGCGTCCCGCACACCGTCAGACGCTTGGGCTTTCATGGCATCATTGGTCGAGAAGCATGTGCTCTACGGCCTGGTCGCATTGCTCTCTATGGGAGCAATTGTGGCGGTCGGGGTTGGATTAGCTTCGCGAGAAAATCGCTGCTCTGCACAGGACCTGGAGGCTTGATGTGGCAGTAGCCGTATTAGCTCTTTCTAGCTGTAGTGCGTTAAGCGTCTTGATCGGCTAGTTCAGCCGGAAGTTTCCCGCGAATTAGGCAAAATGCTTCGCCATGACCGCGGCCTTGCATATGGACCATCGATCGATAGACGCCCAAACCGTCGAGGCACTGGTCGAACTGCACATATTGGATTTGGCTTTCATGCGCGAGCATCGCTTGTCGCTTTAGGGCTGCCGTGCTTGTGGTGTCGACAATGACATCTGGAATCATTGCGTTCCAAACTTCATATCCGAGGGCTAGGCACTTCGCCTGTAGCTGATCGATTGCGCGTGTCACCACGACAAATAGGGCGTGATGGTCAGGATGGCCGTCTTTTTCCCACGGCATGTAGATGACGTCGGGAGCGAACTCCGTGATCGCATCCGCAGCCAATGTTGCAGCTCTTTGTAAGTCAGTCTCGCTGAGCACGTGACCATCTGGGAAACCCCAATAGTGGACGTCATCGATACCTAGAATGGTCAGTCCGGCGCGCGACTCCTGATGTCTGCGGGCGCTTATGTCTGTGCTTCGACCGTTAGGGTCACCATTGCTACCGTCGGTAGTCACAATGACGCGGACTTCATCACCTTGCTGTTGATGGCGCGCCAGGGTGCCACCGGGTCCAGCGATCTCATCATCGGGATGAGGTGCGAACGCTAGCACTCGTCCCGCTGGAGGATTGCGCCACAATACTGGTCTTTCTGGCAAACCGCTCATTAGTTGACTCCGGGTAGCGATGACGCCGCCTCTGGAACCTGGTTGTGAAAGTCTTCACCCAGTAGTTCGGCGACGGTGCTGGCGATCATTGCTTGGGTTGCGTGCACGTCTTTGCGGACACCAAGTGGCTTGGTGTCGGGGCCGAGCACTGCCATCCAGATCTCTTCGGCACCTTTTACATTTTGACCGTGGTCGGTCCAGTTGCGGGGCGTTCGTCCGCGTCCATGATCGACGGTGAGCAATAGCGTGGTCTTACCCTTGTATTGCGAGCTGTTTTGCAGCCACTCCCATAGGTCTTGGATCATCTTGTCGTTGCGCTGCGCCATCTGTAGGTAAAGGTCATAGCGGCGTGCATGTGCCCACTCGTCTGTTTCACCAAGTGCGACATAGAGGACGCGTGGTTTTTTGACCATCAGATATTCCTTGGCGCGCGCAAACGTCAGCGCATCAAAACAGACGCCGTTATCCCAGTAACGCGGTAGCTGTTCTACTAGTTGTTGTAGCTCTTGACGGCGTTTTGGATCGCGTGCAACAGTAACGGGCTGCCAAGCAACTTCGCAAGCGATGTTGCTGCGGGCCTTGTTAAGGATGAACTCATGTACATCCCAACTGGCAAAGGCTGCGACTTTACCCCGGTATGCATCGAGGCTGTTTAGGTACTCAAGGACGTTGATGTTGCGATTGGGAAACTTGTTGTTGCTCGTGATGGTGTCGTCCACAACTCCGCAGATCAGTTCGCTGTAGCCGGGATAGCTGAACTTATGTTTGTTAGTGAGGACTGCTCTTGCGTTGCTTTCGGGGTCACCAAAGATCTGGCCTTGTTTCGCGATCACTTGCCAGAGAAACGGCATCAGGATTTCGCGGTTGGCGATTCTGTCACCCCGTGTGAAGCTCTTGCGAGTTGCGAGTAGGTCGCGGACACCGCCGTCTTCTTTATTGAGCATGCGGTTGTCTGCACCGCCGAAGACATCCTGCCACCGCAATCCGTCGAGAGTTATCAGCACGATGTTTTCCGTACATCGTTGGCCAGGTAGGCTCAAGGATGAGGCGAAGATCGCTGTGCAGGCAAAGAAGAGCGTGCGCATGGCTACATCGAACGCGGTTGACAGCATCTTCGCTAGTCTCAGTGCTGATGATCGTGTTTGTCGTGCGTCAAGCATGCATCGTGCGCGGATGGACCGACTTCTTCCGGATCATCCTCGTCGAAGTCTGGGACCGGCAGGTAGCGGTCGTGCGAACTGACGCCAGCAATGATCGGAGTTTGTCCTTCAAATGGCATGCCGACATGAATCATGTCAGGCTGTCCGTTGGAAAGAGATTCGCCCCCTGGGCCGCTTAGTAACTGTACTCGCGGTTTTTTGACGTCATTGGTTTGGTTGACAACGACTGCATGTGAGCCATCGACCATTTCTACGCGCGTTCCATTTGGAAAGAGGCCGAGAGTCTGGACGAAACGACGTAGCCATAGTGGATCGAAGTCTTTCTCTTCGCGGAACATGACGGCGAATGCTTCGATCGGCGTCAGCGCCTTCTTGTATGGGCGAACTGCAGTTAGGGCTTCGAATACATCGCAGACACGAATCAGTCGGCTGGTTGCACTCGGAGGTGTTGGCACCAGGGGGTCAGGATAGCCACCACCATCTGGACCCATGTGGTGACAGAATGCTGCTCCAATTGTGCGGGGGTCGACGCTTTCGTGTTGTTCGATCAAGATCTGCGCGCCGAGTCGAGGATGTTGTGCCATCCATTGCCACTCATCCTGGGTGAGCCGTCCCTGCTTGAATAGAATCTCTTGCGGTACCTTCGACTTGCCTATGTCGTGCATCAACGCCGCGCTTCCGATGTGTACGAGTTGCTCTCGACTTGCACCCATCGTTCTCGCTACCTGTAAGGCAAGCAAGGCGACCCGCACGGAGTGACCTACCGTGAAGCGATCGACGTCATCTTTCATCGACAGCGATAGCAGCATGCTGGGTTCGTCGAGATCGAGAACGGCTCGTTCCACTGCGGTTGCGGTGATGTCGGCAGCTAGCTCATGGTCTCGGTGTGCTAGGCGATGGTTTCGCTGCAGGGCCTCGGCAAGGTCTTGGTAGCGATGTAGCGCCCGTCCCTGGTCATCGAGTCCGATGCGGCGATCGTCGGGGTCAGCAGGGGTTTGCAGCGTTACTTTGACATGCTGAATGCCGAAGGCGAGCAGGGTAGCCTCGCGGTGATTGCGATTCAGGGCCTCGATATTTTCGGGGAGCAGCAGTAGGTCAAAGAGTCGGTTTGTTTCCGGTCCGCTGAGACCGGGGCGAAACGCCAACATTGCGATTTCACGCTGCTGACATTGCTCGAGCAATGAGCGCGCTTGCAGGCTAGGTCCTTCCAGCGACTTGCCATCATGGCAGAGTCGACGGCCATCTATTTGAAGCTGCAGCGGGAGCTCAACGCCAAGCTGGTTTGCGACGTTGAGTGCATCAACTACCTCCTGCATCGATTCCACGACAAATCGACTGCTGCGTGAATGCAGTAGGCGATTGAGCATGGCGTTGACCAGAGCATGTGCGAAGTCAATGACAGCACTCTGCTGGCGTTGTTCTCGAGACGTTACGCTCACGGTCTATCGCGCTCCGAATCGCTTTCTAGAATGACCGACGCAGCAATGGCTCCGCAAAGCTCGGTTAGGCGTCTCTGCGTTTCGTCATTATGCTGGTCGACAAATTCCAGCTCATTCAGGCATGCTGCCAGCACTTGGGTTGCGGTTTCTAGGTCTTGGTTCGCGGCAATTGCGAAGTCTTGTTCGAGCAAGTCGCGAGCGGCGGCTTGAGAAGATTCATCGCCAGTGGTGCAGGTGTCGATCAGCAAGCTCAAATACTCGGCGGAGATGCCGCTCTCCAGATCTAGTTGCACCGGCTCCCTGGGCACCATCGTTGGTAGTTTTCTGAGCTCATCAATCTCGACTTTCTCAGTGCGTATTTCCGCGTCTTCGTTGGCGTTTATCTTCGCTAGTGCGGTGGCTTCAGGCTGATGCAAGCAGTGCATCATGGCTTCGACCGATTCGGCAAGCCGAGCCTCTAGCATTGGATCGCACTCATCGAACATCGAGGACGGTAGCGATGAAGCCCGTTTGACGTCGGTGCGTGCAGCCAGTTGCCATTGCGAGATGGCAGCTCGGAAGTTCATGGCGTCCTCAGCGCTTCGAAACGGTTTCGTCATCCGCCCCAACTATC
>CBFIIO010000061.1:0-21712 GCA_965662465.1 Planctomycetota bacterium | reverse complement strand
CCTCAGGAGCATTGTAGCCGAGTGTGTATAGCAACGTGTGCGCCATGTCTGCCTGGAAGCCGAGCGTCCCCTTGCGGTCCGTTAGCTCTAGCAGCTCGTGCATGCGCTTCCAGCTATGCATGCCACCCCAGCAAATCTCGCCTTCGGCAGCAAGTCGCTCGCCGTGGTCCGAAGCAATATCAGCAGCCTTCCGGAACGTCTCGGCAATGATCTTTTGGCTACCGTCAGGGTCTTTCGACCAATCTCCTACGCCAGCCGCCGAGTCAATGCGCACGATGCCGTAAGGGCGGATACCAATCTCGCGTAAGTCGCGAGCAATCCGGCAAGCTTTCGTGACCTGCGTCAAAAATGCTTCCCGCTCGCGATCACTGCCCATCGCCGAACCACCACCGGTCGGTTCCCAAACGGGCGCCACCAGCGAACCTATCACTAAGCCTTTCGCGCCGACCTGATCCGCTAAGCGCTGCAGATCTTCTTTGCTGGAATCAATGTCGGTGTGTGGCGCCGACAAAAACAGGTCAATGCCGTCGAACTTCTTACCGCCGACATCGGCATTCGCCGTCCATTCCAGCATTTGCTCAAACGGAATAGGTGGATTATCGGTGCCTTCTTCTTTGCCGACGAGGCCGGGCCAGGCGGCGTTGTGAAGCTTGGGGAAAGTGTTGCCAGTCATGCGCGAATCCTTAGGGAGTGTGAGTCGAGGATCTTAGCCCGAGTGCTGCTGCAAGCACCTATCAGAGTGTCAATCTCCGGACATAAGAATGAGCAAACTAGCCGCCCCGCATTCGCAATGCACGCGGTTCACAATCAAGCTTATGGCGTCAACATCACCTGGACACTGGTCGAAGCGAAGTCCCACGGTGATAGCGCATAGGCGAATGATAACGACAGACCAGCCAACTCCGGAATGGATGGCATAACCAACTGCGCAGTGCCCTCGCCATTTGCATCTAAGGTGCCAACAAACCCGCCGAAGACCGAACTCAACGCAGGATTCACGGCGGTCAAGCTCAACGCATCTATATTTAAGGGCAACACTGCCCCACCCGGCAGCAAAGAACCAGGTGAGGTACCGGTAAAGCCGACCAACAAGAGGTGGTTCCGCGCCTTGTTAGCCCGCCCAGCTGTGAGCGTAAAAGCAGCAGTGCCGCCACTGCCGGCCGAGATCGCAGCTGTATCTACTTTCAAGAACACGCCGTCTAGATACCCACGATGCGGCTGGGAATAAGCATTGTTCGCAACAACGTCCCAATTGATCGACCACGTCATCAAGCCCCGAAAGCTTGGATAACCATCTGGGTTTGCCAACTGATAACCAGTCGAAGACTTGCCGAGGATCAAACGGTCAAGGGCTTCATGAACCAAACTTGCAGCAGTATAGCCATTACCCGCCGCATTGGATGTTGCCGGCAACCCTATCGCCACCTGATGCGGCTCAAATGGGTCGAAAGGAATCCCATTCGACAGCGTGAAGCCTCCGATCAATGCATCCGCCATCGCAACGTGGAAGTCGACGGTGCCCGGCGTATAGATCTGGCCATCCCGGCCATACATTGTGCCTGTATTGTAGTGCTGCACGTGCACCCAATCGAAGCGGGAGCGGAACGCATGCAGCAACGGTAGATAAGACCCCCAAACACCGCCGTAGGTGCTCATGCCACCTTGCACCATCGCGGTCTCTGGAGCCGCTGATAAGATAAAGTCAGATGGCAACTGTGTCAGCAACTGCTGCAGGCCACTAATAAAATGCACGACACGCGGCGTAGTCGGATTCCGAAAGTCAGTATCGCCGGCCTGCAGCGAGAATGAAGCGCCCTCTAAATCGATGTCGATTCCATCGAAGCCAAAGGTCGTGATCAGCTGCAGCATGGATGATGCAAACGTCTGCGCATCGGCAACTGAGTCCACCACAACCGGATCATTCGCACCGCCAATCGAGATCAACACCTTCTTGCCAGCAGCCTGCAGCAAGGCAACATCTTGGATGAAGCTCTGGTTGGTCGGATAGGCAGTCGGAAACGGCGCAAACTGCATGGATGCACCGTTCGCGACAGTCGGCGTCGCAAACGAGACGTTGATGATGTCGAAGGCCTCCGGCACGGCAGCTAGCTGGAGAACGTTTGGAGAGCTCCAATTGTGCCAGTAGCCAACAAGCAATCGTGCGGGCGCGTTTTGCGCACAGACAGAACTAGCGGCGACCAGCAATATGCTTAGCAGGAGGAAGCAGCGCATAGCAGTCAGAATAGCGCACGCGATCAACGGTATCCCAAAAAGATCTTTTCCTCGCCGCTGCTGTACTAGCCAACTCCATCAGAGGCGAAAAACGGGATCCACTGCTGGAGCCGCAGCAACCTGATAATGCCCCCATCATAAGACGCCGACTTGCTACGCCTTAATCCCGCATGGTCGCTGCGCATGTGAGCACCGGCTTGAGCCCTAGAACCCTTTCAAATAAGACGCCCTTTCGCTTGATCGCAGCGATCTCTAGCGTCAAGCCGGTACTTTTGCCAGACCGAAGCAAAGGAGACAACTCTAGCTTGTCACCGCGAACGGCTGCACCAACACCCGCTACAACTGACGCATGCTGACGATCAAGGGCATCGGCTAGCCGGAGCAGTGATGCGAGCCGCTCAACCATCTCGCGATCACGTCTTCGTAGCCGTGAGAAGTCGCTGTGCTCAAGAGTAGGCAAAGCTTTGCGATGGTAGCGTGCCACTAGCGCGACAATATGCCGTTCCGATCGACCAAGACCAACGAGCGCCGTAGATTCGATTAGGTATTGTGAGTGCTTATGATGCCCGTCGTTATTGACGACCACCCCAATGTCATGCAGCAAAGCGGCAGCCTGCAATAGCACGCGTGCATGACCATCCAATTGATGTAGATCCTTAGTCTGGTCGAATAGCTGTTGCGCCAAAAGCAGCACAGACTCTGCATGCTTGACCTCGTAGCCAAACCGTTTGCCCATAGCTCGACACGACGCCAAAACGACATCAACGTGGTCTTCGGCCACAAACGACGTGCGGTTCACCTTGCTGGCCTCAACAAGCAAACCTTCTTTAACACCAGTGCGGGGAACCGAGAGGCAGTCGACTCCGGCAAGCTTTGCCAGATGCAAGTAAACAGCTCCAGCAGGAATGATCGTGTCTGCTCGATCAGGGCGAAGCCTTAGTTCATCAATTCGCTGTTGCAGCGTCAGCTTAGTCAACTGGCGTAATTCTTCATCGAGATCCGTGGTCCGGATCTGCTCTACACCATCTTGATCTTCGACGGGGATCCGCCCTGCAATCAACTCAGCCAAGCTGTCAACATTGCCACCAACCGCGACGCAACGATCAATGCGATCGCCATCGAGATGCTCGGTTAGACGATGACCAAGGCCGGTCAAGTGCCGCTGCAACAACTCAAGGAACTGCTTGGGTTCTACGTCACGGAACATCTCCTGCAAACGCAATGCCCCCAATTTATAAGAGTGAGCGCTCTCAACGTTGCCAGCATCTACAACAACGATTTCGACTGAGCCGCCCCCAACATCCACCAGCAATGAGCGGCCCGAACGCAGATCGACCCTCGTTTCGACACCCAGCTTGAGCAGGTAGGCTTCTTCGGTTCCTGAAATCACATCGACTTCAAACTGCGAGGCATCAGCCACACGGCGAACCAACTCATCACGGTTACTTGCTTCCCGCATCGCCGAAGTAGCAACAACACGACATCGCTGGACATCATGCTGATCACAACTGGCCCGAAATCGGCGAAACGCATCCACCGTATCTTCGATCGCCGACTCAGGGATCAGACCGGTCGCAAAGACTTCTTTGCCGAGCCGAACCTGCAACCGATGACTTTCGATAATTCGCTGCTCCTCACCGCTTACTTCCGCGATCATGAAGCGCACAGCGTTCGAGCCCATATCGACGATTCCGATTCGGATGTGCTCGATCATTTGGTCAAATAAGACAACGTCGTCAGGCCTTAGGCCATGAATCTATTGCCGTTATACATGCAAGGCAACTGAGGATTTCTGGACTCTTGAGGTCGTATCTACGCAGGCGCCATCGGGCATAAGAGTCCACTGGGTAGGCAAGTCTACGAATTATCTAGCCGATGCGAGTATCCACCTTGAGCTCGGTTTAGGTCGCCAGTAAGGACTAGTCGATATACCAACAATGGCGGACGATTACCCTTCTAGCACTGGCAAGGCCGACGCAGGCTCTAGCTTGCAGGCCAAAACTGGTGCCGGGTCAGGACCGCTTGCAGACACGCCGCTTTCGTCGCTCGACAAACCGACGCTCTTTGTTAACCGCGAATTATCGTGGCTCGCCTTCAACCGTCGGGTCCTCCTGGAAGCAGAAAACGCCGACAACCCGCTGCTGGAGCGCGTCAAATTCCTAGCTATCGCCAGCACCAATCTCGATGAGTTCTTCGAGATCCGCGTTGCCGGGATCATGGAAATGGTCGACGCCGGCCTACAGACCGAAAGTCATGACGGCCTAAGCCCAACCGAAGAGCTCGATCTAGTTCGCACTGCAGTGAGTGCCTTCGCCAAAGACATGCACGAGGCATGGAGTGAACGCCTACTGCCAGAACTCATGCGAGAGGGTTTCTTATTCCCCTCGATCCGCGAACTAGCAGGCAATCAAAAGCAATGGGTCGACTCTTGGTTCGAACGCGAAGTCTATCCAATTCTAACCCCACTCGCGATTGACCCAGCCCACCCGTTCCCGGTCTTGCTCAACAAGTCACTCAACATCGTATTGTTGCTGAGGGACCCACACAAAACGCGTCGGCCGCATCGCATGGCAGTAGTCCAAGTGCCGCGAACACTACCGCGCATCCTTAGACTACCGGAGCAGGATGGCAAACCTGCTTACGTGTTCACCGCAGATCTCGTCCAAGCCAACCTGCATACACTGTTTCCGGGACTGGAAGTCATGCACACCGCAAACTTCCGGGTAACGCGTGACGGCAACCTTGAAGTTGATGAAGGTCAAGCCAAAGACTTGATGAGCTCCATCGAGAAAGAGTTGCTCAAAAGACGACGTGGAGAACCAGTACGCTTAGAAATCGACAGCGACGCACACCCAGAAGTCCTCGAACGATTTCAGCGTGCATTCCAGCTAGAGCACGACGACATCTACTTCTGCGAAGGGCCGGTCAACCTTGGCCGAATCATGGAACTCTATAGCCTAATCGACAAAACGACACTGAGAGACGAGCCAAGCAAGCCTCGCCGGCAGTGGCGGTGGCGGTCAGGCGACGAAATGTTCGCCGACCTACGAGACGGCGACATCCTCCTCCATCACCCTTATGACTCTTTCGCAACGGTCGAGGATTTCGTCCGCCAAGCGGCGAAAGATCCGCAAGTATTAGCGATCAAGCAGACGATCTATCGTGCCGGCGACAAAAACGTAATGGTCGAGGCACTGATTGAAGCGGCCCAAGAACGTAAACAAGTCACCGCCATCATCGAACTCAAAGCACGCTTCGATGAAGCCGCCAACATCGAATGGGCGCGCCGCATGGAACGCGCCGGCGTGCATGTTGTCTATGGCATTGTAGGCATGAAAACCCACGCGAAGTGCACGCTGATTGTTCGCCGCGAAGACGACAATAGCCTGCAACGATACTGCCACATCGGCACCGGCAACTACAACCCCTCTACAGCGAGGCTTTATACCGACGTCGGATTCATCACCGCCAGGCATGACGTTGGCGAAGAGGTTGCCGAGACATTCAATATGATCACCGGCTTCACTCGTGCACCACAGATGGAGCACCTGTTAGTCGCACCATTCAACTTGCGCGATCAAATTATAGAGCGCATCCAAAAAGAGATCGCCAACAAGACGAGAGGCAAGCCAGCCACCATCAAGGCCAAGCTAAACAATCTCGCCGACCCAGGGATCATCCTCGCCCTGTATGAGGCATCCCGCGCTGGCGTCAAAATTGATCTTTGCGTGCGCAGTGTCTGCTGCCTGAGACCTGGCGTTAAAGGACTGAGCGACAACATCACAGTCACCGCCATCATCGACCGGTTCCTGGAACATAGCCGTGTCTACTACTTCGAGAACAGCGGTGACCCGGAAGTATTCTTGTCTTCCGCCGACTGGATGATTCGTAATCTCGATCGCCGAGTGGAAGTCGCAGCCCCAATACTCGATACGGATCTCAAGCAGCGGGTCATCGACGAAGTGCTCAACATGTCACTAGACGACACTGTCAAAGCTCACAAGATATTGCCCGACGGCACAAGTGTGCGAAACGAATGTGGCACCGATCAACCGCTGCGCAGTCAGGCCGCGCTACTAAAGTTGACCATGAGCAAATCAGAGACTGCCGGCGACGTCGCGGATGCGAAACGCATCAAAAAGCGACCCAAGAAGAACAAGCGCAAGCGTGGAACAACTTAGAAGCTGCAGATGGCGCGCAGCACCAAGTTCGCCGTAACTTCATTATAAGTCGCTGTCGCCGCCAAAACTTTGACGCGTCAATCTGCAAACAGGTAGCTGCCGACGTCAGCCCATGCAACCTGCGCCAGTTCAATGCACGCCTGTGCAACGTGCGCCAGTTCGATCTGCACCGCTACCGATTTCGGCAGCGGCAGATCGTTAGGCCGCGAAATGCGGCCGGCGTTCCTCGACTACGGGAGGATGTGCTGCTGCGCGTTGGAGAACGCAAACGAGCCAGCTGACACGCACGAATCAAACGCGGCAAATTGCGTGTAGAACGCAGCTCCGCCAAGGCCTGCTGGAATGGTCAGGGGCACGCTAGCCTGACCGGCTGAGCCGGCTACGACCTGAATGACATCAGGAGAAGCGAGCAACTGCCCACCAAACAACGGCAAGTTGACCGAAGAGTTGCCAAACACCAACACACCAATGCTCACCGTGTCATCCATGTTGGTGACGGTAAGCACAGCACTGCTACCAGCTGCCCAAGTAGCAGGCGACGAAGGGCTAGGTGGCGTAGTCGACGACGTGTAGTGCAAGACAAGACCGTTACAGCCAGACTCCGTTTCCGCTGCCAGGAAGCTATTCGCCGTGTCAACAACCGTAACGTCGGCGAAGCTACCACCAACAACAAGGTTGTCCACGGTGATTAGGCCAGTGTGGTCGCTCGCTTGACGCCAAGAGAAGTTGTTAATGATCGTCCCCGTTTGCGACCCGGTATGGCTAACGGACGTACTAGCGCTCGACGTAGGATCGATCCACAACTGACTCGTGCCGGTCAGTGCGTCGAAGTTGATCACCACTTGGTAGTTCGTATCGAACAAAAGGTCAGAAGCCCAAACGGCTCCCCCACCAATGCTGGAACTACTCGCGTTGATGCCAATACCATAGTCACCATTCGCTGCGGGACTCATCAATCCAGTGCGCGCGCGGAACCCGAAGCTCACATCCTTAAAGTGCGCGAAGTAACTACCGTTGTTGTCTGGGTCAACAGGGCTACCCGACGGCACATTGAGAGTGAAGGACGCGTAACAGGTTGCGTCATCTGCAAACTGCGCGCATGGCAAGCTGATGTCTTCACCCGAGCCACCTCGGAAATCGAGCGTCGTGACAGAGCCATCCGAGTTAATGGGACGGTTACCAGCGCCACTATGCGCGGCCCAACCGTTACTGGTGAGTTCACCAGTGTAGCTGAAGTTGTCCACGGCAACGACTTGTGCAGAAGCAGTTGCTGCGAGCGCGAGAGTGGATGCAATGCAAAGTTGGAGTTTCATTTTGTTGTGTGTATTCGAGGTATCGCCAGTCAGTCCGCGCAGATCTAGGGGCTGATCAAATGATCAAATGGAACTCCCCCATCCATGCGGTGCGGCCGGTAGGAAGGTAGCCGCCCGGAGGGGCGCAGGCAAAATCGGAAGGCATCGCTACAACCTTAATACGATGATCTCACGACCTTTACTTTGGTCCGAACATTGACATCAGCCCCGCAATTATTGCCTACCGCATGTGGCGCAATCAGTGTTGTTCTCGATCCATTCTCAGAAACGCCTGCACAACCACTCGACAGCTTCATTCGCCCTTCTTCGCTAACTAACCGCGGCAACACTTCTTCGATGCCAACCTGCTGCCAAACGCGCCTCTATATCGCTGCCGAAGGAAGTTCTGTTGACGACCGTCCAAGACGTGAGGCTTCTGATTGCACATTTTGAGAAGCAGCTAACAGGGATACACAAACACGTAGCCGCCGTCTCGCGGTGATGACCGCTGCAAAAGAATTTGTGCTACCCATTCCCGCTTGAGCCACCGGGACATGTCAGGCTGCGGGCCGAACGAACAGAGATGACCACACTCTAGAAAGCAAACCGCATGACCAAGCGGACATTTCCGCGCCAGGCTACGCCACGAGACTTTCGGGCATTGATCACTGAGGAATGGCGCCAATAGACCTGAGCATGAACATTGCCGCCTTCCCATTCCTCTACCCGTTACCACCAGCACCTCGACACAAGACCATTCGTATGCGAACGTACGCCTGTGCACATTCCCCTAGGAACACTTGGCCTAGCAGCCTACTTACCCTGCATAGGACTTGTATCGATAGCTGCGCAAGATCCAGCAACGGCAGGCAAAGCCAAAGCGACTAAAGCTCAACCAACTGCAACAAAGAAGAAGGGCTACACCTACGCAATCCCTTTTGACCAGATCCCGCCAGCACCTGCATTGACGCCAGCACAAGCGCTGAAGGCGTTTGAATTACACGAAGAGTTCGAGATCGAAGTCGCAGCCAACGACCCAATGATTCAGAGCCCTGTTGCCATTCGCTTCGACGGCGATGGGCGCATGTGGGTTGTCGAGATGCGCGCATACATGCTCGACGCGAATGCCAAAGACCAAGACCTGCCGATCGGCCGCATCTCGATTCTAACCGACACCGATTGGGACGGAGTATACGACGACTATAGCGTGTTCCTTGACGGCTTAGTGCTGCCTCGATCGATTGCATTCTACAAGCAAGGGATTCTCTACGGCGGTCACAACAAGCTCTACTACGTCGAGAACGTAGACGACAAAGCAGGCGCGATGACGGTTGTGGATGAAAACTACACCGACAACCAAAATGTCGAACACCGCGCAAACGGCTTACTTCGTGGTCTTGACAACTGGATCTACAACGTCAAATCCGATGCTCGCTACCGCGAGGTTGACGGCAAATGGGTCAAGCAAAGCACAGCGTTTCGCGGTCAGTGGGGCCTCTCGCAGGACAACTATGGTCGCCTTTACTACAACGAGAATTGGTTTGGCATGAAGGCCTATCAACTGCTACCCAATACTCTCCGGCAAAACCCCAACTCACAGTTGGCAATGGGCCACACGGCGATGCTCTCCTACCGAGACAAAGTGTTCCCGGCGAGAATCACGCCAGGCGTCAATCGCGGTGGCGAAGGCGCAATCGACGACAAGGGTTATCTAACCGCTGTGACGGCAGCATGCGGACCACTGGTTTATCGCGGCGATCAATTCGGGCCAAAGTATCGCAATACGGCATTCTTCTGCGAACCATCAGCACACTTCGTGCGGATGCTCGAGCTAAGCAGTCAAGATGGATTGGTCTCGGGCAAGCATGCGCTAGCGAACCGAGAGTTCTTGGCTTCAACCGACGAACGTTTTCGTCCGGTCAACTTGGCGAATGGACCCGATGGCTGCATCTACATGGTCGACCTCTACCACGGGATCGTCCAGCATCGCGCCTATCTCACGCGCTATCTTCGCGAGCATGTCGCCCATCGTGATCTAGAAAGTCACCCACAACTGGGACGCATCTACCGCATCCGATACCGCGATAGATCCACTGGGGCAAGGCCTCAACTGCGCAACAAATCCGCCAAAGAACTAGTCGCAGACCTCTGCCACGCCAATGGTTGGTGGCGAGATACTGCGCAGCAGTTGCTCATTGATCGTGAGGATCTCGCAGTGGTGCCAACACTCAACGAACTCGCTGGCAACATCACAGAACCGCTTGGCCAGATTCATGCTCTATGGACATTGGAAGGCCTTCAAGCCATCAACAGCACCGCCATTCGTGCAGCGCTGCAGTCAGAAGATGCCCACGTACTAGAAGTAGCAATCCGACTTTCAGAACAATTGCCGCACAGCGATAAGCTGACGAAGCTATTGCCGCGCTTCATTGAGCTATCAAGATCGGCACAGATGGTCGTGATACGACAGTTGGCGGTCACCCTTGGCAGCATTCCTTCTGATCCCGCTCTACAGTTGCTAGCGACATTGCTTCGTCAGCACAGCGGCAATCAATACGTTCGCGAGTGCGCCATTCATGGCCTTGCCGGACGTGAGGCAAGATTTCTAAAACTGCTTGGCGACGACTGCAACGACCAGAAGCTATTGGACTATCTCCGTCACTGCATCAGCATCAAAACAACCGCTGCCGCACACCCGATACCGCGAGACAAGCAGCATCTTGCAGCGTTTCGTCGCGGCGAGCAGATCTACATTACTAACTGCATGGCCTGCCATGGTGCTGATGGCAAGGGCCTACCCATGCTGGGCCCCCCACTAGCAGGGTCGGAGTGGGCAACCGGTTCTTCCAATCGGCTTTCTGCCATACTTCTGCAAGGCCTAATGGGCCCAATCAAAGTCGCCGGGAAGCACTATCAGCCCGCTGCTGCAATGCCTGGCCTAAAGCTGAACACAGCGATTTCAGATCAGCACTTAGCAGACGTTGCATCGTTCGTTAGATTTGCCTGGGGCAATCGAAAGGGCCGGGTTCAGGCGGCAACAGTGAAAACGATCCGCCAAGAACTAAAGGATAGGGATACGGCCTTTCGCGCCGCAGAACTGCGCCAGCGCTACTCCAAATAGCGGGCGCTGCTTGCACCGAATGCCACCCACTAAAGGCCATGGTCGGAGGACTTCGATCGAATGCCTACTTAGTGCGTAGACAACGTCTCCGCAGAGATCTGGCCAAGCACGCGGATGCCTAATGACTACTCAATACAGTCATGCGAGCACGGATCTGCTGCCTTGACGCTATCCAACTGACAGTGGCATGATGTTGGTCAGATATCTATTAGGGGTCTCTCTGCGTACGCAAGTGAACCAATCATCGTGAACCTGACTGGTTCGAGATACCATGCTGCAGAGTTCTGGAATCGAAATTGCCCGGAAGCAACCTGGGTTGCGAAGCGTCATCGCAACCGTCTACAGTGATCGATTGCTGCTGCTCCTGATCAGCTTGCAAATCATAGCTGGCATTCCGTATCTGGTTCCTTCTCTGGTCAGTGAGACCCTTGCTAGTGATTACGAGGATGCTTTTGCCGATGTGATACTGGGTGCCATCACCCTTGCAGCATTCGTCACTTGCCTGCAATCTCGCAGCATCCACAGGGAACGCAGATTGTTTCAGTGGGCCCTAGCTACAGGCATATTTATCTGGATTGTTGCAAAGCTCTCTATGGGCTTTGCACCAGATGAGTATGCAGAAAGTGAAGCCGGCAACGCCATCTTTGACGGACTACTGGCGCTAGGCATGTCGCTGTTTCTAGTTGCTGCTGAAATGCAACCTGACCGCCAAGCGGGCTGGACGACCAAGAACCGCCCGTTCCGGACGCGGCTGGCCGCAGTACTATTTTCGGTCCTTGCCCTCTACACGTATTTCACACTCGCACCATGGTTGAGCGGGATGCCAGAGAGCGATGGATGGGGTCGATCGCTATTTCTATTCATTCCATTTGATGCCTTCCTGGTGCTGCGTTTTAGTTGGCTACGCGCATTCAGCGTCCAACCACAATGGCGGCTAATTTACGGCTCGCTAGCACTTGTCGGGTTGCTCTTGCTCGCTGTCGACATTGTCGAGTTGATGACGCAAGAGGAATGGATCCCATGGATCGGGCTCGAGCCCTTAGGCCTAATTTGGTTCCTACCATACATAGGGTTCACACTCACAGCGCGGCTCATCGCTGCATGCCCCTCCCAAAGCAAAGATCATCCTGCTGATCACCCATCCAGAATTGACTCGGCAAATGTAGAGATCGTCATTGTAGGACTGACGCTAGCGATTCTTGCGGTCCACTTCATCGGGCCGTTAACGGGAGTATTGGCACCATCCCTGGTCCCAATCCGCAATGTCATTGCATTGAGTTCGATGTGCTTGCTAGGAGTGATGTCTCTGATTCAGGCATTCAGCCTAGGAAGACACAACCGCACCCTAAACAGGGAAATCGAGGCCATGAATGCACAACTGCTGCAGTCACAAAAAATGGAGGCGGTTGGACGATTGGCTGGCGGTATGGCTCACGACTTCAACAACATCCTGACTGTAGTGATGGGCAACGAAGAGTTGCTTCGTGACATCGTTAGCGACGACCCTGATGCACACGAGCATGTCTGCGAAATCGGCGACGCTTGTAACCGAGCAAGCGCACTAACAAGCCAATTACTAGCGTTCAGCAAAGATCATGTGCAGCCGCCTATCAGCATGGACCTGGCCATCGTAATCCGCGGATTAGCGGACATGATGAAACGGCTTATCGACTCCAACATTCGCTTACACATCGTCGAAAAATCCGATGCTGTATGGATCTTTGCGAACCAAACGCAGATCGAGCAAGTATTGATGAATCTCTGTGTCAATGCTCGAGATGCCATGCCTGACGGCGGCACACTTACGATCGAACTAGACATCGCTAACGCTGGCGATGGCGTCGTGAAAAGACTAGTCGTAGGCGAAAGCACACACGCAATAGTCACAGTTCGTGACACAGGGTGTGGCATGAGCCAAGAAGTGCAGACACACATCTTTGACCCGTTTTACTCAACCAAGCCACGCCACCTAGGAACAGGCCTGGGCCTATCGACAGCCTATGCAATAATCGAGAAATCTAACGGTCAGATATCCGTGGAAAGCGCACCTGGACGGGGCGCAACATTCCAAATAGTGCTGCCGCTGACAGACCGCGTGCCAGAACTGGCAGCAAAAACAGAAGACAAGCGCCCGGTAGTAATCGGCCACGAAACGATTCTAGTTGTAGAAGACAACCCACCCGTCCGCAATGTGACGTGCGGCATACTCCGCAAGCATGGTTATCACGCTTTATCAGCTTCGTCTGGCAAGGAAGCCATACGCCTAGCCAAGGATCACCAATCGGAAATCCAACTGATCATCGCTGATGTATTGATGCCCGAAATGAGTGGCCCTGAAACCGTTCAAAACGTCCGAGAGCTACGCCCAGACATCAAGGTGCTCTTCATGTCTGGTCATACTGGCGAAGAAATACGCGACGGCAAGATTGAAGAGCTTCAGGCTGCCTTTATCCAAAAGCCATTCAAGCTCAGCCACCTGATTATGCGCGTCCAGAACCTAATCAAAGATGATAAGAGCAGCTCATCATGAGCGCTTTGGTATCTGCTGCATCACCTCGAGCGCAGCCACTTCGAAAGCTTGAAGATGACACCTATTGCAATCGGCGCATGATCCCTGCACTAGATCCCTGCAATAGATCCCTGCAATAGATCCCGGCACTAGATCCCGGCACTAGATCCCTGCACTGGATCCCGGCACTGGATTCCTGACCTATGGGGTCCTGACCCAGCTTAATAGGCCCGAGTCTGACATCTCGAATCTGGCCGAGCCAGCGACATACGCTATATCAGCGGCTTGACGGAAAGACCAACCGCCTGCCCGCGCGCTCCCCGCAATCGCGAGGCAGTTATCTCGCAATACGCGGGGAGATCGCCGCAGCATGCTGAAGGCCGGCCACGTATCGGCCGACCTTCAACTCAGCCGGAATCTTAGAATCCGGTAGTCGCCTTGATCGCATTCGACGTCCGCGTGCTCGCACTGATACCGCTAAGGTCTAAGGTGACCGATTGGAACCAGAGATCAAAGCCTACGATGCCGACGCTCGTCAAATCGAGCCCCTGCCAAGTATGTGAACCCGAGCCACCGAAGATCACCGTCGGTCCCACCACAACATTCGGCGCGGCATTGATACGGCACTGTGGGTGCGCAGATGGCGAAACAAAGCTCAGCGGCAAACCGGCAGCAGTCAAACCAATCACACCGAGGTGGAACACCGCCGATGGCTCAATGCCGTTCGTCGTCAGATCAAACGGCTGGCCAAGCACTGGCGTGCCGACAGCTGCCAAGGTCAACGGGTCTGCGTCTACGGTCGCCGTCGAGAACGGGAACAAAGACGTCAAGCTCAAGTCACGTGAACCGGGGTCGTCGCTTGGTCCGCCAACGCTATAGCCAACGAGCCAGTCTTCAGGGCCCGTGGTGCCAAGCGAACCAAACGCGATCACAAAGTTACCGTTGGACTCATTGCCGCGGAACTGCACCGTGACTGGGTCTGTCGTCCCCCACAAGTACACACCATCGTAAGTGACCATCCACTGCGTCCCAGACTCTTCGTATGTAACGAGACCAGACCCAGACGCATCCGGCTGCAAGTCCGTCCACGCATACATTGCATCTGCAGGGTTACCTAGCATGCCCGCAACGGTCGGTGACCACTGGTTCGAGTTACCAGGACCTCGAGCCACCTGACAGTTCGAGCCAACAGTAAATCCGAGCGTGCCAACACCAACCTGCACGTCGTCACCAAGAGCAAGTGGAACTGCCAATGGATCGACCGTGCCGACTGGCTGAATCGTGCTAGGCAACATCGTAATCGAATAACCAGTGGGACCATTGACAGCGCGGATCTGCTGTCCAGAAAGGTCCATCGATGCCGGCGACAATTGTTCGTAGAAAGATGTCTTCAAGTCAACACATGCTACACCTTCGGAGACAGCCGTCGCGAGGCCACCACAACTACCACCGACCGTGTAGTTCAGCGTTGTGTTTACAAGTCGCGGCGAGAACACTGTACCTGAGAACGCTACGTTACTGGCGCTACCACCCGTCAACCGCAAATAGCTGTCCGCATAAACTAACGGCAGCGTAGTCGCCGTCGTGTAGGCGTGGCCAAAGCCATTGGCAACGATCGCAACACTCCTGACACAGCCTTCTCCAATCAACAAAGGCGTATTGAGCACGAAGTTGGATGGCGAACCGGCCGGAGCCGTCGTGCCACTACCACTTGTCATTAGCACCCATGATCCGAGTGGATCAAATGCAGACCCTGACTGAAAATAAACGTCAATGGTTCCAGCTACGCCACCCGTGCCCGTGCAGTTGAGATCGAGATCGGCGATCGTCACACCACCGCCACCTAAAACTCCCTCTAGAGCGAAGTAAACAGCTCCGCCTACTGCACCACCGTTATTGTTTGCGAAGGTCGTTGTCAACGCAGTGCCACCGCACGTGCCAGAGCAGACCCCGAGCGGATTCGCGAGAGCGGCCTGTAGGTCTGGGTTCGTGCTGGCGCAACCCTGGTTGCCGCCGACGCTATTGCAACCGGCGTTGGTATGAATCCCGATCGCGTCATTCGTGCCCTCAATGATAACTGGGGAGCCAGAGTTGCCGCCGGTCGTGTCTACCGTGTATTGGATGACGTCACTAGAAAGGTCAAAGTAAGGCCCCGTGTGCGTCTTCTGCGCTTGGTTCCAAGTCGGCGTTACCGGCGAGCTAGTGGTACCATAACCAGTGATTCGGATCGTCTGCGCAGGTGTTCCGACGCTGGGCGGATTGACGAGGTCAAATGCGACTGACCCCTGCGACGCATACGGGGATAGCCCGGTCGTCGAGTTGTCAAAACAACCGAAATACGCCCAGTCGTTGCCAAGAAAGGTGCCACCGGACTGCTCTTGAATTGACGCAGAGTCGATCGCGTATTGGTCGGACGGCGGCGGTGCCTGTGGCGTGCCCGCCCCACTGGATAGCGGTGTATTGAACTGGATCACCTGCGAACCGCTGATGTTGCAATGACCAGCAGAGAGGAAGCAGTGGTTGCAATCATTGATCATCCACGCGCTACAGCCGATCGGCATGACGCGCGCACAGCGATCGTCAGAGCTGGGCTGACGATCGTCGACTGTGCCACAGATCGAATCCGTCTCCTTCTGATTGATCGGACCAGCTATCGCACCCTTGATAATGAGGCGGTTAGCACCAGTGCCCGGTTGTGCGAGCAGTTCCACGAGCACCGCATCGCCGTTGAAGTAGGCCGACGTGTTCTGCCACTCGTCAACATGGCGCATGTGTTGCGTCATCACGGCACCGTCGCGCATCGACGTCATGCGAAGGAACGAGCCATCGCCGCTGGGGTTCGGGCTGCCCGAGAGCAACACGCTCCCGTAGTTGAGGCGCAGCCACGACACGCCATCGATGCTGACGACGGTCGACCAAACGACCTGCGGTAAGCCAATCGCTGCCGGGCCAGACAGATTGTTACTGACCAATCCCGAATCAATGCGAAAGTAATGGGGAGTGCTTTCGATCTCTGCCGCTTGCGCACAGAGAGAAGCTGGAACAAGCATGCACAAGGCAATTGCAATTCGCTGGATCATAAACATAAGAAGAGACCTGAGGTTAAAAGCTAGATTACCGAACATGCCTTCGGCCAGTTGCAGGCAAGTATACGCGATTCACAAAGCAACAGTTGCATGGCAGGTCAACACTCTCTGCATGTGCGAATAAGTCTTCGAGCATGTGGCACAAACCTTCTCCTCTGCCAACTTGCGAGAAGCTCCGCCACAGACAGAGTGGGTTCCGCGCGAAAACAGGCTTCTGTACCTGCCAAGAGAAAGGCAAATCGAGACATGCAGTTACCTAGCCGCAGACACGACGTTGGATGCAGCCAATCAGAATGATCGCAATGTCCTATCATGCATGCTGAAGAAGTCCTCGTCAGCCCCCCTCGAAGAGGGCCTTGGCAAACCACCGAAAAATTCTGCAAACACCTTCTTCAAAGACACATACGGCCAACCAGAATGCGGCGCACATCTGCGCAAACGAACCCCTAAGCCTAGCTCGCGGCAGCAACTGCACACCTGCAACCTCTTAGATGGATCGCAAACGTGCGATTTGAAGTACAACCCTGATCACAGACAGCTGACCTAGGTGGTGATGACATATGATCATGCACGTCCTTTCCCGACAGATCGCCACCGATTCCACTGCGCCTTCATGAAACGCATCCTTCATGTTTTGCGGCACCAATTTGGCTTGCTGACCTCTCTCGCCATGTACTACTGGCAGCCGGGAAAGCTGGCGCAACTCGGAGAGTTCTTCAAAGCTTACCTTCCCGCAAACGCCCTCTGCTTTGACGTCGGCGCCCATCTAGGAAACCGAACGAAAGTCTGGCGCAAACTGGGCGCAACCGTCATTGCGATCGAACCGCAAGCAATCTGCCTCAAGTATCTACGGCGGCGATTCGGCAAGGACCCAAAGGTAACCATTTTGCCAGTAGCGGTATCTTCGCAAGCTGGCACAACGCAAATGCATGTCAGCGCCATGACGCCAACCATCACGACGCTGGCCGGTCAAGAGTGGCAAAACCAAATGCAAGCGCTGAGCAAGTTCAAGCTGACTTGGGATTACTCGGTGGAAGTCGAAACCGTCACCCTGCAAAATTTAGTCGAAACGTATGGGATACCAGACTTCTGCAAAATTGACGTCGAAGACCTCGAGCTTGAGGTCTTAACCGGACTAAGCACCCCGATACCGATGCTGTCATTTGAATACATGATGACGCGAATCGAAAAAACACTGCGCTGTATCGAGCGGCTTGAAGAGATCGGAGACTATGAGTTCAACCGATCAGAAGGCGAGTCGCATCGCCTGCTATCGACACATTGGCTGTCGGGGAAGGCGATGGCAGAACAACTCACAATTGGCAATGAGCAGGTGAAATCTGGAGATATCTATGCGCGCATCAGCGCCAATGAAAGCTGAGAAGCCCCAGATCTAACGCGCCTAAGAACGACGGTTCGCAGTCGCTGTTTCAGGCTTCGCAGAGTTGCTCAACAAGCTTACCCATGCCTGCCTTGCTGGTGCGACAAAGACGCACCATGGAAGTGAAGCTGACGTTGCTGGGACCGCGATTGCCTAGGAGGTCGAGAAGTCGCAGCCACAGTGACGCAGTCATTTCGGCATCTGCCAACGCACGGTGGAAGGTGCCGACATTGGGCAAAGTAAGATAATCCACCAAGGTCCCCAGCCGATGGTTTGGAGCATCAGGGCAAAGACGGCGGGCGGCTAGCATGGAACAAGCGAAGGTGCCGTGATGCTGACGCCCGATGCGCTCATATTCTGCCTCTAAGAATCTCCGGTCAAAGGAGGCGTTGTGCGCGACGAGATTCGAATCGCCAGCAAAGTCGAAGAACCGCTGCATCACCACTGCACAAGGTTCGGCGTCCACAAGCATCGCGTTGCTTATGCCCGTAAAGTTCTCGATAAAAGGCGAGATTCGCCGTCCAGGATGCATCAGGGACTGGAAGCGATCGACAATCTCACCGCCTTGAAGTCGTATCGCGCCAATCTCGATAGAACGATCGCCTTGCGTTGGAGAAATCCCCGTGGTCTCAAAGTCGAAGACGATGCACGTGCGGGCTTCATCTGGAACGGTCATGTTCGCACAGTAGAGAGACTCTGTTCCGTTATGCCAAGCGAGTTCAAGGCATCGGCAAGGCAAACTGTAGCCTAGCGGCATCCAAACGATGCTGCGCTGCGCCCGGATGCCTAGACGCTAACGGGACATGCGCATCGACACCCAATCACAGCCAGGATTCCCGTTGACGAAGCTCGCTTGACGACCCTCTTGTTGCGGATGGGATCACGACAAATCGTAGATGCTGGCCTTACCTCAAGGATGCAATCGAGCCGTAGGGCAAGGAATGTGGCAACCCACTCTGCCCTACTCGTTAGCAAGCCTTGGCGGCGCGCTGCTGCACGTGACGCAACCGACGCCCGACCCCCACCTAGCCCTAACCGAGACAATTCCGAGACAAATAACGTTACGTATCAGCCACTGCGGACATATCCAAGGTGCCCCTATGGAGCAGCCCCCGCCAACAACAGACCCCAAAGGCACCCCATGAACTCTCCCACCTTGATTCGGAGAATTGCTGTCATCAGCGCTCTCTGCACGCCCGCATTGCTCGCGCAATCAATCACGATCTGCGCCACGGCACATCGCGACCTTTCCGTCTCCGCGACCACCCAAGAAGGCAAGCAGACTCAATTTGTGACCCCTGCGGGCACCCCAATCCCAAGCTGCTTTGCCCTAACAACGCAGGGACCGGTTGCATCGCCATCCCAAGCTACGCTCAGCATCATCACATCCGAAACCGCAGAATCCGTCGGAGTAGATCTGCAGGCTACGGCATGGGCGCCTGCTGGCGGCACTGGTAGCGCAGGCAGCGGCCTTAGCGAAATCATCGTGCAAGTAACCTTGGCCCACGCCATGACCCTCGAGCTTGACCTAAACGGAGCAATCACCGTTTGCAGCGGTCCACCAACTGGCAAGGTTGCGATCGATATCGGCAATGACGGCAGTCGCGAATTAGAAATCACGGCCCGGTCAGCCCCTTTTGAAGAACTGCAGCGCAGCCTGACGATGACTCTGCCGGCAGGCACGACCGACATCATGATCGCAACAGAATTAGAAATCTTGCGTCAAGACGCGACTGGTGGATTCGTCGCGATTGCGACCAGTCTCACCGTCAGGCCCGGCCACACGGTTGCCGCATCAGAAGAAGCTGCTTGTGGCGCCGAGTTAGAAGTTGCCCCGCTGTTCAACGGCAACGTGCGCTTCTCAATACTTGACGAGCAAGCTGATGACATTCTGTTCTTAGCTCTCGGCGGAGCACGCCAAACACTGCCGCTGCCAAGCGCCATCTCGGCAGGCTGCAATCTGCTCATCACTCCCGATTGGATTGTCCCAATCCAACCCTTTAGCCCCGAGTTCATTCCGCTCATCTGCATGGGGACTGGCCAACTCTTTGCACAAGCAACCATCTTTCGCCAACCAGCGACAGGAACGACATCGGGATCATTCGGTATGAGCCAACGCGTCGCCATCGAAGTACGCTAGCGAACGCATAGTGGCCAGCAGCAAGCAGCCAGCGCGTGAGCAAGGCAACCTTCCGAACGGGCGGCAGTGACGACTCGCTGCTAGCCGCAGCCCCCCCCCCTCCAGACAAGCGCGGTGCAATTGGAAACATACTTTAACATCATCCGCGCCGTCATCGGCGAGACCGGCAAGTTCGTGACACCGCGCAGTCGCGAACGGTTGCCAGAAGGTATGTCGCACATACCAAACGAAGACACCCACAGTCATTAACACGGCCTCAGCCTGATGATTCACGCGATCTAACTAGCAATCGTCATGAGCAAGTCAGTTGACAGGAATCGTCAGCACTTCATTAAGATGGATGCAGCCGGATTCGGTCATAGGACCCGAAAGACATAGCCTAGAATTGCTTGCGCAAATACTCGCACAGGGGATGCAAATTGCTGTCGATTTGCTTTGGGGCTGAAATTGCATGCTCAGCTCAGCTAGATGACACTTGTGCAGATGAAGGACGTCATCCCATACACGAACTACACTAGCGCTCTCGAAGCTCTCGACAACGGCGGCCGCTTCTACAACCTATTCACCAAAGCAGACGATGAAGAGATTTCATTAGAAATCTTCAAGCGTCCTACAATGAACACCGACCTCAGGTCTTCCTTCCGTCCGAAGCGGACAGCAAGGGCGTCTCATCGAAGAGTGCGATTCTTACGGGAATCCCGCGCTTCGTAACCGACAAGACGGTTTTAACGGCTTGATCTTCATTCCCATCTCGACGGGTAAATCGACAACCACGGTGATGGTCCCAATCATGGATCAATACGACATCTATGAACTCACCGATGAGTCCAGCTCCACCACGACGTTCCTCGCCAATGTCCAGGGAACTGCGCGGCTGCCGGTGGAGCGTGCTCGGTTTGGCGGGATTCTCAAAGAGACTTCGATCGACAATCACGGCAAAAACAAAGACCGGCTGTTCTTAGAAGCCCACTACTACACGAAGTTATGAGCGGCGATGGGATGGCAGCCTCTTGCCATACGCAGCCGAAATTCCTGGTTTATGGCCAAAGCCCGTCGCTCGAAGAAGCTCTCTAAAAGTCGTACGACGGGATCAGCTTGACCTTGAGACTGGAGTCGGATGAACTAACCAATAGGAAACATCATGCTTGCCTTCTTCTATTACTTTACTGCTTACCCTATCTGGTATTGGCTGATCCTCGGCATTGGCATGGTCCTAAGCCTTTGGGCCAGCAGCCGCGTCAAAAGCACCTTCCAAAGATGGTCACAGGTTGGTTCGCGATCTGGCCTCAATGGCGCTCAGGTAGCACGTGCGATCCTGCAAGCCAACGGCATCCAGGATGTTCAAGTCGAACCGATCGGCGGCAAATTGACCGACCATTACGATCCTCGCAACAAGGTTCTGCGCCTGTCGGAGCCGGTATACCATCAGAGCAGCATTGCCGCCTTAGGCGTTGCAGCCCACGAAGTTGGCCACGCGATCCAGCATGCACAGAGTTACGCGCCCCTGAAGTTCCGATCAGCATGGGTGCCGGTCGCCGGGCTCGGCACTGGCGCCGGCGAGATCCTAATCGTGATCGGCATCTTCATGTCGGCAGGCGCTGGAATCTCGTGGCTTGCCATCGCGGGCCTCATCCTATTCAGCGCAACCACCGTCTTCACGCTAGTCACGTTGCCAGTCGAGTTCGACGCCAGCAAGCGAGCCCTCGTAACCCTGGAGCAGAGTGGCGTTTTGGCTGCCGATGAGATACCTGGCGCCAAGAAGGTCCTTGA
>CBFIIO010000060.1:0-22532 GCA_965662465.1 Planctomycetota bacterium | reverse complement strand
CCACAATGCTGCGTGCGTTGCTAAGAGACCCCTCACCACAAAAAACATGGCCAACTACGTCCTCGAGATCCTCGATGGGGATCGCGCTGGCGAAGTTCTGCCCGTTGGCGACTCGACCATTAGGATCGGTCGCAAAACGGGTAATGACATCGTCCTCACCGACGAGAAGACGTCTGGAGTGCACTGTGAGATCATGCCGGAAGGCGATCGCTTGGTGCTCAAAGACCTCGGCTCGACGAATGGTACCTTTCTCGATGGCAAGCGCGTCACCGAGTTAGTTCTATCCCCTGGTGATGTTGTCACCATTGGTCGGACCAAGGTTAAGTATCGAGAGCTTGGCGATGACTCAGCAGGTGCTGGGGATGCCGGCGATGCAGATGCTGGCCAGTTTGCCATGCGCAAGATCGACGCGGGGCGCCTGCAGAAGCGAGGCGGCTCGGTAGGTCTCATCGTTGTATTGCTGCTAGTGATCGCTGGTGGCGGTGGCTGGTATTGGTGGGATAGCCAGCAAGCAGGCCCTGGTCAGGTGAAAGGTGTGCCGGTTGATACCAAGCCTCTGGCCGTCAGCGGCAACCGTTTGGATGCGGTTGCGGCGACTTGCGAGACGGATGAGTCTTGGGCGTTGCGCACTGCGGGGCATGGGTTTCGCAGTGGCGGTCAGCCTCATACGGGCTCGTCTTCCTTTTCGGCTTACCATGACCTTGACGAGGCCGATGAGGCCACAGATGAGGCCAAAGCAGTAAAGAGCGATGACGATTTTGCCGTCATGCAACTTGCGGAGCCAATCGAGGTCTTCGCGGGTCGAACTCTTACGATTGCTGCATACGTAAGGACGACTGAGACTGCCCAGATTGCGCTGCGCAGCAGAGTCTTTGCAAGCAATGAGGACGTGCCGTTCCGTTTCTGTCACGGCACCAAGATGGCCGCTTTCACCGATGGTTGGCAGCGCATCGAGTGCTTCGCGACGATCCCCACTGGTTGCGATCGTCTGTCGGTGGAGGTCGTTGCTCTGCTGCCCGATCAAGACTGTGAGGCGTTGGTTGATGATATTGCAGTGACTCCAGGCGGTGCTGAGAATCCTGTTGAGATTGCCCTCAAGGAATCAGGGCAGACGGCATTTGGTTTCGGCAGTTCGGTGGCAGTGCGATCGGCCGATTCAGCTAACCCTGTGACCGTCTTGAGGATCCTGCCTAGTGGTGTTCCTCAAACTTATGCTCGGCTTCACAAGGCTGGGTATTGTGTGCTTTCGGACCTAGGTGCAAGCCTTAGCTGTTCGGGCAGTGAGACAGGCTTAGAGTTTGTGTCTGAGGGTTGCGAAGGGCTGCAGTTTGTGATGCCTATCGATGCCGCAGGCGGACTTTTGATCGCTGAGGGGGCCGCTAGCAAATTTGCTTCGGTTGCTGTGCAGTCGACTTTTGATGCTCAGCGAGTGCTGTTTGGCAGCTATGCGACTCGTGCCATGCTGCAGTTCGATGCCGTGGTAAAGGTTGCGGGCGTCACTGGCGGTGGTCTCTACCGGGTGTCGATGGAGGCTGGCAAAGTTTCTCTCGTGCTTGGTTTCCGGAACCAGCGCCAGCAGGCTGGTGCCCATGTGCGTAATGCCGAAGATGCGCAGGCCGAGGGTCGTCCTGGTGATGCTCTTGACCAGCTCGCGCAGCTTTTTGAAGATGTGCCAATGGATTCGGAGTCGCTGACGAAAGCGCAGCGGCTGCGGGTGGAGTTGTTAAGCGCGCAGGCTAACGAGGTCGCCGCACTGCGCAGTGATTTAGAGGAAGCTGACTTCTTCAAGACGCGTGGTGGCTTTGAGCGTGTTGCCTCGGGAGTCGATGAACTGGTTGCTCTCTATGGAGCGCACAATGTTGAAGACTTGTCGGACGCCGAGGCACTGCGTTCTAAGGCCCTTGAGCGATTGGTCGATCTTGATCAAGCGACTCACGCTCCTCAGCGAGAGCGGTTGACCGCACTGGCTGACGCATTTGGTTTGGTTGGGCAGCAAGCGTTACAGAAGATTGTTTCTGACTACATCCTGAGGCATCTCAATGGCAAGTAAGTCAACAGCTATAGATATCGGTAGCCACAGCGCCAAGGTGCTGGTTGCGCAAGTCGGTAAGCATGGCGTCAGCGTGCTTCGCTTCGCTGGCCTGCCAACAGCGGAAGGGCGGGTGACGTTGGCGGAATCCGGCATTCCGTTGAAATCTAGCACTTGTGGGTTGGCGGGTCGCGACATGACCCTGCGTTACAGCCAGGTGCCGCCAACTCCTGATTGGCAACTGCGCAATTTGATGGATCTGGAAATCCAAGATCTATCGCAGCAATCAGGCGGTGCGCTGTCAGCTGACTACAACTTGTTGCCTATCGATGATGAGTCGGGAAGCGACACCGTTTTGCTGGCGCTTGCGAAGGATGATGCCCTCGATCGCCTCCAAGACAACGTCACCAGCGGTGGTGGTTCCGTTTCGGCTTTCGTGCCCAATTGCACAGCTCTCTACAACGCCTACTTAAAGTGCGGCCCGGTTGACGCGGATGCTGTGGTGGCGTTAGTCAACATCGGCCATGAGACAATCGATTTGGCTATTGTGCGTGGCACAGACTTGCTGTTCGCACGTAATTTGACCAGTGGCTCCAAGGGCTTAGACGAAGCCATTTCGAGTCAGTTCAACGTCAGCAGTCGCAAGGCCGAGGTTCTCAAGAAAGACCTGCTGGATTTGGACCCGCAAAGTCGGGGTAACTACAAGAGTGGTCAAGCTGAGAAGGTGACGATGGCGGCGATGAGTGCCGCGACGTCGATCCCTGCTGCGATCAACAGTTCGCTGTCGTTCTGCAAGGCGCAGACCAAAATAGCTGATTTACGTATCGACAAGGTTCTTGTTTGTGGTGGTGGTGCGCGCCTTCGCGGTTTGCGTGGCTTGCTGCGCGAGAACCTGCGATGCCCAGTCGAGTTGTTTGACCCGTTTGCCAATCTCGATCTCAGTGCGTTGCCTCCTGAAGATGCCGAGCAGCTTCAGCAAATGCGTCATGAGGCTGTCGTCGCCCTTGGACTCGCCGTTGGTAGTCTCGATGATTCTCTCTATTCAATCGAGATCTTGCCGGAGGCCGTTCGTAAGAAGCAGCGCTTCCAACAGCGGACGATCTTCAACATTCTTGCAGGCATCGTCATCGTTGCCTTGTTGTTCTTGAAAATGGAAAACCTCAAGAACCAGCAGGCCTCGAACAAGGCCTTTGAGGCGCAATTAGCTCGCAAGGTGAATCGCGCAACAAACATACATGACGAGGCTGAGGAGTTGATCCAGCAGAATCAAGTTGACCGTGAGTTGGTCACCTACTTGCGCAAGCGTTCGTTGCCGTTGCATGGAGTGCTGCGAGTGCAGCGGGCCATCGTCAAGCATCTGTCGCCTGAGTTGTGGGTGGAGAAGATCTCAGTTGGTGCATCGCGCAGTCGTGGTGGTGCGGCGGTAGTGCCACAAGTCGTTGTCGAAGTTGCCGCCAAGGAACTCAATGGCAATGATCCTGTGCGGGTCTTGTCGGAGTTCCGCCTGAAGTTTGAGAACGACCCGGTCATGGCCGGAGTCGTAGTCACGATGAGTGAGAGAAAAAGTCAGGACAGCGCGAAGCGTGCCGGCTTTGAAGTCAATTTGGAGGGCAACTAATGGACGCTGGAGCCTTTGTTCAAGAGAACAAACCGTGGTTAGTCGGGTGTACGATTGGTCTGATTGTTTGGTGGATCTCCGCAAGCGTCATTGACTCGGTCTACTACCATCCGGTCCAGGGCACCCCACGCGGAGCCCTCAAGGAGGCCTACAAGCAAGATGCGCTTGATATGGCTTATGAGGAGGGCGAGCAGTTGACCGCCGAGTTAGGGCGCCTCAAGCAGGAGTTGTCCTTTGTCGTGGCGCCGACCTACAGTCAGTGGACTGGCCCAGCTGACCAGCATCTTTACTTGAAGGGTCGTGACCTGAAGCGCGCAGTGATGGATGCCGCCAGTTATCGCGACATCAATGTTGAGGTGAAGAACCTTGTTTGGGAGCCAGCAACTGGGATCGACCAGATTCGTGGCGTCCTGTATGGGCTCGATATGATTAACGAGATCCAAGCACGTTTGTTTGCGTCTCACGACAAGACCAAGGCTCATGACGAAGATGCGATGGGTTTGAGCGAGATTGATTCGGTCAAGCTTGAATCGGTGCGTAACAATCGTAACCGTAGTCGCAGCCGTAGCCGCCGCGGTGGAATTGATCTGGCTGACTACGTAACGCAGCAAACAGTGTCTGTGCAATTCCAGTCTGATGAGCCAACGGCTGCAGCGTTCTTGGAGTCGTGTCGCGTTGCGAATCGCACTTTGGTTCTTGATCGCCTGCAGGTGTTAGAGGCTCCTCGCCCTGGCGAGCCAATTACAGTCCAGGCGACCCTCTCTGGGATCTCTTTTGTGGAGAAGGCAGAATGAGCATTCGCAAGGAACAAGCTTTACTGATTGTTGTCGTGCTTCTGGCCGCATGGTGTGGCGGGGATTACCTCGGTTTCAACGCGCTGGTTAATAAGTGGAACCCCACGACTATCGATCTCGAGTCACAGCCACTAGAGGCGTCACTTTTGGTGTCAGATGGCGCGGCTGCATCCGTCCGTCGCGACTTCTTCACCGAGCCGAGTGAAACCCGCGCGCTGCCGCCACGTGAACTGGCGTTTCCGCCTCATGCAGCGGCATCATTGGCAGGTCTACCATTAGATCCTGGGCCTGATTTCCGTCATTCTTGGTTGCTGCGCCAGGACGGCGAGCAGGTGACCGGTGTCGAGATCCAGCGTGGTGCTACTGCAACGGAAGGAGAAGCGACTGCGGCGGATGTCGAATCCGAAGTCGGTGCACCTGGCACCATGAGTCCTGAGCAGGCTGCAAAGCTATATGACCGCGTTTGGCTGGCAGGCCTTGCCAATCCCGAATATGGCCGCATTGAGCCGCAGCCCGGACAGGATCTCTTCGATCTTGAAGACGGTGGCGACTTTACCGATGTGAAGCTGCGTGTTGTTTTATTCAGTCGTATTAAGCGCGTCGAGACTGGTGCTCGTTGGTTTGACGCGGTTGATAGGATTCAACTTCGTCAGAGCACTCGTAATGAGGTGAAGCGGCAGGTCCGAAAGGTTCCTGACGTCGCTAGTGCTCAGGGGCAGCGTTTGCAGTTGATTAACTGGCTGCTTGAGCAAGCCCGTAGCGAAAGCTGGATCTATGACACCGCGCTGGAGCAGGCGCGAGCCTACCTGCAATTCTCTGGCGGCAATCTCGATGGTAGTCGCATCATGCAGACTGTCTTGCAGGCTCGGGGCGACATCGCTGGGGAATTAGATTTGCTCGCAGCGACTAAGGGTGATGCCACAGTTGAGTCGTTCCGGTTGCAGGGCCTCGGTGTCATCAAAGCACGCCTTGGACTGTGGATCGAAGCTGAGGAGAATCTGAAGGAGGCCGTGCAATTAACTCCGAGCGATGCTCGAGCGCATGCTGCGCTGGCAGACCTCTATCTGTCTCGGGGGCGTAGTCGTGAAGCTGTTGCCTCTGCCAAGCGTGCGGAGGCAACCCTTGGAAGTGTCCAGGATCCCGGGGTTCGTCGTGAGATTGAGCGAACGATCGTAAGTTCTCGAATGTTGATTGGAGAGCTTGCTGCGATTGGCAATGTCGCATCTGATTCGCCATACATTCGCGGATGTATCAACTACGCCTCTGGCGACATGACGGCCGCAGCAGCAGCGTTCCAGCAAGTCGACACCGGCATAGACTCATCAGCTGCGCTGTTGGGGCAGGCAGCTTGTTTGCTCAATACTGACCGCTTCCAAGAAGCGTATGATTTGTTGATGCGGGTCTCGGATCAAGACCCGCTATTGCGCCATCGCGCGATGACCGGTTTGGCACTTATCTTTTCGCGTGTCAGTGACTTTGATACAGCTTTGACGTTTGTCGATCGCGCACTCGAAGCCTCGCCAAACGATACCTATGCGCTGTATTTGCGTGGCCGCACTATGCGGCTGATGGGGCAGTATGCTGCCGCCCAGGAAGCGCTTAATCAGGCGCTTGTGCAGCATGACGACTTCGTCTTTGCAATCGTTGAGATGTCACTCGTTCAGTCGGGCTTGGCTAGTCAGGCAATTGGTGCCGACCAAGCCGCGTTCTTGATTGGAGCGAGGCGATATATGGATCGCGCCGTTGCGTTGTCTCCCGAGCCTGAACTCGAACTACTCGAGCTGCAAGGCGTCTGCGCATTTGATGCCGCTGACAGTCGCTCTGCCCGTAAGGCGTTTGATAATGCGAGTGACTTAGCCTCGACGGATGCAGAAAAGGGTTACGCCAAGGGGGCGTTGAGCGTTGTCTCATACAGCCGTGGCCGCGTCGATGATTCCATCGATCAGTTGGAACGGCTTGAGCGCGATCTTGGGCGGGATAGTCAAATGGGCAAGTGGGCCGGTGCAACGCTGACTGACATTGCTGATCACGCAGAGAAAGAATCGCTCAGCGACAACTTCGAGCGAGATAAGATTGGTGAGATTTGGAGCACTGGCGGCAATGGCCGGATGCTGGCTCGGATCAGAGACGGCCGCATCGTCTTCAATAAGTCGATCCCGCGAACAGGTCCGGGCGAAGCGTTCATCGAACGAGCGAGTGGCGTTAAGCCAGCTAAGAACTTCCTCGCATGCTCTGCGACGATGCAGGTTGGTCCGCGCCACACGGTAAGTAACTCAATCGTTGGTCTGGGGATCGAGATTCGTCGCGCTCGTAGTGGCGTCGAGTTGTCCGCTCGCGTTGGTCTCAAGGATGGCAAGCCATACATCGGGATCATCGACGGTAAGGATGCAAAGGGCGAGCGAGTCGTGCAGGCAAGTCCTGATGTTGCTCTGCGCGAAACTGGTCCGCAGGCGTTAGAGCTGCGGGTCGTGCCTCGTTCTAGCGAGAACAACAAGCAGCTAATTTTGCAGGTCTACTTCAACGATGCACTGGTCATGTCCCATGAGCTAAAGCAGCTCAGCGGTAGCACGCAAAATGAGCTCAAAACTCTGCTGTTTATCGAGGGTGACAAGGGTGCTGATGTCGACGTTGCGTTTGATGATTACAAGCTCGAACGTCGGAAGGGCAAGTGATGAGAATGGACATGAACAATCGTCGGCAAGAAGGATTCACTCTGATTGAGTTGCTGATCGTGATCGGCATCATTGGGACTTTGGCGGCAGTATTGCTGCCGCGTATCCTTGAAACCGATAGCGTTGCAAAGCAGGCTGAGACCGAGGCGACGATGCTTCAGTTATTCCACGCCTGCAATCGGTTCAACCAAGCGGAAGGCTACTACCCGTCTGACGACTTCCGCTACCTGCGTAAAGGCGCTGGCCCGGCACTGAAGGGTGACAACGGTCACAACTCCGGTATCGAGTCCTTTCTCGCAATGGTCACTCAGACGCGTAAGAGCGGCACCGACCTGTCTGCTCTCGGCGATAAATTGATCAATACTGACGGCGACCGACAGGGTGCGCCAATGCCTTTGTTGGACGGCAACTCGTCTCGCATGGAGGTTGCTGATGGTTGGCGCACACCGATGGCGTACTTCAGCAAGATCAACATGCGTAAGACCCAGACCATGGTCTTAGGCCCTGGAGAAGATCCTGTGCAGGTTAAGGCTAAGCAGCGCCCTGACGGCAGCTACTACGGCGGTCGGAAGTTTCAATTCCTCAGCGCCGGTCAAGATCTAACGTTTGGCACGGATGATGACATCGTCTGGCCATCTAACTAACCCATAGAGTCCTCAAGCCTCACGTCGAACCCTGATGCGATACAATCCGCCAGAATCGCGTAGCGCTGGCTTCACGCTGTTGGAGCTGTTGGTTGTGATCGGGGTCATTTCTGTGTTGCTTGGAGTCGGGGTCGGCTATCTCGGTAAGACTGATCCAGACATGATTGCCGGTTCGATCCTGGCCGGCGAACGGCGAGCAGCGCAGATGACGGCGCGTGCGGAAGGGGTGCCTACTGAGGTGATCGTAATGCCGGGTTTGGAGGCTGAGCCTGCGACCATCCAATCGCATTTGTTGTTGCCGGCCTTGTCCTTTCATTTTGAACCTGGCACGCCAGTTCTGGATGAGCGGTTGCGTCCGGTGATCAGCGGCGATCAAGTTCGAGCTGGTCGGTTCGGCTATGCGCGGCGCTCTGTCATCGATGACAAAGAGCCCCTTGTGCAGTGGTCTGTTGCTCCAGAAGTGTTTGACGCACGTGATGGATTTCTGATTCGCCTCGACCTATTTCTCGAAACTCGTGAAAGTTGCGTCGTAATAGATATGGCGCCGTTGCTTGAAGTGCGATTGGACCAAGCGTTGCGGCCGGATGCTCGCTTGAGCTTGATGGCGGTAGGTGGCGACAAGGTGCGCAAGAACTTGGTCAGCGCGCAAGCTTTGCCGCTGGAGAGTTGGGTAACCCTGGAAATCGGCGCTGACGGAACTTCGTTTTGGCTTGCGGTGAACGGTCGTGACTTAGCGCGCACCGAAGCCAGCGGTACGCCGTTGCAGGGTGACGATATGGTGCTCGCGATCTCGCCCACGGCATCACCTATTCCGGGTATGATAGACGAACTGCGCATGATGGTGTTCGAATACTCACCGGCACAACTACTGCCAATGGAATTGCAGCCAACCCGGACCTTCCGGTTCACGTATGACAAGCATGGCCAGCCAGTAAGTGCGCCGAAGATTACGTGGGTTGACCTGGAGGCTGGTCAATGATGTGTTCTGATTCTAGTCCGACTAGTTTGCGTGTCGCTGATCGAGCAGAAGAGCGCGGTCTAGCATTGTTGGCTGTGCTGTTTGCATTGACGTTGTTGATGCTTTTGGCGCTGCCATTCGCCATCTCGATGAGTGTTGGTGCCGATGCTGCTATGCGTGATGTCGAGCAGACATCGACGGAGCAGGCTTCGGCAAGCGTTCGTGAATTGCTGCTGGGCGATGTTGCGTTGTCGCACTCATCTGTCGATCCAGATCCCGAGTTTGATGGCCTGGATGAGTGGCCTAGCGGCGTTCTCCTGCCAGATGCCTTTAAGGCTCTTGAGGATGGTGGCAACGTCTTGTTGGGCGGAGAAGTGCGAGACTTGCAGCGCTATGCGTCGCTGGACTCCATGTCGCCACTGATGCTTGCCAATGTTCTTGGAACAGCTACCCGGCTCTCGGGTGAGTTCGAGCCAGATGCCGGTTCGATGGCGGTCGACGATGCCTCCTCGTTGCCTGAGCAAGGCTTTCTATGGGTTGCTAACGAGGTTGTCAGTTTTGATTCTCGTGATGGCAACATCCTGCAAGGTGTTCAGCGCGGCCTGTTTCGCGAGTATGGATTTGCTGACGGTACCGAAGGCGTAGCTGCGCAGTCGCTAGTGCTCGACTACCGCTGCGTCATGGCGACCATTTGGCCATTCTTTGCCCCAGATAATGGCGGTAAGAGGATCCCTTATCGCAGCGAGCGGGAAGTGTTGGATATCAGCAAGGCTGGTATCGGCACCTTCACCATGGGGGAGTTGGACGCGATCGATCGAGTCTTCGCAGTCAATGCGCAGTCGGAAACGGCGCCTACTTGGGGGCGTCCTGAGCGCGTCTTCAATGCGCTGCAGGCAGGCATGACACGCACGATGATGGTCAAGTCAGCTGTGCATCTGAGCGCTGGCAGCACGGTGCGCATTCGTGACGTAGCCACCGGAGACTTTGAGTACGGCCTGATCATGACGGCATCGACGCAGCGTCCTGGGCAGGCCCAGCTGCAATTGCCGTCGGTCTTTATGCTGGGTTTGTTGATGCCCGTTACCAAGGACTACAACCCGGTTGACACAGTCGTCGAACCACTGATTCCTGCCCCTGTAAACATCAACACTGCATCGACGGATGTGTTGACTGCTTTGATCAGTCACGTGCGCCGTAGCAGTAATTTGCGCATCAACAACGCTAGTCAGCGTCAGGACACTACCCCGCCGAACATTTCTCCTAGCGATGCCCGTGATTTGGCAACTGAGATTGCGGCGATGCGTGGCAACGTCAGCGATGGCCCTGCTGCGAATGGCATGGTCGGCGGTGGTCCATTTAAGAGCTGGCAAGACTTGGCCGACCGAGTGTTCGTGCCGAAGCTGCAGGCTGCTGGTAATAATCAGGAACGCAATAAGTGGATAGATCTCTACCGCTGCATGCGCACCGGGCGCGACAGTATTCTGGAGATGGGGACTGGCCCAGTCTGCTTCAAGAGTGGTCCATGGGTGACTTACCGTGCAGCTGCAAGCCGTTCCCGAAGCTTAATTGCTGCTGGCGTCGTCGGGCGTCATGAGCGTTCGGGGCTGGCCGCTGTGTTGCCGGGATTCCGCGTCGAGCGCAAATGGGATACTCAGGTAGCGTTTGAAGATGCGTTTCTATTAGATCGTCGTTCACCGGGGTGGATGACCGGGCCAATCAACCTGGGGCATTTGCAGCCTGGGTCAGCGGGTAACGATCCTAGCGCTCGCTACTACGCTCATTTAGTCCCGGCCGCCTATCCAAGCCTCGGTCTTGGTGCACCCCGCTACGCAGTCGATGACACTGCTGATTCTGGTATTGAGCCATCGGTGGCAATGTCTCGCCGCCGTCTTTGGCCAAGGACGCAATCGCCCATGGGGCTCGATTCGTTTTCGACCAACACGCATCGCCGTGGACGTGATATCAACAAGGAAGGCCCTTATCTGATGAACAACATCGGGCCGCAGACTGCTGGCTCGACGCCGCCAGCCGGTGGCAACCGCCGGTATGATCAGATTGCGTTTCCGTTCACTGTCAACGGCGGTTTCATGGGTCGTTTTGCGACCTCATTTTGGCTGGAGCCACAAGCACTCAATAGTCAGATCTTGTTTGACTACGGCGACGGCGATGGCGATCGCAATCGGCTGAGTGTGGTAGCTCGCGATGGTAATTTGCTGGTCGAGGTGATCGATGAAGCGGGTCTTGATCCGAATCCGAGTGATTCGCCGGCGGGCGTGCAACGTACTGCATCTCAAGTGGAGTTGCCGTTAGCCGACCTAGCATTGCCAGCTGACACACCAGTTCATATCAGTGTATCCGCGCCCACAGGGCGACCTGCTGACATGTCATTCTTTGTCGATGGCATGACGCGCGGAGAAGCGAAGTTTCGCACCTATTTGACAGGCGCGTTGCCGGTCTTTGATCCTGGACTCCAGAACAATGCGGTTCCGTATGGTCAAAATCCGAGCGCGCTACCCGGCAACGAGCGCTTCGTTAGCATTCAGGTCGAAAGTACGGAAGGCTTTCCACCAGTTGGTACCCTTCGCATTGGTCTAGAGCTGTTCGAATACTCCGCCATCAACGGCAACTCGTTTGAATGCCAGTTCAAGGATTCACTCGGTGGTCGTGGGGCACGTCAAAGGGGGCGGGAGCATCGGCCGGATATCCCGACTGACGCGAATGGCGAGCCTACGGTTGACTTCAGCGATCCGCAGTTTAGCGGCGTCAGTCTCGATGTGTTCCCTGAGCATCCGGCGGGCTCTTTAGTCGAACTCTACGGCTATGCAGCGATCGTTTCTGAAGACACGCCAATGATGGTTGGTGGAACTGCGCTTAGCGGTTCGTTGGGTGCGTTTGCTGTCGCGCGTGCGTTTGTTGACAACCCAGACCAAATTTCCATCACTCCGCCGATGGGGCCGCCTATCAGGGTCGGGGTTGGATTCGATGAAACTTGGAGCGGGGATCTGCTGCTTGCGGATCCTATTCCTAGTGGCGATAACCAGCCGCCAGACGCTGGCCAACCAGAGATCATCGATGCATTCTCAACATCGGGTGGCTACGCGCTGATCATTCAGGATCGCATCAGTTTTGAAGCGAACGTACAAGGTCAGATTAGCGGCGCGCCAACAGAGGTTGGCGGCATGGAGTTGGTTCGTTACCAGTCACGTCAAGCGAACAAGTTGATTGGTGTTCAGCGGGCGCAAACCTTGCCCGGTCAGGACAACCAGATCGATACGCAGCTGTATGACCAGACGGCACGTAAGTTCGTTACGGATTTCAACAACAACTGGACCCTGCAAGGGGGTCAAGGCACCTGGGACGATTTGCCCGCGCGGATTGTTTGGGTGGTGCCGGTGTCCATCCCTGTTCAAGGCACGAATACTCTTTGGGACCCAGCGGCAACGCTGATGAGTGAATGGGTTCAGTTGCTGCCGGCAGGTGCTGATTTCGACACAGAATGGGTTCGGTATGACGCGATCGCTGACAACACCCACTTGGTGCGTGGCAATCGCGCAGCTTGGGCCAGCGTCTATCAGGAACTAACCCGCACTACGAGTCGGCGTACGGTAGAAGTCGGACCTCTGGGCCCGAATCAGATCAACGCGGAAGACATCTTGGAGCCACCGTGGGGCCAGGTCGAGCCATCAACTGGGTTCATTGGCTACACGCCACAGTTGGAAAGTACGTTCCCACAGATCCACTGGGCACGACGGCGACTCGCGTTCCGAGGGGATTCGTTCACGGGCACGTCATCACATCCCCAAAACAATGCGCAGGTGCTGCAGTGTCATCGCATTAGCATGCGACGCTGGGGTAATTACAGCGCCTATAGTGGCCGCATTGGTCGCCACGATCGAGTGGCCTTGGTGCAGGGGTCAGTCGCGAGTGGATCGGACCGCCCAAACGTTGAGTGGCATACAGTCAACTGGAAGGCCTATCGCTGGAACTCTGACAATCTGCAGCAAGATCGTACGCCGCCTGAGTTGCTTGGCCCGTGGCCGTTCCAGTTGATTGGGTTACGTGACGATGTGCAAAGTCTCTTTCAGGGGCCTGCACAAGGCACGGTGATTGAAGATCCACGCATGTATGACCGCCTAGTCAAGTTCCCTAGTGGAGAGCTGCCGGCGGCGTTTTGTGCCGAGCCAAGCATTGGAGGCGGGACCGGTGGTGAGCAGCCAATTCAGGGCATTGTTGACGAGGTCGAAGTCGTCGCCCATATCGCCCAAGATCTCGTTCTCGAAGAGATCATGGATGCGAATGCCCAGCAGCTAACGACGAATCCACTTTACTACAACAACTCAATCGGGGCTGTTTGGGCTGGTCGAGACCTGAGCTCCAACTACCCAGAGAACGGTGGCTTGTTGCAGGTCGATGACGAGGTGATGGCCTACTCGGCGCGCTCGAATGGAGTCTTCACGATTGCGCAGAATGGTCGTGGGCTACTCAATACAGAGCCGCGTGGCCATGATCGTGGTGCACGCATCAAGTTCTTGACGCATCGCCCAATGGCTGTGCTGACGGGCGGAGTTAGCGGCAATGAGTCGGTGCTGACGGTCCAGGACATCGGCCCGCTGCCGATTTCGGGCACATTGCTCATGGGGCAAGAGTTGTTGCACTACACGTGGAGTCGCAACAGCGTCAATACGCTAGAGATGCCGAACTGGTATCCACCAAATCCGGACGGCACAGTCACTACCGGTAGGGCTGGGCGTGGGTTGCTGCGCGGTCGCTATGGCACCCGTCCGCAAGGCGCGGGATCTGGAGAAGTCGTGATCTCTTGGCCATTCCGCTACTGGGATCGATATGTCGAGTCGTCGGATGATCCTGAGCTTAGTTACTCGCAGTTGACCACGAATGAAGCGCCTGTGTTCTTCCGCGATATTCGTTGGCGAGAAGAAACCAAGGATGCGCGAGTGCGGGTGATTTGTAGCGTGCGGACGGATTCGTCGGCGCCTTGGACTGCCGACGCCAAAGACTTCCCGGGCCTTTGGGAATTTCGTGGGCAACCTGAGAATGGCATCGCTCATCGCCTTAACCTCGGTGGTTCTCGGTTAGAGGTTCGGTTTCAGACGAGCTATGAGCCCGGTTGTATCGACCTGCAAGCGTTTACGCAGCATGGCTGGAAGACTTCAGCCCGGATCGAGGATGTCCGGATCCAATACGAAGGTCAGGGCCGCATCTTTAATGAGCAGGTGACGGCCCGATGAACGACTCGACTAACGTGCCAAGTGCCAAGCCATTGGGACCTGCTATTGGGGCGATGAACCGCGCCCATCAAGCGGGCTTTACCCTAATTGAGCTGCTGGTTGTGATGGGAATCCTTTCGGGCTTCTTGTTGATGCTCGTGCAGCTTGTCGACAGTGGTTTGCGGACCTTCCGGGATGGCGAGACTAGCCAGATCTTGGCTGACCGCAGTAGCTACGCGCAGCGTGTGATCACCGATGAGTTGAATCAACTGCGTGGCAGTAGTTCGACGCGGGATAGCGATAGCGTTGACGATCGACTCGTAGTGCAGCTACTACCGATTGGCTTGCCGATGGCGCCCGAGCGTGATGCGAGTCGTTCGCAAATCTTGCGCGCAGCTGTCCACCTGTCGTCGGATCGCGAGCTAGGTTTGGTTGATCGGGCTTTGGTTAGCAAAATTCTTGAGGAGGATCCGAGTCTGCCACCAGAGCAGATTCGCGTCGAGGTCGAGAAGCGGCGGGTCAACGAACCTCTCCGTGGAGTCGGTAATGTGATTCTGATGGTTGCGCGTCAGGAAGACCCCGACGACGCACTGATTGAATTGCGAGCTGGCTGGTTCTTACCAGGACAGAGGTTTCCTGTTGGTTCGAGTCAATTCATCGATCCTTTTGCAGCGATTGTGCCGGGTGGCGATGAACTGCCTGGGTCTTTGCTGAGAGATCTGACGGAACCGATCTTAAAGAATCTGCTTCACGTTGAGTTCGCCTTCTGGGCACAAGGAACTACGGCTTGGCCCGGTAAGTCCGGCGTACTGCAGAACGTGCTTGGACGCCGAACCAAGACCGGGCAAGGATTGAATGAGGCGCAAGCCATTTGGGACAGCGCCCGCGGCGGCTGGTTGCTGGACGACTTTACTGGTGGTGCGTTTGCCTACGACGTTGGCCCGAGCAGCGAGAACGACACCAGTGACGACATCCATCCTCACGCGATCCTTGTTCAATGTGTCGTTGCGCAACCCGCAGACTCAACGCCAGAAGGGTTGCTTAGTGGCTTCATCGGCAGCGACGAAACCTCGTTGACGCTTTATGATGGGGCTGCCTTTCCGGGTGCCTTTGATGGTGGTTTCATCAAAATCGGTGCCGAGTGGCTGCGGTATGCACAGCTTTCTGGCGATCGCCTGATTGGTCTGCGCCGCGGCCAGCGTGCAACTAAGGCTACTGAGCACGACTCTGGTTCACTCATTCACGTCGGACGCACCATTGAGTTCGTCGTCCCAATCCTGCATGCCAAGGATGATTGGAATGGTTAAACAGCACACCAACATAGCTTGCGCGCCGCACGCTGACCGAGAGTCTGGCTTCACCCTCATTGAGATGATGGCGGCGTTGGGCATTCTTTTGTTTGGCGTTACTGCGGTCTTGGGGGCGTTGTCTTCAAGCATCGGGCAACGGCGCACCACAGATGCTCGCCATGCGTTAGTGACAATGTGCGACCTTGCCATGCACAGAATCCAGAACGAGGCGATCCGTTCGACCAACGGCGATAGCTCCCCGTTCGATCTTGAATTTGTTCCAATGATTGATCAGGACGTGCCCGGCTTTCCGGGGATGACTTGGTCCGCAACAGCAACGGCTGATGAAGATCGTCCGCAGCTGTGGCTGGTCAAACTCGAAGCCACGTGGCTCGACGAGGGTGAACCAGTAGTCGTAGAGTTTCTCCGTGTTGTGCGGCGGCAGTTGCCGTTGCGTAATCGGGTGTTGTCCTTTCGTGGGGGCTCTTCTGAGTCCATGCGGTAGGCGGGTCAATGAATGGCCACCTAAGGTGATCTAATGCAATATTTCCTACCCCTTCTCGCAGCCGTCGCGGCATTGCTCGTGTCTGTCAGTGGCACTGCGCAATCCGTCCAGCTCAGCGATGGCCGTGTTCTACTAGCCAATGTCGAAGAGGCTGACGGGGAAGGCTTACGCGTGCGCCGGCTTGATAATGGCGGCCTTCTTGAGCTTCGCTGGGACCATTTGAGCACCGCGAGTGCTACCCAGTGGAAGCGTAAGTTCGAACTTGTCGGCGACTCGCAAGATGAGATTCTAGTGCGTGCTGACGAGGTCATCTATCTCAACAACGGGACTCGTCAATCGATCATCGGTCGCATCACCGACGCCACGGGGGATCCATTGGTTGTGCAGGCCAAGGGCGTCCCTTACCGGATCGCGAAAAGCAATCTCGAAGGGGTTCGGAAGGTTGATGTCCCAGCTGGTCAAGTGTTCACCAAGGATGAGTTCTACGCCGAATATCTCGGCATACATGAGCCCGCCGAGAACGCAAATAAGCACATCTTGCTAGCTGAAGATCTCGTCAAGTTTCGCGACTACGACCGAGCATCCGCGCACCTTGACATGGCTGATGGGCTAGACAACGCCCGTGACAAGGAGAGGCTTAAGATGCTGATTGACCGCCTCAAGCGGTTTAAGGCAGCAGCCAAGGAACTCGGCATGTTGGAGCAAATCCAGATCATGCGCAGTCGCGGCACGATGGCGAACTTCGTCAAGGGCGTTGCGTTGATCGAGAAATTTGAGACGGATTTCCCTGAGACCAAACTGAAGTCTGAGTTTGATCGCGAGAAGGTCCGTTTCGAGCAAGCGCGTCAAAGTTTCTATACCAAGCGAGTCGCCGACTTGTGGCGTCGAAGCATCGGGCCGGTTGCTGAGAAGCAGATTGCCTCCGAAGGATTTACTCTGCAGGCAGCTCGTGACTTCGCTGAGAATGACATGAGCAAGTCGATTGTCGCCAAGATCGAGCGATCACTGTCGTTGCCGGCTGAAGAGATCGAAACCATGTGGGGCAATCGGGCTAATTACTCGACTGGCAAGCGCGTCGAAAACTTCAATTACGGGATTGGCTCTTGGGTCCTCGGCGAAAAAGAGGTTCTGAAGGACACGGCGGTGCAGAAGTCACTAGATAAGCAGGGCACTCAGGCAAAGCAGCCGGCCGGTCAAGACCGTGATATCGAGCGCTTTGCCAAAGTATTGCGCCAAGCTATGGAGCGTCGCCGCAGTGCCACTCAGGCAGGCAAGGAGCAAAAGCAGCAGACCGATGAGGGCTGGTGGGCCGATGCGTCGCGTCAGGAGAAAGTTAGCTGGTTGCGTGCTTACTACGCTGAGTACGGCGGCCAGCTAGTGGTTAGGTTTGCATCGGTGCAACAGTGCATCTCTTGCTACGGTGAAGGAACGACCCCCGAGGTCAACGGTGACGGCAAGCCTGTTCGTTCGAAGTGCTTCTTGTGCCAGGGCACGAAATGGTTGCGCAGCATCAAGGCCTATTGATGCAGCCTATGCAGTGGCGGCTATGTGCCGCGGGGCTGTTGATTGTGCTGTCCCCGCTTTGCAGTTGTGCCGGCGGGCCTTCGGCTGAAGCTTTAGCCCCATCAGCTGATGGGGGCAGTGCCGCCAACCGCATTGCCCGGGCAGCTGGCTCGCATTCGTTGCCTGAAGTCACGCCGCCTGCTGCACGGCAGGTTGTAGATGGCCTTGGCCCAGAGATCTTGCTGCCAAGTCAGGATTCGAATGATGACCTAGTTGCCACAGTGGGCGATTTGGAGCTTCGTCAAAGTCATGCCTTTAAGCGGCTGCTGAGCGCTCATCCGAAGCTTGCGTTATCAGCGGTCGACCTCCTTATCTTTGACGTCTTGGTGGCAGGTCACGCCAAGGAACATGGGGTGTCTGTTTCGGAGACCCGGGTTCAAGAGCTTGCGGCATCTGAGGAGCGCGAACTTCGTCATCAGGTCGAGCAAGAACTCGAGGGGGTCACCTTTTCGGAATACGTTTGGCGGCTGTTTGGTATGCGTGAGCAGGATTGGCAGTCGGCGCTGCGTTTGCGCACGGCACAACGGCTTTACCAGGGATACGTGCTGCGCTATCTGGCATTGCGTGAAGACCAAGTTCAGGTGCGATTCTTGGTCCACAAGGACAAGTCGGTTGCCCAAGAGGTTGTCGATAAGGTGCGCGTCGGAGCAGATTTTGCGACGCTTGCATTGCGTTGGTCGGAAGATCCATCACGCCGAGAAGGTGGCCTATTGCCAGCTTTTGGGCGTGGCTTCCAGCATCCTGCGTCGGTCCCAGCTTTCCAGCTTAAGGCGGGCGATGTTAGCGACCCATTTGCAGCCCAATGGGGCGGTGAGCAGCGTTGGTTCGTTGTCTATTGTCTCGAGCATCGAGCCGGCCGCGATGAGGGCTTTGAGGCCGTTCGAGAAGAAATCGACGCCGATTTGGAGCGGGCTCCGGTGACACCGCTGGAGACCACTGCCTACACATTGAGGTGGAGGAATAAAGAAGAGCGTCAAGCTAAGGACTCCAGTAAGTGACACCGGGCTTTCGTTCCGATAGAACAGAGGCATGGACGATATCTCGCGTGAGTTGCCGCCGGACAGCACCGGCGCAATTCCGGTCAGCGAACGTCAGAAAGGTCCGGAAGAGTTACAGCGGTTTGAGCTGGGGCACATCGGTGAAGAAACCGGTGCCAGTCCCAGCTTTGGAGACCGTATTACCGGGATGGGCGTCAATTTCTTGGCCGATCGGCTTCTTCAGGTGAATAACCCAGCGGACAAAATGTCTGGTGACGAGCCTTCTGGTGGGGGTGAGCCCACTGATGTCCACGCAGATATCCAGCCAGGTGATATCGAGCCGGGTGATGCCGAGCCGGGTGATGCCGAACCGGTGAGAGCCGAGCCTGCGCAAGATCAGGGCCTAGAAGCCGGCGCTGATCACGAACAGGTCCCCGAGACCCCTTCGAGCGAGGCTGCTCCTGGCCCCCAGGTGGATGCTCCCGAGGCGGGGCTTGAGGGAGCTGAGCAGAGCGAGGAGGCGTCGGATATCGCGGACTTGCCTGCTGAGGGCGAAGCGAGTGAGCGAACGGAAGAGAGCGCTGATGTCGATCCAGGGGCTGCTGAAGCTGCAGTTGCCGCGGAGGCTGGTACCATCAATCTCGACAGTCTCGATGATCTAATCGACAGCGAGCTTGGTGAGGATGGTTTGCCCATCGTGCCAGAGCTCAAAGAGCCGCGCGAAATTGGCCGAATGATCTACGTGCTGATGATGACATCGCGCGAGGGCATGACGGTATTCCGGCTAGCTCAGGCCTGCAATACGACCCAAAAGCTGGTTGAGGAGGGGCTCGCCCTGCTACAAGAACAGCTGCAAAGCCTTGGATTGCCTGTCGAACTGACACGCGTAGGTGACACCGTGCGTTGGATGTCGACGGCTGCTGCATTTCCATACCTACAGCGATTGCGGGGCGTCAAGAAGCTAGAAAAGCTGTCGCCGGCGGCCCTCGAGACGCTCGCGGTCATTGCCTATAGGCAGCCGGTCATGCGTAGCGAGATCGAGGCAATTCGCGGTGTCAAGGCCGGTCCAATGCTGCGCACACTGCTCCAGCATAAGCTGGTGAGTATCGCTGGACGCGCGGATGTCCCCGGGCGTCCCCTGCAATACGGCACGACCCAGCAGTTTTTGGAGCGCTTTGCGTTGGCTTCTTTGCAAGACCTGCCCAGCGTCAAAGAGTGGAAGAACCTCGGTTAGCCCGAGGCTTTTCGGATCCACAAATACTGCATAGAAATGCTGGTCTTGGCGGGTTGCTTTTCCTTCGCAACTTCCCTAGTCTTCGCGCCGCAAAAGTCAGTCCCGTTCGTCTAGTCCGGCCTAGGACCCTAGATTTTCATTCTAGTAACAGGGGTTCAAATCCCCTACGGGATACCAGCTACCGCCCGTGTCACTTGCATCTAGCAATTGGCACGGGCGGTTCTTTTTTGGCCTCTATGAAGCTTTGCTGAGGCTGTGCTCGGCCAAATAGACGTTTTTTCGACAGATGCTTCCGTGTCGTAGTGAGCTTTTGCGCTGCTGGAGCAAAATCTGAGTAGCTGGGCGGGTAATCCGTCGCTGATCTTGCTGGCTTGTGGGGCAGGTAGACTTCGATTGGTGGCTAGGGAAACCAACTGTCAGTCACGAGAACGTTTTCTCGAGGCCGTGGAGATCTTTTCTGCCCGGCTCGGCTGCATGCTCTGGTGTAGCGGACAGAAAGCTTTGAGGGTGAGCTGGCACGGCTGCGTGGATTCTAGTTTGCGCTTGTGCTCATGATGTCTTCGTGAGCTGGCTGTCGCCCCGTGCTAGTTGCTCGAATGCCAATTGTTGGCTGAAGTTTTTGTAGCACCCGAGCAGTTGGGTTTCGCAGTGGGCCTTTCCGGCGACGGCGTTTGCTCCTCAATACGTCGAAGACTTCTGTCGATGTGGCCTCTTATGAGAGTTTGCGTCATGCTTTTGGTATGCCGCGCACCATCGTTTCCTTGCTTGAGCAAGCTGTGAATCGATACGGGGGGCGACCGTTCTTTGGCGGTGGCGCTGAGGCTCATACTTTTTCATCGTTTGTTTCGGCGGTAAAGAGCACTGCTTGCTTCTTGCGTCTTCACGGGCTTGAGGCTGGTGACCGTGTCGCAGTTCTGCTGCCGCGTGGTGAGCGGGAGGCGGTCTTCGTGCTGGCTGCGATGGTTGCCGGCGGGATTGCTGTGCCGATGCATTCCAAGTTAAAGGACGATCAGGTTCGTCACGTTCTCGATGACGCGCGGCCGCGATTGCTGGTGACGAACGCCGAGCGAACGGTGAGTTTGCGAGATCCAGATAGCGTCCTTGCTGGGCAGCAGGTCCTTGCGTCAGACATTGAGTCGGCAGTGATTCCTAGCACTGAGTTGGCGGAGTGTGTTTCGTCAGCTTCAGCGGTATTGCTTTATTCGAGTGGTAGCACTGGTCGCGCGAAAGGCATTGAGCAGACCCACGGAAATTTGCTGCGAGGGGCAGAGCGGGTCGCAGACTTTTTGTCCTTGGATACGAGTGACCACATCCTTGCGCTGCTCTCGTTCAGCTTTGATTACGGACTCAATCAGTTGCTGACAGCATTGCTAGTTGGTTGTCGTCTTAGTGCAGCTGATTACCTTGGTGTTGGTGATCTGTCCGGATTGCTTGAGCAGCATCGACCTACCGGGCTCGCTGGCGTGCCGTCGCTTTGGCATGAGGTCGCTTCTGGGATCATGTCAGGAGCGTTGGATCCAGGGTGTGGATCTTCTCTCCGCTACATCACCAACAGTGGTGGATCTTTGCAGCCGGCTGACTCCCGCATCATTAGGCGGTTCTGGCCGGGGGTCGCGGTCTACGCGATGTATGGCTTGACCGAGGCTTTTCGAAGTGCGTTCTTGCCGCCTCAAGAATTTGATGCGCACCCTGACTCCTTTGGATACGCATTAGACGGTGTCGAGTTGCTGTTGGCTTCACCGGTGGACGGCAGCATTTTGCATGGGCCGGCTACTGGTGAATTAGTGCACGCAGGAGAGCTTGTAGCGAAGGGATATTGGGGGCGTTGCGCCGATCAAGCGCTGCGGTTTCGGATTGATCCACGTAGTGGTCATGACGGCATCGTGGTTTATTCTGGCGACCTGGTGCGGCGAGATGATTGTGGACGCCATTACTTCGTTTCACGGCTTGACCGGATGATGAAGGTTCATGGTCATCGAATTTCCCCTGATGAGGTGGCGCAAGCCGTGATCGGGATGGATTTGATCGGAGAAGTCTGCGTTATTGGTATAGATGGCGGTGCAGATGGTCAGCGTATTGTGATGTGGCTCGCAGGTGACGCTGGAGATCAGACGCTAGTGGAATCTGTGCGGCGGCGATGTCGTGCGAAGTTGCCGTCTTACATGCTGCCTTCTGATGTTCGTGTGTTGACGGAATTGCCACACAATGCAAATGGCAAGATTGATGAGGCTGCGTTGCGCCGAATGCTTGATACCTAGTGGTGAGCTGAAGAATGCATAGACAACACCTTAGTGATCTGCTGTCTCGATACTCCGCGCAGTGGCCGGAAGAGCAGCAGATAGTCGATCGCTTCCTTGCATTTATCGGATCGCATGAAGACTGCTTGTTGAGGTCCTGTGTCCCAGGTCACATCACATCATCAGCATGGATACTGTCTGCGGACGAGCAATCTGCATTGCTGACCCATCACCGTAAGTTAGGTCGATGGCTGCAGCTTGGTGGTCACGTCGATGGTGAAGCGCAGATTGAAGAAGCGTGTTTGCGTGAGGCTCGTGAAGAGTCTGGCATGCATGAGTTCACCTTTTTGCCATGGGCTGGCGAACAATTGGTGCCGTTTGATCTTGATGTGCATGTGATTCCAGAGCGCAAGTTAGAGCCACAGCACGAGCATTGGGATGTTCGGTTTCTGCTACGGGCTGCGCCAGATCAAGAGCTTGAGATCTCAGAGGAATCGAATCAGCTCGAGTGGGCGCCTTTAGTGCGCCTTCAGGACTTCACTGATGAGGAGAGCGTGATGCGACTTCATCGCAAGGCTAGCGGGTTGCGAGGCCGGGCGGATGGTTGATTCCTCGAGTCGTCGATCCGCAGAAGCTGCCGCTGCGGTTGCAGCGCGTGGTAAGAGCCCCCGTCGTCGCGGTCGCCCGATCTTTGTTGCCGTGTTTGCTGGCATGCTTTGGCTGATTGGGCAAGGCGTAGGTTGGTTTGGCAGTGGACCCATTGGTGAAGGTGGAGATTTAGACGGCG
>CBFIIO010000059.1:0-23000 GCA_965662465.1 Planctomycetota bacterium | reverse complement strand
ACCGCGTGCGCGCAGCTCGTCAACCGTCCGCACTCCCACCAATCGCATCGCGCGGTCGAAGTCGGATTGCAGAATTTCGAACGCACGCCGCAGCCCTGCCGGACCACCAGCCCCGATGCCGGCTGCAGTCACGCGACCGATACCGACCGCCTTCAATCCGTAGGTCAACGCGATCAACACGTCGGTGCCGTTGCGCACGCCGCCGTCCATCATGAAGTCGAGCTGCGTATCGCCAACCTTCGGCATTTCTTGCGCCACGGTGTGCAACACCGGCGGCACACGGTCCTGTTGACGACCACCATGGTTCGACCAGATGACACCAGTTGCGCCAAGCTCTTCGGCCTTGCGAGCATCATGCGCACAGTGAACGCCCTTGACGATCAATGGACGATCCTCACCCCACGCTTCCTTGATCCAACGTAGATCGTCCCATGTCACCGCCGAGGCGGCCAGCTGCGTAGCGATGTCGGCATACGGCATCGGGTCTCCGTTTTCGTCGATGACGTTGACAAAATGCATCAAGCCACCATCGCGGGTGTGATCAAACAACCAACCGAGGCGCGTGATCATCTGTGGTCCGACCGCCAGCTTGCGGCCGGCTAGCTTGATGCGATCCAATAGACCAAGCCCCGTGAACGGTGCCGAAACCTGCATCGGCTTCATCTTCGCATGCAGGGCGCGCAAGCCCGACACCCCAGTATCGATCGTCAACAGCAGCGCGCGGAAACCCGCCGCCTTCGCACGCGCGATGCCGCGCAGCGCCGTTTCGCGGCCGCCACATAGGTAGAGCTGGAACCAACATCCGCCCGTCGATGCCGCGGCAACTTCTTCCATCGGTGTTCCCGACAACGTCGACAGTGTCATGACGGTGCCGTTTTCACCGGCAACCTGAGAAGCGACGGCGTCCGCTTTCGGATACAGCGAGCGCAGGCTACCAACGGGCGAGATGAACCACGGGACCGACAACTGCTGTCCGACCACAGTCGTACGGGTATCAAGCTCATCGAAACTGAGCGCTCCATAGGCAGTCGTCAATGACTGCTGAAACGCCCGCACGTTGCCGCGCAGCGTCGTCTCGCAGTCCGCGCCACCGCGGAAGTATTCGGATACAACCGGCGGAACGCGCCGCCTCATCAGTCTCCAAAGGTCGTCGGTCGTCAGGGCGTCGGCGATTCGAGAAGCTCGGCTCATATCGGCATAGGGCGCGTGGAAGTTCGCCGTCGCGGTAGTATAAGGCAAAACGTCACCCCGCCTCCAGGCAACGCTTCGGTGCATGGACCATTTCTGGCCTAGTTGCCCTTATGGACACGTCGGTCTCCACGCCGGCCGAAGACTGATCGATGCTAGCTGACAGACCTCAAATCTACCCCTGACTCAGGGATAGCGCCGGATTCACCGCGCACCAGCTCACTTGCCATACTCCGGGTTCGCAACCGGCAGCTTCGCCTCGATCCGCCGCAAATAGATCTCTAGTTCGTCACCCAATTCGTCCGCATGCTCGCGGGTGCGGGCCTAACGATTCTGTCCGCACGCACTGCCCTCAAACCGAAGCTAACGAACAAGCGAATCTGCGACGGCTACATTGCCGAAAGCGTAGCATTCCAAAGCACGCCCGGCTTCTACGTCACGGGCACGCTCGACCGCCCGACCCAATACGAAGGATCGCTCGCTGGCATCCCGAGTGCCGCGAGGCTTAGAAGGTGGAGCATCATTGCAAGCAACCGAGTCTAGAGGAATTTGAGGTATGCGATTAAGTCGGCGAGGCCTCGTGCATCGAGGCCGTTGAGTTGCGATGGCCACATCAGTGATTTGCGCATGAGGCGGATCTTCTCAACCCAATCATTTGGGATCATCTGCAGGATACCACCTTGCGATTGAACCATGACGGGGTTGCCCCGCGACAACACAATGCCTTCGAGAGCATCTGTGAAACAAGAGCCCGCTCGGACCACCCGCCCCCTAACAGCTCACGATCGCACCCCGTCGAATCAGCTCAGCAAACTCTACTATAGTACTCAATACACCGCTTCAGGCCGTCTTCCCAGGTCGTCGCAGGTGCGTAATCAATCAGACTTTTCGTCTTATCCATACTCCCTCGCAAACTTGCTACATCACCTTGGCGTGCTGGTAAGTCTTCAACAATTGGCTCCACATCCATCAATCGCGCGACGTCAAAGATCACATCGCGCATCGAGCGTGACTCGCCGCTTGCAACGTGAAGCACCTCACCAGATAGATTCTCACCAGAAACCACTTTCAACACTGCTTGGACAGTATCCTCAACATAGACAAAATCACGAGAAGCCACGCCACCACCGTACAACTGCACAGGTAAACCCCGTGACAAATTACGGATCACGGTTGGAATAATCCCTGCGCGCTTGAGCACCTTCTTGCGTGGCCCATAGTTATTGAATGGACGCACAATCGTGACATCTAGATCGAAACTATTCACATAAGACAAAGCCAGCAGATCGGCAGATGCCTTTGCCGCGGCGTATGGAGTCGCAGGGTTCAACGGCGACTCTTCTGTAATGACATCGCGCCCGGCCATCCCGCCATACACTTCGCTGGTCGAAAAACTGATCAACCGCTGAAACAAACCCTTGCGCTGACACTCCAACAGATTTTGCTGCATTGCGACGATGTGATCATAGCCCACCACTGGCTCGACCAGGGAGTACACCAACGGAGTCACCGCGAGGTGAATGACCACATCGACTGAGTGCTTGGCGATCAATTGAGAGACACGTTCGTAATTCGTAAGATCCTGCTCAATCACCTGAACATGGCTACCCTCAACATTTGAAAGATTACTCCGATCCCCCATAGAAAGGATATCAACAACAGAGATCACTTCTGCCGAGAGCTGTTGCTCGACGATCGCTTCCACTAAGTGACTCCCTATAAATCCGGCTCCGCCGGTAACCATTATCTTCATGTTTTGCTACTTGCTTGTTGGCAATGCTGTGTAGATCAAGCGAGCGAGTGCATCTAGCACAATTGCAGGGTTTATCTCATGCAGACATGCTGCAGAGCCTGCGGCTAATATCTTCGCATCTCGCCCCAAAGCGGATGCTATGACTGCTGCTTGGTAATGCACAAATGGCTGATTCGTGAGACATAACACGGAGCCATCTTCAAAAAACTCATCGCGCCACGTCATTACGGTATCAAGCGTATTCGGGCGACGCACACCGCCAGACTCTGTTTCAACACAAGGTGTAGTGCACTTGATGAAATCGACATTCTCTAAGTGCAGCGCAGACGCTTGTAGCTTTTCAGCATGGTAGAGCAGCATATCAATCTCTGTGGCACCTGCCCCTAAAGCTCGAAGCGCCCCACTTTCATGCTCTGAATCCAACTGACGTTCCCCACCAAGTAAAAAGATTCTGTTGAAAGAAAGTCCGCGCTGCACGAGGTTCGAAAAATAATCCAATCGCTGCAAAAACACTGGCTCGACTGCACTCATAAGGAGCACATCCTCTACCCCTGAAGTTGGCACGCCTTGCTCTTTCAATAGAATCGAACCCTCCAATAGCTCTAAGACGTCTACGCTCAAGCTGGAATCCGGCATTAACTCCCAGCGCTCTTTCTGTGAATGTCGCAACCACTGGCGCTGCGTCTGCTCCAACGCCCATCCACGCGCATGCTCTTGGTCTTCGAAATCAGGGATACCTTCAGCCACAACGACCAGCAGATTTTCAACGAGCACTGCTATTTCCGGCAAAAGGTATTTACGTAAAGAGGCTGCGATCATTTCGCTGACTGCTAGGGAATTGCTTTTGGCAGGAAGGACTCGAAGCCGTCTTTGGATGATCAACTGTGACGCGAAGCGTCACCTGCTGCATCAACGTGTGCCTTACGACCATACCGCCCACCTACGCTCCTGTCGCGTGCCCTGACCACCGGCGCCCGGGACGGGCACACACTGTCGACCACAACGATGCAATCTCAGGATGCCGAATCAGATCTCAACGGCACAACCGCTGCACTCAACAACAAGATTCGTCACCGGGTAGCCGCAAGACCGCTCACGGATCGAGCGGGTCACTGTTCATTCGCTGCGTCCATGCCTGAATGTTTGCAACCGACATCAGACCTGCGCTTCGAAACGACCGTTAAATTTCCGATCCAATCGATACCGGCAGTATCTGGCAGCGAGAGCTACTCGCGACCACAAATGGCTCGTTACGTGTGTCGCTCCCAACACGAACATCACCCATAGCCACCCCCCAGCAACCGGCGACCGCGGTAGCGATCGTTCATGGTCCGCAACACCCGCTCGACGGAACTCGGATCCTGGATCACTGCCAATAGTCACAGCGCTCCGCCGCAGTTTGGCCGCGTTTGGTGATGTTGGGGGTATGGTGTTGGTCATGCTATCCAGCTTTTTGCAAGCGTTGCTGTTGCTAGTCGTTTGTGGCACGGCGCGCGCTCAGACCGTCGATCTCTTTGCCGCTGATCGAGTCATCGATGTGCGTATCACGATCGATAAGCGAGATTGGCGATCGTTACGTAAGCAGTCGCGATCATTTGAGAAAGCGTTGTCTGCAGCACGTAAGAAGGGTGAGTTCGATAAACCATTCACGTACTTCGAAGCAGACGTTGTTGTTGATGGAGTTGCATTTCAGCGCGTTGGGTTGCGCAAGAAAGGCTTCATTGGCTCACTGAGTACGACTCGGCCCTCGTTGAAGATCAAACTCAACCATCTTGATCCAGACGCGTCACTTCATGGATTGTCCAATCTCACGCTCAACAACAACAAACAAGACCAGAGCCTGGTCAGTCAGTATCTGACTTACAAGATATTCAATGATGCAGGGTCGCCTGCGCCGCGTTGTGGCTTCGCGCGAGTTACCGTGAATGATCGGTACCTCGGCATCTACTCGCATGTAGAGCGCATGCGCGGCGATTTTTTGAAGCGTGGCTTTGGTAGCGCGAAAGGCGTTTTGTACGAGGGGACGGTTGTCGATTTCTTTCCCGGCTGGGAGAAGGCTTTCGAGCGTAAGCTTGGCAGCGAGTCGCGCGGTTTATCGCGTATTCAGGAGCTGATTGAGGTTGTCTCCGAGGCTAGTGATGCAGTCTTTGAGGAACGGGTTGGAGAGATTGTCGATCTCGATGCCTTCTATCGTTTCTGGGCTCTTGAAGGAGTGCTCGGCTTCTGGGACGGATATACCGGCAACAAGAACAACTTCTTCTGCTACCTACACCCGGAGACCAATCGATTTCATTTCTTACCGTGGGGTGCGGACATGCTGTTCATGAAATACAGCCAGGTCGACGATGACCGCGAGGTCCCTCTCTCAGTTAAGACAACTGGGCGCTTGGCCCATCGACTCTACCAGCTCAAGTCGGGTCGCGACCGTTATGCCAAGGCCATGCAGCACCTGCTGGATACTCATTGGAACGAGGATGTCATATATAAGGAGCTGGATCGGCTCGAGGCGTTGCTTGAACCGCATCTAGGCCGTTACCAGAGGCGTGCTGTGGATGCGATGGATCGACTGCGTGAGTTCGTCGAGGAGCGACGATTGGATATTCTCGCCGAGACGGAAGGCGGCATGCCAATTTGGGAGAAGAAGCCGAAGCCCCCGTTTGTGATACCGGCCGGAGCGGCTGATTGGGAGCCGTCGATTTGGCGTGCTGCTAAAGATGGTGATGTCGAGGATCTCAAGTCCCACATTCGTGCTGGTGAGGATGTGAACGCCGTTAGCGAGGAAGACGGGTCGCATCCCATTGATTTGGCCACGCTCGCAGGCCGGACGGATGCTGTTCGCTACTTATTAGAGCAGGGTGCACGGGTGAACGATGCGGATGAGGATGGTGACACTGCGCTGCATAAGGCTTCCTTCTTTGGCCAGGTGGAGATCGCAACACTGCTGTTGCAAGCAGGTGCGGATCCAAATGTGAAGAACCAGAAGGGTGCGACTCCTCTGCTTAATGCGACGATTCCTTGGAGTGCGGAAATCGCAGGTCTCATTGGGTTCGTTGGTCAGATGATTGGGGTTGAGTATGACCTTAAGAAGATCCGATCGAACCGCCCGAAGGTCGCTAGCCTGCTCCGTAAAAGTGGCGCGAAGATGCGGTAATGATGCCCTTCGAGGCGATCACGGTATTTGCACTTGCCCTCGCGCAAGCCAGATCTTCTTGCCGACACGCGCGTCCGCGACGCAGCTTACTGGAACAATGCGGCACCCGCGCTACCGGCTGCGCGACGGAACCCGCTGCAAACTCGTCAGACCGCGCTTCTACCCGAATCCCCCCAGCCCATCGACTTCGTCAGATTGACGAGTGGCCGGCGGCATGAACCTCGAGGACATGACGCCGAATGATGTCGAGCAAGACACGCTCGGACCCAAATCGGAAGAAGTCCTTATGGTCTTTAAAGTCGACCCGCTCGTGCCGAATCCCACCTCGTGCCAGTTGCGACCAACCAGCGAAACGGTGGTGCCTAGTGCGACGAGTCACAAGCCGCACCTCAACGTCGGCGGCTTGTGGCCGATAGCGGAGCAACGAACCCACGAGAACACGGCTGAACTCTTTGTCCACAGCGTCCGGCAGGCGGCCCCGCCGAGCCCTAGTCTGTAACTCGGCGGAATCACCACCGCGCAATAGCCAGCGTTTGAGCCTTCTCGGTATCGGGTCGAGATTGACCACCGAATCGCAGAACATACGGACAAGGTGGCGCAACTCATCCTTCCCTGACAGCAACACATGGAACTCAGGTTCGATCAAAATTGGCGGCGGGAGCCTCACACCGCGACGGAGGCACTCGCGGGCTACGCCAAATGCGATCCAACCACCGATCGAGTATCCAACCATGACAGGCAAGGCCTTGCCCGGTCGAGACAACACCTGATCTGCGAGTTCATGGACGCAGGCATCGAGCGCACCGACTGCTTCGTCTCGCGCGTGCTCTGCACGACATCGATCTAGATCAAGGCTGACCCCCGAGATCGACATGTCTACTCCTAATGGCGCCCAAAGCAGACGAAGATTGGCCTTACCGTAAACCCCGGGCATGAACATGACTTCCGGAGAATCGCCCTTCTCGTTAATCACTTCAATATGATGCCCAGTCGAGACTGGCTGCTCTGAACCGATCCGGGTCGCGTCCCGATACCGATTGAATAGATCATCGATGTCTTGAGCAACGTGAACGAGCGTAATCGGAATCGAACATTCGCTCGCCGATTCGAGAGCCGCGTGCAATCCCATCGCCGAAAGTGAATCGCCACCGAGTTCGAAGAAGGACCGCGAGACATCTATGTCACGGCGACCTAGCGCGCGTTTGACTTCAGCAATGATCCACTCCCGCGTTCCCGCTTCGCATGCGGAACCAACGACTTCTTCTTCGATCGCAAGCAGTTTCGATGCGACAGTCCGATCAACCTTGCCAGAGGGCGTTCTCGGGAGTGCCTTAACGAATCGCCAGCGCCGTGGAATCGCATATCTTGGCAATCGTGACTCAAGCGCACGCTCGACCCGCAACCCCCATGCCTCCGAATCACTAGCATCGAGATTTCCACCCTTTGATCCTGGCCATTCGACGAGAACTGCCAATTCGCGCCCGGCATCCGTGGTGATCGCGAGAACTTCAAACTCTGGCCCGTTCGCGATCGCTTGGATCGCAATACAAACCTCTCCGAGTTCCACCCGATAACCGCCGATCTTCACCTGATCATCCGCTCTACCACGAAAGAGAATCTCTCCATCGTCACGCCAAACTGCACGGTCACCGGTTCGATACCATCTGCCGTCTGCATCTGGAGGGAGCTGGAACCAGTCGTTCGGCTCCGACATTCCGAGATACCCCAACGCAACCTGGCCTCCCCCGACCCAAAGCTCACCTTCCTGTCCGGGCGGCATACGGCGTCCATCGGAGTCAAGGATCCTGATCTCAGTACCGCGCTCAGGGCGGCCAATAGGAAGCTCTCCGGACTGAACCGAATCTGGCTCAACCCGGTGCGCGGTAACGGTCACGGTGGTCTCCGTAGGCCCATATCGATTGAACAAACACCGATCCGGACCAGCTAGCCGCAGCCACGTACGGATGTGCTTCGGATCCGCAGCGCTACCGCCAATATCGACATGCATCATCTTCTCAGGAATCGGATCAGACAATGAGGATGCCAACCTCATCCAGGCCGACCAGAGTGCTGTAGCGCAACCGATCCCGGACACTTCCTTACTACTGCAAACCCCGATGAAGGCAGACATACTCACAAGATCGCTACGTTCGAACGCCACTGCCGTCCCCCCATATATGAGCGGGTACAGGACCTCCGCAATCGACGAATCAAACGCTACCGACGATGTCCAAGCAGACCGTCGACAAGAGTCCGGGTGAATGTCATCCGCAACCGTCTCAAAATACTGATCGAAGTTCCCATGCGTTAATCGAATCCCCTTCGGACGGCCAGTACTGCCCGAGGTGAACAGAACGAATGCCACAAGATCAGAATCCGGTCGAGCGATGCGGTCAAAAAAGCCCGACGACGATGTGCACTTCGGCGCGGCAGAGATCCACCGTATACCGTCGCCAACGACCTTCGTGCTCGCATCGGTGATTCCGACCCGAGCGTCAAGCAATTTGAGCATCCCAACAACCCGGTCCTTTGGCGCGAGCGGGTCGATCGGCACGAACGTAGCGCCGAGTCCAAGGACCGCGAGCATTGCCGCGACGAATGCTGTGCCGCGATCCAACCGAACCGGCACGAGATCACCAACACCAATTCCGGCCTCTACTAGCACATGCGCCCAGGACGCAACCATCACAGCCATCTCTGCATCGGTCGCTCCACCATCAGCCGCTGAATCAACGCAGAGCATCCGCGAATCCCCCGCACGCAACCGCTTCACAATGATCTCGAGGAACGATGGAGGCGTCGGGATCGACACGCTCCCCTCCCATGACTTAATCCTCTGAGCGGTGTCTCCCGCCACACGGGGAAGCGATGACATGAACGCTGCAGGCTCACCGATCAGGATTTGACGACGGTGCGCGACAAGATCAGTAAAGCAGTCCATTTCATTGCGAGGGCCAGACACCAACCAAGTGCCTTGCTCATCGCGCTCGAACGTCCAATCGGCAGGCGCACCAACCGTGACGTCAACTTTGCCTTCGAATAATCGGACCGGCAGATTCACTGGATCAGATAGAGATCCCTGGTGCGCGGCATCGCGATCAAGAAGATCACGCAAGAACGGTCCTCTCCGTCGAGCTTCACTAATGGCCTCAAAGATGCCATTGACCGCCTCACCAAGCCTCGTGGACGGCTCCAGTGCGAACCTGACAGGCGCCAATGGACACAGCAAATCCACGACGGATGGATCAACGCCCTCTGCAAGATCGACATCTAAGTCTGCACGGCACCAAGCAAGCGAAAACTCAATCGCACCGCAACCATACATCGCCTGATACGCAAGGAGGCCACAAGCGAGGTCGGCATCACTGGATCCCAATACAACTCGACGCTCATCAACGGGTAAGCCGGCTTGCTCAGATGGAGCCACCGAATCAGCAGCCATCAACCGACTACGCCATTCCATCTCATGCCGAAACCGGGATCGATCCCAAGCCTCCGTCACCTTGAGTTGCTCCGGCGTCCAGACCTCTACCGACGACATCGTCGCCACGGAAACGGGAGGGTCACTTTTCAGCACTACGACGCAACCATCGCCGCACCGGACATGAAGACACCCGTTGTCAGCTATGCGTGTGGCCCCTGGCATCGCATCGACATTGGCACAGCTTGCGTCTCCGCATGCTTCAGCATCGACCAAGGCATGCCATCTACCACCGATTCGAAACCGGGAACGACCTACGTAGTTCGCGTGCGGCCCGAAGTTGTGACCACGCACGACTCGCAAGGTGGATTCCCGCGATGCCATCCAATCAGTTTCGATGCCTTGGCGAGGCCAATTGCGATGCCCAAACACCGTCCGCTGACTCGAGACCTGCGGCCGGCCCTCAAGTTGTTCTCGACGCAGCAGAGGCATCAATCGCTCAAATGACGCGCACCCAGCTTCGACACATCGAAGCTGCAGCGAGAGGCTGGTGTCCGCCGCTTCAACAGGCACAGATTCCGACACCAACAAGTCGCCAGTGTCGATTCCGCTATCCACCAAGTGCCATGTCACTCCGTGTTCGCTCTCACCATCAAGCAATGCGCGGGTCGGAGCGTATAACCCCGCATAACGCGGCAAGGGACCATCGTGAAAATTGATCACGCCTCGCGACGGATGAGCGAGGACATTCTCAGGCAGGATACGGACATTGACGATGCTTAGAATCCAGTCACAAGGCATCTCAAGAAGCCCATGCAGATCTGCATCGGTGGCCATCACCGAAACACCATACGATCTAGCCTTCGCGGCGAACGAGTGGCTGCCTGGAAGACATGCGACCACCTCAAATCCGGACTCGAGCAAACGACGGAGACAGTAATCCCCTATCGCCGCGTCACCGATTAGGACAATCCGCGGAGACTCCCCAGCGCGGTCAATCATCATTCGACCCTCGACTTACTGCTTCCGTCACGTTGACATCCAGCAGTTCACCGCCGCCCGAGAGTCGACAGACTTCACAGATGGCTGAAGTAGCCAACAGGATCCCATGGCTAGGCTTAGCTTGGACAGAAGTTAGAGACACGGCTACGCGATAGGAGGAGAGGAACAATTCAAACTGCAACTAGGGCCACGCATCGCTCCCATGCAGACCTCGTCAGCAAGGCGCGCTCTGTTGCAACTTGTCAACAGAATGAGCAAGCGTCAGAAGCGACATCGTCGACAAGTTCCATTCGACTACATCACCACATGCAGTCACTCGAACTAGCAACTGACGAAACGACGATTAGCCCACCGAGAATATACCCCTAAGCAACACCTAAGTCATCGACTGCAATAGCGTTAAGCGCACCAACCTCGAACACTGCGGTGACATCGGACAAACAAAGTTCTCCGCTGGAAAGGCCGTGAGCCGGACCTTCACAAGCGCCGGCCAAACGCTCAAAGACCGATCCCGCCCAAGCAATGGAGTGGACGAGAACTGACGCATCTAGACAAACCAAAGGTCGCCCACGAGCGCACACAACCGGGCCTTAGCGTCTGGTAATCACCGGGCACAACACATGCTCGCCCGCATCAACCACACAGATCACCTTACAACAATGGCGACCCAGGCGGGAAGACCTGACTCGCATAATGCATCTCCGGCGACCAGTACCGAGTGACAATCCCTCGCTGATCTTGACGCTGAGCAAGCGTAGCAAGATCAAGCTTCACCGCTTGTTGTGATTTCGATGCCACCATGAAGACGTATTCGCCGCAATGATACGATGGAATCGTGAGCTTGAAGCAGTCTGTGCTACCGAAGTATGCGCTAATTCTCTGACGCGTTTGCACCAGGAAGTCCGAGTCAAGCGTCGAACCCGCTTGAACAGCACAAATCGAATCATCCTTCAATGCCCGTGCAACCGCGGCATAAAACGCCTCTTCGAATAGTGGCTCAGAGGCGCCAACTGCATCATTGCAATCGATGATAGCAAGGTCAAAACAGTCCTCGAAACGAGGCAAGGCAGTGCTTGCGTCCTCAAACAACAACTCAAGCCGAGGGTCTTCAAATGACCCCGCACTGAGGCTCGTTAAATGCTTGGCCGCTCCCCGAACGAATTGCTCGTCAATATCAATCATGACGACTTGTTCAGGATCATGACGCAAGACCTCGCGCAGCGCAGCGCCATCTCCCCCCCCAACAATCAACACGCGCTTGGGGTTCGGGTGTAAAAACATGGCCGGATGAACCAGCATGTCGTGATAGATGTGCTCATCCGAAGTCGAGAATTGAACAATGCCATCGAGAGCAAGGACTCGGCCATATAATGGCGAATCAAATATTGAGTACTCTTGGAAGGCAGTGCGCTCGTTAATCACAACCTGATCGACAGCAAACCCGTGACTCACTTTGCCATCCCGCCGGCCAGGGACACTGTTTTCATAGAACCACTTTTGGTCCCCAGCCTGCCCAGAGTGATGTGGCGCGACATTAGGCCGAGCCCGCAACGCGTCGGTTGCGTCGCTATTGCCCCGCGTCACCTCGAGCATCTTGATCCGCACAGCACCTAACTCTGCTTTCACAACCTCATGCGCAAGAAGCGAATTGCAGTCGCCGCACGTATAGATATCAACAGCGGCATAGTTAGCTTCGGGCCACGAATGAATCGAGATATGTGACTCGGCCAAAACGCTCACAGCAGTGACACCTTGCCCCTCAAACTCGTGGGCCTCAGTCGACAATATCTGCGCGCCAGCAGCCAAAGCAGCCTTATTGATGATGCGGACTAAGGCCTCCTTGTCATTCAACAGGTCTGACGCGCAATCCCAATAGTCAATGATGAGATGTCGCCCAACAGGGCTCGTAAACTCGGTATCTGATTCAGCAACCATCCGTCACAATCTCAACAGCGCTTTCGCACGCATGGGGAACAAGAAACAGTCACTCAAACCTTGAGTCATCGATCAGCAACCGAGCCGGGGTAACTCTTCGCTCGATCACTCTCCTGGCAACAGCATGTCTTCCAAACGTGCACGAGTAACGTGAGCAAGGACTAGAAGCAATACAGATTCAGCGCATGCCAGCTCATCCAAACAAGTGGCAACGACACATCAAAATACAGATAGTCCATCAAGCCATCAGGCATGCGCCCATGACACGGAGCAGTGGTGCAAATCAGCAAAACACTCTAGCCCAGTGCTTCAAGCACCTATGGCCAAACAAACGCATGGCTTTCCTCAGTTACTATCCAAAAAAATTGTCCGCAGCAGAATCGCGTCACAGCCTGAGTGCGATCGAACAGGCCTAGAGATGAAGGCGTGCCGCACTTCATGCGCTTCCTTGCGGTGCAGCTGATCGATTCAATCGGTCAGCAAATCTTGCTGGATGGTAGAGACGCGTCAGGCGCGACCTGGTAAAGCATCAATGGCGGCTAATACATGTGGCGGCAGATGCTCGCCGTACTGCTTTTGCCAAACTGGGTCGAGGTAGTCTTGGTTCGAGATGTCCTTTCGACAATTGTGCGCGCCACAGTGACAAGTCATCTCTAACGCGAGTTCGATGTCGCAAGAGGCGTAGTCGTAAGTGATCTCATCGCCGGCTTTGATATCCCAGCGTGCCACAAGCGAGTACCCTTCGCCCCACCATGTGTTGGGATTGCATGAGTGATTCGCTTCACGAGAAAGGTCCTCTGGCAACGAGTAGCTGTCGACACCACACTGAAATCCATAGTGTCTGAACCGCGCAAATCTCTCTGGCGACCACTTAAGCACTTCGGCCCAGGAAAACGTTGGGCCCTCGAGTTCCCAGAGCATGGTTCCCTGCGTAATGAACTCAGTGGTGAAGAGTCCTTGCCCCTGGATCGTGCCGGTGTCTTTTGCGATCAGTGCTGGGTGTAACATGGTCAGGTGCTATTGGTTGTTCGAGCCCAAACAGGCACTACAACGCAGAATCCTTTGGCAACGCTTGGCTGGCGTGATTCTGATCCGGAGACCAGTAGCGGGTCGCTATGCCTCGTGTTGCTTGTAGTTTTGCGAGGGCTTCGCGATCCGGGCCCGCTGGGTTCTGGCCGTTTGAGGCGACGAAGAAGATGTAGTCGCCGCAGTGATAACTGGGGATCGTCAGTCGATGCCCAATGGTCCGCCCGAGACAGTTCGCCATGCGTTGCTGGACTTGCAATAGAAACGCTGAGTCTAGGGCCGGGCCGCCTTGCACCGAACAGGTGCCATCTGCCCGGAGCGCCCGAGCTACGAGCTTGTAGAACGGCTCCTCGAAGAGTGGTTCAGCGGGGCCGACAGCGTCGTTGCAGTCGATGATGATTACATCGAACTCATTCTCATAGCGCTTAAGTGCCAGCATCGCGTCCTCAAACAGCAATGTCACTCGTGCGTCGTCGAATGACCCTGCACTCAAGCTCGGCAAATGTTGTTCGGCTATGCGGACGAATTGTTCGTCGATGTCAATCATTACGACTTCTTGCGGGTCGTGCCTTAGCACTTCGCGCAAAGTCCCGCCGTCACCACCCCCAATGATTGCGACTCGCCGCGGCTGTGGATGTGCGAACATGGGTGGATGAACGAGCATCTCGTGGTAGATGTGCTCATCGAAGGTCGTGAGCTGCACGAGTCCGTCGAGGACCAGGACGCGTCCATACACCGGGTTATCGAAGATCAGACACTCTTGAAATGGAGTTTGTTGCTGATGCACCAACTTGCTGATGTGGAATCCGTGGTTCACATGACCGTGACGTTCGCCGGGAACGGTCCCTTCGGTGAACCAGGTCTTGTCGGCTTCGAGCCCTGCGCGAGACGGTGGCTTTGACTCAGATGAAGATAGCTGTCGCGACTCACCCGCTACGCCTCGCGTGATGTTAATCGACTTGACGTGCCCGGCGGATAGCTCCTCGGCCATCGCTTGATGTGACAAATGAGGGTCGCATGTTCCGCAGGTGTAGATATCAACGCTTGCATAGCCGGACTCCGGCCATGTGTGGATTGAGATGTGTGATTCAGCCAGTAGGGTGATGGCGGTTACTCCCTCTGTTTCAAAGCTGTGGCTCTGGGTTGAGATGACCGTTGCGCCAGCCGCTGCAGCTGCGCGCTCTAGAATCCGCGTCAGCTCTTTAGCGTCATTGAGTAGCGATCGATCGCAGTTCCAGTAATCCAGTATCAGATGTTGTCCACTAGGGCTGAGGTGAGCCTTGTCCAGAATGGACTCGCGGTGGTGTCGCTCCCTTACGTAGGAACTGGCTACGTTCAGTTTCCCGGTTTGCTCGGTTTTGCTTAGTCCGCTGAACCCACTGATGAGCCCTCTACATGATGTGGCGCCGCATCCGCATTCGAACGGTGATCGGTATTGGAACTGCTCTAATGCATAGTCGTAGGTGATCTGCTCGCCCGCCTTAATGGTCTTGGTGGCCGTGAGCACGAGATCATCTGAATCAGCAGACTCCAATGCGTCCAGTGAGTTGGGCTCGCATGAATGGTTCATCAGACACCATGGCAACTCGAGAACTATGGGGGTGCAGCTCTCATCGCCGGGGACCGCATGTTGGATCGCGCTGACGAACTTGCTCTCACCACTGCCCGCGATCGTTATCTCCATGCCGGCCGCGCTACCGAGGTGCACGTAGGACGTGCTGCCCGTAGATGTAATGCGCTCCCCTTTGCTGATCTGTCGGTTGGCGACTACTTGCCAGTTATCAGGGTCATCGGTAACGATGCGATAATCGCAGGTCTCTATTGGAATGGTGACCCGAAGATTAGCTTGGGATGGCGTGTGATTGTCTTCCATGTCGACGGTGACGAAAATCAACCGATCGCCTAGCGTTAGCGATATTGTAGCGGTTGCTTTAGGCGTTGACTACTTGTGGTCTCATCGACCCATGGCACCAGCAACTTGAGCCAGTGCGCCGGAAAGCACTCTGTGCCGATTTACCCGGTTCCAATGATGACAATTGGCTCCTATTCAGAGCACTGTGGCGGCAAAATCAGATCGCTCAATCGACACACCCAAGGGCAGGAACCATTCACGAAGAAATTCTGCAGCCGGCCCGCTAGACAAATCTCTTTCCCACACACCGACCAGTCCCCACAGCCAAACGCAGCCCGCTCGGTCCTAGAAGATGCTTTCTCGACACAAACGCACCTAATACTGCCTCGCACCCGTAGCATTCGATCTTGGACAGCGTCAGCCAATTCGTGCTCGGCTCGGCTGTGACGGCCGCCACCCTAGGAACCAGCGTGCCAGCGTGGCGAGCGGTTGTCTACGGCGGCATGCTCGCTACGTTGCCGGACCTCGACATCCTCATCGACCACGGCGATCCGGTCCTCAACATGACGCTGCATCGCGGCAGCAGCCATGCATTGTTCTGGCTGACTCTGGCGTCGCCGATGATGGCACTGGCGATCGCGGGCGCGCACCGCGAGCGGCCGCTGTTTCGCCGCTGGTGGCTAGCCGTCTGGCTGACGTTCGTTACGCACGCGATGCTCGATGCGCTGACTATCTATGGCACTCGGCTGTGGCTGCCGTTCGACGAGAAGCCCGTGTCGATCGGCTCGTTATTTGTCATTGACCCACTCTATACGCTGCCGCTGATGTTCGGTTCAGTGGCGTTTCTGGTTGCGCGCGGCCGACCATTCGGACGCCGCTCGAACTATTTGGGAATCGTGTTGAGCACGCTCTACGCTGCGTGGAGCTTGGGGGCGCAACTACACTTGGACGGCACCGCGCGGGCGGCGCTCAAAAGCCAAGGGATCGCCGCCGACAAGGTAATTGTATCACCGGCACCGCTGCAGACGGTGCTGTGGCGCGTGGTCGCGATTGCAGACAACGGCCAGACCGCCTACGAAGGCTTCACATCTCTGGCTGACGACGACGAGCCAATCGAGTTCCTTGCGATCGAGCGGCGACTCGCTTTGCTCAACGAGTTATCACAGATCCCGGCCGTGCAACAGCTGCGTAGTTTTGCTGATGACTGCGTCAAGGCCGTGGCGATCGAGGACGAGGCATTCGTCGTCGACCTGAGGATGGGCGCAGAGCCGAGCTACGCCTTCACCTTCCTGGTGGCGCGTCGCGGCAGCGATGATTCATGGCACCCGGTCGCGCCAACCGAGCGGCGTCCGTTCGCAGTCAGTGAAGGCCAGAATCTGCCATGGTTGTGGCGGCGGATGTGGGGCGAGCGCTGAGGGCATAGGTGAGACAAGCTGCGCTCGGAGCAGGGTGACTTACTAACCGAGCGATCAATGTTCGGATCCTGGTAGTAGTGGGCCAGGGTCACTGCTTTGCGCTCCGTCCGTAAACGGTCAACCTCCTCGAACAGATCGAGGGTGGGATCGATGGATTCCACAGCTGGGAGCGGGGCGGACACCATGTTGGGATCATCGGCCATGCAACGCGACGAGCCAAGCGTTCGTGGGGCTACGGCCCAGCGTTTGAGCTCGAAAAGAAGGCGTCGCGCCGCGAGCACATCATTTCGAAGGTCTTGCCCAGTCGCGCTTGGATCGCCGCTACGTCCGGCGCGGCGACCTGGGGGCGCCTCTTTGACGCGAAGACTTCTTTCCTCATCGCGTTGAGATCGAAGGCTGGTAGCCCGAGGTGCTCGACCAGCTGCCGCACGCGCGCTTCGTCGCGGACGTCCCGATTCTCAAGAAAGATCCCATCAGCCTCCAAGGCAGCGAGTGCGTTTCGCTCGACGACCTCCAGGTAGCTGTCCAGGTCGTGATACGAGCGCCACGCAGCCATCGTGAGTGTGCTCTTCCATTGCTCCACGGGATCCCGAAAAAGGAAGATGTGCTCTGAGTTGGGGAAGAGGTCCCGCAACGCCGCGTGCGTCTCTGGTCCGCGAACGTTGATCTCTTTGTAGCCGACTCGCTGGATGCCGTTGACGGGCGCAAGCATGCTCAGGATGGCTTGGCGAATGTTGCTGAGCGCCGGTCGCCAGTCGGCGTGCGCCATCGACACGTCGAGCGTGTGATCACTTCTGGCGAACGACTTTTGGATATTTCGGAGCTGCTGGTCCCGTCTTGGATCGTCCTGCAGCTTCGCGTGCGCGGCAAGCAGGTCGTCCATCAGCAGCTGGCCAGGCTCGCCCCAGATACAGATCGCCCCGGTCGAGTTGAGGATGCGCTGCAGCGCGGTCGTCGAAGACCGCCCCCAGACGCCAAAGATAAACACATGTCGACCTTGCAGGTCAGTAAGCATAGGTAATTTCAAGTAAGGCTCGGACCAACCGAACTACGCGACGCCGCATACCGGGACAATGTGGCATCCGCGCCACCAGCTGCACCACAGACCCCACAGCAGGCTCATCAGACCGCGCCTCCTCCGGGTCTGCGCAGCCCTCGTCGAGCTAGGGTTGTGGCTGGCGTTGGCTGTGCCGTAATCCAGATCCGCCAGCAACGCCGCAATACAAGGTGCACCCGTCCCATTCGGCGACATTGCCGGAACCCACCCAGCATCATAGGGACCGCCATTGTGCAATCCATTCGGCAAGAATACCGTGGGTGGAGACGTTAGGCCGCTTGCAGTCATTGCGACGACTTCGCCTGGACCGTTGTGACGGCCTGGATGTCGCCGATCTCGAAGTCTTGCAACGTCATGGCAAGCTGAGGCATTTGTATGCACGGGAGGTGGACGGCACGGTCTCCGCAAGTATGGAGCTGAACTTTAGCCACTGTGACGTGCGCTTCTGAGCAGTAGAGGCAAAAGGTGCCGTGCAAGCGGACGAAGAGTCGACGGATGTGCCAGGTCTCGAAGGGAGCGATCTGGGAACGTAGGTATTTCAAGCAGCGGTGCACACCACCAACCCCACCACCGCACTTCAGAATGCGTCCAAACGCCAAGATGGCCCAGACAGAGGGCTCGCTGGCAGTTCCGATGCTGCGTGACGGCGCCGTGATCGGCACGCTCGGCGTCGCAAATCCGCGCGCCCATGAACCCTCCTCGGAGGAGACCTCGCTGCTAATGGCCGTCGGAGCGATGCTCGCGCAGCCGGGGCAGCCCGGCCGCGACGACGCGAATCCGTAACTGCTAGCGCGAGGCGCCGATCGACTCGAGCGCAGCGTTCATCGGCGCAGGATCATAGTAGTGCTGGAAATGCTGGATTTTGCCATCCTGCCAGGTCATCCACATTTGCACCGGCATCTTCACCTCATCGCCGGTCTCGCGCAGGGCACCTTGCCACTGCGCCCATATGTTCGTGAAGACCATGCCGTCGTTGTAGACCAACGTCTTGATGATCCGACTGACCTTGATGTCCTTGAACTGCCCATGACGGACCGGGATGGCCGCGAGGAACGTCGCCTTGTCGACCTCCTCCGCATTGAAGCCAATGGTGACGCCCTCGACCAACCACTTGCCGACCCCATCCACGTCGTTTGCAACGTATGAAGCAAAGAGCTCCTCCGCGGCCTTGCTGCGCCAATCCTCAGAGTAGATAACCCCATCTCCGAGGTCTCCAGGGACTGCGCAGCCTGTTAGGAGCAAGGAGGTCAGGAGGAAGAGACGAGAGAGAGTAGTCATGAGTAGCGATCTTGGATCCGATAAGAGAAGGACGGGGCCAATCATTCGTCCATGCCTCCAATTGCGTGTGTAGCTACGAATGAACCGGGACACAAATACGCAGCAGGAGGGCATAGCAGACCCTGCACTGATCCGTATGTCGAGCTCGTCACAGTGTGACAAGTTTTCCGGTGCTCCATTGATGCCGAGCCGCTCGGACCATCCGACCCCCACCAGTTCAGCCTTTGTTTGCAGCCTCTGGCCGCATGGGTGTTCGCTGGGGTGTTGTTGATCGGTCTGATTACCCAGAAGAGTCTGAGGTTCTTGATGAGCGCGGGAGGACTGCCCTTTGCGGCTCTGTGTATGCCGCTACATCTCACTTACTATTTGTACAATGGGTTTGATTTCGCTGCAGGTACTGCACTTCATCTCCTTGGCATTCCCTCCTATAAACCGTTAGGCAAGGAACAGTAGAGTAATGAAGTTGCGGTCGCCCTCGGGCATGCGGCAATGCATGCAGTGACAAGCGAAGGGGTTACGCAAGCGCGCGCAAAATCGCTCACTATTGTACGCGCACCACAAACGCCTGCGAGCATAGGTATTCTAAGCAGCGGTCAAAACCAGCGAACCCAGCCACCGCGCTTCGAATGCGTCCAACTGCTGTATAGCGGCCCGCCGGTTGACGGAATGATGGCGGGCTGCGATTGTTAGCTGGTGAGGATCGGGTGGTCCGAGCCGCACGTTGTTTCACCTACACACGCCAAGTAGCAGCCGACTACCAGCACACAAGTGATCAACGTACGCACACTACTCATGAGACTCAGCTGGCCATCATGTAGCGAGCAGATGCAGTGCAACGAACTCCACGAACAGAAAACAGTGAAGCAGTCGACTACGATTGGCTGGTAATCGGCAGCAGCCCGATCTCTGTGATGGAAGCGCTGTACTTGCGAGCCCGTGGAAATAGGGTGGTCATCATCGAAGCGTGAGATCGAATCGGCGGCGCATGGACTTCGACAGATTTCGAGGAGTTCTCGAATGTAGATCTGGGTCCTCACGTGATTGACCGAAACCGCCGAACTTACGATTTCCTAAAAGACTATATCGGTTGTGACATGCAACCGGTGAGCCCTGCGCCCTATCAGTACGTAGGCACAACCCGGCACAACTATGAGTCGACGGTATCTTTTCTGCATGGCACCGCATTCCATCTCGCCAAGATGGGCCGCAACATCTTAGGTGCCTTGACGTCGCCTTTATTATCTATTGCCTACCTCGTCACCAGAAATACGAAAGCGGCCACTGAGGCCCTAAGGGAAGCGCAACGGCGCCTCAAAAGCGTCCACCACTATGGACGATTAGCCGGCATTAGTTTGCGAGATGCCGTCGTCGACGGGTTCTGGAATTCGTTGCCATTGAAGTTTCCTAGGGGTGGAGCCCCCGAACTAATTCGCAACCTGAGGACACTTCTGGACGAAGTGAATATCCCGGTCTTCTGCAACGAGAAGATTGATCGTCTTCACCTCCATCGAGACGAAGCACTCATTCGCCTGCAGTTGTCGAAACAAACCATCACAAGCAAGCAGGTCCTGATGACTTCGGGCTCAGCGATCCCGGAGTTTCTTGACGGTGATCAAGCACATCATGTCCCACAACAGACATGGACGTCCGCAAACCGGTGCTTAATCATCGAGGAAGCCAGCCCCCCGGACTTCAGCTATGTCCACTGCACTTACCATCCGATCATAGACATGGCCTATGAGGCAACGGCATATGTGCAACCTAAGACTACCCGGGCAAAACACTGCAGGGTGATCCTGACACTACTGCGGTCAAACTACAAACCTAACGAGAGGACGATCGATGAGATCATGCAGCAGCTAGCTGCATGGGGAGTCGTCGGACAATCTGCGCGGTTGGTGAAGGCCTACTCGTTAGATCACACGAATCCTATGAAGACGCGAGACGCCATGAGAGATCTTGAGTGTCGGTTTGCTCCGTTCCTCAAGACACTTTATTCGAGCAACCTGTCACATGGCATCGCCCAGAACAGCGCTAGATGGACATCAGCACTAGCTCCCTGGAAGCCGCCCCGGCACCACCGTCACATGCGCTGAACACGCACCGAGCCAACCACGATCCCACCAACATGACCGCGGTCTCTTCTGCTGGCTCGACAACGACATCGATCCCCATCCCGAACAACTTAGCCTTTGCTGGCTTCCAGTTTTCGGCGCAGTCGATCTGCTTGACGCTCACCAATTCACGATCACACCCGCCGACTACGGCCGAACCTCTAGCAATCGACCAGCGGGCGTCGATCGCTCAGTTCCCCAGCCGCCAATGCAAGCCGTCGCCGGCAACCAGGTTGTTGGCGTTGACGCCGAGCGCCTGAGTAAAAGCCTGACTGTAGAGCATCACTCCCATAAACCAGGGGTCGTTGGGCAGAATCACGCTGAGGTGCAATTCGTTAGGGCCGGTCGGCTGGGCCACGAACGCCAAAAACATCGGCTGCATCGCGAAGCAACCCGGCATGCCGATCGAGTCCAGTGGGATCGATGCCTGCTCGAGGCCGAACATCGCGAAGCCCAGGGGCGACGGCCCCTGCGCCTGCAGGATGTCTGCCTCGATAGTGGTGCCGATGATCGGCAACCCAGTCGCGACAAACGACGGGGTCGACGTCGGCGCAGCGCACCCGCCCGGCACCGAAAACACCGCCGCCGAGTCGAGCTGGGACCAACCCAGGTTGACGTTAACGGACGTCGAGCCTGACGACCCCAAGCCACCCGAGATCGTGCTGCCTATCTTGAGCGAGAGCACGACGCCAGCAGGCCCAACCATCACCGTCGTAGACTGGTTGACCGAGCTTGGCCCCGAACCACCCGACATCGCGCTCGCCAACGGCAAGCCGTCGACCTTCGCCGAAAAATTGCTGAACCCTCCGACCGGCAGCGGGCCACCACCCGTCGACGGGCCACTGACGGTCCCCGCAACGGAGACCATTACCGCCGTGTCGAATACGGAGAAGAGCGTCACCTCGACCTCGCCACCGGACGAGGCATAGGACCCCGGCAGAGAGAAGGTACACAGCCCACCGGATCCCGAGGCACTCGCCGCGAGCGAAGCTGAGCCAAGGTTCCATGAGGAGCCAGTCAGCCCGGTCAGCCCTGCGGCCAAGGGACCGACCGGGGCCGATTGGTTCCAACTGCTTTGCGACCAGCAGTTGTAGCCGCTACTCGTCAGCGGGCTGGTGACAGCCGCAGACGAACCAACAACCTGAGCGGTGAGCGGCAAGGTAGCGAGCAGAGCGACAACAATTGGGACAAGTAGATTCGCACGCATAGCGGTTTATCTCCAGAGACCGTTAACTCGAAGTCTGATAAAAGTATCGTAAGCGTCGCACGGATCAGAACCAGCACGCCGCGTAAATATGAGTTCCCTCGGACACAGTCAGGCACGCATGGCAGCAAAGAGCATGCCATGTTCTTGGGACCGTAAAAGTAACGGGCTAGAACCCGCATCGCGCCCGAACAACGCGCATCCGTCGGGATCTCGTGACGGAAACGGCGTATGCCCGACAGCCGCGCAAACGCGCCGCCCTTCACCAAGAGCCTTCGGAGAGCGACCGCACGGACTCTGCCAAAAGTTTTAGGCCATAAGCACTCCAGGTCGAGAAGGTGCCGCGCAGCCGACGGCGGCACTTCCTGTTCGCGCAGGCCGGCGGCTCTACTGGTGCCCAACCTGCCAAGCTTGAAGACGCCGCTTCAGCGCCCTCTGGAGCCCACGGGTTGGCCAGCACGATGTTGTCGGTCCAGTTCGGAGCATAAGTAATTCAAAGTGCGGCTCGGACCATCCGATCCCCACCAGTCCGCAGGCCAACACTCTTGGTCCAGAGCGACCGAAGCAGGGGGTTCTTTATGATTCCCGTTTGATTATGGGAAAA
>CBFIIO010000058.1:0-25420 GCA_965662465.1 Planctomycetota bacterium | reverse complement strand
CCTAGGAAACGACTCGTCATCTAGACCGCAAACGAACAAGCATCTAACCGGCACCGCCCTCATGGGCATCATGGCGGCTATGGTAATGGATCCACCTAAGAATCCTCGGGCAGGTGAGCCTTGCGCTAAAGCGTCGTATAACCAATCCCGTGCCACAGACAAACTAACTGCTTCCGTATGCTCAGCCACCTCCACAACGGTTCGCAAGCTGGCCATCGCACGCTTTAGTTGCTTAACGGCATTTTCTTGGTCAACATCCGAAGCCTGAATGAGTTCCTCGACAATGCGATCGATACGAACGGACCAATCGGTAAAGGAAGCTGGTTCACGAAGCTGGCGAACGTGATCAAACAAGCGATGCACAAATGATGTGAATCGCTGCAGCAACTCTGTTCGGCCCTCTGTGGTATCACCAACAGGTAACGTTCCGAGGACCATCTCATCAACCGGACCCGTCAGCGTTCCAAGCAGCAACCTGTCGAGCCCCTGAAGCCAAGAGTTGTCATCAAATGCGGGAAGGTCAAATTGCTTGTGACGGCTGTCGCCGTCGAGACCCCAGCAAATCCCAGCTTGCTGACAGAGTTGGCGTAAAGTCGGAACATCTGCTGCGAACAAACCGAATCGCGTTTGCACTGCAGGGTTCTCAAGAACGTGCAGAACATCAGCCAATGTTAGCCGCGTATTCGCGAGTTCAAGAACAGCTAAAACCGTGCGGCATACCGGCATTTCAAGCGCCGGATGCCGATCTGCAACATGGAACGGCAGGTAGTACTGCACCGGGCCGAACACTGCCTGGGCATACGGAGCATAGGCATCAATGTTCGGCACTAGCACCATGAAGTCGCGCGCCTCTAATGATGGGTCTGCCTCTAACGCTGCGAAGATCTGGTCACGAACGACTTCCAGTTCGCGTTGGGCACTATGACAATCGTGCACACGCAGCGATTCATCATGCGGCGACAACTGGAAACGGTCAGCATTCGATTCACCTCGGTCATAAGCGTTGACGACATCGCTTTGCACACAGGCAAGAAGCGTTTCCGGCGCTTCAAGTGAGCTGAGCCCATCGATGTCGATGCGTTCGACGCTACTGTCCAGCGCACATCGATCATCGAGATCCACTAGCATGCCCTGGAACTCACGGCTTTCAGCACCGAATCGGGCAAGCAACGCATTGTCTCCAGCACGACTCGTCTTTGCGTGCAAGTCACCAACAAAGTGTGGGGTCGGCTGGGGGACATAAAGGTGGACAGGAATGTGTTCGGATATGCGGTGTATGGATTCCAGAAATGCAGGCGGCATTGTCGTTGCACCAAACACGAAGAGCCTTCGCGGAAGGTTGCGTTGGCACCAAGATGCATCGCTTAGTCTGCTCCGCAACGTGATGAATTGATGTGCAACATCACTCGAAGGGCGCTGGCTATTTTCGGCGCTTGCCATTTCAGAAAACAACAGCGGAGTCGCATCAGAGGCCGACTGCTTCCCGCTCCGCTTACGCGGTAATTCAAGTCCAGCATCCTCCAACAAAGCACGCCACATCCGTCCTTGCCACTGAGCGTGTGGCGAGAGTTTGTTGTGATCGGTCCCTTTCGCGAAATCAGAGAGAAGGTCATCACGGTAGAGCTGGTAGTTGGCAAAGCAGGTCGCTAAGCGATTGCATAGCTGCAGACGCTTGCGACCGTCCTTGTCATCGATGCAGTAATCTGTTGCAGTTCCAAATGCTAATTTGGCATCCTTACTGTGTAGTCGCTCTGAGATAAGCCGCCACAAACGCAACACCATCGCCTCGCGCGTAAACGTTTGGTTACGATGATCGATAGGCGCGCTAAGACGACTTAGATACGAACTGAGAAACGGCGTCTCGATACCGGCTGCAACACCTGTGCGTGCAGCTATGCGAAGTTCCAGCCATCTGGCTATGCCCTGCCCAGGAACGACAATGGTCTCCGTATCCATCGGATGCGCAGGGGCGCTGGTAACCTCCTCGAGCAACATGTCGAAGAGATCTTCAAGACGATGGCCGGTGATAACAGTTAAGGTCACAGCGCAACGGTACCGAGTGGATTAACGCATGTCACTGCTCAGTGCCCGCAACAATCACTGCCTGATCCTGACTTATCAGGCTCATGACTTTCCTTACGGTCGTGAGAGTGCCCGTGATGGCTATGATCGTGCCCATCTTCAAGATTGACCGGCGATTCAAACAGGCGCTCCAGAAACGGCCGCACCCCTTGTCGTAATAGCGACAAAGTAAAGACAGCCACCATTATCCAAAGAATGCTCCAGGCAAGCGTGCTCGGCTGGTTGCCATTGTCAAACGACGACAACTCTGGTGCGGAAATGGCCCAGTTAGCTAGGTAGCCAAGGCCTACTGCGCCAGCCCACATCGAGCAGGCGAAGATCAGGCTTGCTCGTTTGCCATGAAGTTTCGCTAGCACGCCAAATGTAGTGATGTTGGTCGCAGGACCCGTCAGCAGCAGGGCGAGCACGGCACCTGGCGACAGCCCCTGAACGAGCAGCATCGCTGCCATTGGCGTACTTCCCGTTGCGCATACGTATAAAGGCAAGCCAATCAACGCCGCGATTGGCACATCGATGCCCGGAGGTAGTCCAGCGATCCACTCAGGATCGACATACGGCATAAGCAGCGCACTCAAAAATAGCCCGGTGAAGATCCATGTTGCGGTGCTGTCTACCGCTCTACCAAATCCAAAGACAAAAGCGCTTTTCAGCCTCAGAGCGAAGCCTTCAGGTATGGCATCGGGCATCGAACACTCATCGGCATCAGCAAGCGGATCTAGCTCGGACTGCTTTGTAAAAGAAGCCACTAATACACCGACTACTAAGGCGAGCACGGCCGCCATTCCGATCCTAGCAAGAGCTACTTCGCCGCCCATCAACTGCCATGTCAACATGACTGCTGCGAGCTCTAACTCTGGCGTCGCCACAAGAAACGCTATCGCAGCTGCGATTGTCGCGCCTTGACTAATGAGTTGACGATAAATCGGAACAACGCCGCACGAACAAACAGGCAGAGGTAGGCCAATGGCTACGCCACGAAACGCTTGGATAAGCTTTGGCCCGCGACTCATGTTCTTCAGCCAACTCGCCGGCATGAAGGCATGGCAGAGTCCAACCATTACGTATGCAATCAGTAATGCGGGTGCAGACTCCAACGCCAAATTGACAAATACGTCAACGGGGCTGCCATACCGCCCTTTTGGAAAATGGTCATGAATCACATAGCCAAGAACGGCAACCCCGATTGCGGCACCGAGCACCGACGCCCAATGGAAACGCCCCTTATCACGCGGTGCAGGAATGTGAGCATGCAATACGACATGCAGCAGCGAACCAACAAGTAGCGACTGCAATAACGCTAACGCATTCTGCGAACCGTTCGTCAGAACGGATTCGCCCATAAAATAGCCGAACAGCGTGCCACTAATGCTAGCCACAGTAAGGACAACCGCGGGCAAGACACCGAGCGTCCTGGGAACGATCCACCAGATTCCAAGCCCCTCTGGAATACGATGCAAGATCACGGCCCATGCTGTTAGTTCATGAGTTATTTTGTGGCCGTGGCCCTGATGTGCATCGCCACCAAGATTAAGAAATAGGCCATCGAGAATTGTGTGCGCGGCGACCCCTAAAACAGCTAGGAAGATCACGACTCGCCGCATGCCTTGATGCCCCTGATGCAGAGTGCGCTCGGCAATGGATGGCAAAACAAAGCCTAGCAAAGCTAGCGGCAGCACCATCCAACCTGCCTGCGCGACAGACTCGGGCAGTAAGTGGAGCAACACGAAACCGCTGACAGTAATCAAGCAGAAGCTATCCAGCGCCACGGTCGACCATGCGTGGGAACGCAGTAGCCAGACCATTAGAGGCCCGGCGCAAAGTGCCAGAAAGCCGAGCATCAGAAACCACTCTGATGACAGGCTTGCAGGAATAACGGTTTCGATTAACAACAGCACGCCACCGAAGACTAGAGCAACTCACCAGAGGGCAACAGGAGACTCTTGACTACTAAATGAATCTCGTCGCTGCTTACGACTCAGCCTTGCGCCAGAATTTGCAGTGACCACAAAAACAGCGGACACCTGCAGGTGAAATGCCGGCTACATGCCAATGCTGGCCGTCTTTAGGTCGGGCCTACTGTTTGCCTTCAACTGAAACCCACCGACTTTCGTGGTAAGACGGCGAGCACGCTGCTCGATGATGTCAAAGCGATGCGCAAGCATGTCGTCCGGCTCAAATAACGTAGCTACAAAGCCGAGACTGAATGCTCCTGCCTGAAGCCATTGCAGACAGTTGTCTTCCGTGACGCCACTGGTAGGCAAGACGCGCAAGAATGGCAGCGGGCCACGTAATGCCTGAAGAAACGCGGGGCCATTGGATGGACCTGGAAAGAGCTTAACCAAGTCGGCGCCAGCCTTGTGAGCCGTCATCATTTCCGTTGGCGTGAAGGTGCCCGGTATAGAGACCAGATCATGCTGGCGACAAAACGTGATGATCTGCGGATCCGTTACAGGTGAAACCAAAAACTGCGCTCCGGCGTTCAGGGCTTGCTTCGCATCCTCAACGGTCAAAACAGTGCCAGCTCCGACCACCAGGTCTAACTTTTGACGAGCAGCTTGATCTCTCAACTGCTCAATATTTTCCAGACAACCAGGAGTCGTCATGGTCACTTCGACGATGTGAAATCCGCCTCGCACGGCAGCATCAAGTGCTGGACGCACTGCAGAGGAATCCGCCGTCCGCAGGATCGCTGAGCAACGATGCTTTGTAAACGAGTCAAGAACGGCTGCGCGGGAGGAAGTCATAATCCGTCGGAGGTAATCTGGGCTATCGAGAGTGCGCCACTCATGGAGTGAGAGCGCTGCGGCAAAGTAGCCGCCTCGCATTCACCGAGGAAGGGTAGCTTGAGTAGCAGTGCAGTCGCAAGGCTCACAATTATTGAGCCAACAAGAGGTCACCAACCTTACCTGCCGAATGAGGCCGTTCCGAATGAGCATGAAGCCGATTGACGCCTATTTCACGCTAGGAATCGGACTGAACCCTGCCATGTGGGTGGGCTTGGTCGTAGACATCCCTCAGCCTCCCGATCGACACATGAGTATAAATTTCCGTGGTTACGAGTCGGGCATGACCGAGCAGTTCTTGCACCGTGCGTAGGTCGGCACCACGGTCTAACAAATGCGTCGCAAATGAATGCCGCAGCCCGTGCGGAGTCAATCGCGATTGCAGCTCGGCTTTTTTGGCCCGCTCGACCACGGTATTGAATATCCAGCGGGCGCTAAGCGCCTTACCACTGCGGTTGACCCACAAAGCACCATCGTCTGGACGCTTTGCAGCCCGAAGCAATTTTCGGCGGGCTGGCAACCAAGCTTGGATCGCATCAGAGGCCGGTCTTCCAAGCATCGCGAGGCGCTCCTTGCTGCCCTTTCCAACGACTCTAGCAATTCCTTCGTCTAGATCGAGGGCGCTTAGATCCATCCCTGCACACTCGCTAACACGGCAACCAGTTGAGTAGAGCGTCTCCAGAATCGCTTGGTCGCGGCGACCTTGCGGCGAGTCATCAAACGGCTGTGTCAATAGTTGATCGACCTCTGGGCCCGTCAGGAAACGGGGGACACGTTTTTCAGCCTTTGGTCCTTTGATCAGCTTTGCTGGATCTTTCTGGATAAACCCATGCAGCTGCAACCAACTAAACCACCCGCGAATACTGGCAAGCTTTCGCTGGACAGAAGCCGCCTTCAGCCCCTGCTCCTCAAGCTCAACGAGGTATCGCCGTAACTGCAGCCGCGAAACTTCAAGCACCGTGCGATCCGCTTGCTGTAGCCAGTGAGCAAAGCCACGCAGATCAGCTCGATAGGCCCGCAAGGTTGCAGGGCTCTTCTGCCGCTCGTTGCGGAGCCACGCCAAATAGTCATCCAGAAATCGCATGTTGAGTCAGAGCTAACAGACTGGCACACTCGGCTGATCTTTGCATGCCCTACCTCGGTGAGATCGCGTCGTTAGCGGCAGCCCTTTGCTGGCTAGGTAGCAGCTTAGCGTTTGCAGTAGCTGGACGTGAGGTCGGCGCGCAACCTGTAAGCCAATTCCGCTTGTATGCGGCGCTACCAATATTATTTGCACTTGGTTTCTTATTAGCGGGCAAAGGGTGGCCAACAGAGGCCTCAATTGAGCGCCTTTCGCTGATTGGATTATCCGGTCTCATTGGTCTAGTCATCGGTGACTACGGGTTTTTCCACGCCCTAGCCACCATTGGTCCAAGACTAGCTTCTGTGATCATGTCGCTGTGGCCTGCCTGCACAGTAGCCATCAATTTTCTGCGAGGCGAGCCACCCACAGGGCTACAGATGGTTGGCATAACCGTCACGATCGTTGGCGTTGCGATCGTTCTGGCTGGCAAACGGGAAGGCGCATGGCGCCCTGAATTAACGCGCAAGCAATGGCTGTGGGGGTGCGTAGGCGCCCTGGTTGGAGCGACTGGTCAGGCCAGTGGGTTTGTCATCGCTCGTGTTGCAATGGCCGAAGGCGCAAATGCTGAAACCGCCATAGACCCAATCCTTACCACCATTGTGCGCATGTGTGCAGCCACTATAGGCATGCAAATTATCGTAACCTTGCAGCGACGCTCACTTGCGATGACCAAGGTCATGCGTAACAGAAAGGCACTCGTGGCCACATTGATCGGCGTCATATGCGGCCCCGTTTTCGGCGTATGGCTCTCGATGGTTGGCGCATCCAAGTCGCAAAGCGATGGGATCGCGTCAGCACTCATGGCTACAACGCCGGTATTCATGCTACCGGTATCTGTTTGGCTCTATAAAGCGCGTGTCGGAATGACCGCAATCATTGGCACGCTATTGGCGGTTGCTGGGGTTGCGATCTGCTTTATCTGGGGCACGCAAAGTTACGGCCAGTAAACCGCTAGAGCACGTTTAGCAATGACTCAAGCCGACTCATCGTATGGTCACCCATGTGACCGATACGAAATGCCTTGCCCTTCAGGTCTCCGTATCCCTTGTCCATCTTGAAGCCGTTATCGGCTGCGGCCTGGGCCATCGCCTCGACGCTTTGCCCGTGCGCATCAATACAACTGACAGTCGGAGAACGCCTCTCAGCCTCGCTAACAAATGGTGTGAAGCCTTTGGTTGCAGCCCACGCAAAGGTCCGCGACTGCATCTCGACGTGCCGCGACCAGCGATTCTCGAGACCTTCACTGGCAATCCGCTCTAGCTGTCGCTGCAGCGCATAGACTAGCGGAACACACGGTGTCGCAAGAGTTTTGCCAGCGTTGGTATCTGCGACTGCCCGCGGCAAATCCAAAAGGAAACCCCGGTCTTTGATCTGCGCGGCACGAGCCAATGCACGGTCACTAACAGCATAGACACCTAAGCCGGGCGGCAACGCCAAGCACTTTTGCGTCCCGGCAAACGCGTAGTCGATACCCCACTGGTCAAAGCGCAGTTCCGCACCAGCTAGACTTGTGACGACGTCCACCAAGATTAGCGCCTCGGGCGCATGCGCCCGAACCACTGCGGCCAGCTCTTGCAATGGCTGGATTACGCCAGTCGATGTTTCATTATGAGTGATGCAAACAACTTCAGGATGCGGGTTGCTCGCCAGGTGTTTGGCGAGTGATTCGGGATCATGCGCCTGGCCCAGCGGCACTGCTAGAATCTCGGGAGATCTCCCGCAAGCCTTGCTAATTGTTGCCCATCGCTTGCCAAATGCGCCACCTACAAGATGAAGAGATTTCGCATCGGGTGCCAAGAGATTACGCATGGACGCTTCCATCAAAGCTGTCCCAGCACAGGTTTCGAAGGCGACGTTTTGCGCCGTTAGAAACAGCAGTTTCAGCTTTGCACAAACATCCTGCACGGTTGCCACAAACTTTGGATCCCGATGACCAAGCAGCTGCATCGACATGATCTGACGCAACTCTTCATCTACTTCAGTCGGGCCAGGAATGAACAATACTGGATGGTTGGCCATAGCAGTGAGCAAGATGGTTCTTGTTAAGCAAGCAACGCTCGGAAGCGAGCACTCTCGCGCAACGTATCGGTTTCTGTATTGGTCAATATGAACGGCAGAATGCCGGCCAAACTTTTTGCCTCCACCCAGTAATCAGCTCCTTCACGGACCACTGCACGCGCAACAACGCCGCCGAAACCAACGAATCGACCAACGTGCGGCATGGTTTCGAGGTCGGTAATGCCGTCGCCAACAAACACCATCGGCTTATGATTATCTGGTGCGTCTGTCACAACTGGGATTTTGCCACCGTTTTGCCAAAGCGGTGACTCACGATCGAAATCGAGATAGCGACCATCGCTTGAGAATAGCAGTGGCACAGCGTGGACATGTTCTAGTGGCACGCCAAGATGCTCCGCAACGCACTGCACGGGAATGAGTAGTCCACCTGACACGATACCTACATGCTTGCCAAGCGCCTGAAGTGCCATGATGGTCTCTTTTGCATCAGGCACTAGATTGCGCACATAGTGATCGCCGATGGCTTTAAGCTGATCCCGAGATGGCGCCAACTTACTTAGCCGCGTCTCATAAACCTCTGCTAACGGCAAGGTCCCGTTCATCGCCTGATTGGTCAGGGCTGCAATGTCCCGCCGAAGATCAGGATCGGCAAACTGTAATAGCTGATCCACGCCTTCAATAGAAGACAGGGTGGAATCACAGTCGAAGTAGACGGCAGAGAAAGAGTTGCTCACGTGCCTAATGGACGAGGTGGGCGCTACAGACTTCCTCAAGACCGCGCACCTGATCGAGCATTGCGTCGGAAACCTTGCCGGTCAAATTCAGCACTCCAAGCGCTTGCTCCTGAGTCCTACATGTGCCGATTTGCATCCGCGAGATATTGCAGCCAGCGTTGCCGACAATTGTGCCTAATTTGCCAACGACACCCGGTTCGTCACGATGGAACGTAACCAGCATCGGACCTTCAGGGATTGCATCGATGATGTACTCGTCAAGCTCCACAATTCGACCATGGCGGTGTCCGAGCACCGTCCCAGAGGCAATGTGGCGGTTGTCACCGATCAGAGCTTCAACCCGCAGAAGCGACATGAAGTCGCGCTTCATATCTGAAGACTCAAGATGAATGCGAACGTCACGTTCGGCGGCAATACGCTCGGCATTCACAGGCGTTAGTGTGCCGGCTACCGTTGAGCGCAGCGCACCAACAATCATCGCAACCGTCAAAGCGCGATGCGATGATGCGGGAATGCTGCCTTGCACAGTTAGGCGCAATGAGATCAATGGACCTTCAAAGGTCTGCGTCAGCAGCGCTGCCAAGTTACGTGCGAGATCCATATAAGGACCTGCCTGTAGCGCGTCAGATGGCGAAAGTTTGGCAACATTGACGCCGTTAAGGACCACGCCTTTCTTGACAGCAAGTGCGATCTGCCCAGCCATATCAAGCGAGACATTTCGCTTAGCCTCCTTGGTATTTGCACCAAGATGAGGCGTCATGATGAGGTTGGGAGCGCTGCGCAACGGATCGTCAGCCGCCAGCGGTTCGTTTTCAAACACATCTAAGGCAGCCCCTGCGAGATGACCTGAAGCAAGTGCTTCGCAAAGCCCTGCTTCGCAGACAATGCCGCCGCGCGCAGCATGAATCAACCGGGCACCTTTCTTCATCGAGAACAAGCGCTCGCGATTCAACAGATGCTTAGTGGTCTCCATCAACGGCAAATGCAGCGTTACAAAGTCACTCGTGGCCAAGAGCTCCTCAAGCTCCATCATACGTATGCCATCTGGCGCACTTGCTTGAGTTACAAACGGATCGTAGGCGCAGATGGTCATGCCTATGCCTGCAGCCTTGCCGGACATTACCCGTCCAATTTGACCAAGGCCGACGACTCCAAGCTGCTTACCTTGCAGCTCGACGCCAGTGAACTTACTTTTCTCCCACTTGCCGGCGCGAATAGATGCGTCTGCCGCCGGAACGTTGCGCGCTAGGCTCATTAACAGCGAAAGCGCATGCTCACCCGTTGTAACTGCGGCCGCTTCCGGAGTGTTCATCACGGCAATGCCGCGAGCTGTGCACGCATCTACATCAATATTGTCGATACCGATGCCGGCACGACCGATCAGCGCCAAGCTGTCAGCTAGCTCCAAACTCTTCTCAGTCACTGTCGTAGCAGACCGAACAACAAGCGTTTCGAAACCGGGCAGCGTCGAGCGCAAAGCATCCTCATCCATGCCGGTCTTGACGGTTACATCACCGACATCACGCAGCATTGCCATACCATCTTCACCTAGATCATCAGCTACTAGAATCTTCGTCATTGGTTTCGAAGTCCGTAACCTACCAATCTGGTTGGCTACTCGTTGTCAGCGAAGGGGTCATGGCTCGCACTTCACCAGGTCTCGGCTAACTGCATGATTGCGGAGCCTACAACTTATTGAATGGGGTGTGCTTTGCTGTGACAGATACTACTACTAGCGCGCACCGGATCCGCGCAGGATCACAGCTACTGTGCGCAGCATGATGCTCACGTCAAACAACAAGCTCATGTTCTTGATGTAGTAGAGGTCGTAACGAAGCTTCTCTTGAGCGTCCTCAATGGAAGCACCATAGGGATGACACACCTGAGCCCAACCAGTCAACCCAGGCTTTACAGTGTGCCGAAGTGGATAAAAGGGCACCTTCCTCTGCAACTGCTCTACAAAATGGCTGCGTTCGGGCCTTGGGCCAACGAACGACATCTGCCCACCCAAGATGTTGAGGAACTGCGGGATCTCGTCGATCCGGGTCAGACGTAAAAAACGACCGACACGTGTAACTCGACTATCATTCTTAGCTGCCCACACTGGTCCCGACGCTGCTTCTGCATCTGGACGCATTGTCCTGAATTTAATCAAGCGAAAGGTCGAGCCATCAGCTCCGACGCGCTCCTGGGTGAAGAAGATCGACCCGCGACTTGTCAGCTTGATTGCCAGTACCGTTACGATGCAAACCGGCAGGGACAACACGATACCTGTTGTTGACGTAAGGATGTCCAGCACACGCTTGAGAACTTGAGTCAGAGGATCCTTCGCAAATCCACGACCGTAGATCAGGTAACTAGGCCTCATGCTTTCCACAGCAAGCTTGCCCGTGAGGCGCTCATACATCGCCTCCGTTTCCTCGATGATGACACCATCCATGCGACACTTGAGAAGCGCCTCAACCGGAAACTGACCACGGCGCTCTTTTAAAGCAACGATTACACGACTGATTCCCTCTTTTCGACACGTCGCCTGGAGACTCTCAATTGTGCCAATGGAATCCAGTTTGGAGTCCACGGATTCAGCTGGTCGATGCCCTGGCTCGTGGATCACACCAAGAATTTCAAATCCCGACATCGGGTTGTCTTGGATCATCTGCGACAAGATCAGGCCCTCCTGCGCAGAGCCGAGCACGAGCACTCGCTCGCCAAAGCGCCACTTGTAGAAGAACCAGTGGAATGCGTTTCGAAAAACGAAGACTAGCAAGTAGGCGATGCCCACCAGCAAGATCAGCTTCCAAGTCTCGGCGTTAAGGTCTTCGATGCCGGGCAAGTAGAATAGCGACCCGGCGACCAACGCCAGGAAGCCAATCATCACCAGCGAGTAGCCATAGCTGTGAACGAGTCGATTGGCCAGGCTGGCTCGATTTTGAGAAACCTTCCAGTCATACAGCTCATTATAGCTGAGCGACGCTTGGCAGATAATTGCGATGGTCAGACTGGTTAAGACGCCACGCCACAAATCGGCTGACGGCTCAAGCAGAAGGAAGCTGTGGGTGCTCAGCGGCGGCGCACTCGTGCCAACCAGAATCACCATCATGAACAGCACGGTTTCGCTGAACAGGAGCAGCACCTTGCGCCGCGGGATCATCTGTTCTGCGAGGTTGATCATGAATGAATGCTGAGCCCAGTAATTCGGCCATTTCGACCGGAATCCCTGAGAGTTACATGCGAGTCCCATGCTACCGGGACTTGGAACCAATTCGCGGATTCGCTCGAAATGATGGATCTCAGGCGAAGCATGATGTGGAACTGATCGGTCGTAAGACCAGCGGATGGCGATGATATCAATCTGCAGTTTGGAGGCTCGAGGCCGCAGTAACGACGACAGCGACCACAAACCGGCTTCGATCCGGTCTAGCTGCCTTTTGGTCACGCACCGCTCAGGTGCGGGGTGGTTGCGGCGTGCCTTGACTTCAACTGCCACCCAGTGACAGCCGCGACGAACCAGAATGTCAATTTCACCACTCGGAAGCGCAAGGTTCCGCCCTGCCAACCGATAGCCGCGTTGCTGCAGCCACCGACAGGCAAGGTCTTCGCCGTGTTTTCCTAGCGCATGATGCGCATTGGTTGCGTCAGTGTTCGCTTGGCTAGGCGCCCGTCGTTGCGGTCGCATCCTCACGAACGATGCGCGCCACGGAACTGCGATCGAAGGTGATGCTTGCGTCGCCCGCCCGGATTGTCACCGTCTTGTCGTCTAGCGCGGTTACTACACCGTGCATGCCGCTGAGCATTACTACCGCCTCGCCAACTTTGATGGCAGCCAACAGCGCCACTTGTTCCTTCTTCCGCTTTTGCTCTGGGCGGATCATCATGAAATACATCAGCACCAGAAAAAGGGGCATCATGTACATCATTTCGCCGCCAGCACATGGCCCTGCAGGCTCTGGCTGCTTTTCCGGGTTCGGATTGACGACAGTGCCGGTTGTTGGCACTCCGGTGGTGGAGGCGCCAACACTCGGCGCGCCGCTCGCCGGTGCCCGGGACGCATCTCCCGAAGACGCTGGTCTGTCGGAACGCGACTGAGGATCCTGGAACGTATGGGGGAGCGTGAGCGGAACGTAATTGGTCGTTGGCGACATCGGGTGGTCGTTTGAGAGCCTGGCTCTCAGTTCTGCCTGAAGGAAAGTCCAGGGAATAGGTCTGACGGTAATTACCCTGACGGTAATTAGTCTGACGGTAATTAGACAGATAGTATAGGGGTAGGAAGCCTTGTGTTGCAGGCAAAGACGAGCATCCTGTTCGTCGGGCTGTTAATACTGTGCGTTGAGCAATGCGAGTTCTTGTAGCAATGTCTGGTGGTGTCGACAGCAGCGTGGTTGCCTTAATGCTGCAGCAGCAGGGCCACGATGTAGTGGGCGTTTTCATGCGTAATGGCGTGGCGGGCAAATCTGCCCAGGAAAAATCATGCTGTTCAGCTAGCGACGCACGCGATGCTTCGGTGGTAGCGGATCGATTAGGAATCCCCTTCTATGCGGTAGATTACGAAAAGGAGTTCGCCCGCCTAATGGACCACTTCGCGGCCGAATACCGCGCGGGCAGGACTCCCAATCCCTGTGTCCTGTGCAATCAAGACCTCAAATTTGGGCACCTTTTTAAACTTGCCGACGATGTTGGCGCCGAAAAGGTCGCAACCGGTCATTACGCAGTTGTCAAAGACGGTCAGTTGCACCTGGCTGCAGACGCCGACAAGGACCAGACCTACTACCTGTTCGGTGTCGACCGGCCTGCCTTAGAACGGACCTTATTTCCGCTTGGCGGCATGACCAAAGCGGAAGTTCGCGCTGTTGCGAGCGAAGCCTCGCTAGTTACTGCGGAAAAGGCAGAGTCGATGGATATCTGCTTCGTTACGAGCGGCGATTACCGCGATGTTGTGCGGACCCGCGGCGGTGCTGGTAAGCCCGGTCGTTTTATAGACGCCAATGGCAACGTGCTAGGCAACCACAGCGGACTAGATGGCTTTACGATCGGCCAACGTAAGGGGCTACCGGCACTCGGCATTCCACACTACGTAGCTGCAATCACCCCCGACACTGGGGACGTCACCCTTGTGCCTCGCGAAGGGCTTCAGAAGAAGATCATGTTCGTTGATGGGGTGCGCTGGCTGGTCGATGCGCCGGATGACGGCACCCAGATACTGAGTGAGGTCAAAATTCGTGCTCGTCACGTTCCCGTGGCTGCGACCATCTTCCCGAATGGTTCAAAGGCACGCGTCGAGTTCCACGAAGCAGTTGATGCCATTACTCCAGGCCAAGCGGCAGTCTTCTACCGTGGCACACAAGTTCTTGGTGGCGGCTGGATCGACGGCGCCGGATAGGCACACACAGTCATCCTAATCGTCATCCTAAAAGCTGCCGCGACCCGCAACTTGCTCGACGGAAAGGTCCACCGTTACTGGCCTAGATGCGCTGATAGACCGCAGACGCTTACGCATCATCAAATCCGATTCTGCGGCCGATCGCTCAAACGCTGGCGCGAAGGCTGGTGCCGGGTCGAAATCCAACTGTGCGAGATGCCTTAATGGCGATTGGCTCTTTGGTCTGCGGATTGTGCCCCATCCGGGCAGGACGGTCTTTCACTGTGAAAGACCCGAAACCAACAATCTGGACCTCCCGATCCTTTTTAAGACCTTGCTCGACAGCAGCAATGAACGCATTGACCGCACGTTCGGCATGGGCTTTCGAGCACCCGGCCCCAAGATTCTTCTGCACACCGGCAATTAGTTCGGCTTTGTTCATGGTTTGAAATCCAACTGCAGTCCGTGGGATCGCCCGAAAATTACCATAGATGGGCATAGCTTTCGCCTGCTAGCAAAAGCCTTTATGCATTGGTCGAGCGACACACCCGATGCTGCCAAACGCGCAGGAACCGGCAGGCAGCACATCTTTCCTATTCGCATGCTCAAGTTGGCCTTGTTAGGGACCGATGAATGACGGACCGAGGCAGTCTTGCTCTTGGGCTAACTGAGTTTGAAAAAGGAAAATATGCGCATTACGGCCTCCGCTGTCATTCTGTTGTTTGCTATGGCGTCCTGCTCAACGGGCAAGTCGCATGCCGTGACCCCATATCAGCAACCTAACTCGCTGATGGCTGCCGAAATCAACCAGCGTATCGACCAGATTCCTTACCAGCACCGCGAAGAGCTCATCCAGAACCTGCTCTGGCTGTCGCAAACTGGTGAACAAACCATCCCGTCTTTGCTCAACGGGCTGCAAAACGACAGCGCCAAAGTTCGAAGCTCGTGCTGCTGGGTGCTAGGTCGGCTTCGCGACCGACGGACCGTGCCTGTGTTACAGGACCTCGTTGACGATCGGGAGCCTAGCGTTGCCATGGAAGCCGCCCGAACACTGGTCCTGATGGGGGACTTGCAGCAAGCCCCTAAATTGATTGCCGGACTCGACAGCGATCGTAAAGAGGTTCGCTACATGTGCCATGAGGCGCTGAAGTCGTCCACTGGCCATGACTTTGGCTACGATCATCTCGACGAAAATCAGCACGATCTTCAGGTAGCTGTCCTGCGATGGCGCCAGTGGTGGGGCGAGTATGCTGGCGACACATTTTTCGCAACGAGTTACGAGCAAGAACACGGACTGAACAACCTTGCCGCGCCGGCTGGCGAAACCAAACTACCAGCAGCAGCCACGCCATCCACTGCCGCCACTCCGGAGACTACGCCTGCCGCCCAGTCGTCAGAGAAAGCTTCGACGGACTCAGCTAGCAACCTTCCAGGCGGGGCTATGGCCACGCCTAGTCAAACGGCAAGCTGGGAGAACATAAGCCGCACAACTACGACGACTGGCAACGGCTCGACTAGCGCAACCACATCCACCGGCAACGCCTCAACTGGTGCAACTACTACCAACGGCAATGCCTCGACCGGTGCAACGACGACCAACGGCAATGCCTCGAATGGTGCAACGACGACCACCGGCAACGCCTCGACTGGCGCAACGACGACCAACGGCAATGCCTCGACTGGTGCAACTACGACCAACGGCAACGCTTCGACTGGTGCAACTACGACCAACGGCAATGCCTCGAACGGCGTAATTCACGCCCAAGGCCTACCGATGGTCGAGGTTCCGGCCGCCAAGCGCACTTTGACTCCAAACCGAAGCAAGAGCGGCAACTAACTCAGGCGCTGCGGCGCCCTCTCGCACGCTCAATTGCTACCGTCCTTTCCTTTAGACGCGGCCGTGTAGTAGCATGAGGTCCCCTGATGGACCCCTTTTACCGCGAGACTAAATCCATGCGCCGCTCTGAATCCGGCTTCACGCTGATCGAACTACTCATCGTAATCAGCATCATCGGCACCCTAGCAGCCGTTTTGCTACCACGCGTCCTTGAGACACGAGCTGCTGCGAATGCATCGAACGATGCGCTCCAGATGCGCACCCACGCGACGTGGTTTGAAGTATACAAAAACAAACACAAGAAGGCGCTGCCTAGTAAAGGCGGCCACCAATTCGTGTTGTCGACATGGACCTCGAAGATCTTTGATCACACCGAGGAGAATCTTGACATGTACTTCTCGCCGGGAGCCCGCGACAATGACCCTGACTACCGCGTAGCCCGCGAGCAAATGGAGCTTGGACAAGATCCATGGCCGGACATTTCCTCGGTAACTACGGCAGATACCCACTACGTCGGGCGTGCGCGCAGGCATTTGCGAACCGCAACGCAGGGAGCTGATGAAGCCTGGATGGCAACCGATAACGAGGGTGTCTGGACCTTTGGCGACGGCACCATCAACGTGCTATTCAACGGCGGAACCGTGCGTGCTTACAGCTACCAAGACATGCAGCAAAGGTTTGGGCTCAGCGACTTTGACATCAATCAGCCAATCGAAACCCACGGGCCAAACTCGCCAATCCCCGAGTGCACGAAATTGGATAACTAAGGCAAGATGTCAGCATAGAAGCCAGATTCAGGGCTCTCTGCGACCATCAACATGTGGCCCAGAGGGCAGAGCCCAGACCCCAGAGCGCAGACCCCAGAGCGGTGCGCACTGTCTGCCGCTCGCTCGACACTTGCTCGCGACAGCAAAAGTCCTGAGCACCTCTAGGCCGCAATCGTGTGCCTACCGATGCGTGAGAACGGTAGCAATGGCACCATTGCGCAAAGCATGTCGTGCCTTCTGAGATTGCCAATCAGTAGCACCCAGCTTGCATCCCAGCTGCCAGCATCCCAGCTGCCAGCATCCAGCTGCCGGCGGATGCCAATTTAGAAAAATGCCATGACGGGCACCGATCTAGATACGGCGCCGGTTGATGCCGCACGATCACTGGCGCTTGCAATTCTTGCACACGGAATCGGCAGCATGCCGTAAGGCGGCGTCACAAAAGTAATGGCATCGCCAAATGCAGTTGCAACAGTTGCCAAGTCGATAGATCCTGCTTGGCACCACAGCCGGTAGCCTGCCGGCAGGAGTGGCAATCCTGTCAATTGGTCATCATAGGTTCCGCTAGCAGTCATCGACCCCGGCAGTGAGAACCAGAGTTCTGACGAGCTCCAGAATGTGCAATCTGGCCGCAAAGGCCACGGTGTTGCGTTGATCCAGTTGCCGATGGTCAAAAACGCAAAGGCTGGATGGTTGCCGCTGCTCGCGACGCCATGACGGATGGAAATATCAATCTCCGATGTTCCATTCGCCATGCTCCAGAAATCGAGATTGGCATAGCTGTCGCGGGTGTTGCCTGGCGCCGCACAGCCGGTGCCCAGGCGGAATCCGGGCTGCACCGCCGAGCCATCTGCAAACTGCTCATGCGCATCAAGGTAGACACTGAGATTGCGATCATTGCCTAGCGGGGTTTGGTTGCCAAAAATCACGATATCGACGCACAGAGTGCCGCCAGAAGCAGGCATCACAAAAGGCACCGCATACGGGATCATCAGCTCAAACGTTGGCGCCGGATCGAGCGACGGTCGGCTCGTCGATGGAAAGTGCAATGTCGTGCGAGGTAGGGCTACGACAGAACTGCTGCCGAGGTTGCTCGCAAAGACAGAGGAAGCGGTAGATGCCGAATTCGCCGACACAGATAGCGTGACCTCTAACTCACAGTCAAAAGCTGGCAACTGGCCGCGGATGCCAATCGCATCCCGCCGGTATGCGTGCCCTGACACCACCGCACCAGCTGGGATGTCGTCATGCAAAGTCTGCAGCCGTGCGTTGTGCCGTCCAATCGGGTAGTGCGTAAACGAACTTCCCTCTAGGGCTAGGCGGTCACCAGGAGACGCTGTGATTGGTTGCTGCCCGCACAGGATTGCTGGCAGAACAACGGGGAGCAGTAACATCCAAAGGATCTGATGGGCTCGGCAATGAAACATATTTTGGTGGTCTAGATGGCGAATGTCCCGGTGCATCCGGGCGTTGCGCATCCAGTGGCTCGGCATCCTGGTAATTGACCAAAGAAAACTCCATCCCGAGCGTTGCGCTGTGCCTACGCTGCTCGGTAACATGCTTGCCCTCGTCAACAGCGCTGGCGCGATGGAGATGAGAAACACGTTCATTGGACAAGTACCTGAAAGCCGCCGCGTCACTGGCGTAGGGCTAACAATGGGTCTGTCAGTAGGGCTGTTTGCCTACGGAGGATTGTGGTTAGACACGCAGTTCGGCACCAAACCTTGGTTGCTGCTTGCTTGTGTAGCCGCAGGCATCTTGGGCAGCGTCTTGCACATGATCTACGTGCTAATACCTGAGAAGTGGCCCTGGCCAAAGGATGCCGTTAAACAAAGCCCAATAGCTGAGTTAGCGTCAAAGACCGACAAGCCTACTGAGCCGACCGAGAACGACAAAACGAACGAAACCAAGGCCCGCCGCAACCACGGCTGACCGCAATGCAAACCGCTTCCAATCCAACCAATCATGATCAAGCAGCCAGCCATGCTGGAATTGCTGGTTCGTCGGTTGCCGCCAATGCAGTTGGCGGCCTGGAAGCGCATCGCCCCACAAAGCCAGCTATCCAGCAACAGGCAGCAGGCAACATGGCAAGTCCGAACGTTACCGAAAGCGGTATCCCGTTCTCTGCAATGGTCCGCGCTCTCGGCGTGGGCGTCCTTGCTTTGATCGCCACCGGTTGGCCGGTCAGTTACCTAGTTTTCGGCGCGGGCAGCGATCTTTCCGCTTCCCTTCCCTATTTTATTACGGGCATAGCTGCGGCGATCGCCACCGCGATTATTTCCGTTTGGCTTAGCGGTCGTATCAGCGCCAACCGATCTGCTGCGGCAGGCGGCGACGCTGCTCTTAGTGCCCGATTGGAAGGCTTGCGCCTACAAGGACTGATGGCCGCGGGCTTCGGGGCGAAGCTCATTATGCTCGTGATCGGCGTATTTGCTTTACGCTCATTTCCACTTCGTTTAGGGGAATTAGCAAGTGACGTGAAATTCGTCGATCTCGTAAGTTTTGCCGTTACGTTCGCGGGAGCAGCGCTGGTCATGCAAATGATTACGGCTGTATCCATCGCCAACACCCTACGGCGTCGTGCAGAGACCAAATAGTTCCAACAGCCGCTATACCAGTCTCTCACTCACCTAAACACTCACTCAGCATCCTCATTCATTCCATGCTTGCCAAGCGACTCCTGATCACGATCTGGTTGTGCCTGATGGCCGCTGTGGTGGCTCCTGCCCAAGATGAAGGTCACAGTGCCACTGTCGGTGCTAATGCCACTGGCGGTGCTAATGCCACTGTCGGTGCTAATGCCACTGTCGGTGCTGATGCCGGTGCAGCAGCTGGTGGCGATGAGCATGTCGAGCATGCCGCCAAGCTGACCCTGGAGATGTCGAACAGCGAGATCTTCCAAAGGCAGTTCACGCACAGTGTTCCGTATCCCATTTGGCTCCTGGAAAAGGATGAAGACGGCAACGACGTAGCTGGTCTCTTGACCATCTACAACGTCCAGCCTTGGCAGTGGACCTGCCTGGTGCTGATGATTCTGGTCTTCTTCCCAGTCGTTGGCAGCTTCAAGAAACAGCGCGTTGGCAAGTTCACGCGGATCATGCGCGGCTTCTGCCTCTGGGTTCGCGATGAGATGGTTTACTCGGTGATGGGCAAAGAAGAGGGGCGCGCATTCGTGCCGCTATTCTTCTTCATGTTCTTCTTCATCGTGTTCCAAAACGTCATCGGTTTGATCCCTAGCGTTGGCCACTCTTGGCCTCTGGCGATCTACACGCCGACCGGCACGCCGTTCGTGACCGCGCCACTGGCGCTGATCACCTTGGCACTGATGCTTGGCCTGGGCATGAAGAAGAACGGCGTGTTCGGCTTCTTTAAGGGCTTGATTCCTCATGGGTTGCCGACACTTCTGATCCCGATCATGTTCTTGATCGAGTTCGTCAGCCTCTTCGTAAAGCCGTTCGCACTGACCATTCGTTTGTTCGCGAACATGCTTTCCGGCCACCTTGTCATTGCGTCTGCAATCGGCTTGGTCTTCCTCTTCGCGAATATGCTAGGCGGCTCAGCGGCCTCCTACTTGACTGCCATTCCGTGCGTCGGCATGGCGATCTTCATATTCATCATTGAGGCCTTCGTGACTTTGTTGCAGGCCTACATCTTCACGTTCCTGAGCATCAACTTCATTCACCAGTCGATGCACCAAGAGCACTAGATCCCCAATCCAAGGTCATGCGGGCTCGCGCCCGGGACCGCTTGTCCGCTTTCCATTCATTTCTTATCTTCAGTTTAGACGGAGAAACTCCAATGCTTGAACTCTTCCAAGATCCCGAAGCCGCCCAAGCGGCCGCAGTCCAACTAGCTAAGGCCAACAACACCGGCCTCGGCATCGGTGCTGGCCTCGCTGCAGGCCTCGCTGCTGTTGGTGCTGGCATGGGCATCGGCCGGATTGGTGGAGCTGCTGCCGAAGGCATTGCTCGCCAACCGGAAGCTGCTGACGCCATCAAGGGCTCGGCTCTAATCTTCGCCGCCTTCGTCGAAGGTGTCGCTCTGTTCGCAGCGGTCATCGGTTTGATGCTCGCCACCGCGTAGAGCCTGGCTAACCAGGTTCTACAAACGTTGTTTGTCCCCTTCCACGTGTCCTTCCAGACAGGAGACTCGCGTGTCCATCGCTAATACCATCACGTTTGCCATCGTCGCCCCATCCGGTGACGAAATCCGTCCACTCAGCGCGCTCCTAGAGTTCGCTGGAGGGGCGATGATCTGGACGCTGATCGCCTTTGCGGTGGGTCTCGTCTTCATGTGGAAGTTCGTTTACGGACCAATCACGACGGCCCTCGAGGATCGCGACCAAAAGGTCGAGGACTCGATTCAGGCAGCCGAGGTTGCTCGACAAGAAGCGGAAGCGCAGATGGCGAAGGCCAAGGCCGAACTGGCCGAGGCCCAAGCCAACGCAAAACGCATGGTGGAAGACGCCATGGGTCGCGCCGAGCGCCAAGCTGCCGAGGCCGTTCGCGAAGCGGACGAGCGTGCGAAGGCTGAGCTGCAAAAGGCTCGCGACACGATCGCCGCAGAGAAGCGTCAGGCCGTCCAGGAGATCCGAGGGATCGCTGTTGACCTGACGATCCAAGCAACCGGCAAACTGCTTCAGCAGGAAGTCGATGCTGCCAAGAACAAGCCGCTTGTTGAGCAGTTCGTTCAAGGTGCGGGGAAGGCGTAATGACTCTGCTCGCCAAACGCTACGCAACTGCGCTTTTTGCGCTGGCCAAGGACAAGGGTGCGGCAGATGCCGTAGCTGCGGACATGGCTGCATTGCACAGCGAACTGCATTCGCCGGGAGCTTCGGCGCTGCTAACGAGCCCAGATGTCGCTGCGGATGAGCGCAAAAAGATTCTTAGCAAGCTGACCGAAGGTCGCCACGAATTGGTGGCCAATTTGGTTGGTGTGCTGCAGCACCGTCGACGCCTCGAGGTGTTGGTTGATATGCCAACATCGTATCGCGCACTCTTTATGGAGGAGCGTGGTGAGGTCGAGGGTGTCGCCGAATCCGCACATCCGCTAGGAAATGATGAGCTCACTGCTTTGACTGAGCTTGCTAAGCGCCTGAGTGGCAAAACGGTCGTGCTGACTGCTAAGCACAACCCGGATCTCCTCGGTGGCGTTCGACTAATTGTCGGCAATGTGCTCTACGATGGCTCGCTGCGCGCCACGTTGACACAACTAAGAAACAAGCTGCAGCATTCGTCTGCTTAACTGGTCAATGTCCTCCTGGGGAGATGTCCTCCGGAAGACTTGGTCGCCGCGCTGCTCATCCGGGTGGCGCACTATGAAACTTCTGGCGAGTGACAGGGCAGCGCCTTGTTACCCGCAACTGATCGCACAACCCACTACGTCCTTCCACTAAGTCAACATGGATCTCAAACCATCCGAAGTAGCCACCGTCCTCAAGGCGGAGATCGAAGGCTTCCAAGGCAAGATGCAAAAGTCGAACGTCGGCACTGTCCTTATGGTCGGTGACGGCACCGCTCGCGTGCACGGCCTAGACGACTGCATGATGAACGAGATGCTCGACTTTGGGAACGGCATCTTCGGCGTCGCCCTAAACCTCGAAGAAGACAATGTTGGCGCCGTGTTGCTTGGCTCTGACCGTGAGGTCAAAGAAGGTGACACCGTTCGCACAACTGGCCAAATCATCTCTGTGCCAACTGGACTGCAAATGTGCGGTCGTGTTGTAGACGCACTTGGCAAGGCCGTGGACGGCAAGGGTGACATCAAGGTTGACCCATCGGACATGCGCCCAATCGAAGGCATCTCGCCATCGGTGCCAGAGCGTCAGCCGGTGACGGAGCCATTGCAGACCGGCCTCAAAGCCGTCGATGCAATGATCCCAATTGGTCGCGGCCAGCGTGAGTTGATCATTGGTGACCGCCAGACTGGCAAGACGGCACTGATCGTCGACACCTTCATCAATCAAAAACTGACTGGTGGTGGAGACCCAAACAACCCTGATCAGGTCATCTGTATCTACGTCGCAGTTGGGCAGAAGCAATCGACCATCAAGGGCGTTGTCGACAAGCTCGAAGCGAACGGTGCAATGCCCTACACGATCGTCGTGTCGGCTCCGGCATCGGCGGAAGCATCCATGCAGTTCTTGAGCTGCTATGGCGGCGCTTCCATGGGTGAGCGGTTGCGCGACGAAGGTCGCCACGTCGTGATTGCTTACGACGACCTCTACAAGCAAGCGCTTGCTTACCGTCAAGTCATGCTGCTCCTGCGTCGCCCACCAGGTCGTGAGGCGTTCCCAGGTGACGTCTTCAACCTGCATAGCCGCTTGCTCGAGCGTGCAGCCAAGCTCTCCGACGCCAAGGGCGGCGGTTCGATGACGGCACTGCCGGTGGTTGAGACCCAAGAAGGCGACGTGTCTGCCTACATTCCGACCAATGTGATTTCGATCACCGACGGCCAGATCTTCCTTGAGTCATCACTCTTCAACGCTGGCCAGCGTCCGGCAGTGAATGCCGGTATCTCGGTTTCACGTGTTGGCGGCGCTGCGCAGATCGGAGCCATGAAGAAGAACGCAGGTGGCCTGCGTATCCAACTTGCGCAATTCCGCGAACTGGCTGCATTCGCTCAGTTTGGTAGTGACCTCGATAAGGACACCCAACAAGCCATCACCCGCGGCCAGCGTATGATTGAGATCCTCAAGCAGCCGGAGTTCGAGCCGGTCCCGGTTGAGGAGCAAATCATCGCGATCTATGCCGCAACTTCGGGCGCCATCGATGATGTCCCAGTCAATCGGGTCAGCGAGTTTGAAAGGGGCTACGTTGCCTTCGCTCGCGCAAACCACCCAGACGTCCTCGCGGCCATCCGCGATGGCAAGAAGTGGACAGACGAGGTCAAGAACAGCTGCGACGAGATGGCCAAGACCTACAAGGGCGAGTTCCTCGCCTAGTAGATTTGCCCCTCCAACTACTTTGCATTCGCACGACCTCACTCGCACTACGACAAACCAAGAGCTGACCTAACCCATGGCGAACCTCAAGGAATTACGCGGCCGCATCAAGTCGGTCTCCAGCATCGCCCAGATCACTGGCGCGATGGAGATGGTCGCGTCGATGAAGCTGCGCAAGGTGCAATCCAAGGCGCAAAGCTTTGCTCCCTACACCGCGGAAATCCGCGACATGATCCAGCGCATTGCTGCCAAGGTCGCTGGTGAAGAAGACATCCCGCTGTTTACGCAGCGCGAAGTCAACACCGTCGGATTCCTCCTGATCACCTCCGATCGCGGACTATGCGGCTCCTACAACAGCAACCTGTTGCTAGCCCTTAAGAAGAACATCGAGGCCCTTCAGGCAGACGGCAAAAAGGTCAAGTTCTGGGTCTACGGTCGCAAGGGCTATACCTGGCTCAAGCGTCGCGGCTTCGAAGTCGAGCGTTTCTTTGTGGAACCAGCACTCGACAAGGCGGACTTTGCTGCCGGCAAGATCGTTGCGCAAGAGCTGGTCGAGGCATTCAGCAGCGGCCAATGCGACGAAATGCGCATCTTCTCGACGCGCTTTGTTTCGATGGCTAAGTTTGTGCCAACCGAGCAACCGTTCCTGCCGATTCGAACCATCGCAGTCGGCGACGACGCCCAAGAAAACAACTTCGAGCTCGATTTCCTGATCGAGCCCAATGCGGCAACGGTGTTCAACGCCCTGATGCCGCGCTACCTAGAGACGGTCATCTTTGATGGCATGCTTCAGTCGCTGACCAGCGAGCACGCTTCACGCCGCATGGCAATGAAGGGCGCAACCGACGCAGCCGGCCGCATGACCAAAGACCTTAAGAAGATCTACAACCGAGCCCGCCAAGAGAGCATCACCAAGGAATTGCTCGACATCATCGGCGGCGCTAGTGCAGTCAGCTAACGGCTGAAGCCATCAAACCAATACACGCAACGCATACTCAAACTGAGGACGACAGAAGTGACAACCGCAACTCAAGTGCAAGGCAAGATCCTCCAGGTGTTCGGCCCGGTGGTGGACGTTCAGTTCCCCGAAGGCCACATGCCGAACCTCTACAACGCCATCACGGTCGTTGACGCGGATCGCAAGATTGACCTGGTGCTCGAAGTTGCTCAGCAGCTGGGCAACTCAACCGCTCGCTGCGTATCTATGTCGACGACCGACGGTATGAGTCGCGGCATGCCAGCGACCGACACCGGCGCGCCGATTTCGGTGCCAGTGGGCAAATGCACCACCGGCCGCCTTTTCGACACGCTAGGCCGCGCGCTTGAAGAAGGTGTGGCTCACCCTCGCACCGGCGAGTTGATGCCGCCAGTCGCCAACGAATCGACATTGCCGATTCACCGCGCTGCACCGACCTACGACGAGCAGGAGTCCATCAGTGAAGTCTTCGAAACCGGCATTAAGGTCGTCGACTTGCTCTGCCCGTTCGCGAAGGGCGGTAAGATCGGCCTGTTCGGCGGTGCTGGTGTTGGCAAGACGGTTCTCATCCAAGAGCTAATCCGAATCACGGCTGTGGAGAAGGGTGGCTTCTCTGTCTTCTGTGGTGTTGGTGAGCGAACCCGTGAGGGCAACGACCTCTGGGTGGAATTGGCCGAGTCGGAATACACCGACGCTGAGGGCAACAAGTCATCGGTGCTCGACAATGCTGTGCTGGTCTTCGGCCAGATGAACGAGCCGCCCGGTGCGCGTCTGCGCGTGGCGCTGACGGGCCTAACGAT
>CBFIIO010000057.1:0-25504 GCA_965662465.1 Planctomycetota bacterium | reverse complement strand
CTAGCAGTGTAAGCTTCTAGCACTTCCTTGCTCGTGCCATCCATTTTGACGAGGCCGTGCTCGATCCAGATGGCCCGCTCACAAAGCTGTCTGACGGATGCAGCACTATGCGACACGAGGATAATGGTGCGCTCACGTGCGCGAAAGCCATGTAGCACCTGGCTGCACTTGTTGCGAAAATCTATGTCTCCAACGCCGAGGACCTCGTCGAGAAGCAATATGTCAGGATCAATGTGTGCGACCACCGCGAAGCCTAATCGTGCCCGCATTCCGGTCGAATAGGTGTTTATGGGGCTATACAAGAAATCACCAATCCCGGCGAAATCCGCAATGTCATCAAATCTCTCACGGATTTCTGGCCGCGTCATCCCGAGCAACATTCCGTTGAGATAGACGTTTTCGGCGCCGGTCAACTCAGGGTGGAATCCGGCACCGAGTTCCAACAAAGGACCAACTCGGCCTTTCACATCGACGGTCCCAACGTTCGGCTGGGCGGTGCGCGCGATCAACGAAAGCAGCGTGCTTTTGCCGGCGCCGTTGCGACCGATGATGCCTACGGACTCGCCTTTGTGGATGGTGAAGTCGAGCCCACGTAACACCTCGTGACGATGTATGTCCGATGGTTGCTGTATGAGCCACCTGAGCAGTTGTCGCGACAGGTTTGGCTTCTGTCTGGTGACGCGGTAGCTCTTGCGAACACCCTGAAAAGAGACTGCGACGGAGCTCACCGGCAATTCTCCGCGAATTCGCCTTCCAGTCGCCAAAAGACTTTCACGCCGACAAAGCCCAACACCAGCACCACCGAGATGGCCATTAGAGACACGTATAGATCGGGCGCATGGCCCCAGTAAAGCACCTGACGATATGCGTCGAGGACGCCAGCTACGGGATTAAGAAAATACGCATAGTGGATTGCTCGCCACCCTCCTTCAACTTTGTCGAACGTAGCGTGAGCGTCATAAAGGACCGGTGACGCCCAGAACAATACGGTTAAAAGCGAGGCGACCATATATTTGACGTCTCGATAACGAGTATGTAGAGCTGCGAATAACATGCCGGCGCCGCAAACCAGTCCGATGTGCACGAGCACAATCAGGGGCAGCCAGAGCAGGTTGATTGACCACGGGCCGTTAGGCGCGCCAAAGATCGCTAGGACGCCAATGATCAACGTTGACTGGATGGCAAAATGCACCAGCTGCGTAGCGATGACGGCTAGCGGCAATATTTGGCGGGGAAAGATCACTCGACGGACGAGCGAGGCGTTGCCGGTTATCGATCCAACGCAGCCGTTGAAGCAGTAGGAGATCATGTTGAACGGCACCAAGCCGATGACCACCAAAGATGGTCGAAACTCGTTGGCGGGCGCTAGGAAGGCCGCCAACACCGTCGACAGTACTGTGACCATGATCAGCGGGTTAAGCAGGGCCCATAGAAAGCCTAGGGACATTGCGCGGTATTGCGCTTTGAACCCTCTCCCACTGACTGCGAAGAGAATGTGGCGGTTCGCGATCGTTTCCATGAGCGTTCGCATCATGGAGCCCACGCGCGAGTATAATCATCGGATCTACAGTCGCATCGGGGTAGGTCGATCGACGTCTGCCAGACAACCATCATAACAACTCTCCCTGCATCATGAGGTCAAGATAGCCCCGCAGCCTCGCCGCACGGTCGACCTCCCCACACAACTCTGTAAGCTCCGCTCGGTAAGCGTTCTTCATCGACTCGACGTCAAATCGCTCTTGGATCCGCGCGCGACAACGCTTGCTGAGCAGTGCCAGCTGATCCCGGTCGGATAGCACGTTTAAGACGGCCTCCGCATAACGCTCTGGTCCGCTATCAAGCTCGACAATTACGCCTACATCATCAGTCACGCACTCTCGGGTGCCGCCAGCGTCAGAGGAAACCACTGGTACACCGGCGGCCATTGCCTCGAAAACGACCTGAGGTAAGCCTTCATAGCGAGACGTCAACAGTAGTAGGTCGAGTGCTAATATTGTCGTCGGTATGTCATTGCGATGACCCAGCATGTGCACCCTATCTCGACAAGAAAGGCTGGCGATCCGTTGCCTTAACTCGCTCCCAAGTGGTCCGTCACCGATCATGACAAAGTCAATGTCAGTTCTGACCGCTGCGATGCGCTCAACCGCCGCCAGCCACAGTTGCGGGTTCTTTTGGTGATCGAGTCGCCCTACAAATCCGACCACTAGGTGGTCGGCTGGGATCTTGATTTCACTTCGAACCGCTGCCGACCGCGTCCCATCGTCCGTTGATGCGGCAGAGTCTACGCCACAATAAATCCGTCGGAATCGGTCATGGTTGAGTCCGTATTGCTCACTCATGTATTGGAGCAAGTCATCGTTCGTGACGTAGCGGCGGTGTAAGAAATGATCTCGCGTTGCCGACTGGCGACACCAGTCCTGACCGAAGTTATGCACGTGCAGCAAGTCTACGAACCGCACGTGCCGTTCGCCGCGAGCCGCCCAGCGCTCTGCCATCTCGTATCCAACACCGCTGTTCCGAATGAACACCATGTCAATGTTCCGAGACACGACTAGATGATCTGCAAGTTGCTGCACGTTGCCAGCCGGTGCTATTTGCGAAAGTTGCACGATCTCATCAGATGCGCGCACGAAGCGATCGGCCCACTGTCGAGGTTCGTCATGTTCTACTACGAGCGTGACCCATGCGCCGGTTGCCCGGATACCCTCAAGGATGTCGAGGTCGATGCGTTCCGCGCCACCGATGGTCATGTATGGGATCAGGTAGAGGACTCGCTGCCGAGTTGTCGACCAGTGCCGTACCGGGAACAGATTCGGCAGGTTTGTCCTGCGGAATGAGTCAACGGGGATGCGCTGATCTAAGAGGTAACGAGCGCGGAGGTCTTGCTCCAGTTCGTGGACCGGCGTCGTGGGCACCTCTATGGCGCGGTAGTGCGCTGGATGCTCCTTGGCCTTTCCGAAGAACACTGGGTTGCGCTTCTTTAGTACATCCAGCATCTGACCGTCAGAGAGTTGTCTGCGCACCCACGCTGACCGACCGCCCTCGTGTCGTCGATATCTGAACAACACTTCTGGTAACAACTTGCCACCGATGCCGAGTGCCGCCAGTCGGAGCCAAAAGTCATAGTCCTCGAACAAAAGTCGTTCGGACTCGTCCATCCCGCCGACACGCAGGTATAGGTCACGCCGGACCATTGCAGCCGATGTCAGAAAGTTCTCACGGCCGAGACGCTCAGCGTCATACTCGTCGATACAGACGCCCGTCTTCGCGCCGAAGTGTTCGACGCCGCTGTAGGTAAAGCCTGCGTCAGGCGTGTTGATCAGCAGCCAGCAAAGCTTCTCCAGCGCAGTCGGCAGTATTAAGTCGTCTGGGTCGAGGAAGAACACAAAGTCTGCGCGAGATGAGAGCACGCCAGTGTTTCTAGCGGCCGCTAGATCACCGCGAATCTCACGGTTGACGACACGTAGTGATAATCCGTCGCCATCGCGGCCTTCACGTAGCTGATCGAGGACCGCCAGAGATTCTGGGGCGTCCGATGCATCGTTTACGACTACCACCTCGAAGTCTTCTAGTGTCTGCTGTTGGAGGCACTCGAGAGTCTCATGGAAATACTCGTGAGCGTTATAGAATGGCACGACTACGCTGACCGCTGGCCGCCATCGCCGCTTGACCTCAGTGATGCGAGAGGGTTCGTAGAGGGTCGGGTGACCATCAATGATCGAAGCGCGGAGTTCAGTTCCCTTATCCGCAGCGGTGTGCGTCATGGTCTTGCCGTGTCGACGGTGTTGGAACACCGGGACCGCGACGCGCGAACCGAAGTGGCCTTTCGCCGACAGTGCGATCCAGTGGCTCCAGTCTTCCCAGCCGTAAACCATCCGCGCATCGTATCCGCCGACTTCGTTGAACGCTTCGCGACGAATCAGAGAGCAAACCGTTGGATGATTAGACCACAGGATGTCGAAGGCGTTGTATTCCTGCGGCTCCCAGCAGAGTTCTTGATCGCCAATGAATCGCTGCGACGGATACGCGAAGGCGCAGTCCGGATGTTCGGCGAGGTGCGCAACAAGCAGCGTGATCGCCTCAGGTTCGAGGAGGTCATCGTTGTCTAGAAAGAGCAGGAAGTCGCTGTCGGTCTCACTTGCGCCAGCTTGTCGCGCACCGACGAGCCCTGTGTTTGATTGATGCACAACTCGGATGCGTTCTGCCTCGAGTTCGCGCAGCGCTACGAGGGTCTCTTTGTCCGTCGAGCCGTCGTTTACGACTACGATATCTAGCTTAGGGTAAGTCTGCGCGCGCAAGCTGGCGACTGCCTCAATCACGAGTCGTCCGTAGTTGTAGCAAGGCACAATGGCTGCGACGGTTGGCAGCTGATCGGGCAGCAGCTTGATGGCCTGCTCACGCAACTGCGACAGCTCGGGCGGCGAGTGCTTTGGTATCCGCTTTTCCAGTTGCTCCAGCGTGTTTTGATGTGGAGCACTACGCCGACGCAATAAGCGAGCGGCCCAGCCGAACCGATGGCCAACAAAGCGGACCATGTGGGCGGCGAGGCCACGTAAATCGCCGCGACGGATTACATCGAACAGCCTGCTCAGTCGCCAGGTAATGCTGGCGTGGATAGCTGCGATGGCAGCCCGTGAACGCTCGAGTTCGGCGCGAGCCGCGCCGAACTCGCGCGCCTGCATCGCGAATTCGGCGTGAGCCGTGCTGAGATCCCGATGCAGGCGCGCGAGTTCAGGGTCGAACCACTCACGTTTTAGACGCTCGAGCTCATGAAGCTGGTTGAGGCTGGAGTCGAGCCAGCGTGACAAGGCCGCGACCTTGTCACCGCGAAGTCCACGATCCCGATCGATCTCAGCAATCTGCGCCAGGGCTGCCTCATTGCCGCGTCGCAAGACTAACTGATCACCGATGACGAGCGCGTCAAGTTCTGCGCGAGCGAACCCGTCCAACGCGTCTTGAGCTGAGCACACGATTGGCTCTTCGTGCATGTTGAAACTAGTGTTCAACACCGTTCCAACTCCGATCGCGTCATGCAGCGATTTTAGGACGGCAAACAAGAACGGGTCATCGTTAGCGCTGACGCGCTGCGGGCGAGCCGTACCGTCGACGTGTACTACCGCTGGGCAAGCGGCCGCCATTGCCTCAGTACAATCTACGGTGACCGTCATGAAGGGGGTCACCATGCGCCCGTCACGATACGACGCTTCACACTCGAACGCCGGCGTCATTGGCGCGAATGGCATATACTCCGTTCTTTGTAGCCGCTGATTCAGCCAGTCGTTGACCGACGCATCCTCCGCTCGTCTGAGGATGCTCCGATGCCCGAGAGCCCGAGGACCGAACTCCATCGCGCCGCGGGCCATTGCCACCGTCTTGCCGTCGCGCAGCAAGTCAGCGACTGCTGTTGCCAGCGAGCCATTGATCGCTTCGGGGCGGACGCCGGTGGCGCCAAGCTCTTGCTCTGCGTCATCGTTACCGATGTCGTGGCCGAGGTACATCGTTACTGGTCGGTCTATCGTCGATGCGTCCGGATAGTGTTCTCGGTGGGCGAGCAGAGCCGCTCCCAACGCGGTGCCGTCGTCTGTCATCGGCGGCGCAACGAATCCGTCGTCGAAGCGCTCAATTAGCGTTTGGTTAATCCGCACGTTTGCGAACAGTCCGCCAGCGAGACACAGTGACTTCGGAATGTCTTCGCCGCACAGCTCGATCGCTCGGTCGAGCATCTTTCCAGTTTGAATTTCGGCCCAAGCCTGCACGCATGCGGCAAGGTCGGCGTCTGAGTAATCCCCGAAATCATGACGCCATTGGCGAGCGCGCTCGACGTTGACTGAAATTAGTGGCGGCATCTCACCACTCCAGTTCATGTCCCACTGAAGTAGGTCGCCAAGGTGCGACACAAGCGGGAGCATGCGACGTTCGAAATCGGCGACACGCTCTTCGGTAGCTGATCCTCGAGCGGCTAATCCGGTGACTTTGCCTTCGTGCGCGTTGGGTCGCAGGCCCAACATCGCCGTGACGATAGTGTAAACGTTGGCGGGGGAGTGATACTCGCCGGCGCGCATGCCACCGAGCGTCTCAAGGTCTCGACCTCGACCACGATATGCAGCCGCGAACCAAGGACACTGGTAAGCACCTGCGTCACACGTGAGCACCAGCGCATCTTGGTAGCGGCTCGGGCCGTAGGCACTTGCTGCGTGACAAAGGTGGTGGTCATAGCGCCATTGCTGCACCGGCAGCGATGCAATTTTCTCCTGCCACTCTACTGGGTAACGCCCAACAGATGGTTGCCCGCTACTTGTCCGCAGCGGCCACCCTGCTACGCCATGGTTCTTGCCAAGAAGGGAAGCTGCGTCAAAGTCGAGGCTGCTGATGGCGACGCCGACTACGTTGCGCCAAGGAACCTGTGATAAAAGTGCCTCAGGCCACCGGCCATCCCGTTTATGTCGAGTTACTCGCTCCAGTGAGCATGCGAAAGAAATGTCGCCTGAAGGGGCCACCGCAACCAACGCAGCGTCGTGTAAACCCGTGTAGTTTAGTCCGAGGATCGTGCCTTGAGGAATATCACGTAGTTCGGGCATTTCGCAACTTCATGAAACCGACCGGCCAATGACAATGCAAGTCTTGTACGTGCAGACTAAGAACTTGTAGTGCGTCTGAGTGAAGGGCTGACAGGCGTCGGTGATGCGTGCTCAGTGTGTGTCCCAAATCACAGGTTATGCGTTCGGAATTGGCGTGTTGCATCGTCAGATAATGCCAGCGAACGGGCGCGATTTGTGACGCATGGCACGTGCCATATGGCTAGTGAATCGAGTCGTCGAACCTGTCTTAGCGATTGTAGAGGTTTCTGAACTCTGCGGAGTGTAACTGGAAGATCGACCCGTTCGCTTTGAGTGATCCGATCAGTTGGTCTTGATTAGATTGCAGTACATATGCACGAGTCGATCAACGACCGTAGTAAGCGAGAAGCGTTCACTCGCCATACTGCGAGCATTATCCGAGCAATGCTTGCGGTAGTCGAGGTCGCTGAGCAATCGATTTAGCGCGATAGCGATCGCGTCTACTTCTAGCTCGCAAACCGCGCCGGCGTTGGCCTCAGCAACTTCAGGCATATGACAAGCAGTCGTCAGCAATAGCGGAAGACCTGCCGAGGCAGCTTCGAGCACGGCGTTGGGCAGGCCTTCAGTGCGCGATGTTAACGCGAACACATCGGCCGCGGCGAAGACTTCGGATTTAGCAATGTCATCAGTGACTCCTGGATAGAAGTGCACGTGCGATTCGATTTGCAGGGTCTGAGTTTGCCGTCGCAGTTTCGCTGTTGCGCCCTCATCGGGACCGACGATGGCGATGTGCAAGTCTGTGCGTTCTCGCATCAGTGGACCGGCAGCTGCCAGTAGCAGGTCGATTCCTTTGAGCGCGGTGATCCTGCCAAAAAACAACACGACACTCGCTGATTCACTTAGGCCGAGTCGTTGCCGTCCTGCCGATCGTTGCGCCCTGGTTGCGTGTTTAGACAACTCGACGCCGTTGGGTATGACGTGGACTCGGCTTGGCGTGGCTCCTAGGGCGACCAAGGTCTTTGCCTCGTATTCGGTCACAGCTTGCAGGGCGGCAGCCTCGCGCAAGACCGCACCTTCGCAATAGTGCATGAATAGATTTTTCTGCCAACGCTTCTGGGCAAGGCGTATTGGATCGAGCGCGCCTTCAGCGTTGTAAACAAACGGCACTGAAGCAGTGCGGGCTGCTGTCATGACGGCCTTGCCCCAAAGCGATAGGCCGCAGTTGATCGTTGCGATATCTGCCTCAGCGATGGCGGCGTGCAGTTCGCTGCGAGCTTTCCTCGGCGGGATGTATGGCGGCAAGGTGCCAAGGCCAGCAGTTTTGACAAACAGGTAATGAACGCCTTCGTGTCGGTGCCATGTGTTGCGTGGCACTTCTGGAGGTTGGCCAAGATCGCTTGCGATCAATCTGACGTCATGTCCTTGCGCTATTAGCTCGCGGTTTACGATGCGAGCCTGAGCGATGGGGCCGCCAAAATGCTCACCGAAGAACGGCAAGGCGCGCAAGATACGGAGTGGCTGGCTCACCGGCCCCTAGTCCTGGGCGGTGTCGGTTGCAACGTCCTGTTCAAGAACCAGCGAGACACCCAGTTGGGTGGCATGCGCAACAATACATGTTCTCCCAACATGCGCAGGCGGTCCGCGGTGGTGAGCTCTGCGTGCCAGTAGTCGCGCTTGACGCGCAGTGTGTCGCGCAAGGTGGCGCGCAGGCGCTTCGACTTGTTGGCGTTGGCGTGGATGCGATAGCGCAGCAGTATATCCTCAACGTTGGCGAACTGGTGGCCAGCTTGCAGCATGCGTGACCATAGCTCATAATCGTCGCAAGCACCTTCGCCGTAGTCGTGATAGCCACCAACGTCGAGCAACGCATCGCGACGCATCATTACCGTCGGGTGTGCAATTTGATTAGCTTGCCGCATCTGCTCAGCGATGGCGTTGTGCTCGATGGGATAGTCGCGAAACCCTATCGTTGCGCCGCGTTCGTTGATGATCTCAGTGGCGCCACCTAGGACCGCCGTATCAGTCTCTCGGTCGAGATACTCTACCTGGAGGCGTAGCCGATCGGGGACGCACTCGTCATCCCCATCGAGTATAGCAATCAAGTCGCCGTGGGCGTCGGCGATCGCTGCATTGCGTCCTTGAGCTAGTGAAACGGTGTCTGCCTCTCGCTGAACTCGGACGTGTGGCACATCGAGGTCGGCAAGTATTTGCTCTGCGCAGCCACCTGTTCCTTCAGGGTCCGCTAGTCCGCATTCATGCACGATCCACTCGAAATTGCGGAAGGTCTGGCTTGCGACACTGCGGGCAGTTGCCGCAAACTGCTCAGCCGAAGCGTGAAGCAGCGTGGTCACGATGCTGACTCGTGGTTGCTGTGACAATGCCACGACTCGATGTTAGCTCGCCACCGCACGAGGGCTAGCGTCGTCCTAGGTATTCGTGGCAAGGATGTGCGGAAACACCCTGATCAGTATGCGGGTAAGGCTCGTGTTTTCATGAGCATGGCATTCGTGCGGAACGATCGCATATGCGGCGCATTGCGTTTGCCCACCTCTGCCAGATGCGCACGCATTAGCATCGGCGGTGGAGTCAGGCATGCAGGACGCTCCATGGCTGCTACATCCTCCTCGGGCCAGCACACGATTGAGTCGGCTCGGCCGATTAGTGTGCTGCTGAGAGCTTAACTATCTACCGTGACTCTGGGCGTCTTTATTGGGCGTCGCTGTTACAGTGGGAACGCGCCCTCATTTACGCCGCGCCCTTCTAGGGCGAGCACTTCTGCGAGTTGTTCCTTCTGCTGGTCGGTTACGTGGGCGTAGACGTCGGTGACCAAGGTCTCATCTGCAGGTGGCTCGTTGGCTTCTGCCGCGGTGATTGCGTCGTTGACTCGCTGCGCGATGTCTTCCTTGAACGCTGCTTCCTTCTCGTCGTCCCATAAGCCTTGCTTCTGCAAGTAGGTGCGGAAACGGTCGACAGGGTCGCGTTGCTCCCAGACCTTGACCTCGGCTTCGTCACGATACTTAGTTGGATCGTCACTCGAAGAGTGGCCAAGACGCCGATAGGTTACGGCTTCGATGAACGTCGGGCCTTCGCCGTTGCGGGCGCGCTTAGCAGCCTCTTTGGTCACGGTGTAGACAGCGAGGATGTCGTTGCCGTCAACGCGAACGTAAGGCATGCCGTAGGCCTTGCCCTTCTGCGCTAGTGTCTCAGATGCGCTCTGCTTGCTCAGCGGCACAGAGATCGCCCACTGGTTGTTTTGGCAGAACATGATCGCTGGGCTCTTGTAGACTGCCGCGAAGTTCATGCCACAGTGGAAGTCGTTGGCGCTGGTTGCGCCATCGCCCATGTAGCCGAGCACGACGATGTCGTCGCCGCGTAGCTTGGCGGCCATTGCTGCACCAACTGCATGGCTGATCTGCGTGCCAATGACCGAAGACATACCGTAGTAATTGCCTTCCTTGACCGTGTAGTGGCACGGCATCTGGCGGCCTTTGCAGCGGTCGGCGCCGTTGCCGATCAACTGGTTGATCGCTTCGGTCAGGGACAGGCCGCGCATCATTGCGGCGGCGCCTTCACGTAGAGCTGGGAAGATCCAGTCCTTGTGTTCGAGGGCAGCGACGGAGCCGACTGTTGCTGCTTCTTGGCCGAGGATGGGGCCGTAGAAGCCAATCCGTCCTTGGCGCTGCAGCATCAGCATACGGCGGTCGAACTCGCGCACTTGGACCATCTGCTCGTATAGGTAGAGCAGCGTGTCCTGTGGCAGGCCTGGGTCCTTGCCTTTGGCGACTGAGCCGTCGTCTTCGAGCAGGCGCACTAGGCCTTGCGGCTTCTGCGTTGCAAACGCGGAAGCTGCTGGAGCCTGCACCTTTTTGACGGCAGTAGCCTTCTTGGTCTTCTTCTTTGCAGCCATTAGCTCAGCAGCATGCGGTAGGGCTGCTCCAGGTTGTCCTTGACGATGTTCATCCAGTGTGCGCCGGTAGCGCCATCGACGAGACGGTGGTCAATCGAAACTGAGAGATACATCTTCTTGCCCGGCACACAGGCGCCGTCGCGGACGATGGCTGCATCCTTGATTGCGTGCACTCCGCAGATCGCAACTTCGGGGAAGTTGATGACTGGCGTAGCGAACAAGCCGCCGATATTTCCGGCGTTCGTGATCGTGAAGGTGCCCCCGGTGAGGTCGTCAACGGTGACTTTGCCTTCGCGGGTGCGTGCCGCAAGGTCCTGAAGCTCGGTAGCCAGTTCGCCAACCGATTTGCGATCAACGTCTTTGATCACCGGAACGATTAAGCCGTTGTCGGTGTCGGTTGCGATGCCAAAGTTGTAGTAGTGCTTGACGACAAAGTCGTTGGTCACTTCATCGAGCGACGCGTTCATCTCTGGGTGAGCCTTCATCGCACTGACGATGGCCTTCATGATGAACGGCAGGTAGGTGACATTGACGCCGCGATCAGCGTAGGCTGCCTTGGCTTCCTTGCGGATCTTCACAAGGTCCGTGACATCGATGTCATCGACGTAAGTGAAGTGTGTGGCGGTGTACTTCGACCGCGTCATCGCCTCGGCGATCTTGCGGCGCAGGCCGCGGAAAGGCGTACGGGTTTCCGTGCGTCCTGCCGGTGCCGGCGGGATCGCAATTGGAGTGAACGAGTGGCCACCGGAACCGCCGCCTGCAGCAGCTGGTACGGCAGATGCACCAGCGAGGTCGTCGTTGGTGATACGCCCACGTGGGCCAGTGGCTGCGATCGCGGAGAGGTCGATGCCCATTTCACGAGCACGGCGGCGCGTGGCGGGAGCTGCTAAGACCTTGCCGGGGCTCGATTGCGTGAAGGCAACTGGCGCGGCTGCAGCAGGTGCTGCCACGGCTGCAGGGGCAGCCGCAGCCGCTACTGGTGCTGGAGTAGCAGCAGCGGGAGCAGGTGGTGCAGCAGCTGCTGGAGCAGTTGCCGGAGCAGCGGCCGCGGGTGCCGCTTCGCCAGCAGCACCAGCGTCGATGACTGCAATGACACTGCCGACTGGAACTACGTCGCCTTCGGCACAACGCAGTTCAGCGATCGAGCCAGTGAATGGCACGGTGATGGTTACCGTGGCCTTGTCCGTCATCACTTCGACGAACTCGTCTTCTTCTTTGACTGCCTGGCCAGCGGCTACTTTCCAGCTGACGATTTCGCCCTCGGCAATGCCTTCGCCGATGTCGGGGAGTTTGAATTCCTTGAGTGCCATATTCGGATGCTTTCGCGGTTGCGGTTGGATGTGTTTGTGGTGAGTTGTTGGTTACCAGACGAACGTCTTCTCGATGCCTGCTGCGACGCGCTTGGCGTCTGGCATGTAGAGATGTTCGAGGGCGTAGGGGAACGGCGTATCGAAACCTGCGACGCGAACGATCGGGCCTTCTAGGTATTCGATTGCCTTTTCAGCGATGATTGCTGATAGCTCGCCGCCAAAGCCACCTGTCTTAGGTGCCTCATAGACGACGACTACGCGGCCGGTCTTCTTGACCGATGCGAGGATCGTTGCTTCATCGAGGGGGACGAGGGTGCGGAGGTCGACGACCTCGCAGCTGCGCCCATGATCAGCCATTGCAATGTCTGCGGCCTTCTCGCAAACCGGCACCATCGCGCCATAGCAGAGGATCGTGACGTCTGTGCCTTCGCGGGCGATACGGGCCTTGCCGAGTTCCACGACGTGCTCGCCGAGCGGCACTTCATCCTTGGCGTGGCGATAGATAGCCTTTGGCTCCAAGAACATGACCGGGTCTTCGTCGCGAATGGAAGCGATGAGTAGACCCTTTGCATCGGCCGGTGTGCTCGGGATTACGACTTTTAGGCCAGGCGTGTGGCAGAAGTAAGCTTCGCTTGATTGGCTGTGGTAGTGACCTCCACGAATGCCGCCGCCGTAGGGCGAGCGAATCACCATGGGGCAAGTATACTCGCCACCGCTGCGGTAGCGCATCTTGGCGGCTTCGCTCACGATTTGGTCAAAGCCGGGGTAGATGAAGTCGAGGAATTGGATCTCGGCAATCGGGCGCATGCCGTAGACCGCCATGCCGACGCCAGCACCGAGAATGCCACATTCGCTCAGTGGGGTATCAAAGCAGCGTGATTCGCCGAACTCGTCGTAGAGGCCTGCAGTGGTGCCAAAGACACCGCCCTTCTTGCCAACGTCTTCGCCGAATACAACCACACGATCGTCGTTACGCATCTCTGTGCGCATCGCGTCGTTGATCGCCTCAAGCATCGTCATGACCTTGGTGCCGCCCTCGGCCACACCATCTGTCTTCTTAGTAGCAGTCATCGTTCTATTTTGTGATTGGTGCGTGTGGGTTAGAGGGGGAAGTGGCCAATTTCAGCGCCTACGCCGCCTTTGAGCATGAGGTCGTGAAGTTCTTTCTTCTGCGCCTTCAATCCCTGTGTTTGATTCATGTAGATGTCTTCAAACATCGTTTCAGGACCAACTGGCGGCAGAGCTTCGGCGACCTTGACGGCAGCCATGATCTCTTCCTTTGCCCCTTCGACGCATTCCTTCTCGAATGCCTCGGTCCACAACTTCTTGTGTTTCAGGTATTGCTGGAAGCGTTGGATCGGATCCTTCTTCTGCCATGCTTCGAACTCTTTCTTGTCGCGGTAGCGGTCTGCGTCATCAGAGCTTGAGTGCGATGCGATGCGGTAGGTGACGGTCTCAACGAGCGTCGGGCCTTCGCCTCTACGGGCTCGGTCGATGGCTTCTTTGCACACTCGGTAGACAGCGAGGATGTCGTTGCCGTCGACACGAACACCCGGCATGCCATATGCATCTGCCTTGATAGCCATGGACTCGCTGGCTGTCTGATTCTTGCTGGCAACAGAGATCGCCCAGCCGTTGTTTTCACAGATGAAGACAACCGGAGCTTTGTAGACGGCTGCAAAGTTAAGGCCGCAGTGGAAGTCGTTGCTGCTGGTGCCACCATCGCCACAAAACGTCATGAACACCGTGTCGTCACCGCGGGCTTTTGCTGCCATGCCAGCACCTGCCGCTTGACTGAGTTGCGTGCCAATTGGAGAGCTGATGGAAACGAAGTTGGCTTGACGGAAGCTGTAGTGGACCGGCATCTGGCGACCCTTGCTGGTGTCACCCGAATTGCCAAACCACTCGGCAATGATCTTCTCGTAAGGAACATCGCGGAGCAGCAGAATGCCTGGTTGGCGATAGGCTGGGAACAGCCAGTCGCTTTCTTGCATTGCATAGGCTGCGCCAATGTGAGAGGCCTCTTGGCCGGTCGATTGCAGATAGAAGCCGATGCGACCTTGACGCTGAAGCGCGAGGCCACGTTCGTCGAGCGCACGGGTCGCCACCATTAAGCGATAAAGCTTCTTCAGTTCTTCAGGCGGCAAGTTCGGATCTTTGCCCTTTTGGGCTTTACCGTTCTTGTCGAGAATCGTCAGTAGTTCGAGACTCATATGTTGTTGTTCTCCAGAGCGTTGTTCTGGGCCGCGGCGGCTTCTTTCGCCTTACGTTGGCGTAATAGGCCTGCGATATAGAACTCAGCTGCTTTGTAGCTCGACCGCACAAGCGGGCCCGACGCGACATAAAGGAACCCCTTCGTCATCGCGCGATCTTCGAGTGCCTTGAAACGTGCAGGCGATAGATGCTCTTTCACCGGCAGGTGCAGCATCGATGGTCGTAGGTATTGGCCGAACGTAACGACGTCGACACCAAACTCACGCAAGTCGTCCATCGTTTGTTCGACTTCACGTTCGCTCTCGCTGAGCCCAAGCATGACCGAAGACTTGGTCACGACGTCTGGGTTGATTTCTTTCGCCATGCGCAGCGTTGTCAGGGAGCCGAGATAGCTGCAGCGGTGGTCGCGAACCCGTGGCGTCAGGCGCAACACGGTTTCGATGTTGTGGGCATAGACATCTGGCTCTGCTGCCAGCACTGTCTCAATGCTGCGATGGCGATTTGCCAAGTCCGCTCGTGACGTTTTGTCGGTCGGCAGCCAATCACCAACCAATGCTTCTACCAGCATGTCCGGCTTGCGCCGCTTGATGGCGCGGATGGTGTCTGCGACGTGCTTGGCACCACCGTCGGGAAGGTCATCGCGATCGACCATCGTCAGGACGACATACTTCAGTCCCATCGCGACCGAAGCCTCCGCGACCTTCTCAGGCTCTTCCGCATCGACCGGAACGCCTTGGCTGTGTGTTTTGACTGCGCAGAACCGGCAGCCACGCGTGCACGTATCGCCAAGCACCATGAAGGTCGCCGTGCCGCCATCCCAGCACTCGCCCATATTCGGGCATCGCGCCTCTTCACAAACGGTGTGAAGGCCGCGGTCACGCAGGGTCTTGGTCAGGCGCGCCACGGTGGGCCCCGACGGAATCGGAACCTTCAACCAGTCTGGCTTTTGGCCAGGGGTGATGCGCTTTTTGTGGATGGAGGACATCGGTAATGGGGAGTTCGCAGGCCGATCTTCAGCCTCAGCGAGCAAAGACAGTAGGCCGGGTTGGCCAATTCCGCTAGTTAGATACCCTTGAGTATCTAACGTTGCCGTTAGGGGCGGTCCTGGATGCTCCTGTGGCGGCAGCGGGTTGCCTGACTGATCTGCTGGCGAGATCTTACTAATCTGGCGGAGTTGCCGTTGTCACCGGTCGGTTGGCTCCTCGGTAGCGGCGGCAACGTGGGTATTAAATCCCGACCCTGTTCTGCCGTGGCAGCCGGCTTGGTCTTCTATGGGTTGGGCGACAATGTCGCAGGTGTTTGTTAATCAGTGTTTTACGCTAATAATTTTCAAAGGTTCTAGTGCCTGAGAGCGACGGGGTGACTCCTCACCTCGACCGAGCGGATCGCTATCGCGGCGGGCGCGGCACCAAGAGAGAGGTGCGGGCTTTGTAGGCTTGGTAGTCTTGATCGTTGCCCCAGCGCTCATCTGCTCGCGCCGCAAGTAGGGGGATGCCGCTAACAAAGAAGAGTAGCCAGAAAACAAAGACTGGTGAGACCAGAGTCACCAGTCGCCAGCCTTCTAGGTCGCCTAGAGCAATCAATGCGACGCCGATCCATAAGACAATCTCACCGAAGTAGTTGGGGTGTCGGCTCCATGACCAAAGGCCAACGTTGATGAAGCGTCCGGAGTTGGCCGGGTTCGCTTTGAATGCTCCTTTTTGCCGATCAGCGGTGACTTCGATTGCGAACCCAGCCAGCCAGATGGCGGCACCAACGCCATCCAGCACTCCGAGGGGCGCAGAGGCAGGTAGCGCAAGAACCGAGAGCACGGTCGCCATGGTGAGCACGACCCACAGGCCTTGGACCGACCAGAAGACCAGGAAACGTCCTCCGGCGGGTTTGATGGCGTCGAAGCGGCCATCCTTTCCGGCGCGTTTGACGCGCCAAAATAGGAATAGGCCAAGTCGCCCAGACCAAACTACGACCATGCTCCCGAGCAGCAACTGTCGCGGCGCGTAAGTCCCTGCTGCGATGAGGGTTCCCCAGGTCAGCAGCTGGTAGGTCAGGCTGCCGGTTAAGTCGTAGTAGTGTTCAGTCTGTTTGAGGTAGGACGGTATGAAGACAATCCACTGCACGATAAAGGCTGCTGCGGTCGCGAGTAGCACGAGCGGCATGTCGAGCACCAGGGTGCCGCCCTGTCCGCCGCCCCAGCCAACGGCCATGCCAATCGCGGTAACGATGACGCTTACCAGGATGCCGCGCAGCCAGCCGCTTGGTTGACTGGGGCTCGAAGATGTAGCCCCAGCGGACTGCAGGTTTGTCGGGGCCGTTCTTGGGCTGTTGGAATCGATGTTCGCCACAACAACAGTCATACACCCTTACATGGCGTCCAGGCCATGTTTGGAGCCCTGGTCACCTGCGTTCGTTAGCACCTTTTGCCCTTGGCGGTGTTCGTAGTCACCCGCTTCATATGTGAGGTATGTAGCCGAACTCCGGTAATGCCTAATGCGGTTGCTGTGCTGCTTCGCTGACTTTTTAGGGACTCCAAAGGAAGTGGACGCCGACAAGTTTGTGCAAGTATTGGTCACAATTTTAGGCGTGATGAATACCTATAGACAGATCGGGGTGTTTTTCGTTTCCGTAGGAGTCGTCATGCAGAATTCGTATTTTGCCGCCAACGCTTTTGTTGCGTGGGTTCTGGTCAGCTTTGTGTCCGCTTCAGATCAAGGGGGCCCAACTCTGTTGGTTCCTTCCCAGCACGCAACCATTCAGACCGCGATCTCAGCAGCGCCATCTGTAGCGACAATTCTGGTTGATGGGGGCTCATATTCTGAAGCCATCAATTTGCTCGGCAAGGATTTGCAGATCGTTGGTATCGCGGGTCCCTCATTGACTGTTCTCGACAGTAGCGGCGCGAACGACTCGTGTGTTACCGCTAATAGCGGGGAGACAATTGCTGCATCCATTGAAGGCTTCACTTTGACTGGGGGAGCGGGCAAGCCATTTCCTAGTAGCTACGGCTTTGACCATTACGGTGGCGGCGTGTTCGTTGGCGACGACTCGTCATTGAGGATTAAGAATTGTTGGATCGTCGATAACGGGATCGGCACGGGGACGTTTGCTGGCGGCGTCTTCGCTGGTGGCGCCGGTAGCCACGCGGAAGTTTCTGGCTGTCTTATTTTAGGTAATCACGCATGGGCATCGGGTGGCGCGACCCTAGTCGATGGCAACGCAACGATGCACCTTGACCGCTGCACGATCTACGGCAACACCGCCAACTCGTGGGCATTCGGTCATCAAGGTGGGGTAAGCATGGCCAATGGTGGCGATGTGACCCTTGCCGATTGCGTTGTTTGGGGGAACGCCGGATACCAGATCGAGGCCTTCGGCGGAATCTACAGCAATGGCACGTCTGCCAGCTGCAGTTACTCGTGCGTCGAAGGGGGCTTCGCTGGCGTCGGCAATCTTGCGAGCACGCCGTCATTCGTTGACATTGCAAACCGAGATTTTCATCTGCAGCTTGGATCCGCTTGCATCGATGCTGGCGATCCAGCAAGTGTTTTGGATCCAGATGGGACGCGCGCCGATATGGGGTGCTTCTTCTTCGACCAGGGACCGGCCATCATTGCCTTGTCAACGCCCTACGGCACAGGCTGCGGTGCTCTTGTGCAAGCTGCATGGACGCCTCTCACGACTGGGTCGGCCCCGTCGCCTCGTAACAGTCCAGCCGAGTGTTACGACAGCCTCAATAATGAGTGGCTCATCTTTGGCGGCAATGACGGCGTCGCACTTGGTGAAACGTGGCGCTTTGATGGCACTTCCTGGCAGCAACTTGCACCCGCAAACGAGCCATCGGCACGTCGCGGTTCGCCAATGGTGTTTGATGAGGCGCGCGGTCGTGCTGTGCTATTTGGCGGCTTCAATCAGGCCAGCTTCCAGCAAGACGAGACCTGGGAATGGGACGGCACGGACTGGTCGCTTGCGACTCCTACAAGTAGCCCGTCAAAACGCATGAGCTCAGGAATGTGTTACGACGCTGGGCGTCAGCGCATCGTGCTCTTTGGCGGTCTCGGCACCGGCAGCGTTTTCTTTGGCGACACCTGGGAATACGACGGCACGGACTGGACGCTGGTGGCGTCGACCGGACCAGCGGCCCGATCCAACTGTGTGCTTGCGTATGACCCGGTCCGCGGCGAGTCTGTCCTATACGGCGGTCGCAATGCCACGGGGTCATACTCAGACACTTGGGTCTGGGACGGTGCCACGTGGACGCAGCGCACTACTACCGCAGCGCCTGCTGGCCAGCTGCAGCCGGCTCTTGAGTTTGATCCGGTTCGGGGCAAGCTCCTGCTGTTTGGCGGCGCCAGCTTTGGCTACACCACCAACTACTCTGATACGTGGGAGTGGGATGGCAGTGACTGGACGATGGCCTCCTCAGGCGCAGCACCGAGCCAGCGACATGGTGCGGTCATGGCCTGGGATACGGCAGCGAATCGCATGCTGATGTTCGGCGGTCGGGGTCTCTTCTTCAGCAATGATACTTGGGAGCTGTCGGTGTCGGGTGGCAGTGCCCCGCTGCAAATGACGCCACAGGCCGCTCCGATTCTGGGGACCAATGGCTCTGCCGTGATCTCGAACGCACCATTCCCACTCGGTGGCGTATCGATGGGCTTTAGCGACACTCTCTTGACAGGTCTTCCTATCCTGCCTCTGAGTCTCGATATCTTGGGCATGCAGGGCTGCCAATTGCTGCACTCAAACGACGTGTTCGGGCTTACGACTGCGGCTGGTGCACCGGGCACGCTGGACTTCTCGTTCGGCATTCCAGGCGACTTGAACCTTCTTGGTGCACATGTCTATCTGCAGGCTTATTGCTTTGCGCCCGGTGCGAACGCGCTGGAGCTCATCGCCAGTAACGGCATCGACTGGACGCTCGGGAATCAGTAGCCGGGCGTCTCGCATTTAGGTTAGCAGCCGGGCAATTGTTCTGGATTTTGTCGAGCCAAGAGTTGGTTGCGGCTTGTCCGGTGTCTGTCGGCAGAGGCTATTCACGGCGTCCGCTTGTCGAGTATGCTGATGCGATGAGATTCGATTTGCTCCGGTGGTTGGCCGTGGTCAGTTTGGGGTCTGCAGCGATCCCCGCGCAATTCCATGTCTTGCAGGCCACGCCTGCGCGTGAGGCGACCAAAGTTTCGGCGCTTGGTGACATCACATGGACGCTGAATGGGCCGGTTGATCCGGCTACCGTCAATGATGCATCGGTCCAGGTTTGGGGGCGGTGGAGCGGTGTCATGAGTGGCACGCTACAATTAGAAAGCGGCAACACTGTGATCCGCTTTGTTCCAGCCGGAGCATTCTCAGCTGGTGAGATGGTCACTGCCACTCTTACCCCAGCGCTGACAAGTGCGAGTGGGGTTGCGCTGTCGAACTCTTACGCGACGCCTTATTGGATCGCAGCGATGCCAGCAGTCCAAGCCCTTAGCTTGCAAGCAACTCTGGACATCAGGTTTCCAGGTGAAGGACTGATACGTTCATACGGCGCTTACGCAGGCGACTTGAACAACGACGGTTTTCCAGATCTGTTGATTCCGAACGAAGATGTCCATGACGTGCGTCGCTTCATGAATGATGGCGCAGGTGGTTTCTCAAGCTTCACGGTTCACCCGCTGCCATTTGGATCTAAGCCCAGCTCTAACGAAGGAGCAGATTTTAACGGCGATGGTTGGACGGACTTTGCCGTTGCCAACATCAACGGCAACACGGTTGCTGTTTTTCTAAATGATGGCACAGGTGACCTATTGCCAGCAGTGCTGATTCCAGTCGGTAATGGACCACGCGGTTTGACCTTGCTCGATGCTGACAGTGATGGTGATCAAGACATCATGACAGCCAATCGTGTGAGTGGCACCTTGTCGCTCATTTTGAACAACGGCGACGGCACCTTCCAGCCATCGACAAGCTTTCAAGGTGGTGTCTCCAACGAGACGTCAATCGCGGCAGCAGACGTCAATAGCGACGGAATCATGGACGTCTACGTCGGTGGTTATAGTAGTCAAAATGTCGCCGTACTTTTGGGTGACGGTGCGGGCAACTTTACGGTTTCCACGACGGTCGCTGCAGGAGGGCGTCCTTGGATGATGGCAGTCGGCGATGTCGATCTCGATGGCCATGTCGATGTTGTAGCATGCTTGTCGAATACCGATCGAGTAGCCGTGATTCGAAACAACGGATCTGGTGGTCTCTTGCCATCTTCGACGTTTTCATGTGGGCCGTTCTCGTTAGCGATCGATCTCGGTGATCTCGATGGTGATGGCGATCTTGACATCATGTCGTCGAGTTATTCGGGAGGCTCGTTCTCGGTCTTTCGCAATCAAGGCAACGGCACGTTTGGGCCGGGGGCGGTGCTACCTGCTGTCGGAGCCGGGTCGTGCGCGATTTTTGCTGACATTGATGGTGACGAAGACATGGAGGTCATCGGTATCGATGAACTTGCTGACAAGCTGTTCTTCTTCGACAGCCCTCCTTTGTCGCATCAAGAGTCGTCGCTTGGCTGTGGCATGGAGATCAACGGTATCGATGGCTCGCCTGGTTTCGGTGGTGCATCCATGCTGCCAGTTGCGCTTGGTTCGACCATGACACTCGATGTTTCGGGCCACCCTGGCAACGCATGGCTGTTGCCACTGGGAACATCTTTAGATCCAGGTATCCCGGGGCCAGCAGGGGTGTTGGGGCTCGCGTCCAATCTGATCTTCCTCGTCAATGGGTTGAGCGACCCCAATTACGTATTGGATGCAACGGGCGCGGCTAGTTTAAGTGTGCCGGTTCCGCCTTGGTTGCCACTTGGCCTGCCGATCACTTTGCAAGGGTTGGCGGCCAATCCCGCGAATCTTGCGATTGGCTTTACCTTGTCAAACCCGATGACAATCGTCTTGAACTGATGGGTTCGTTTTCGGTCCGCAACCTTGTTGGCGAGGCAGGTGCTGACGGGTTGTATGCAGCGTTGATAGGCGCTGCTGTCAGGGTTTGATCTGACGGAGCATGAGCGCTTGGCTTTGTTGCGGCGCAACCATGAGTGCGCGGAACTCTTCGTAGAACTGTTCTTTGCTTTCGACACCTGTGTAGCGGCACAGGGCTTGCTCCCAGCCTAGTTCATTGACCATGGGGTAGAACTTGTCTCGGAAGGTTGTGACGCTTCTTGAGTCTGACTTGTGCACCAGAAAAGCGATGGCCCAGGCACCAGCGTCATATGCTAGCTCTCGGTGGTAACGACGAGCTTTGTTGGGTGCACTGTCGATATCTTCCATGTCCGCGATCGACAAGTCGCTTTCGTCGATCCGCTGGGCGCCTTTCATGAGGCGCGCCATGCGTTCGGAGAAGAACTCAAAGTCGCATCGCCGTTCCATCCACGGGATCCAAGCCTCAGCGAAAACCGCGCCGCCTTCCATCATCCAAGTTGGCGTTTCTTGAAAGGCTTTTTGAAAGACGTGGGTGTATTCGTGGATGCCTCGAAGGGTTGGGTCAGGAATCGAGTCGCGCTCAAAGAACCATTTGTGCACGTTGATGAAGACTAGTTCTGCCTCAGGTTGCTCAAATTCATCAACCCAAGACAGGTAGGCTTCGGCTGCTCCGCGCAGTGCAACATGAAAGAATCGTTTTGTCGCATGATCGCGGCATTCTTCGAGCGTGCGTTGCGTGCCGGCAATACGCCAGCTGCAGTAGTCGCTAAGGAACGCGTCTTTTGCGGCAGCAGTGACTTTGCCACCTTGTTCTTGGCCGGCAATCCAGACATGAGTTGGGCCGAAGCTGCCCCAGAACGCGCGCGCCATTTCGATGCCCGTACGGATCTGTTGTTGCCATTTCGGGTTGTAGCCATCGAGCGCGTGATAGGTAGGCTCGGCATCCACCGGTATGAAGACGCGTGTATGTTGTTGTTCTTGCGACCTGGTCGTATGCGTGCGATTGGCTACGGTCGAATTGCAGCATGCCGTGAGGATCGCGGTCAGCAGCAGTGAGGTAAGTTGCAGAATTCGGGGATAGCTTTCGGCGGTTCTTGCTTCCTCTGATCGAATCATCCAGTTCACATTGGAAAGATAGGTTGTCGTGTTCGGGCTAATTAATGACGACTTCGTAGTGTTCGACGTGTGTATCGAACCGTTTGAGGATTGCTTGCGCTGCGGGTGGCACGACGGCTATCTCAAGATCGTCTCCTGCGAATGCATGAATCGAAGCGCGTGATTGCCAAGTCGTCTGTACGCGAAACTCTTCTTCGTCTGCGACGCTTCGTTGCAGCACTTGGACGCCGAGGAATCCAGGCAATGCTCGGAGGTGCGGCATCGTCTCATCACGGAGGTGTGTCAGGTATGCCGACACGTTTTTTTTGGCAGTGACCCCAGTCCAGCTGCGAACGATATGCGCTGTCATTTAGATGTGTTCGAGGTCGTCAGATTCGATGGTTCGATCATCTACGGCGTCGCCCGTATTGCGGACGCTTTGTGGTTCGAACAATACAATGCTGACTAATTTGTTAGCGATCGGACGGTGCTCGATACCCTGCGGGACAATGCAGAATTCGCCCGGTCGGACTGTTACCGCATGATCGCGAAACTCAAGTAAGAGTTCGCCATGTATGACGAGGAACATTTCGTCTTCTTTGGCGTGAGAGTGCCAAGTGTATTCGCCTTCGAGCTTGGCGACCTTGACGTATTGACCGTTGAGTGAGCCAACAACTTTAGGGACCCACGTTTCTGAAAAGCTATCGAGCTTCTGCTGAAGATTGACGACGTTCATGAAGCGTAAAGTAGCGCTGCACGGCTGTTGGCTGCCACAACGGGGTTTACTTTCTGGCCACATTGCCTCAGCGGGAATGGTTGAGACCATCGAGGCTTAGGATTTCCCCGTGTTGCAATCCATGGCGAGACGCATCATGCCCTGGTTGCGGCTACGCCTAGCCGAGTAGTCTTCGCCGGCAAGCGAAGATCAGGAGGCGCATTTGTGCCGCTTGCGCAGAGCGCCGCAGTTAGCGACTCTTAGAAATCAGCGCTGCGCCTGCTCAATAGATGGATATCTATGGCAGGCGTTTGCACGAAAGAGTGCTTCCAGTAATCGCCCGCGAGCGAGCGATTACTGGCGGGCAACTAGAAGTTGCCGACCGTGCACTCAAGACCATTACTGGTCAGGGCACCGATGCCGAAGAACGAGTTGTCAGGAGTTCCGAAGATGATCGACTGCAAGTAGAACTTGAAGCCGTTGAAGAACACCGGGCCAGGTGGGATTGTCAGGGCAGTCCAGGTCAGTGATGACGTCGATGGAGGCAGAATCGAGAGGCCAATGACGTCGCTGCTTGAGTAGGAGAAGCAGCCAGGAATCCCTATGATCGACAGGTCGAGATTCGGGTTGCTCAGGCCGACCGCACCGAGGTGTGAAAGCGCGGTCGATGGGATGCCGTTAGTCGTCACATCGAAGTCCGAGTTCAGCATTCCCTGAACCGGGCGGTTAACCGAGATCAGCGATAGTCCAGGCGTCCCGACGTCACTGGCTGACGTAATTGCTGGGTCAATGAGCTGTGGCAGTTGTGCGAACGTGGCTGAAATGTCAGTCGCGCCAGGATCTGCACTGGATCCTCCAAAGCTGTAACCAACCAGCCAGTCATCTGCATCGCCTGGGACCAACCCCCATTCGATCGACCAATCGCCAGTGATGCTGTTGATCTGGATCTGGAAGTAGTTTTGGAGCACGCTCGGATCTGGCTCAAAGCCAGCACCCCAGCCGTAAACGCCATCGTAGGTTACTGTGGCAACACCGTTGGACTCACTGTAGTAGATGCCGCCACTGCCTGGGTCGTTTGGCTCGAGGTCAGTCCACGAGTAGACTGCTGTAGATGGGTTACCTAGAAGGGTTTGAGTATCAACCGCAAAGGTTGGGTCATTACCAGGTCCCATTGCCATCCAGCCGTTTGAGCCGACAAACATGCCGAGCGTGCCGACCGATTGTACCTCGTCGTCACCCATGTTAAGGTTGACTGCTCCGCCCGGGACACTGAAGCCGCTGCCGCTTGCAATGGAGAGGGTGTAGCCGTTACCGGTTCGCGTCGCTGATAGCTTTTGACCGGCTAGATCGAGATTTCCGGGATCTTGAAGGTCGTAGACTGATGCGACGCCTTCAAGCGTTGAGATGTCTGTTGAACCACCATCTGCAGAGCTTCCCGCAGGGCTGAAGCCAACGAGCCATGGTTCGGGGCCACCTGGGACTGCTCCCCATTCGATCGACCAGTTGTTGTTGTTGGTGTCGAACTTGATCTGGACAAAGTTCTCGTCCGTCGAGTCTTTTCCGAAGACACCCATGTAGGACGCTGTCGCGACGCCAGCACTTTCGTGGTAGTAGACGCTGCCGCTACCTGCTGCATCTGGTTCGAGGTCAGTCCATGAGAAGACGCCAGTTGAAGGGCTTGTCAGGAATTGTTCGACTGTTGGCGTGATGAACTCGGTGCTTGGGCCGGATCCGATTGCCATCCAGCAGTCAGAGCTCACGACCATGCCGAGCGTGCCGATTGGGAGTTGCTCGTCGTCAAACAGATTGAGGTTGATCGAGCCAAGTGGCAGAAGAATGCCAGCGCCGGCCTCTAGCGTCATCTCGTAGCCGTCACCGTTGTTGGTGCCGACTAGCTTTTTGCCAGCCAAGTCAAGTGCGCCAGCAGCAGCCAACTCGTAAATGGAGGCCCATCCCGTAAATGGGCCATCGCCGCAGCCAGTGCCAACGGTTTCGACCATCGCCATCGACTGGACGTTTGGGCATGCACCACCGGCTGTGTAGTAGATGTTTGTATTTACAAGTCGCGGATTGAATGCGGTCCCGGTGAAGGGAGTGTTCGAGGCGCCTCCAACAGTCAGTTCTAGTTCCGCCGTTGCGTAGGTTTCTGTAGAAGTGTTTGCCGACGTGTAGTTTGAGCTCAGGCCCGTTTGAACGATTGCAATTCCCATTTTGCAGCCGTCTCCTAGTTCCAGCGGAGTGTTTAACACAACGTTGGTTGGCAGGCCTGGGCCTGCGGCCGCGGTCACCGTGCCTGAGGCGACCAATTCGTAATCTGTGGAAGTGTGCGGCTGCCAAGAGCTTGACTTCATATAGATGTCAATTGTGCCTGATTGACCAGCTTGGCTGCTGAAGTTGAGGTCAAGGTCAGTGATCGACACCCCATTTGCGCTGATGCACTCCAGGTCGAAGTAGAGGGCACCGCCGAGGCCGCCGCCGTTGTTGTGGGCGAAGGTAGTGGTCAGGGGGCTTTGCGCTGTGAGAGCTGCCGCGCTTACGAGTATTGAGGAGAGTACACGCATCTGATTTGTCTCTAGTTATGGGTTGTGATTTGGTGTCAGTGACTGCTGTTTACGCCGTGACTTCACGGATCAAGCTAGCATCAATTTGCTAAACTGTAAATCATCCTAACCCTATTGTTTACATATGGATGCGTCTTGTGACTGTGGCCTCCATGTCATGGGCGGAACGGCCTTGCAGGTTTACCCTGGAGCTGCTCGGTGGCGGGG
>CBFIIO010000056.1:0-25625 GCA_965662465.1 Planctomycetota bacterium | reverse complement strand
ACGTAGAGCTCGTCGAGCTTCGCACCATGGTCAACCAGCCAAGACTTAAGATCGCTATCAGGGCCTGGGCCTTGTGCAAAAAGGCCAACCGACAAAAACAGGGCCAGACCAAAGGCATCAACGCGCATACCGTCTAGTCTGCCCAACTAGGTGCGCTACGTCACTTCCCAGTCGCACAGAATCAGCGCGGAGTCACCTGTGCGACATCTAAGACCTTATTTTCATGCTTGGTCGCAACCGCAAATGGAAAGCGTTGATTGGACGCAGCGGCGCCGTAACGACCAGATTTATCGAGCGCAATAAAGCAGATATCTAGCTTGTAGCCGCGGGGATCTAGACCCGCAATGCGGTGCACAGCCTCTTCGCAAGCCTTCTGCGGGTGCATCCCTTGCCGCATGAACTCTACAATCAAAAACGAGCCGCAATAACGCATGACGTTTTCACCAATCCCCGTCGCGCCAGCTGCTCCTACTTCCTCGTCAACATAGAGTCCGGAACCCAAAATAGGCGAATCCCCAACGCGCCCAGGTAGCTTGCCACCCGCGCCACTAGTTGAGCAACCACCCGCGAGGTGGCCATTCTCATCCCGCACGAGCAAGGCAATGGTGTCGTGGCCGGCGCGATCAATGTCTTTCGCACGATGACCCGCAACCCAAACCTGCTTCATAGGATCGAGCGGCGCAATCGAAACCGACTCGACACCGTGCTCTAACGCAAACCAGCGGGCACCTTCCCCCACCAAAAATACATGCTCAGATTTTTCCATCACGTGCCTAGCAGCTGTGATCGGATGCACGATCCCCTCAACTCCTCCCACAGCCCCAGCATCGCGACTGGGCCCATCCATGATACAAGCATCTAGTTGTGGGTAGCCGGCTGCATTCGGGCGCCCACCAAGGCCAACAGACCCATCAGAGCTACGGCGCTCGGTCTCACGAATACCTAGCTCAACCGCATCAATCAGCGATTTGCCCGCAGCAAATGCTTCGATAGCCTTGTGGTTGGCGAATCGACCAAATGGCCAGGTCGAAATGACCAACGGCCCGTCGAGCGGCGGTGACTTCGAGATATCTGCGCTGCCCGCACACGCAGCCAGCAGCAACAAGAACACGAACAACGCAACTCTCGAAGGATTCAGCGACATCATCAGATATGTGATCCTACGGATTGGGCCGCACAAACGTATGCTCACATTCATGCAGCGACCAAGCTTCAGCAACTTTGTCTTCATCGGAGCCGTGGGAATCACCGCGATTCTGACGGGATGCTCAGACTCCACCATTGCCAGACCAAACGTCGCTGCCAGACCAAACGTCGCCCCAATAGTCCCTGGCCTGCACGAATCTAAGCTAGCTAGCCACGTCCGCGGCAGAGTGCTGCTCGGAGAACTAGGTTGCACAAACTGCCACGCCAGCGGTGAAACGCTAATCGAAAGCCGTGAGGCTCCAGATCTCGCGAACATCAGCAGCCGCATTCAGGCCTCTTATCTGAAACCGTTTCTGATCTCACCGCATGCGATGGAGCCGACAACCGTCATGCCCGACATGCTGCGACATCTGGACGGCTCCGAACTTGAACAGGCTGCCGACGAACTGAGTCACTATCTGCGGTCCCATAGCTCGACCAGTCTCAGCACTTCACTGATTGATGCCGAGGCCGCTGCACGCGGGGCCTCGCTCTACGAATCCATCGGCTGCAAAAGCTGCCACTTTGCAACGAGTGATTCACGACTTCGACTGACGCAAAAATACACCGTTGATTCACTAAAGACATTCTTACTGGCACCACATAGTGCGCGGCCGGCAAAACGCATGCCAGCAATGAGACTGTCACCAGCGGAAGCTTTCGAACTTGCTAACCACATGCTGGCTGCTGGCGCCCCGAAAGATCAGGCTGCAGCTGCAACCGACATGCGCAAAGCCGACGCCGGTCGACAAAGGTTCGAAAGTCTTGGCTGCGCGAACTGCCACAACCTGCCAGATACGAAACGAGCCGTAAGCTCTGAATCAAAGCCTCTCAGTAGTTTGCGCATCAATCAGGGATGCATGTCACTAGAAATTGGCGCATGGCCTCACTACGCACTGAGTGAAGAACAAATCGAAGATCTCACAGCAGCACTGACAACTCTTGAGGACAAACTGCAGCCCGAAGCACGCGTCCAGCAACTGATGGCTTCACGCAACTGCTTTACCTGCCACATTCGCGGCCAGATTGATGGCGTCGCAACGCACCAAGACGACTTCCAAACACACGATGCAAGCATCGGTCAAGATGGTCGCTTACCGCCGACCCTGACTGGGGTTGGTGGCAAACTGCAGCACGATTGGCTAGTCAATTCCATCGCACACGGCCAGCACGAACGATCCTATTTGAAGACGCGGATGCCTGGATTCGGCGAAGACTTTTCGAACATCCTGAGCGATGCGCTTGAGGCTGTTGACGAAGTCCCTGCATTCCAAGTCGAGGCCCTGCCCAAAGGTCGTAAAGAAGCGGAGGTCATCACGAAAATCGGCCGCGAACTAATCGGCGTGAAGGGCATGAACTGCATCACATGCCACTCGTTTGCCGGCGAGAAGGCTGGCGCAATGGGCGCCATCGATCTAGTGCACTCAACTGGCCGACGCCTACGCCCAGAGTGGTTTGCAGGCTTCATCCGCCACCCATTCCGATTCAAGCCAACGACCTTGATGCCGCAATTTTATCCAGACGGCATTTCCACCCGGCCAGACATTGCCGATGGTGACCCGCAACAGCAAATTGATGCGATGTGGCACTACCTAGCCAAAGGCCGCAATGTTGGTAAACCGCGCGGTATGCACTATCCAGAGATCGAACTGGAAGTTGAGCAGGAAGCCATCATGCTGCGTCGCAGCGTGCAAAACACCGGCAAACGCGGTATCAGCGTCGGCTACCCCAATGGCGTCAACATTACCTTTGATGCTGAGACTCTTGGAATGAACCAAATCTGGTGGGGTCGCTTCCTCGATGCACGTCCAGTTTGGACGGGGCAAGGCAGTGGCCAAGCGCACATCCTTAGCCGAAAACGCGCGATGCTGGCAAAAGGCCCAGCATTCGCAGTCATTGATGAAGGAGAACCGTGGCCGACAATATCCAGGCGCGACCGAGGTGATCGCTTCTTAGGTTACGATCTAGATGATCAACGACGCCCGACGTTTCGATACACCGCAGCCGGCTTCACGATCACAGACACGCCTACGCAAAGTGTCGTCGACGGCAAAACATCGCTGCTGAGATCGCTGGCTGTCGATGGCGAACAGACCCAGGCCTACTTCCGTGCCGCTCGACATAAGAACATCGAGCAAGCATCTGCGCACAACTTTCGCATCGGCAAGTTCCTCAACATCGATACTGGCGGCCTACCAGCCACGATCATCTCGGCAAGTGACGAGAGCGAGTTGCGGATCATGATCAGCCTCAAGAACGGACACGCCGAAGCCGTCCTCAAATACACATGGATCGAGGAGGGCAAATGATGCGTTTCTTATTAACTTTCGCCGCAGCCTTAAGCGTCGCGGTATCTGCAAGTGCGCAAGAGCTAGGCAACACATGGGGCACGGAAAATGCCGAATCAGAGTTCTACCGTATCGTTGACCTGCCGCTGCCAATCGATCCGCAGTTAGAGGTCGGTAGCTTCTGCGCACTGCCCGATGACAAACTTGCCGTCGGCACGAGGCGCGGTGAGATCCTGATTATCAGCGGTGCCTTTGAGCCGCTGCCGAAACCAACAATCCATCGCTTTGCGAGCGGGCTAGATGAAGTTCTTGGTCTTGGTTATCGGGACGGCATCTTCTACGCAACGCAGCAAACGGAGGTTACCGCAATCAGCGATAAGGACGGCGACGGTCGCGCCGATCACTTCCACAACATGAGCGATGCGTGGGGATTTGGCCACTACCACGAGTTTGCGTGGGGCTCTCCCGTGCAGCCAGATGGCAGTGTTTACGTCGCCCTTGGGCTGTCTGAGTCCTACCACTACAAAGCTCCCTACCGGGGCTTTGCGTTCCAGATCACAGCGGATGGCAAAACTATCCCTGTTGCCACTGGGGTGAGATCGGCCGGCGGCGTAGGCCCTAACGAACACGGCGTAATGTTCTACATTGAGAGCCAAGGTCCGTGGAATGGATCGTGCTCGCTCAAGCACCTGAAGCCGGGCGGCTTCATGGGCCACCCAATTTGCTTTGACGGCTACGACCTGCCGCTCGGCAAAATGCTCGGACCAAAGCCACTTGAACCAAAGAACCAATCGAGGCTTTACGAAGAAGCCAAACGGATTGACCAACTCGTTCCGTATGCTGTGGTATTCCCCTACCGCCGTATGGGCCAGTCCATCACTGCGTTCCGCCCAGATCGATCCGACGGTCGCTTCGGACCATTCCAAAACCAACTGTTTGTCGGCGACTACAGCCTTAGCATCGTGATGCGCGCCACCACGGAAGAAGTCGAAGGTGTGTGGCAAGGCGCGTGCTACCCATTCAAAGAAGGCTTCGCGACCGGCATCCTAGCCACAGAACTCAGCGATAAAGGCTACCTGATCACTGGTGGAACTAACCGCGGCTGGCCCGTACGCGGCAATCGAAAATACCTCTTACAGAGACTCGAGTGGACTGGCCTTACGCCCTTTGAAGTCAAGTTGATCTCCGCGCGCAAAAACGGCTTCGCGGTGACATTCACCAAACCAGTCGACGCAACGATCGCTAATGACGTCGGCAACTACAAGATGCGAAGCTTCACGCACATCTTCCAAAAGTTCTACGGCAGCCCGGAGGTTGACGAAACGTTTCCAGTGGTGACCGACGCCACAGTCTCATCCGACCTGCTTACGGTCACCATCACGGTCGACGGCCTAGTCGAAGGCCACGTGCATGATTTTGACTTCACCGGCATAAGATCAGCGGGCGACGAGCCGCTCGTACACCAAACCGCACACTACACCCTGAATAGGATCCCCAAGTGAACGCTTCTACCGCATTCTGTATCGTTGCCCTCACAGCACTTTCGGCATGTGCTGTGCAAGAGCACCCCGTCCCTGCCAATGCACAGTGGCTGACCTATACCGGCCAAGACCAACTACCGGGTAACGGCAAGCACATCGTGCTAGTCGCCGCCGAGCAGGAATACCGCGCAGAGCAAGCAATGCCGATGCTGGCGCGAATGCTTGCGAAACACCACGGATTTGACTGCACGGTGCTGTTCGCACAAAAAGATGGCATGGTCGACCCAACGCAAAAGACCCGACCAGAAGACAAAGAGATGTTTCATGACATCCCTGGAATCGAACACATCGCAAAAGCCGATCTGTTGATCTTGTTCAATCGCTTCATCACCCTGCCAGATGAACAAATCCAACACGTAATTCAGTATCTAGATTCTGGTAAGCCGATCTTTGGCATCCGCACGGCAAATCACGGCTTCAGCGGCAACTTCCCCTACAAGGTCAACGATAAGAAAGTGCGCTTTGGGGAAGACGTTCTCGGCGGCAGCTTCCGCGGCCATCACGGTGGTTGGCACCGCGAAGGAACGCGCGGCATCGCTGTGGAAGCCAACAAGTCTCACCCGATCTTAACGGGGGTCACCGATGTGTTCGGCCCCTCCGATGTCTACCGCACCTACGGCAAAGGCAAGTCGCTGCCCGAGACGTGCACCTCATTGCTGCTTGGTCAACCACTCGTCGGCCTCAACCCGACAGATGCGCCAAACACCAAAAAAGAAGCTCTGCCAGTTGCTTGGACCAACTCATGGACAGGATCGAAAGGCAAAAGTGCTCGCGTCTTCCACGTCACCATGGGTAGCGCACGTGACTACCAAAGTGCCGGCTTACGCAGACTCAGCACTAACGCGATCTACTGGTGTCTTGATCTCGAAGACAAGATTACTGCAGATAGCAGCGTCGAGATCGTAGGCGACTACCAGCCACTCAAAAGCGGCTTCAACTACGATGTGCTCGGCGTCGTGCCCCATCCAGCCCACCACTACAAGTAAGCAACCAAATCTAGCTATGGCTACGACTCTGCCACCGAGCATCTTCAACGACGTCGTCGGCCCCGTAATGCGCGGGCCTTCGAGTTCGCACTCGGCAGCTTCGGTCCGTATCGGCCAAATGGCTAGGGACTTGTGCAACGGTGACCCAGATCGCGTGCTCATCGAGTTTGACACCATGGGGTCGCTCGCAACAACTCATGAAAGCCAAGGCTCAGACATGGGGCTGTTCGGCGGCCTTTTGGGCTGGCCAGCCGACGATGAGCGACTAGCAGAATCCGCAGCTGCGCTAAAGGCCAACGGCATCGAGCTAGAAATCCGCATTGCAGAGCTTCACGATCCACACCCGAATACTTACAGACTGACACTCTGGAAGGACGGGGTCGAACACCGGATGATCGCGATCTCGACCGGCGGCGGCATGATCGAAGTGATCGAAATCGATGACGTGAAGATGCGTCTTTTTGGTGACTATGAAGTCACTCTGATCGAGGTAGACGGTGACGGTACGGCCGCCCGTGACAAGCTGACCGAATGGGCAGATGAGGTGCACGTCTCAGGCAACAAACCAGCCACGATCATCGTAAATGCGCAAACGTTTGTCGCCGACGCGATGCTCGCATCCATCCCTGCTGTAAAGCGCGTTCGACGCATGCGTGCGGTCCTCCCAGTACGCTCAAGCAAGGGCCTGGCTGTGCCCTTTCTGCATGCGAGCGAGATGGTCGAATCAAGCGACCCTAAGACGCGCTCGCTATCTGACTTCGCGCTAGAATATGAAACAGCACGCGGTGGGATCACGGAGAGCGAGGTCCTCGAGCAGATGCGTAGCATCCACCGGATTGTTACCAATGGCATCAAAGTAGGCCTAGCAGGCACAGAGTACGCCGACCGTATCCTACCGCGCCAAAGCCATCGCTTCGAAGAGTTGCTTGCAGCCGGGAAGCTGCACGATGGCGGCGTCCTCAACAAAGCGATCCTCTATGTCAGCGCGCTCATGGAGGTCAAGAGTTCGATGGGCGTAATTGTGGCTGCGCCTACAGCCGGATCATGCGCGACCTTCCCGGCAACCTGTGTCGCCGCAGCCGAAGCACAAGGAGCGACAGAAGAACAAACTCTACGCGCAATGCTGGCTGCCGGATTGATTGGAGTGTTTGTCACAACTCGCTCGAGTTTTGCAGCCGAGGTTGGTGGCTGCCAGGCCGAGACAGGCGCTGGCGCTGCAATGGCCGCCGCTGCCTTAGTAGAACTCGCCGGCGGGAATGCGCAACAAGCGCTTGGAGCAGCTAGCCACGCGCTGCAAAACGTGCTCGGCCTCGTCTGCGATCCAGTAGCCAATCGTGTCGAGGCACCATGCCTCGGACGCAATATCGCCGGCGCCGCGAACGCCCTAGCCTGTGCCAACATTGCGCTTGCGGGATATGATCACTTAATCCCATTGGACGAAGTGCTCGATGCGCACCGCCAAATCAGCGAGAATATGGCGCGCGAACTTCGCTGCACCGCCCTCGGTGGCTTGTCCATCACCAAGACCTCAAAAGAGATCGAAGCGCGTCTTTGCGGCACGACTGGCAACTGCGGTAGCTGCGAATAGCAGTCTGCCGCGTATGCTGGCAATAGCATGTCAGCATCCCGCACCGCCTGTTTGCTCGTACTGATTGTGATCGCTTCCTGCACGGGTTCTCCGCAACCCGCATGGCCACAAGGGGCAGGCCCTAACGGCAACTGGAGCACCAAGGGTCAAGCACCGCCGTTATCGTTCTCGGTCACATCGGGTAAGAACATCGTGTGGCGCACTCCTCTACCCGAAACAGGGCAGGGCGGCATCGCGATCGCCAACGGCCTTCTATTCGTTGCCACGATGGCAACATGGACCGGCCAAGAATTGAGTGAGGATGACGCCGAAAAGTACAGTCACGCCATCGAGAAACGTAAAGTCTCAGGCAAGCACATCGATGCGCACTGCATCGACCAAGCAAGCGGCAAGATCATTTGGACGCGGCGCATCGAAGGCGAGGTCCCATCGATCTACAGCTATCCATTCTCAGATGCGACAAGCGCATCACCCGTAGCAAACGATAGCCACGTCTGGTTCACAAATGCTGGCGGCTCCCTCTGTTGCTACACGCACAAAGGCGACCTCGTCTGGCAGCGACAGTGGACGGCCACATTCGACGGACCATTCAACAAGCAATTCGAACCGTTCCTCGTGCACGATCGCACTCGCTCGAGACAAACTCTCGTTCATATGGAGCCGTTTGCATACACGGGCACGTCTGACAAGACTGAGAACTGGCACTTCCTGGTCGGACTGGATGCCCTAACCGGCGAAGAACTGTGGCGAAGCGAAGATGCACTAACGCAATACAACGCTCCCACTATGGTCGCCACTGAAGAAGGGCCATGCGTTTTGCATGCACGCGGTGGCCCCCATGCCGTGCCCGAACGTCCCGTCGGGTTAACCTTGACCCGCACGACAGGAGTCAACGCAGGACGCAGAGTTTGGCGCTACGAAGACCCCCGCGGCAATCACGAAGGCGCCCTTCAAACAATGGCGTGCGATGACCGCTTCGTATACTGGCTGCTCCGCGAACCCCGCAGCTTACTAGTCGTCATCAACAGGAATACAGGCGAACAAATTCGTGAGATATCGCTGACTAAGGGCGTGAGCCACGTTCGCTGGAACCCCCTAACTAAGCTGCACGAAACAATCAGTTGCGACCTCGAGAAGGGTGTGTTTCCGGCACGCTACTCCATGATCCCGGCTAACGGCCGCCTGTATTTCCAGTGCTATGCAACGGCCTGGGGCAAGCCAGTGCTGGGAGCACCCTACTGCTTCGCCTGCGTTGACCCAGCGCCGGCAAACAACCTGCCGGCCGTTCGCTATCTTGAAGTCCCGACAAGCTCCGCTGCCGGGCAAGCCAATGGCGCTACCGCAGAAAAGCTCACCTATCGAACCAAGCAGGCTGCGATGGCAATCAACAGCCGCGGTGTCGAGGTGACTGGCGACTCACGCAGTCGCTGGGACGGCTGGGACTGGGTTTTCAATGGCACCCCGACGCGCGTCAATGACCGGCTCTTCTTCACCCTTGCCAGCGGCAAGGTCTACGTCATCGATGCGAGCGACGAGAAGTTTCAGACATCCTCGTTTCTAGGGCTGAACGATCTAGGCCCAGCTGGCAAAACCTGGAGTGCCAACTCAGTGTCCTACGCCGACGGACGCCTCTATCATCGCACCGCCGCGGAGTTGATTTGTATCGGCGCAATACTCGACGAGGGGCTGTAGACCGCTTGTTAGACACGATCCGTGCACCATCTCGAACAGAGATAACGCTCGCCGAAACCTCGATTGCTGGCCCTTATTAACGGCTCATCATCAGTTTCTGGAGCAAATCTGCTGGCGCCGCATCTACGTGCAACATGCCCCGGTGAGGGCCGCGCACGTAACCGTCCTCCATACTCTGGTCGAGCCAGTCTAAGAGCCCGTCGAAGTAACCGTTCACGTTAAGCAGCCCCATCGGCTTGTCGTGGTAGTCCAACTGCGCCCAAGTCCATGTCTCAAACAACTCTTCTAGCGTTCCTAGTCCACCAGGCATCGCAATAAACGCATCCGACAAGTCGGCCATCATCGCCTTGCGCTCATGCATGCCTTTGGTCACATGCATCTCGGTGACTCCCGCATGCGCGACCTCAGCACGCATTAACGACTCAGGAATGACGCCGATGACTTCGCCGCCACGAGACAAAACTTGATCTGCAATCTGCCCCATCATGCCAATGCCACCCCCGCCGTAGACCAAGCGCATCCCATGGTCCACGAGCAGATCTCCCATTGCCTTTGCAGCAACTACATGGCCCGGATCACGACCGTCCTGCGATCCGCAGTAGACACACACCGACTTCAATTCACGCACCTTTCCAGTCATGTAAGCAGCGGACTAGATCGACGACTGATTTGAAAGGCCCGCGATAAAAGAGGTTCGTCAATAGACCCAGCGTCACAAGGTAAATAGACCACACAAACCCACATAGACACGAATCACAAGCCGCATAAAGAAGGTCTAAAACACCCCAAAAGAATCACGCGCGACGACTCGAACTGAACCGACGCCAGCTCCAGCAATTCGGTCGACGCCGACAAGATTGCCGCATCGAAATCGTTCCTTGCTGCTGCAATTGCGAATAGTTGCCGACCCGGTCACACTAGCAAGAACCAGATCAAACCAAATCGGATCGATCCGGTTACAAACCGCGAAGCTTACTTCAACAATGGGAGTTGAATTGATGCGATGCTATCTTCTGTGCCCCTCACGCAACGCCTCGACCTATGCATCTAGTTGTAATGACCGGAGCTGGCATATCAGCAGACTCGGGGGTCCGTACCTTCCGCGATTCGGATGGTCTCTGGGAAGGTTATCGCCCAGAGGATGTCGCAACTCCCGAAGCCTGGGCACGCGATCCTGATCTGGTATGGCGCTTCTATCAAGAGCGTCGAGCGCAACTGAGTAAAGTCGTCCCTAACGCAGCACACATGGCGCTAACTTCAACGGCCACCAAGCTAACGGCACGCGGTGACCAACTAACGCTAGTCACACAGAATGTCGACGACTTGCATGAACGCGCACTTAGTTCTGCGATCCACATGCATGGCGAACTTGCCGTATTGCGATGCGAAGAGTGTGGCCACACAGAACGCGACCTAGAGCGCGTTGAGCCTAACCAATTCCTGCCCTGCTCAGCCTGTGGCCATCATCGCCTGAGACCAGACATCGTATGGTTCGGCGAGGTACCCTACCACCTAGATGAAATCGAGAAAGCGCTGCTCGACTGCACGCACTTTCTAGCAATCGGCACCAGCGGACAGGTCTACCCAGCTGCAGGCATGCTTCAGATTGCACGCGAGCGTTCTGCTAAGACATTTGTGCAAGCTCTAGAATTACCGAGCAATGCAAGTCGCCACGATCGATTTGTCGCAGGCCGAGCCGCGCAAGTAGTACCTGAGTTACTGAACCGCATCACGGACAACAAATGACACGTATGAAAGCCACGGCCAGTAATTGGTTACTCTGCACCTTTATTTTGGCGGTCACTCCATGCATGTCCCAACACGATGTAGGGGGAGTATTACCGGCAGGTTGGACGCGAAGTAGCCAAGACATCACCGGTCAACCAATGTCACAACCACTCAATAGCGGCTGGTTGCTAAGCGAAACACCTGCAACAGTCGAAATTGAAATCACCCTCGCAAAGGCCACAACTACCGCAGCCTCACTAATCATCGGTAATAGCCATATTGGGTTCTGCGGCCGCGGTAAGAAGCCATTCTTAGAGGGTGAGTTGTTTGGTGGAGACGTGCGCGAGTTGCCATGCAATACGCCTGTGCCTAACCGCCGGTTCAAACTACGCCTCATTCGTAAAGGCGGACAACTCATCATTAACTGGAACGGCCAAAAGCTACCAGCGATACCCGATCCTGGCGGCAACCTCGGAGCAATCAAGCTGCGACCGCACCGCGACACATTGACGCTACATACATTCAGCATCAAGGGTGGCACGAAACCACCACAGCCAACTGGTAAAGCCGTCACCGTCTGGCAATCGGGCGAAGACAAAATCCAAACCTATCGCATCCCATCACTGATCCTTGCCAAGAACGGTGATGTGCTCGCATTCGCCGAAGCCCGACATTTCAGCAGCAGCGACACCGGCGACATCGACTTGGTGATGAAGCGCTCTACCGATGGCGGTAAATCATGGAGTCGAACGCAGATAATCTGGGATGACGGCATAAATACGTGTGGCAACCCATGCCCCGTCGTCACTAAAGATGGAGACATTGTCCTGCTAGCGACACGCAACCTAGGTGCCGATCACGAATCACGCATCATTGCAGGCACCTCTAAAGGCACTCGAACGGTTTGGGTGTTGCGCAGCAATGATCACGGCCAAACTTGGTCGAAACCCGAGGACATCACTGCGGCAACGAAGCTTGACAACTGGACTTGGTATGCAACAGGCCCAGGTGCAGGTATCGAGTTAGCGCGTGGTGCCCATAAAGGTCGACTCGTGATCCCATGTGATCACATCGAAGCCAAAACTCGTCACTATTACTCACACGTCATCTTTAGTGATGATCAAGGTAAGTCATGGCAACTAGGTGGCAGCACACCTGATCACCAAGTCAATGAATGCGAAGTCGTGGAACTTGACAATGGTGACCTTTTGTTAAACATGCGCAACTACGACCGCAAACAGCGCACCCGACAACAGGCAACCAGCAACGATGGCGGCAATACTTTCCATACACAGCGACACTGCCCAGAGCTAATCGAACCGATCTGCCAAGCAAGCATTCGACGACTTAGGAATGGCGTGTTGCTATTCAGTAACCCGGCTAGCAAGTCCAGCCGTGAACGCATGACCCTGCGCGCATCCTTTGATCAGGGTGAGACTTGGCCATGGTCTGCACTGCTTGACCCCGGGCCCTCAGCCTATTCGTGCCTACAAGTGCTTGCTGATGGGAGCGCAATCTGTCTCTACGAAGCTGCCGGCTATCGAGAAATTCGCGCACACCGAATCGAGGACTCTGACCTGCCCAAATAGAGCTCACAGCCTGCGGATCCTGCCATCCAAGCACCATTCGCAGCCCCTGAGAAGACCGTGAGCACCCGCCAGCATTGAGACTGTCGCTAAGGAATCTGCGTTGTCCAATGCACTAGAAGCTGTCGAAGACGGCCTTCACAAGGGTTCGATAGACGCCAAGTGTGAGCAGACGCCTGTCAACGAATACGCATCGATCGCCCCATTAAGGCGGGCAAGGACCTCTTGCTGGACAGCAAGGAGTCGGCATCGCCAATGATCTGCTACGCCCGTTTGCTCAGCGAAGAGACTGGCTAATTTAGCGATCAAGTCACGCGCCCAGCAGCTCAACCATATCTCTACCCTGGATCCCGCGGTACACGCCGGTAGGCTGCGGGGTTCGTTTCACTCGACAAAACTGCAAAACCGCCGCGCGCTCCATTGTTCAACCTACTCAGTACTCGCCCTCATAACCTCCGTACTGACGTATTGTCGGGAATTACGGTCGCTTTGGCTCTCGTGCCCGAAGCTGTTGCCTTTGCATTCGTTGCTGGCGTTGATCCGATTGTCGGCCTACATGCAGCCTTTATTGTCGGCTTGATCACGGCAGTTTTTGGCGGGCGTCCGGGGATGATCTCAGGAGCAACCGGAGCGCTAGCAGTAGTGCTCGTACACCTTGTCAGCGCACACGGCATCCAATACATGTTCGCTGCGGTACTGCTGATGGGCTGCATTCAGGTAGCCGCAGGAATCTTCCGCCTCGGCAAGTTCATTCGTATGGTGCCTCATCCGGTGATGCTCGGGTTCGTCAACGGATTGGCAATCGTCATCTTCCTGGCGCAACTCGGACAATTCAAAACACCTGGACCGGATGGCACGCCGGTTTGGATGTCGGGAATGCCGTTGTTCACGATGTGCGGTCTCGCCGCAGTGACGATGGCGATCATCCATCTGCTACCTAAACTGACTAGAGCGGTGCCCGCATCGCTCGTCGCAATCGTTGTCGTAACTGGATCTGTAATAACATTTTCCATCGACACACCGACGGTCGTCGATTTCCTTCGGACGATGACTTCTGACCCAGCAGCAACGCTTGCCGGAAGCATGCCAGCCTTCGCATGGCCCGTCGTGCCACTGAACTTTGAAACGCTGCAGATCATTCTTCCCTACTCGATCATTCTCGCCGCAATTGGCCTGATCGAATCCCTATTAACCCTGACGCTGGTCGACGAGCTGACCGAAACACGCGGCCGTGGCAATAAGGAATGCGTCGCACAGGGTGCATCCAACATGGTCTGCGGCCTCTTCGGCGGCATGGGTGGCTGCGCAATGATTGGTCAGAGCATGATCAACATCAACTCGGGAGGTCGCGGGCGCACATCCGGCATTACCGCCGCTCTCGTGCTACTTGCGTTCGTATTGGTTGCGGCACCGCTAATTGAGATGGTACCGCTAGCAGCGCTCGTCGGCGTCATGTTCATGGTTGTCTTAGGCACCTTTGAGTGGTCAAGCCTACGCGTGCTGAACAAGGTTCCATTCACTGATGCGGCTGTGATCGTTCTCGTCTCAGCAGTCACGGTGCAATACGACCTCGCCATCGCCGTAATGGTTGGCGTCATCGTATCTGCGCTCGTATTTGCATGGAAACACGCCAAAGTCGTCCACGCGATCCAGCACACTGATGACAACGGTGCACGCGTCTACTCACTGCGCGGCCCACTATTCTTTGGTTCCTGCAAAAGCTTCCTAGAGCTCTTTAACCCCGCCACCGACCCCGCAGACGTCATCATCGACTTCCAACACGCTCGTGTATCCGACCACTCGGCCATCGAAGCGATCGACACCCTTGCAGAGCGCTACCTGGCACTCAAAAAAGAAGTCCACCTTCGCCATCTGAGTCCGGAATGTAGAAAGCTGCTTCGCAAAGCCGGCAACATGGTCGAGGTCAACGTAATCGAAGACCCACAATACCACGTCGCGACTGACGCTTTGGCGTAGCAGGATTATTCGGCTAACTCGGCGAGGAACTGTTCGCCGAACGAGTCGACTTTCTTCGGGCCGACGCCCTTGATGTCGAGCATAGCTGAGCGACTCATGGGACGCTCACGAGCCATTTCTTCGAGCGTCGCGTCAGAAAAGACGACGTATGGCGGCACGCCTAATTCAGTCGCCAACTTCCGACGCAGGCTTCGCAGACGATCAAACATTCCCTGCTCACCGCTAGTCAGATCTCTCGCCTCGGTAGCGGCCATCGAGCCACGACGTTGGCGACGCGGCTTTTGGTCAAGACTGCCTTTCGGTGAGCGCAATTCGACTTCCCGAGTGCCCCGCAGCACCTCAGCCGAGACTTCGTTTAACAACAAAATGGGGTACTCACCTTCGGTGCGCACCAATATGCCATCGTCGATCATCTGATCTATGTAGTTCCCAAGTCGCAGGGCCTTTACATCTTTCAGCAAGCCAAAGGTCGGGATCGCTTGATGACCACGCTGCATCACTCGCTCATTCTTACTGCCACGCAACACATCGATAATGTAGCTAGACCCATAACGCTGACCTGTGCGCGCAACTGCCGATAAAATCTTCTGCGCGGTCACGCAGCTATCAGGGACAAGATCTAGCTCATCAAGGCAAACGTCACACGCCCCACAGTTAGGCTCCTCATAGTCCTGACCGAAATACTCACTTAGTGACCGGTGACGACAACGCGCTCGACCAGCATAGCGCTGCATCTGGTTTAGCAGCGCCCACTGCGCATGCATGACCTCCTCGTCGCCAAATTCTTCCGCGCTTCGCTGCACAATCATGCGCCACTTGGCTGCATCAGCGCCCGAGTAGAGCAACAAACACTCAGACGGCAAACCATCGCGACCGGCACGACCAGTTTCTTGCTGGTAGTGTTCTATGCTCTTGGGCATTGCCGCATGCACAACCAAACGAACGTCACTCCGGTCGATTCCCATGCCAAAAGCAACTGTCGCGCACACCACATTCAAGCGCTCGGCTCGGAAGTCTGCACTGATACGCGTGCGCTCAACAGCAGGCATACCCGCATGATATGCTTCAGCCTTTATGCGGCGTGAGTTCAGCTGCTTGGCAAGCGTCTCCGTATCCTTACGAGACATGCAGTAGATAATCGTTGCCGTTTCGCCGTGACGGCCAATGCCCTCGACGACCTGATCAATCAGGCTCTGCCTTGGTAACACCCGGTATGTCAACTCGGGCCGGTCAAAGGTACCAACTAATTCGACGGCATCCTTAAGCTGCAACTGCTCGCGGATATCCTCTCGCACACGCGGAGTAGCCGTTGCAGTGTAGGCATGCAGTGGCACACCCGGAAAAAGGTCGCGCAGCTCGGCGATGCGTCGATATTCCGGCCGAAAGTCATGGCCCCACTGACTGATACAGTGCGCCTCATCGATCGCAATCGCGCTGACATCTTGCTGTGTTAGCCACTCGAGGAAGTCCGCACGAAACAAGCGTTCAGGTGCGACAAACAGGATGCGTAACTCTCCGCTCTCAATCAGATCATTGAGCTGCTTCCGGCCGTTCGCATCCAAATTGCTATGCGACGCGGCAGCAGGAACGCCATTGAGACGCAATCCGTCGACCTGGTCCTGCATCAGCGCAATCAGTGGCGAAACAACGACAGCCAATCGATTGAGAACCAGCGGTGGCAGCTGATAACACAACGACTTACCACCCCCGGTTGGCAAAACAACCAATGCATCACGTCCATCGAGAGCTGCGTCTACAGCATCTTTTTGAAGCGGTCGAAGGGAATCAAACCCAAACCACTTCTTCAGCGACTCATGCAGCAGACGATTACGATCTTCTAAGTTCACAGACAATAAGTTCAGACGACTAAGGCAAGGCGGTTGCGGCACCGATCAGATCGTGAATAAGAACTCACAAAAGTCTTCATCACGTCTATCACGTGCAAGTTGGTCCAATTGCTCGCTGCAAAACAACGAATGCAATTCCAGGGCAGACACCGCGATGAAACATAAGAGCGCTGATCATCATCGCCTCACAGACTCTCGTTACAACAAGCTGATGAATCGGTGGATCTATTGCTATCCACGATAATTCCCTCCCCAGGCAAGCTCAGACGAATCCCAGCACATCAAACGAGGCTCATTCAACAACAGGGATCGACGCTTACCCACCGCATGCAGTAACTTCTTGATCCATGCGGTTCGTCGGGTTTCTCGCAACTATCTTGTCGCTGCTAGCCAGCAACACCAACGCACAGAAAGTTTCCTTCACGCGCGACGTGCTACCAATACTTTCGGACCGATGCTTCAAGTGCCACGGGCCCGATTCACAAACTCGCAAGGCAAACCTACGGCTTGATGACAAATCCAGCATATTTGCCCAGCGTGAGAGCGGTGCCGTCGTTGTAGCCGGGGCACCTGCAGACAGCATTCTGGTGCATCGCATTACAGCGACCGACGACACCACAATGCCACCGCATGACTCCAACTTGCAACTGTCAGACAAAGACATCGCAACACTGCGACGGTGGATTGCAGAAGGGGCCGAATGGACAACCCACTGGGCATTCACAACCCCTGGACCACCCACAGTAAAGCCAAGAGACAAACACCCGACATCGTCATGGACACACAACAGCATCGATTCATATGTCTTAGCAAAGCTAGCCGCTAAAGGCAGGACACCGAGCAAAGCAGCCAACGCCTCAGCATTACTGCGACGAGCTAGCCTTGACCTCACGGGCCTACCACCGACTCCTGCACAGCTTGATGCATTCTTAGCCAACCCGACGGACGCCGCCTACCAGCAGGTCATCGACCGATTACTCGCATCGAAACACTATGGCGAGCGCATGGCATGGCCGTGGCTACAGGCATCTCGATATGCCGATACTGATGGCTATCAAGCGGACCCAACACGCATCGCTTGGCCGTGGCGTGATTGGCTAGTTCGATCACTCAACGAGAACATGTCATTTGATCAGTTCACGCTTGAGACTCTTGCTGGTGATCTACTGCCAAATGCGACCCAAGACCAACGGCTTGCATCTGGATTCCTACGCAACAACGCGCACAACGGAGAGGGCGGTCGGATCAGCGAGGAGACGCGGATCGAAAATTGCTTCGATCGCACTGAGACAGTAGCAACCGTTTGGATGGGCATGACATTTGAGTGCGCGCGCTGCCATGACCACAAATACGACCCGATATCCCAAGGCGACTACTACCGACTATTTGCATTCTTCAACCAAACATCTGAGACCGGCGGCGGACGCAGCGGTGGCAAGCTACAACCAACGATGCGTTACATCCGGGACTTAGCAAAACGCAGCCGGTTGATCGCCGCCGAGGCAGAAACAGCAAAGCTAGATCATCAACTACGTCAGGCAAATGATGACCTAGATCAAGAACAAGCCGCATGGGAGGCAGCAGCGACATCAAAGGTGTTAGCGGCAAATCAGGCGATGCAACCATCGCGACTGGGACCTTGGTTACGTAGCCCCGATATTCCACCCAGCACAAGTGGCGCAAACTCGATGTTTACCGAGATATTTGCGCCAGAGACGCAAACCCTATTCTCGGCAAACAACGGCTGGAGACTCGATACAGACCTTGTCGATGGCAAAGCACACGCACTAGATCAAGGCCAATATACGACCTACTTTCATCGCACAATCGAAGCAGAGACCGCCCGGAATATGAGCATCTCGCTAGGAAGTGATGATGCGCTGAAAGTGTGGTGCAACCGTGAACTGATCCTACAAAACGATGCCCGTCGAGGAGTTCAAGCTAACCAAGAACGTGCCGAAGCCAAACTACGAGCGGGCAGCAATGATCTACTGATCAAAATCGTCAACTACGGTGGCGCTGGCGGGTTCTACTTTCGTCGCGTCGAAGAGTCAGTCGCCGACCTTCCTGGCAACGTAGCAAGTGCACTCCTGACGCAACGCAAACAGCGCTCCAGCTCACAACGCGACAGCCTACAACGCTATTTTCGCGGCCAACGAGTCGAAGGCTACAGAGATCAAGTCCGACAGCTAGAAGAGCTACGCAATGAACGAGCCAAGCTACTGTCTGAAGGCGTTGACGTATCGGTGATGGACGAATTGCCTCGGTCTCGTCGTCGTAAAACATACGTACTCGAGCGCGGTAACTACGAACAACCGCAGGCTCTCGTCAAAGCCAAGACACCTTCATTTTTGCCGCCACTGCCGGCGGATACAGCACCAGACCGACTAGCCCTTGCCCGATGGTTAACCTCGAGTGACCATCCACTTACAGCTCGCGTTGCGGTCAATCGTGCTTGGCAAACTTTCTTTGGCCGAGGATTAGTTGCCACCGCCGAGGATTTCGGCCGCCAAGGCGACCGACCTTCGCACCCGGAGTTACTTGATTGGCTTGCCAATGACTTTGTAAAGAACGGATGGAACGTCAAGCGATTGCACCGAATGATCGTCAACAGCCGCACCTACCGGCAATCATCCGCAGCAACACCAACAGCGTTTGCCGACGACCCCAACAACGAGTTCCTCGGGCGCAGCTCAAGGTCTCGCCTGCCCTCTTGGATGCTACGGGACCAAGCTCTCGCATTGAGTGGTCGTATGACCACCCAATTAGGTGGCGAACCAGTAAACCCCTACCAACCGAAAGACATCTGGGCCGAGGCTACCTTCGGCACGATTCGCTACCGACAGAGCCAAGGGGCCGACCTTTACCGCCGTAGCATCTATGTCTTCTGGCGTCGTATCGTCGGCCCGACCATGTTCTTCGATACACAAAATCGCCAAGCGTGCGTCGTCAAACCGTCGATTACTAACACTCCACTGCATGCGCTTACAACGATGAACGAAACGGGATTCATCGAATCGGCGCGTGGACTTGCGAGTAGGGCGTGGCATGCTCAGAACGCATCCGACTCCCGCGTAGAATGGATATTCCGCACCGCGACTGCGCGCCCCCCCACCCCCGCAGAGCGGAGTGTTCTGACTACCAGAATGCGGCAGAGCATTGCCTACTACACTGACAACCCAAAGGCGGCAATGCTCCTAGTAAAAGTCGGCGACTCATTGCCAGACGCAACGATTCCAACAGAGCAACTCGCAGCACTTACCGTCCTTAGTTCTATCGTACTCAATCTTGATGAAGTGCTAACGCGACCATGAATCCATTCTTGAATCATGCCAGAAGCGTCACGCGCCGCTCTCTGCTAGGCCATGGAGCAGTTGGTCTAAGCGCACTCGGCGCAGGTGGCATGGGCATAGGCAGCAATGCTCTAGACGCTTTACTGCGCAATGACCCCATTGGCTGTCACCACGCCCCAAAAGCAAAGCGCGTCATCTTCCTACTGCAAAATGGCGCTCCGTCACACGTCGACTTGTTTGATGACAAGCCCAAGCTTCGAGAACTTCATGGCACACAAATCCCCGACAGCATTGTAGGCGGCAGACGATTCAGTTCGATGACGGGCGGACAAACAAAGAGGCCGTGCCTGCGTCCAATTGAACCACTGCTCCCGCGTGGTCAAAACGGGTCTACAGTCTCAACCTTGCTACCGCACACGGCCGCGATTGCAGACCAGCTTTGCTTCGTCAAGTCGATGCATACGACTCAGGTAAACCATGCTCCCGCAATCACCTTTATGATGACTGGCAGTGAGCGGCCGGGCAGACCAACCATGGGTGCTTGGCTTTCGTATGGCCTAGGACGTAGCTGCGATGATCTGCCAACATTTGTTGCGATGACTTCTCGCGACAAAGAAGCATCATGCGGCCAAATATTCTACGACTACTACTGGGGCAGCGGCTTCTTGCCATCGTTACACCAAGGAGTCAAATTCCGAGGCTCTGGCGACCCGGTACTTTATCTAGAGAATCCACCCGGCATCGATCCGAAGTTGCGGCGTAAGATGCTTAATGATCTAGCGGAACTCAATCAGCAGCACGCAGCCCGGACCAATGATCCCGAGATCGAAACTCGTATCGCTCAATATGAGATGGCATACCAGATGCAGACATCGGTACCAGATCTAACGGACTTCTCGGATGAGCCGGCGCACGTCTTGGACATGTATGGGCCTGACGTCCAGCGAAAGGGTTCATTCGCCTATAATTGCCTCATGGCACGACGCCTTATCGAACGTGGCACGCAGTTTGTACAACTCATGCACGCAGGTTGGGATCAACATCGCAACCTTTACACACAACTCGAAATCCAGTGTCGCGATACAGATGCCCCGTCGGCGGCACTCGTCTTGGATCTCCAGCAACGCGGACTACTCGAAGACACCTTGGTCATCTGGGGTGGCGAGTTCGGACGCACACCGTTCCTACAAGGCGAACTTGGCAAAGGCATGCAAGGGCGTGACCATCACCCATACGCATTCACTATCTGGATGGCTGGCGGTGGCATCAAACCGGGAAGCTATGGGGAGACGGATGATTTTGGCTTCAACGTTGCACGAGACGGAGTCACCCCGCACGACCTGCAAGCCACAATCCTGCACTTGATGGGCATCGATCACAAACGTCTAACCTATCGATTCCAAGGTCGACGCTATCGACTGACAGATGTCCATGGCCAAGCAGTTCAAGGTCTGATGTCCTAGCATCCGAATCGATTTGGCATGCGGCTAGCCGACACCGAGAGTACACCGCGCATTTGCGCTACTACCGAGGCCAGATAAACAGATCGACTGCCGCAGCACATCATCAAGCGATAACCAACAGCAACAGAGTATCGAAATCAGCACCGCAACGGCGAGACCATCGCAAACAAGTATCTCGAAGACTCCGGCAAGTTGATCGATCAGTTGAGAAAAAGCGTCGGTCGCTACATAACATGCCGCCATTCTAGAGGTCGCTAAAAGGTGACCTTCGAACTTAGCCACCAACCAAATCATGAGCGACAGACAGCGAGCATTTCTTGACTGGCTCGACCGACAAGAACTGACGCGAACGCCTCTCTACGATTGCCCATATCTCCCCAATCGCCAAGCTGTACAATACGGCTTTGCGAGCGACAAGCTTGATGCAGAACTCTACCAAGCATTGATGGATCGAGGGTTTCGTCGCTCCGGCACAATTTTCTACGGCATGGAATGTCCTTCATGCAATGCATGCGTACCGCTACGCATACCCGTCACGACCTTTCGCCCTAGCAAAAGTCAGCGACGCACCCTTCGCAAGAACTCAGACATACAGGTCAAATTTGCAGAGCCACAATTTCGAGACGAAAGCCATGCCCTCTACCAACGCTATCTACGCCATCAACATCCGGCTACACCGCAGGATGAGAGCAAAGAAAGCTTCGAAGAGATCCTCTATGGCAAAGCAGTCGACGGAATCGAAGCTCGTTACTTTCTAGGAGAAGACCTAGTCGGCGTCAGCCTGCTCGATATCGGCAACCAGTCGCTTTCTGCGGTTTATCATTTCTTTGAGCCAAGTGCTCGAGATCGGCGCATTGGCGTGCTCTCGGTCCTCATGGAAATTGAACACGCTCGCATGCTCGATATTCCGTACTACTATCTTGGCTACTGGGTCAAGGACGCCGCGACGATGGGTTACAAGGCCAATTATGGCCCAAACGAGGTCCTGGTCTCGGGAGAATGGGTCTCACTGCCTACCAAGCAAACACCCGATGGTCAAAACAGCTAGCGAAGCGGCATGCACCACAGTGACACATCACCACGCTTCCATAGTCACCGCCTGATACTGAGTTCGTCATACCGCACAAATCCACGCCCACTGATTATGGCCGCTACAACCTACTGATGCAGACACACAACCCGGCAGTTATCCGACGCCTGTGCACAGGGGTTTATTGTCCTGACACTGATAGGTATTTTGCGTGGTAGGCTCCCAGTTGTGAGTGATCGCGACTTTCAAGCAGCACCCTACTCAAGCCGTTTAGGGCAACTGCAACGAGGCCGAGGCAAAGGATTCTGTGCGGCACTAATGGCTGGCCGCGAAGCCCATGCTGATGTGCTGCATTGTCTTATCAATGATCCACGCATCAACAGTCAGATGGAGTCGCGTGAGCGCTACTACGCCGAACTCGTCATGGCTCTCGACGTCCCTATCGCCCCATTACTTGATCATCTTACTGGTCGCGAAGCCGGACTCGGCCACGCTGTGCTGGCAGGCACCTGGAGACTTGGCCACCCAGATACACGTTCATACGTAGCTGACGCAAAATCTGATGAGACGACCATTGCTGGCATCGCACAGCAACTATGGGGGTTACATTGGGCCCAACTGGTCGAATTATCTGGTTACGTAGCAAAGGCCTTCTTACAGGAAGCGTTAGAGGTTGCCGACTGCGCTCAATCGTCTCGTCGTCGTCAAAGTTCGAAACCGTTGCCCGGCGAAAAATCTGTGGCGGAGCTGCTAGAGATCGGCCGGCAAATGCAGCAAGGGCAGCGATGGGCGATAGTCGAAGAACTGTGTCGTCGCGGTACCGAAGAAGACCGAAGCGCTCTAGCACACACCGTCAACCACGACACGGTCTATGACCGAGTACGCCTGGCTGCTCAGGCTCTTGGCACCTTAGGTGACGAAAGATTACTACCCCTAGCAATCGACTACTTCGAACGCGAGGACGTATTCGCGGATCCTGACAGACGACTCGCGGGCTATGACCGCATGCGTCGCAGCGCCCTAAACGACTACATTCGCTACTTACCTGCTGACCGGCAACTCGAACTTGCGCGCGATTGGCATGCACGAGGTGGCTACTTCGAAATAGTCGCAGGAGGGGTGTTCGGAGAGCAGGCGACTCCAGACGATCGCACGCGACTTGAGACCTTTGTCGCACAGAACAGTAACACCGACGGTGGCTGGGAGGTGATCCAGGAATTAGACGCACTTGGACGAATCGGTGACCCGCGATCGGCTCCACTGCTGATCGAAATTGCAGAACAAGCGACCTATAGCCACGCGCGTCGCCGCGCACTTCATGCCCTCTCCGGAATGCAAGAATTGCCCGCGGCAGTTGCGGCACTCCATGAAGCGCTATGGGACTGTGAGGACGAGTCCGCCTTTGACGCATGCGCGCACCTCCCGAAACTCAACCAAGAAGCGACTTCTCGTATCAAGACCTTAGCGACTCACGACCTAGCCAAACTGGAGCTGCGAACTCGCGCCAAGACGCGCCTCCGCGCTGCCAGGAAATGAATTCGCTGCTCTATGTGCTGACCAGATTCGGTCGAATACTTTCTAACTTCAAGAGCAGTGACCGCTCTAATCGCAAGCGTCTTCAACTTCAGCGAGCCGCTAAGCAATTACGTAACAACTGACATATCAAACTACCGAACTAACGACTCAGTTACCTGAGCTTCAAACGTTGAACCTTCAAACCACCACTCTCTCGTTTGCTATCGCAATCTCTGCCCCCCTAGCGGCACAAGTGCAGCGCATCGAAATCGACGGGCAACGGTTCCTTGCTCAAACAGCCATAGGTGATTCCCTACGCCTCGATGCAAACGCATGCTTCTTCGATGGAAAAGGTCTTTCCTGCCAAGGTAACGGCTCTCCATCTTCCCCGGACGAGAAACTGAACGGCGGCAAAAGCTTCCAAACGATCAGTGGCTTAACCTCCAGCAATAAAGTCTCTTGGTTTGTGCATGTTAGTAGAAGTGGCCCCTGCTCGGTTGCCGTCGAGGCCCCTAGCCCGACGACTTCACTAGCAGACATTCATCTGCTTCTGGATGGTCAACGCATCGCATTCCAAGACAAGTCGCTAATCTTACAACTGCCACGAAAAGGTCTCTATCGCATCGGCGTGATTCACGACAACGACGCCTCCTGCGACATTGACGGTTTAGTAATAACTGGAGCCGCCATCAAAGGCGCGTCACTCTTACGAACCCGCTGGCGCCCCGCGGCTGCGCATGCGAAGTTTCAATCTTCGACGCTGCCAACAGGATCGCTCGTATGGGTCATGGAGATGGATGCTGCCCCGGGCGAGGCAAGCTTCTACTCACCGATGACAACTCCGTTTGGATATTTCGGCCCCTCATGGACAACAGAGGGCAAACCGAATGGCCTAAACTTCTCCATGTGGTCCTACGGCCGCGGCAAGCCAGAGCCACCAATAGAAAAACTGTCTCACCTACTAGCAGTTGGCCATCCTCAAATGCGATTTGACGGCTTCGGGCACGAAGGTACTGGCGTCAAACCACGCGGTTGGACACCGTTTGAAAACTGGCAGGGAGACAGTTGTGTGCTGGCCCTACGCATGGACCCGGGTGATCCTTACGACACGTATTCGGGATACGTTTTCGACGAACAATCGCTCACCTGGATGCTTTATGCCGCAGGACGAAAGTACAGCGCCCCAAAGAACCAGCGATCAAAACGCAAGCAAGCGATCAACATCGGCAGCTTCGTCGAAGTCCCAGGTCCACCGCACCGACAACGCACGGGTCACATCGTTCGAGAAATGCGCTACCGCGGATTTTTGCTCGACAACCAACGCACCCCACACCTTCTAAACCGTATCAGTGGATCTCGGAAAAGCCCTGTTGGCAACCAAGGCCGCGGCGTCACCAACGATGGGCGCTTTCGCTTATGGATGGGCGGTATGCAGCAGTTTGACGAGAGCCTGCCGCAAGAAGTGAATCAGGAGTGTGATCTAACCAAGCTTGAGTGGATGAAGCCTAAGAAACTCCTGGCGCTTTTCTCTTGGCCGACAGAAATACATCTCAACTCGGTCAAGATTCAAAACAACCTCCTGCGCGCCACCTACAACTTGAAGGGGATTGGAAAAGTCACACGGGCGCGAATCTTCTACGGCAATACGGACGCCATCACATTTGCGCACCGGTGGCAGCACGAACGATTGCTACCAGCCCTGAAGAGCGGCTCGCTGGCAACAGAAGTCGCTATCCCAAAGAGTCAATCTGACAGTGCTAGGTTTGCGCGCATCCTAGTCGAAAGCGATCAAGGCAAGTTCTGGTCGTCAACAACGGTCACAGTCACAAAGTCAGCAGTTGGTTCTCAAATCAAGTAACCAATAGCGACGACCACCAGCTAAGAAACCACTCGCTACAAATAGCAA
>CBFIIO010000055.1:0-26171 GCA_965662465.1 Planctomycetota bacterium | reverse complement strand
CGCCATGGTGCCTGCAACAAACTTGTTCAAGCGCATGCGCCGCGCGACTCCTTCGACGCACTTGATCATCGCCTCGCAGGATCCGAAGACGACGGCGAGGCCCCCAAGCGCTAGCAAAGTGGCTGGGAGCCAATGCGGACCTGCCTCGAAGTGTTCTAGCCCTGACGCTAGAGCGACGCCGATGCCGCCGGCAATCATGATCTTGACCCAAAGCGTTCCTGCTGTTCCACCTGCCATAGTCGGGGATCTTACTCCCTAAAATGGTAAAGAGCGATCCTTCCCTGATCGTCATGATCACGCGGCTTGATGCCGGGGTCCCATTGGTTGCTTTGGCGGGGTTGCCTTGGTAGGCGGCTCGTAAGCTGTCAGTGCACTAGGTGCTGAGCAGTCGCCAAAGCTAGCAAGTAGAGAGGGTCTTAGCGATTTCTAAGCATGACACATAATGACAATGCCTAGTCGCTGATCTACATCTGGTGCGGTGGTGCGCGCAGTCCGCATCGATTTTGATTGTCTAGAACCGCGTGTAGTCCGGCCGACGTCAGAGTTTGAGTGGTAGATCGGCTGTGATCTCCTCAAGAGTCTCAGGCACCGTCAGATCGGCTTCTCCGAGCGCATTCCATAGCGAGCGCGCTTTGATTGTATACTGTCCGGGGCGCAAGCCGGTCGCAAAGTCGAAGCGGCCAGCGACACGTGTTGCACCGACGTAGTCCTCGAGCACTAGAGCTCCATCTTGGTCAAATATTCTGACGTGCAGCGGGCCGTTGACTAGGAACGGGTTGTCGACTCGAGGGAATGGAAAGCGAAGCTTGACCTTGGTGACTGACTCAAGGTCAACATCGATCCACTGCAGGCCGGGTTGGAAGTCTCTTTCGATGAGGCGCGGTGCAATTCCTAGACCGTGAATGAGTAGGGTTACCTTGCCTGGTGGCAGTGGTGGCAAACTAGCGGTGCCATTACTTTGGCCTCGTGCGGTCACAAACTTGTCGCCTACGGAACTGCGGCCGACAACTCGCACGGGGATGTTTGGCCTCGTGCCATTATGAATCATACGCACTGCAATGCGTGTTGGTGGTTCCAACTGTAGGGAGCCTAGATCGAGTTGTTGTTGATCATTGTCGATTGTGACTTGGGTTGTGTGTGACCCTAGGCCAGGGGCGGAGACGGCCATCCAGTAGTCCCCCGGGGGCAGTTTATGGAACGTGGCAATACCGCTCGCGTCGCAACTGATGACCACTGGGGACTGAAAGCAAAGGTGACGCATCTCTACCGAGGCCAGCCGTGCAGGCTTGCCGTCAGGTCGCAATATCTGACAAGTCATTGAGCTAGATGGCTCTTTGTCCGTGTCGAGCACGAGATCACTTGTGGCTTGTGAGTTGACCTCTGCAATCGCGATTGGCCATGTCATTCGGTTTGGCCACCATCGAGTGGGCGGGTAGATTCCGACGTGGTAGGTCTCATCGTCGGCGACGTCATCAAACGCAAAGCGGCCGTTGGCATCGGTGCGCGCGCTTCGGCGGCGGAATAATCGATGTTGCGCAGTGCCGAGATCGGGGCTTGCAAGTAGGTGATATCCTGCGATCGGTGTGCCGTCTGGTGTCCGTAAGGTTCCTGATATCTTTGTCCGCGCGCGAACCACAAGTTCGACGTTTTGCAGGTCGTCAACACGCGTGTCTACATTCAGGCCTGCAACAACGTGTTGGCTCATGAGTGGACCGATGACACCGTTGCGTTCTGCGTAGATTCGTAAGTGCAAGTCTGCGCGAGGAGCGTGCGCAAAGATGAAGTTGCCCTCGGAGTCCGTGCGACTGCGCAGGCTGAGCATGGGGCTTATCGGTTCGTTGGTTCTAATGCCGGGGATGCTTAGGAGGACTTCGCGATTGGGGACAACCATTCCATCCGCTGTGTGAACGGTTCCGGTTACCTTGGTTGACTTACTCATGGTGATGAGTAGATCGTTCTTGTTTGGTCGCAAATCAATGCTGGCAGGAGCCATGCCTGGATGCTGCGCAATGACCGTTGCGGAGCGGTTTCCTGGGCCCGCTAATACGCAGCTGCCGGTGCTGTCGGTGGTCTCGATGATCGGCACGAACAGCTTCATGGATTGGCTTCGTGGAACCACGGCAACTACACAGTCTGCAACGGGCTTTTCGCTGTCGTCGACCACCCGTATAGAGATCGTTTCGGCGAGTGGCTCGAGCTGTAGTTGTGATGCGCGCCCGGGCGACATACGCTTGCTAACAGACTGTGAGTACGACGAGTGGCGTGCAAAAATTTGGCCAGTCTGGACTAGGCAGATGCCCGCAAAGTAGCCGTTGACGTTGGTGACAGCGATTTGATGGGGGATGTCACCCCGGCCAGCCGTTTCGCTCACGAGGACAGCCGCGCCAGCGATTGGTTGTCCTTTTGGGCCAGTTACCGTGCCGCTATATTTACATTTGTTTGGCAGGGTGACTTGGTAGTCGCGGTCTGCGTTGCGGATCTCTACTGAGCTTTTTGGTCGCGCGCCTGCAACCGTTAGTTGGTAGCGGCCCGTCGCGAGACCTTGAAAGGATGCAACGCCGACATTGTCGGTGGTTGTGCGGTGTGTGGCTGTTGACATCAAGCGACTCGTTAAAGCTCTGCCGTCGTCAAGCACGCAGATCATTTCTAGATTTGCATGAGGTCTGCCGTTTGGATTCACGGCGGTCACTGTCAACGTGTAATTGCTTGTCGTTGATTCGACACTTTGGCGAACGGGTTGTGGGATGGCTTCTAGTGGTCGTGACGCCACCGCTGGCGTCACCACGTCAGGAACTGTAGGAAGGACGTCATTGCCCGTCTCGGTGGACGTTGCAGATAACATACTGAGTGTAATGGCTACTATTGATGCGCTAGCTATGGCGCTAGCTGCAAGCAGCCACATGCGTAGTGGCGACTGCGCCGTTTCACACCAGAGGGTCGCGTCATCAAAGTCTTCTGCGACAGAGTTGGTGTCGATAGTTGTCTCGGCGCTTTCAACAAACTCAGCAGCCTCGGCTGCATGCGCCGCGATTTGCGCTGGGTTCATCTTCACAAGCAAGCCAGTGGCGAGCCCCAGTGGTAACGCTTGCCGTAATTGTTGGATTGCACGTGCCATCTGCTTGCGCACAGTTGCTGGTGCACGGTGCAGTCGTTCGGATATCTCGTGACTATTGAGTCCATCATCAAGATGGAGTGTCAAGACCGACCGGTAGGGCTCGCCAAGTTCCGCAATGCTGCTCCGCAATACTTGACGTAACTCTTCGTGTAGCGTTTCGGAAACGGGGTCTTGTATTGCTTCATCGGTCATCGATGTCGGCGGCACACGCCGAGCAGCACGCCGAAGCATGCGTGCATTGTTCGTCAAGATGCCGCATAGCCAACTCATCACTCGAAATCCGGATCGGTAGCTGTCGGCTCGTGCAATTGCGTTCAAAAACGTTGCTTGCACAAGGTCTTCTGCGTCACTGGGACGTTGGACCAAGAATAGTGCAAGTCGCAATAGCTCGTCGCTTCGTCGTCGAAACAGTGTCGATAGAGCCGTTACATCGCGATGCTGCTGAAAGGCAATGAATAGTGCTTCGTCGCTGAGGTTCTTCATGACAGGTCTACTCTGTCGCTTCGAAGCTAACACGTCCCGCTAGGTCTGCAAGCGGTGTCATGCCTGAATCGATCCGTCGAAAGATCATGAGAAAATTCTGATACTTTTTGTCACGCGGATTCCGTCTCGTGCATAGCTACAGAAACGTCTGGTCTTACCTGCATCGTCCGTCTCTATATTCGGATGAAGATGCTGGTTGATCGATCAACGACTCACTGCAGAGAAAATCTAAATGCAACCTAGCTATCTTCGTATTGCCGTAGTTACGACATCTCTAGCCTTTTCGATTGCCGCGCAGGCGGGTAACGAGGTCGTGTTTGCCGGTAGTTCTACCAGCGGCACCGTAGACTCGTATGTGTTCTCGGAGTCAGCAACTGGCAATGTGCTGGAGGCATCCGGTTCTAATTTTACCGACAACTGCACCGGTGCAGTTTGGGCGAATACTGGTCGTAAGCTCTACGTGGGCCAAAGTCTTATGAATCGTGTGTCGGTGGCCGATTGGAGCGGGTCGGCGGCGACATGGTCGACGTTCTATGCGTCTTCAGGCGCATGTTATGGGGTCGAGTTTGACCGAACGAGAGACCGTGTTTGGACCTTGACTGGAACGAACTCATCATCGCGTGAGCTGGTTTGTTTAGACGGCACGTTCGGTAGTCCTAATTACGGCAGCATCATTGCGCAGACGGCCAGCCTCGCAGGGGCTACCCGCGAGCGTTGGTGCATGTCTTTTTCAGGAAACCTGGCCTGTGTGCCACAGGCAATCATTAGTGGCTTTGCCTTTACCCTGGTTGATTTGAATCCCAGTAGCCCGAACTACCTTAACGTCATTGCGTCAGCGCCGATTAATGGCGCAGCTAGCGCTGGTTTCGCATTTGCAACCGCTTGTGAGATTTCGCTAGATGAACAATATGCCTATGTATTGTGGGCCGGTATCGGGGCTTCGTCAGGGCTCGCTGTCTGGGATATTCCAGCGCAGGGGTGGGTTGATTTCGATGCTGCACCAGGTCAACAAGACTTGGCGATTCCATTTGGTGTGCCTAACAGCATGGACCTTTCATTCGATCGTTCGTTTGCCGTTATAAGTGGCCAAGGTGGTGCTGGTTGGGCTGCTCGAGTCGATTTCGATTATGCAAATCCGAGCAATTCGACGGCGACCCAATACGCTGGTCTGACTGTTCCGGGCTGTGATGGTATATCCCTCGCTCCGGATAACATCAGGGTCGCGGTCAGTTCAACGGCTACATTCCTGAGTGCTCCTAGCGAGTTGCTTATCTTTGATGCCGCCACTGGAGCTGTGTTACAGAGCACCACGCTTGCCTCCATGTGGAACGTCTACACAACGGCTTGGCAGGACGCTTCGCCAATAGCAACTTACGCTGAGTTCGGCTCCGGATGTGCAGGTTCTTTAGGGGTTCCGCTGATCGCTGCAGCTCCTAATGCAAGGCCTGCTTTAGGAGCAACATTTGATGTCGTAGTTTCCAACCTGCCATTTGGAATTGCCGCTATGGCCACTGGCCTTTCTGGCTCGACGACATCTGCTGGTTTCCCTCTGCCATTTGACTTGAGCGTTATCGGCATGTCTGGTTGCTCGCAATTTGTTGACGCGCTTGTGCTCGATTTGGTTTCTGCGTCTGGTTCGACCGCAACTTGGTCATGGCCAATCCCAAATGACGGCAGTCTCTTTGGCTATAGGTTCTTCAATCAGGCCTTCGTTCTAGATCCGGCCGCAAATGCGTTTGGGTTTACCGCGTCCAATGCCGGCATTGGTGCTCTCGGCTATTGATCTCGATTCGATAGCCGGTAGCGCAAGGATCGTCGACAAACATCCTTGCACCAGTATGAGGATTTCAGTTTAGAGATCCGAATATTCCATGCTTTGTCCGCATGCAGCGTCTGACGGCTTCGTTGCATGCGAGTGCCGCAGCTTGCTCTACCACCATTTCTTTAGCACCGTTCTACAATGCGTATCCCTCACCTCATCCAGGTCGTCAGTTGCCTGTTTCTTGCCAGCTGTGTTGCTCACTCATCTGGTTCATCAGAAGTGGATCTGAGTATCCAGCTTGGCCGCGCGAATCCTGAAGACAAAGCCCAAGTCTCGTGGCGGCTTCATCCCAGTATCGAAGTTCCGCCGAGCCTTGAGTTAACTCGGCGCATATCGACCAGCGTCCCGAAGATCGGTGTGCGGATACGCTCCTTCTCCGTCGAGGTTGTGCAAGAATCTGGAGCAAATCCAAGATGTGGAGCATTGGTGGAGCAAGCACTGGCAGATAAGCCAGCGCGTATCGCAGGCATCAGGAAGGGCGACATCATCGTTAGGATTGACGGCGAAGACGTTGAGAGTTCCAAGCATCTGAACGAATTGATTCTTGGCCTCGGTAAGCCGGGTGTGCCGCTGCCAATTACAATCCTTACCGGAAAGGAGTCCGGCTCGAAGTCGGGCTCAAAAACATCTTACGTTGAGCGGACGTTGATGATCGCTCCATACGCGGAAGACGTGTTTGAAGAAGAGACAGAGACCGTGATGCTTGAGTTCTCAGAAGGTGTGCAAGCGTTCACTGGCATGCGGGTCACAGATATTTCGTCAGAACTGTCTCGTAGAATTTATGGCGTGGATCGAGCGCAGGTTTTGGTTACAGGAGTCGTGACCGGGTCGGATGCATACAGCGCAGGAATTCGAGCAGGTGATCGCATTACGAAGATCGATGGCAAGTCGGTCGATGCATTGGATGACGTTAGGAGTGGTGTTCAGCTGCGTGCGCTTAGCGTCAAAAACGTGCTGAACTTATACGACCTAGGGCCGCTCGATGGTGACGCGCCAAGCACCGAGACCCCGGTGGAGGACCTGCTGATTGAAGTGGACGGGCCGCTGGGCGTTTGGGAATCAACCATGCCAATTTCGCAACAGGGATTGGCAGTCTCGCGCGCTTCGATTCCTATCGTATTTCATTACGAGTCATCAGCTGAAGAGACGAGGACGGGATTCCTGAATTGCATCCTGCAAGTTGGCTTCAACTACCACCGTCGATTGCACCCATCAACAACGCGAGCCCCAGTGGAGACCAGTTGGCTTTCTTTGTTGCCGCTGAACATGTTCGAAGTTCGTCATGGTTTGCAGGGGTCAGAATACAAGCTCTTCTGGTTCATTCGGTTTGGCACTTCTAGCTAGTGGAGTTAGGAGTCTGCGATGCCGTCGTGCGCGTGTGCGTGCCGTCGGTGCCTCCTCTGTGCCAGCTACGATCTCTAGAAGTGCTAGACCTGCTTGTGGTCCATGCGACTTCGTTCCTTGCCCTCTAGATTGCCAGCCGTTCTATCGAATGGCTTATCGAGATTTTAGCAGGGTGTAGAAGACTTGGTCGCCGAGCAGCGGCCGCCCTTCAAGGGATGCTGCTTCGCTGAGGTTCATGGTGTAGACGTAGCCTTCACGCAGTGAACCTAGCTTTAGATTTAGCTTCGTGCCGGTGGCATCCAATGAGCTTTTCACGACGGCGACTTCATGTTCATCGATCTTCGGTGAGCCATACGCAATGTGATATTTGTAGGTGTGGGCGCGGATCTTGACGTTCGCGAAGCTGTCTTTTGCGGCAGGCTCTGTGAACTCGATGTCGAAGCCGTCGCTGGTTACGCGGACCTTTTGCACCGCAAAGTGCTTTGCTTGTGGTTGACGCATCCGGACGCGGAGCAGACCTTCGGCTCCTGCCCAGGATAGATGGGTCTTGCCAATCCACATCGACCCGTCCTTGGTGAATGCGAGGCGATGGTTGCCGGCACCAAGTGCTGCTGTTTGCAGGAATGGGATGGCTGCGCCCTGCGATACATCTCCGACTGGATCGGGTAGGAAGCGTATCAGTGTTTTTTGGTTCATTTCTCCTATCAGTGTCTGCTCAGCGAAGCAGCCAAAGGCGTAACTGGGGATGGCAATAGGCTGCGTTGGTGAGTTGGCTAGTTCCCCCTGTGGCAGCAAGCCCATAGCGGGTGTTCTCAGAGCGTCTAGCTCTGCTGGCGGCATTTGCAATGGATTGCGCGTCCATCCATTGCGCCAAATGAGGGACGCTGGATGTCCATGGAAATGGCCTTTGCGGACGTGGTGCACTTTGCTTGTGCCAAGCCAGTCACCTTGGTTGTCGGTAACTAGCAGTCTTCCTTGGGCATCAAATCCAATGCCGTCAGGCGATCGAAATCCACAGGCGAATGGTGTGATGGTCTCGCCGTCTGGCGATAGCTTGACGACCCAGCCGCGCTGGGCCACGCGTGCATACATGCGCCCAGCGGGTTGTCGGACTTTGTTCCATTCCTTGCCACGCACAGCCATTTTCTCGCGCGCAACGCCGATCTCGTTCCAGGGGCCACGGATTTCACTACGAATTCCGGCCCCGTTGGAGGCGGTGTTTAGTGCGACATACAGGTTGCCATCCTGGTCACGTGCTGGTCCAAACGCAAACTCGTGGTAGTTGCCGCTGATGCCGAAGCTGTCGTAGATCGTGTCGTAGGAGTCCGCACGGCCATCACCATTGGTGTCACTGATCCTCGTCAGCTCTGCTCTTTGCATGACCAGCAGGGACGAGTCCGATTCAGCAAGCAGTCCTAACGGTTCGTGTAAGCCTTCAGCAAACAGAGACCAATTGCTTGTTTCTGGGTCGAAGATCATTACTTCGCCACGATGAAAGCACACGGCAAGCTTGCCGCTAGGGGTTGCGTCTATTCCACCAATTTGCGGGTCGATCCCAGGTGGGATCTTGATGGTTTCGATGGCAAACACGTCGGTCCACACGTCGCCACCCAGTATGCCGAGAATGGCAAACACTATGGAGAGTAACGGCGGCATTACTTTGCCTCCATGATGACAGTGAACGCCTTCGCCGTTTGTTCGCGTGGCGTAAATTGTGTGCCGTCAAATTTGCCGTCGGCGCTGCGGTAGTTGACGTGTTCGGATCCCTCGAAGGTGAAGCGCCATTCTATAGGCGCGCCACGCAGCGTGAAGCTGCGCGCTAATTCATTTTTATCTACAGCCAAAGTGATGCGTTCTTCTACGTAGGCTTTGCCAATCCGGTAGCGGAATGTTGGCAAGCCGTCCTTCATGCGGTAGCCAAGGAACTTACGCTTTACGCCTGCAGCAATTGGTATTGGGCTTTTTGCTTCTCGTAGAATGACATCGCCAAGAACTTTGGCAAGTCCATCGCCATTGCTGCGCCAGACTGGCCAGCCGTCGACGAAGTCGCCCTTCCAGACATAGCGAAGTCTGCAGGTGCCAGCGTCGAAGCAGTAGTGCAGGTCGTCGCTTACGGCTACCGCAATTGCTGCGGGTCCGGCTTCTGGCATAAATAATCGCTGCACCAGTGGCCGCTTCCGCATTGATGGTGAAGCGCGGAACTTGTCACTGTTCTTGATGACTACTTCTTTGACGCCCTTGGTGCTCGTCATGATGTAGTCGTGTATCTGGGTCAGTAGTTCGTCGCTGACAGAAGCCATCGATGGCATTTGGATCACGCCCTTACGTTTGGACTTTGGATCTTTGCACCACGTAAGGAAGTCATCGCGTTTGTCGCGATACAGGCCGGCAATCTCAACGAGTGATGGACCAACGTGCATCCGGTCGGGCATGTGGCATGCCGAGCAGAGGGCAGTAAACATGACTTTGCCATCCTGACCTGGTGCCGTGTTCCAGGCAGTCAGGGCAATGGTTAGTGCGATTCTCAGTAAAGTTGTTGGCAACATTCGAAGGGGTATGTCGAGCAGTGGGGCCCGAGATGGATTTCATGCGGATTTATCACTAGGCCAGTACGAGGCTTTGGTCCCTAGTCCCATAGGTGCATGATCTATTGATGATCAATGGTCGTTCAACATCAAAAGCCTGTCGAGTAGCGGTGATGATATTGTCGACTCTGCTATGCACAGCAGTTAGTTGCACGGTGTCAAGCAAGGACTCAGATCCTACTCCGTTCCGCACTCTGATGGTTGGCAACAGTTTTACTTTCTGGAACGGTGGTTTGTGGTTTCCGCTGCAAGACATGCTGGGCAGCAGGTTGGTCGGCAATCGTGTGTGGCCTTCTGTGCAAGGTGGCGCATCACTGGCGACGCATGTGGCTCGCCAGCGCCTTAGCCGTCAGCTTGTGGAGGGAGAGTTTGACTTGGTCATTCTGCAGGGAGACATTCCCGAGAGTTCTGTAAAGGCGTTTGAGGAAAATGCGGCAAGTTTGATCGCTAGAGTACGGAAATCTGGCGCAGAGCCGTTGCTATTCATGACCTGGGACTATGACCGCCTCGACTGGCTGTCTCTGCAGGAGATCATCGCGGCTCACCACCGTGTCGTAGATGCTCATCAGTTGTCGCTGGCTCCGGTTGGTGATGCATACTTGCGTGTCCGCAAGCTTCGGCCTGATCTAGATCTCTACGACAGTGATCGTGAGCATCCTAGTTTGTTAGGTAGCTATCTCGCGTTGGTCATTTTGTATGCAACCATTACGAACAGCGACCCTCGTGAAGAGTCCATGTTGCCTCGTTCATTTCGGAGGATCAGTGAGGCTGATGCCGACTACTTGCGTCAGATAGCATGGCAGGTAGTCAAGGATGAGCGTGAGCGAATCCAATCGCAGGATTGACCCAGCGGTAGCGATCTGTCTACCGGATCGTTTGAAATGGGGTGGGATTATTCATGATGCGCTCGCCAATTAAGATCTCGGTCGGTGCAACGGGGTCGTGTTGGTTTAGTTTGCACCGCAGAAAAAGTGACGATCACAATTAGAAATGTGAATTGGATTCGCTGTCTCACAAGCGGCGTTCTAGCTGTGGGGATAGCTATGGGCCAGCAAGGTGGAATTGAATTACTCGTTGGCGAGACTCTATTCGTGGGAGGAACTCGCTTGTCGTCGACTTGGCTTCATCAAGAAGGCGGGCGATTGCGGAGAGGAAGTGTTTCGGCCGCGAATCCAGCGGGCGTGGCGCTGGATCGCGACACGTTAGTCTTGGGTGCAGCGTACGGTCTCCGCCGTGGTACTGACGTCACGATGCTGTTGCCCTTGCAGTCAACCGATGCCTATTTTGGTGCGACTCCGAACACTGTTGATTCGGACAGCACTGCGCTTGGCGATGTGTCGCTGACAGTGCGTCAGCGGCTTCATCACCAAGTATGGAAGCGAGGTGCTTGGAACACATCGGTGTTGGGCGGGATTCAGTTGCCAACTGGTGATGACAGCGAGAGAGTTAATGGCGTCTTGTTACCAGCGAATCTTCAGGCGGGTTCAGGATCATGGGATCCATTTGCTAGCGTTGCGACTACCCTGGAACTGGATCGGCTGCGCTTAGATGCGAACGTCTTCTATCTGTTGCCAACAGAGGGAGGCCAGAGCTTTGCCGCGGGGGATGTGTTTTCAGGAACGCTGACCCTTGGCTATCGTGCGTTGATGACCCGCTATCCTGGCCCAACCGTCAGCGTGAAGGCTGGGTTGCGCTATCGCAGCGAAGGGCGATCACACCAAAATGATATTGCGCTCTCTGGCTTTGGTCGCGACGAACTCGCCATTCGATTAGGTACAACTTGGCATCCCATTCCAAATTTGGACCTGGTCGCGACATTTGAGATACCTGTTTATCAACGAGTCAACGAATCCCAGACGGAGATTGATTACCGTTTGATTGCTGGCGTTGGCTGGCGTTTCTAGCTCTGGATGCGAATGCGACGATTCACACTTACACTGGCGTTGGCGGCATTGTTGCTTGGCTGCGCAAGTCCTCACAGTTCGAAGCCGCCATTCTTATCCTCTACTAGCCTTCGGTTGTTGCTCTATGGCTGAACATGAAATGATGAGCTCTTCGGGCTAGCGAAGAGTCTTGAGCGCCAGTTAGGCGCTCATGTAACAGCGGACGCTACTGAGCAGTGGATCCAATTAGACCTTCGTCATGACGTTGTGTTCGACCTGCATGCAATTGCTGCGATGGTGCCAGACTGCGGTTATCAGCTCAGGCGATTGGAAGTCGAAGCCATAGGCCAATTGACTGCACAGCACTTCATTTTCGAAAGCAATAGGTTGAGTTTTGGCCTGAAGAAGCCGGTCGACCGTCAAGGTCATGGGCGTGTGACAGGGCGCTTCGAGGCCCCGATCGCCAAGGACCCATTATTTGAGGTTGACGCGTTCGTTGTTCACCCAGAACGATTAACGCAAGAACGCCAATAGTTAGATTGCCGCAAGATTCTTAGAAGCCGCGTAAAGTCCGACTAGATTCTGCTTTCGAATTTGACGGCACGCTCAGCGAAGCATCTTTGCTATTGCAGCAAGAAGTAGTTCGCTTCGTGACGCCACCAATAGGAGAAGAAGGGGTTGGCTTTGCAGATTCGTGTGCGGGCTTGCTCACGTCGTGCCTCGCTATTTTTATCGAAACCGACGTCAGCGCAGACCTTAAACATCAGTAGCAAAGGTCGCAGTCCACCGGAAGGTAGCGCAGCGATACCATGTCCGGATCCGGCCGTAGATAGCTCGGGCGCTGCCAAGTCTTTCCGCGCACGTTTGATCAAAAGCTGATCGTGATCGCGCTGGCAGTGAGCCTCTTCTAGGCTGTAGTACACGCGGACTAGTAGGGCGCGAGCTCTGACGCAGCTGGACAAGCCCGATGTGTCGAGTAAGTCTTGGCAAGTCTGCTGATGCTTTTCCCACGGATTGTGTCGTGCTTGTGATGGCCCTGCTGGCCCTAGGTTGATTGGTCCACGATTCTGGTGATGGCGCATTGTGGTGTTCAATGCGACGCTCATCACCTCGTAGCGCATCGCCAAGTCGGTGGAGTCTTTGCCAAGTAATCCATCGGCATTGCCGCCATGGGCGTAGACGTCGATCGTTGTCCACGGCATGACCAAGTCTTGCCAGTCTACTGCTGAAGTTGTTGTGCTCTTTTGGAGTCGTAAGCGGACACGGATCTTGCCGGGCACATCCAGCGCTTGCAGCTGCCAAAGGCCAGCTTCTAGGTCTAGTGTTGTATCTGGCCGTATGTTCTTGCCGCTCAGGCCAGTCAACATGGTTGCTGGATTACGAAGCCATCTACGTTGCTGAGCTGGCGATAGCCGTCTTGCTGCCTGGTTCTTATGAGGGCCGTTCGCGTCATCAATGGCGACCCATTGTCCCTCGACTTCACGTTCTACCTCGAATGGGTGCAGCCAATGTTTTGCTTTGCTCTCGGCGATACGGACGCGAACGAGATTTTGTTTTGCTTGCAGTCGTAAGGTAAACCGAATCGGATCACACTGCATCGACCACTCCTTTGCGGCGATGAGCCTCGCTGTTAGTTCTTGCGCCGCTATGCCTGTGGCAAGGAAAAGCGTGAGAATAGCTGTGGCTAGCGAATGCATGATCTGCACTGTCTGGTTTGGAGTATGGACTAGGAGACGTGCTACAGCATGTTTGGTTCCAAGAATTTGACTTATATCAGCAGTTTGCAGTCATCGTGATGAGATCTGTGTCGGTTTGCTGTCGTTGATGTCTTGTGCCTACGAGTCTGTGGATGACTTGCGAAGTGGCAGGCCATAGCTGTCAGTTTGATAAATTACGATGTGGTGTCTCCGGCATCTCGAGCACTACTTAGCGTTGTAACTGGGAGGCAACTTGGGGGGAGAGGAGCTTGGCAATGCAGGAATGTCCGGCCTTTGTCAGGTGGATGTCTTTCGCGAAGTACGCCCGCTCTGCAGTTTCTTTGCGTAGCGCGTCGAGCAATGAGAGAAAAGGTACTCCTAGTTCGGCACAGGTCGTCTTTAGCCAGCTATGGCTGGCTGCTTCTCCTCGCTGCACTGCTTCGCGAGTCGGGATTGCTGTAATCAGAATTTCTGCGTCTGATGATCTCACGGTGCTCACCATTTTCTTGATGAGGTGATGCATTGCACGTCGAAGATCTGCTGTCGAGAACTGGCTGCGAGCATGACTCTCAAGGCGAGCTAGGGCATTACTCTGCCGTGGCAAGAATAGATTCTTGTGTATGCTGCGGTAAATCGCGCTGTGCTGATAGAGCCAATAGGCACCCCAGGCTGGCTGCAAGTATCGTTCGAATGCGTCGATGTTTAACTCTGTGACAGTGCGGATATTGGCAGTGGACAAATTGAGGTATGGTCGCGGCCCTAGCCCACTGAAGTAAGGCATGAGGTTGTCGGCGAAGTCATTTTCATAGATGGTGACGACTACCATCGCTGGTGCGATTGTTTGAATCTCAGATTGCAGTGCCAGCAGTTGCTGCAAGGTCGAATAGCCGCCAACGCCAGCGTTGCAGTACGTCACACCAGCGACCTCGGCAGCTACCATCGCTGGGAATGCTTCTGTCGCTTCTACTTGTGACGCTTCGGTGAACGAGTCGCCGACGAAAAGCACAAGCTGTCCTTGCTTTGATTCTTGCAGTGGCGAAATGCGATGTCTTTTGTTGTCGGTGATAAAGCGTATGTCCCGACCGTTTTCGTTTGTTAGGTAGCGGTCGCAAAGCGCTCGGTGGTGCCAACCGAGTTGCTCGTCGAGTTCATAGATCGGTGGGTGGAACAGTGCGTTGATGACGCGCAGGCTTGCCTCGGCAAGGCCAGTCGCGAGCAGCGCGCCGAAAAGAACTAGCAGCGCGTAGCGTGCATACGACGGTCGCTTGCTAGATGACTTCGACATAGTAGTGGTGATGCAGCTCCTAGCTCGCTCCCCTGCGATGCGAATGCGAACACCTTTGGCGTTCTCTGGCTCACCTAGCTTTCGTTCTAGATTGGCAGAATACAGCTGGGTCAGACTAGGGCATTTCGCTGTGGGCACCAGTTGAGCAGGCGTCGCTGTCGGCGATGTAGGCAGCGACCCTGCAGGAGCGACCCTGCAGGAGCGACCCTGCAGGAGCGACGCTGCAGGGACGACCCCTGCAGTCAGCGACGCTGTTGCTTACGATTTAAGTTTGGCTCCCGGCTCTCCGCCCTTTTTTAGGGCTTCGACAATTGCCGCCGCATTGGTCGTGGCACTGTCAAATTGCACGGTGAAATCCTGGTCGCCAGCAGTGATGTCAATCTTGCTGATACCAGGGGCGCCTTTGAGGGCTCTGCTCACGGCAGAGACACAACCGCCTCAAATATTCTTGCCAAGTTCGAACTTGGCGGTGGTGACCGTTGCGTCATTGCTGGCATCGGCCGGGAGAGTGGCGCCACCGTTGTCGGTAGCTGCAGCGTCACCGGCTTCTGCCGTGCAACCAATCAGGAAGAGGGCACAAGCGCCCGCAGTGATGAGTCGAATCATGATGATTTTAGGAGGGTAAAAGAAACCGCGTAACATCCGCGGGTTTCAGCAGGATAGTCGATCGAAGTCGATTTGGTAAGACAAGCCGGGCTGACCTAGATGATTTGCGTGATTTTACGGCATTTGCAAACTGTGCGTCTTGCCGTGGTGAATCGGCAGGTGCGTGGTTGATCTTTGTCTAGTATTCAGGAGGCGGCCTGATTTGTTCTCCTGTCAATGGTTGCAGGCGGGTTGTTGTCTCGCTCTTCGCCGCGTCTGCTGGCGATACGAATGACCATTCTCATATTGGGCGTCGTCAACGGCGCTGTTGTTGCTTGTGGATTGTTGATACCTATAGGTTATGCATTTGATTTGGCCTGCATTCGGCGTCACCTGCCTGCTTACGTTTTCTGCTGCGGCTCAACAGGAGTCGGCAGCTAAGACCGTTGATCTTCGCCGTGAAGTCGAAGACCTAAATGCCCTGCTTGCTCCTATTCGTGAGCGTCACAAGATGCCAGCGCTGGGGGCTGCAGTCATCGTCAAAGGTAAGTTGGTCGCGCTCGGAGTTGATGGTGTTCGCAAAGTGGGGGACGAGGCTGCCGTTACAACGCACGACCTTTGGCATCTTGGCTCTTGCACGAAGGCGATGACGGCAACCTTGTTTGCGCAGCAGGTAGCTGAGGGCAAACTTCAGTGGACTTCGTCGCTTGGCGAGGCTCTCCCGGATCTACGTGATGGCATGCATGCAAGCGCCCGTAAGATCACGGTCGCGCAATTGCTGCAACATCGTTCGGGTCTCCCGAGTCAGCCACCAACTGCGCAGTGGGTTTCGTTATTTAGTTTTGATGGTAGCAACCTCGAAGCTCGCCGTGAGGTTGCGCAAACGATGTTGGAGAGCCAGCCTGAGGCCGCGCCAGGCGAGCGATTTCAATACTCTAATGCGGGCTACATGATCGCTGGTGCTGCACTAGAGCGGGCGACAGGTAAGTCTTGGCAGCAGTTGATTCAGGCCCGCTTGTTTGATGTGTTGGATATGTCTAGTGCTGGATTTGGGGCTCCAGGTCATGACGATAAAGTCGAGCAACCATGGGGCCACATGACGGTTGATGCGGCTGATAAGCCGATGTTTGCCGACAACCCGCCTTCTCTTGGGCCTGCTGGCACCGTGCATGCATCCCTAGAAGATTGGGCGCGCTTCCTTGCGATGCATCTTGGGGTTGTGGTGGAGGCTGGTAAGCCTGTCTGTTCGGCATCATCACTCGCAACCTTGCATCAGCCGCCAAAGGGTGGGGACTACGCTCTAGGTTGGGTGGTCACCAAGCGTGACTGGGCAACTGGTCCAGTCTTGTGGCATAACGGCTCCAATACGCTGTGGTATGCGGTTGCCTGGATGGCTCCCGATATGGGGTTTGCCGTCTTGGTTACCTGCAACCACGGTGGCGGATCGAAAGCATGTGACGAAGTTGCAGGTGCGTGCATCAAGCGTTTCAGTAAGTGACGCCGAGCAGTACTTACTTCGAGCCGTCACGAGTTTTCGTATGAGCCGTTTGTTTTGCTGCGCCAAGTTTTGATCGGTGGACTAGATCACATCAATGACAGCTGGCGTGCTCAGTTCCAACGTGCCCGCACCAAATCCAACGCCCTGGTAGAGCACTTTACCCATCCATCCTGGTGGGATTGCAACCATTGGAAACGAGCCGTAGCCAGAGGTGACCGGCATCCAGGATGTGATTCCAGGCGCGTAGAGATCGGGAAAGCAAGAGGGTGAGAATGGCATTGCCGGCACGGAGCTGGGAACTGTCGGTGACACAATCTCGATTAGGATCAAGCTCACGGTAAAAGGGTTGTGGTAATCGATCATGTTGGCCCCGAGTGGTGCGCCAAGCGGAAACACTGGCATGACATGCTGCTGTGGTTCGAGCACGTGCCGGCATCCGCGGCTGCTAGCCAGGGCGTTGACGAAGCTCGCTGCACCAACTGTAAGGCTAGCTGGTCGTATCCCCAACTGAGGCCCCATGGTCATTGCGCCGCAAGGAGCCCCTGCTGGCCCGCATGGGGTGTTGTGGATGCTGCCGCCCCCGGAGGTTTCTAGCAGGCTTGCGCCAGTCATGTGTTCGCAGGAGTAGACCAGGTTGGGCACCAGCAACGATATACCTGGGCACGGACTAACGACCGTGGACGGACCCGCGAGATCAATTTCTAAAGACTTGGTGTCCCCGACTGTTGTCACGCATGCGCCAAAGCGATCTGCTACCAGCGCATTTGCCGTCATCATGTCCATTTGGGCTTCTGAATAAGCGACTAGCGCGCTGCTGGGTGCAGTGCTTGCAATCGTTAGGTTTGGGGCATAGCTCGTGAATCCTGGCGGTAAGCATAGAACATCGCCATCGCGTATAAGCGTTGGTCCGCACGCTGTTACCGCGAGAACATCGGTGTCGATGGAGAAGAAGACTCCGTAATTGGGCTGGAAGGCGATCGCATCGATGTTGATTGGATAGGACGGTGGTAAGCCAAGTGCTTGATTGACCTGCTCCTGGCGCAGGAAGTACTGAATTTGCCCTTCTGCTCCGCCGATTTTTACGATGCGGCCTACATCACCGGGCCGTAGTCCGGGTCCACCGCTGATAGCCGTTCCCATTGCAGCATTAGGCGAAAAGTAGATCGAGCGCTGGGTGTCGCCGCCCGTTGGGCTTGCCCAGCTAGCGATCGAGACCAAGGCATCGATACGATCAAGAACGTTAGGGTGAAAGAAGAGCCCGTCAGCATCTTCGTCGCCAGCCATGACTTGCGTGCAGGTTCTAGGTAGCCATTTTTCTGCCGACAGCATGCATGCGCTGTTGAACTCGAGGGTGTGGATTTCGTTAGGTCGCAAAGTCGACAGCGCAGTTCCACCGCTCCCCGAAGCCGAGGCTTCGGGTTGCGAATACGTCGTCATGTAGGAGGGGAGTTGTGCCGAAATAGCGGTGGTTAGGGTGGCTGCAGAGAGCAAGGCAGAGCTGAGTAGGTGCATAGTTAGAACGCCGTTTGGTTAAGTTCAGGTAATCCCCAAGATCCAGATCCAGCGCAGCGCACGAGATTCGTTGCGTTTTTCATTTGTCGTTCCGCTGCGTCCGGGGGTACAACTTTGTGCGTATAGAGGAGCACGATCAGGTGCTTTAGCATGCCGGACCCGGGTATTCTTGCTCGGCGCTTGGCTCGAACTAATACCCAAGATGTTGCGACGACTCTTCCTGACTGTTCTGTCTTTGACCTCCTTCGGTGCATTTGCCGGGCCTGCTGCGGCCCAATTGCAGCGGGTGATGATCAATTCTCAGCCTACGAACATGTTGGCGAATTGGGCCCAGGTCTTGGCTGTGCCTGACTCATCGCAACCAAATACCTTTCTTGCGTTGATGCCGCTGAGTGTGTTGTCAACTTGGGCCGAGTGGGATCCTGATCAGATAATGGATCTCCAGTTTGGTAGCGGAAATTGGAGTCGAATGAGCATGACGGCCTCCGCCTGGGCCTACTTGTCGCCTGACTCTTGTGCACACCAACCTGCGCTTGGTGCAACGCATCCCGAGTCTCTGCTGACTTCGGACTTCGACAACGGACCCTACAGTGGGGTCCAGGGTGGGCCGCTGTTTGCGAGTGCGAGTGCGGGTGCGACGGTGTTCTCGTCTGCAACGGCCAGCATTGTGGAAGGCCTTACAGGAAGTTCCTTCAGTCGCGAGCGCTGGCAACTGCGAACGCGCGGCTTCTTCCCGAGCATGCTTTGGAATGCCTGTCCGAATGCCGGGTCAATAACGCCAACCTTTAGCGGCTTCATTGGCGTGCGCTTTACCTACCAAGTCCTCTAGGTGATCAGGCATTTGGCTGAGCGTCGATAGCGCAGGCGTGTCGTCGTCCACGGTTCCGTTGTGGAGCGTTCGCATCTTGCCGGTGATCGGGCGCGTGCCCGTACCCATACCGCTGGATTCATGCTTGAGATCGCGGCCTCGACGTTCGGGCGCCGGTTGGCTTATGTCCTTCGCTGCGTGCGTCAGCGAAGGACTGGCAGTCAGCAGTGAAGTGCTGACTGCCAGCGACGATTAGACGACTCCATATGCGGTCATCGCTTCGGCGATTTTGACGAAGCCGCCGATGTTTGCGCCCTTCACGTAATTGACTTCACGGCCTTCCGTGCCGTAGTCGACACACTTGGCGTGGATCTTTTGCATGATCTTGTGAAGTCGTAGTTCGACTTCTTCGCGGTCCCATGAAATCCGTACGGCGTTTTGCGACTGCTCTAGGCCAGAAACCGCGACACCACCAGCATTCGCTGCTTTGCCGGGTCCATACATTGTCTTTGCGGCAACGAACTGACGTGCTGCGTCGAGCGTACTAGGCATGTTTGCGCCCTCAGAAACTACTTTGCAGCCGTTTTTGAGTAGCATGGCTGCATCGGAGCCATCGAGCTCATTCTGGGTGGCGCATGGCAGCGCGATGTCGCAGGTGACTCCCCATGGGCGTTTGCCCTCTTGGTATTCACATCCGAACTTGTCAGCGTATTCGGAAATGCGTCCTCTGCGGACCTCCTTGAGGTCTTTGATAAACGCTAGCTTCTCGTCGGTTAGACCAGCCGGATCGTAGATAGAGCCTGCAGAGTCTGACATGGTTACGACTTTACCACCTAGCATCATCGCCTTTTGGGCAGCGTAGATGGCGACGTTTCCTGAGCCTGAGATCGCAACGGTTTTGCCCTGCATGCTGTCGCCGCGATGCTTCAGCATTTCTTCGGCAAAGTAAACCGTGCCGTAGCCGGTGGCTTCCGTCCGGACAAGGCTGCCACCGAAGGCTAAGCCCTTACCAGTCATGGTGCCAACGAACCGGTTCTCGAGCCGCTTATACATGCCAAACATGTAGCTGACTTCACGTGCACCGACGCCGATGTCGCCAGCAGGAATGTCTGTGTCTTCGCCGATGTGTCGATGCAATTCGATCATCAGGGATTGGCAGAAGCGCATGACTTCGCGATCAGACTTGCCCTTCGGATTGAAGTTGGAGCCACCTTTGCCTCCGCCCATTGGCAATGTCGTCAGCGCGTTCTTGAAGCACTGCTCGAAGCCGAGGAACTTCAAGACTGACTGCGTCACAGTTGGGTGGAAGCGAAGCCCGCCCTTGTAAGGGCCGATCGAGTTGTTGAATTGGACACGCCAAGCGCGATTTACGCGCACAGCACCGGTGTCGTCTTCCCATGCAACGCGGAATGAAATGATCCGATCTGGTTCGGTCATTCGCTCCAAGATGAGGTCTTTTCGATAGGAACTGTGATCCAAATAATATGGCATCACACTCTCAACGAACTCGCGAACGGCCTGATGAAACTCTAATTCGCCAGGATTGCGCTTTTCGAGTCCGGCCATGAACTGGTCGATCTCGGTGTTAGATGCGGACATGTCGACTGCAGGATTGGTTAGGGATGTAGGTCCAGCGATTTGCCAGATGTCCTTAGCTTAGCAAGTAATGCGGCAAGCGCTAAATCAGAACCTTGGGCTACTGCGACATCTGTTATCTGGCGCCGAGAGGAGCATGGTTGTTTCGAGAGTGAGGCTGATCAATCGAATCGCGGTGGCATCGTGACCACAGGGTGGAGGCCACAGTTTGACAGCCCGTAGAACTGACCGAACCAGCCTGGATTTCGTGTCTATCCTGGCGGTTGGCGTAGCTTGATGGGGATGTCTTGCTGAGCCGTCGGTGCGGATCATCACTTCTGATAGCGGTCCGGAGCAGAAGCCAGCAGGATGAGCTGAGGCGCGACTTCTCTGTGAATCTGTCGATTGCGCAGTATTCGTTAGCGCTTTGTTGGGTGCTGTTTACCGGAGTATTGCACTGCGGTGTTCGCGCCTGTTCCGAAAAATCTAGCGTAGCAGCGGGCTGATAGCGGTTGCCGTTAGTTCGGCCATGATGCGATAGCCGGCGTCATTGCAGTGGCCGTTCCGGACAAATAGTTCCGCCTTTCTCCGGGTTTCCAGTTCTTTGTCGAAGCGTGCCCGAATTGATACCAGAGTTGCTGGTAATGCTTCGGCAACCTCGTGTTGTATGCGTTCTAATTCCGGATGAGGGAACGGGTAACTAAGAATCACTAGTTGGATGTCTCGCTCGGCGCAGAGGCGGCCGATTGCGAGCATGTGGTGTCGCATGGTGGCCGCCCATGGAGTGGCACTGCCGTTGTCTTCATAGGCTCCGCGTAGCATTAGTCGTAAGGCCTCGCGCTGCGCTTCATGCGCAAGCGTTGCCGTATCGACTGCTTGATCGAAATGGTCCCAGGTCATCGTTTGGCGGACGGCAGAAACGCGGGCCCGAGTTAACGCTCGATTGCCATCCAGTAGGGTTGCTGCAACGATCAACCGGCTTGCTTTTTGTGGTTCGTCTCGATGGATGACTTCTGCGTAGTGGCGTGCAATGGCTGCGGATTGTAGCGGCATCCGTTGAGCTGCCAGCCGCAAAGTTCTCGGAGCTTCTATGCAGAACTCTTCGAACAATCCGAGTGTATGTGCAGATGCTTGCGCGGCCATTGAGGCTGTGAGCGAGCTAGGATCAATTGCTAAGTATGCCTTTGCAGCGCGTAGTGCATGCTGGTTGTTGCCTGTAGCTAACAGAGCAATGATCTGATTCTCATTGCTAACCGGATCACCAGTGGCTGCCATTTCGGTGAGCTTTGCCAGCGCGGCCTTGGATTGCTCTAATTGGTTAGGGGTGTTGGCTACTACGGCGAGCGTCCTATACGCCGATGCGTGTTCAGGGAAGTCGGCAACTAGCTTGATGGCATTGGCCAAAGCCTTCTCACGTTGGTCCGTGAATAGCTCCTTTTCAATCTCGTAGATGCGGCCCAGCAGCTCGGCAGGCGGCAGCGGCGCTATGGACGGCGCAGGGTCATCATCACTGATGATGCCGGACTTGTTGAGCAGGCCAAGGCCTGCTTCGGTAGCTTGTAAGCTGTGCTCGGGAACAATGGTCGCGGCAGCATTGGTCGCGGCAGCATTGGTGGTCGCGGCAGCAGTGGTTGCAGCTATCTGATCGCTTGTACGGTGCCACGAGTTGTCTCCGAAGCCTAAGCAGAGCGCCACTAAGCGTCCGGTTCGCCAGTGCCATTCGAAGGTGCTTTCGTAGTTGGCATCAAGATCTAGTTGCTCGGTATCGATTGGGTCTGGTCGCGACCACGTGTCATTGAATGCCATTAGGAGGCATAGCACTTTGGTCTCAGGTTGCAGCAAGCCTGGTAGGCGTCGCATCATGAAGGCGCTATCTTTGCCAGGACAGCCACCGTTGACCACGGTGAGATCATCATGACCCAGCTCGCGTAGTTGACGTTGTAATTGTGCTGGGTAACTCTGTTCGGGCGTGGTCGCGCCAACGCCCGCGGTGTAGCTATCTCCAAGGCACAAGACCGACGGTCCGTTACTTTTGGTTGCTGCTAAGGTCGAGCTCGCGAAGACCGCCCCGGTCTGGAGCAGTAGTTCTAGCACCGTGAAAAACACGATTGCAGCAAGCAGCAGTTTACGTCCAAGCATCTGGTGGAATGGCGGAGTGAAGAAATGGTGCTGTGGACCGACGAGACTTCGATAAGAAATCTAGCTGAGAGGACAATCCCGTCATTCAATTTGTGTGTCAACTTGTACTTGCGGTTGTCGCGTATGAAATCGCCGTCGGTATTTCGTGTAGTCATTGAGTCGGCATGCGTTGTGTAAGTATGCGGCTTTGCGGCGAGTCCTTGCTCGGTGACCGAAATGAATAGTTGGCCGTCTAGCATTTGCTTCTGTCTTCCATAGCAGTGGCAATGCGCAGGGATTCTCAATCGTGATCTCGTTCAGGTTTACGGTGCACTCTGATCGCTGCTTGATTTGCTTTCGATCACCCTTTTGGCAAAGTTCCGAAGCCTAACGATGTCGAGAGTTTGGCGTCGCTGAGGTGTGGCTATTAGAGTTTGGCGATCAGTGCTGGCAAGCGTGATGATCACGCTCGGCGGTGACAAGAGGGCCTCAGGAGCTCGTTGCTGATCTGCCAGGTCTGTTCGATTGAGCCTGGTTTTCTAGATCGTCTTGTTGGCAGCTGAAAATCTAGATGCTGCAGGGCGGTTCATCACGGATGGGCAGGATGGTAGTTGCCATGATTCCAGAAAGGTTCGCCCTATCGCTTCAGGAGCTAGCAGTCCTTCTGGGGTGGGAAGTTTGCATAGCTGTCGTCAGCAGTCGACAAGTGTTGTCTTCGAGGCGATATTTTTGTGATTCATGTCCCCTTGATAGGTGATCGCTGGAAAGTCAATCATGAGCGCGCGCGGTGTTAGCGGTAAAGACAGGCATAATGACGTTCAGAGCAGTAAGGTCTTCGAGATCCTTGCTGTTCAAAATGCCGATATGCTGATGAGCTTTCTGCGTTCTCTGGTCAGGTCGCAGGACCTTGTTGAGGATTTGTTCCAGGAAACAATGTTGACCGCCTGGCGCAAGCTAGAGGAGTTCGATCGAACGAAGTCGTTTGGACCTTGGTTGCGAGGAATTGCTGCTAACAAGGTGAAGCAATTCCAGGCAAAGCAAGGCCGTGACCAACTGCTTTCCTGTGATGAAGCGGTGATGGCCAGTTTAGAGCATCGTTTTATTGTCGCGTATTCAGATGGCGAATCGTCGCCAGTAGTTGACAGGTTGCTCCTGTGCCTAAAAAAATTGCCTGACACATTACGGGTTCCTTTGGGTCTTGTTTATGAGGGCGGCTTCGCATTGCGATCTGTCGCGGGCAAGCTGGACGTGACGGAAGAGGCTGTCAAAAAGCGTGTGCAGCGCGGTCGTAAATTGCTTGCTGAGTGCATGCATCAAGCGGTGGAATTATCATGAGTAATGAGGATCCTAGATTTGTAGATGTTTCGAGTACTGATCCTGAATCAGTCTCGGGCGAACAGTTTGTGCATGGGGTTCTCCAGACCATGTATTGCGACAGTGACACTGTGAGGCGTCAGCGGATAGCGCGCTTAGTCAGCAGTTTGAATCTGGAGCCTCCGCAGTTGCGTAGACGTTTTCTAAATGCTCAACGTACGGCTGTGATGGTTACGATTGCTGCGGCTCTGTTGGTGGTCTCGATGTTGGGCTTCGATAGTCGCGAGTCTGCTGAGCAAGTGATTTCGTCTTTGAGCTTGTCGCAATCTGAAGACGCCAAGTTCAATTATTTTTTGCGAGGCTTAGACCAGGCGGTTCGAGGCGAGATGGATGTCGGTCAGACTGACGAACGCTTACTTTCTGTAGAGACACAATCTGAGTCGAGTGATTATCTGTTGTTGCGTGCTGCCGATGGAGCTTGCTTATTTCGGGATCAGGGCCCGCCCGTGGCCGTCGGTGGATGGCCTCGGTGGCTGATTACCGACGGAGTTGCCATTTCGACCATGACACCACGAGAGTGGGTGAGGTTGTTGCGTGATACCCACACCTTTGAGATTGTTTTGGCGAGGTCGGATTCGCCTGATCGAGGTCTGGTTCAAGTTGATCAATCCAATGGCTTGGGCCACCCTCGTCACGTGCCGCTAACCCCATATTTTGACAGAAACGCGACTTCTGGCTCCAACTGGCGATGCATTGTTGGTCGCCGCAGGCCTGAGACGGTTGATCCGCTTGTTCCTCAATCCAGCTGTATTTGGGTCGACGAAAGTTCTCAGCAGATATTGGCTTTATCCCTAACTTGGTCGCCAACTGATCTGGCGAATCGGCCCTCTAGGGTCCCGGAACAAGAGTCCGTCAGTTTGTTTGAGCGTCTTGATCTAAATCATGACGGCAAGGTTGGGCGTGTCGAAGCTGGTAGTGAGTGGGTGCTTTTTTCGAGCGCGGGATTTGGCGATCGACAGATGGTGACACTCGAACAGTTTTGTCGGTCGTCCTCGTCGGATTACGAGAAACGTTTGGTTGAGTTGCATGTTTCGCGGCCAGATTTAGAAAGTTGCCAACCGCCAATAAGTATGCGGTTCACCTTGCAAGGATGTGAGAACCGTTCGCCCTGGTTGTTCGACCCTGAGGTATTCAGTCGTTGGTAGCCCTGGCGGATTTGTCGCCGTAGGTTGACCTTGCTTAGTCGGGTCGACCATTTGCAACCCAATCGCTGCTGTTCGTGTAGTTTAGTTTACGCAGCAGTCCGCCAGCGATTTGTTCGATGGTTCGTCGTTCTTCAGGACTCAGGTCACGATGCCAACGTTGCAAGGCTTGTCGTTCGATTGGGCGGTCGGCATTGGAGTTGTTAAGCTTGGAGCCAATGAGTTGGGCCGACTTGGTCTTGATCGACGGGTCTAGCATCTGTGGATCGTAATCCTCGCCCAAAAATTCGCAGACACGCCGCAGTTCGAGCTCTGGTTCATTGAGGAAATGCTCATACCTCACTTGCAGGTAGCGTGGGTGGTCTTGCGAGGAGAGCCCTAGCGAGGTCTCGTGAAGCCATTTTTTGGCGCATTCATCGATTGGGTTGTTGGTGCGCATCGGCACGATCCTGCCACCTCGAATCCGTTCCTTGCGGTGGTGGCGTAGTGAGCAGCAGACGTCGCGACCATCGCGAATCATCTGGATGAAGCGACCTTCAGGAAACCATGAGAGTAGCTGGGGGACTACCATCACGTTGTTGGGTGTCTTGTCTACCCAGCGAATTTTTTGATCTGGGCGTAACAGATAGTCTTGGTAGAAGTCGACTGCGAACTCTGGGAGGTGTGCAGCCTTTTGAACTCGTTGTTTCAGCTCGCGTTTGGAAACCTCCCACAACGATCCAAGGCTGCCAATGCGAAAGGGCCGTCCCCAGATGTTCGTTTCCGGGCCGCAGGCAAGGCGCGGGTGCCGGTCGAGTACCGACTTGAATAGGGTTGTTCCGGATCGGTCGCAGCCTCCAACAAAGATGGCAGGATCTGGCATACGGATTTCAGGGTCGTATTAGTTGCGCGCTTGTAATGACGCTTGCTGTCGTCTCTCTCGGAATTGCTTGAACATGTTGGCTCTTGGCTTGCAACTGCGCGCGGTCGCAGAATTGTCGGTCGCAACTCTAGCAGCCTGATCAGCAAAACGCTTGCATGCGGACCGTGATGGAGTGTGCGGGGAGCGGGAATGACTGGTGCGGTATTCCAGATGTGCTCAGCATGCCAGCAGCTTCGTTGCGCTTTGCTCGAAGTCCTCTTGGTAGCTCGGGCTAGTGCTTGAGATGACGCCGTAGTTGACTGCCCAGGTCTACTTTCACTAGGAGTGTAGATTCCCTGCGCTAAGGCAATACGGGTCTTTTTTGATCAGCTGATTGTAAACGGGCGATCCCTAGTCCGCTGATTAACCAAGCGGCGCCGATCCACTGCCCTGTGTAGCGGGGCATGCCTTCTTTGAGGAACAGATCAAGCAATTCAGGAGTGC
>CBFIIO010000054.1:0-26482 GCA_965662465.1 Planctomycetota bacterium | reverse complement strand
GTTTTCTGCCTTTGACACACCTCCGGTTATCGACCTTGTCAAGTTGCCGAGCCATGATCGGGTGCGTGTCCTCGTTGACAATCGAGCTCTGCATGATCGCTACGCCAAGATAGAGAAAGGTGAGAACGAGTTCTTTCAGGTCGTCACCGATGATGGCCACACGCTTGATGGTTGGGCCATGTATCCCGCGGGATTTGCGAGTGATCGTAAATGGCCCGTGGTCTTTCACGTGTATGGGGAGCCATGGTCGCAGACTGTCAAGAACACTTGGGCACTCGGCCATCACTTGTTCCATCGATGGTTGACCCAACAAGGCTATGTGGTGATGTCGCTAGACGCCCGTGGCACGCCGGCGCCAAAGGGCCGCGATTGGCGCAAGGCGCTCTACCAAAACATTGGGGTTGTCAGCTCCCATGACTGGGGGCAGGCAGTACGCAAGCTCTCAGCAGAACGTAGCTGGATGGATCGGGAGCGGCTGGCTATCTGGGGCTGGTCGGGCGGTGGGGCTATGACCCTCAACATGCTGTTCCGCCACCCCGGCCTGTTTTCAGCCGGCATGTCAGTAGCGCCAGTCACTGACATCACGCTCTATGACACGATTTACCAAGAGCGCTACTGCGGCGATCCGCGGCAGGTTCCCGAGGTATATAAGAGGTGTTCCCCGATCACCTTTGCCAAGAACCTAGAGGCCAAGCTGTTGCTAGTTCACGGCACCGGGGACGACAATGTGCATTTCCAAAACAGCGAACGGCTGTTCGATGCGCTCGTCGCCAATGAGAAGGTCTTTGAATATCTCGCGTACCCCAATCGTACTCATAGCATTCGTGAGGGGCGTGGCACTCGCGCCCACCTATACGCGTCTTTGGCAGACTTTCTGAATCGTCGGGTGCCGCGCGGTAGCAAGCACTAGCAAGCGGATTGCCACAGGATGCGATCCGCTGTTCAGAGTGACGCTGTGGGCTGACGCTGGATCGGCCTCATAACCTGCTGCGATTCGTCGCGCCGACCGATATTGCGCAGCCAGCTTGCTGGATGCACGCCCAAGTGCTTGACCACAAGACACTAAACTATGTTTGGTTTCCGTTCGGGTTGCCCCTAAGGTAGTTGTCATGGGTGGTTACTGGTGCGGGGTCCAAACTTGGACCTGAGCGGATTTGTAAAAGAGCTGCGCGAAAACGCAGATGATGGGCCTGGCACGGTGGATGCCATCCATCAGGTCGAACCACGCCCGGCTTGCATGCAGCCGTTTCCTGAATGGCTGCACCCCAGCTTGGCCGCCGCCCTGCATCAGCGCGGTATTTTAGAGTTGTTCTCGCACCAGCGTGAGTGCGCCGACCTCCTGCATGCTCGAAAGCATGCTGTGATTGCGACCTCTACGGCTTCGGGCAAGTCGCTGGCCTATCACCTCCCGGTCCTCGATGCCTTAGTGCGTGATGGGCTGGATGCGCGCGCCCTTTATTTGTACCCGACCAAGGCGCTGGCGCGGGATCAGATGGCGGATTTAGAGAAGTTGCTGCAACAAGCGCAATCTACGCGCAGCGAAGACGAGGATGCATTGACCGTAGCGGTCTACGATGGCGACACACCGCCGCAGGTTCGCTCGGCGCTGCGCGAGCATGGCAGTTTGATTCTGACGAATCCGCACATGCTGCACCAAGGCATCCTGCCAAATCACCAGAAGTGGCAAGGCTTGTTTGCTGGCCTCCGCTACGTGGTAGTGGACGAGCTGCACACATTGTCAGGGATCTATGGCTCGCACGTAGCCAATGTGCTTCGTCGGCTTCAGCGTATTTGTCGCCATTACGGATCCAACCCAACCTTTTGTGGAGCTTCGGCGACCATCAGCAATGCTGCCGAGCATGGGCGACGCTTGTTCGAGCAGCACATGCACTGCGTCGATCAAGATGGCAGCCCCCGCGGCAAGAAGCACTACGTCTTTCTAAATCCACAGGTAACGCAACCGATCTCCGGGATGCGGGTGCCCGCCAGCGAAGCCGCGCGTCAATTAGGCGGCAAGTTGATTGATAGCGACCTGCAATCGATCTTCTTCGTGCGGTCACGCAACCAAACGGAGGTATTGCTGAAGTATATGCGTGATGATGCACGCGCAAAGCACATCGATCAGAAGCAGGTTGCAGGGTATCGCGGTGGCTACCTGCCGAATCTCCGCCGCAAGATCGAGAAGGGTCTGCGCGATGGCGAGATTCGCACGGTAGTTTCGACCAATGCACTTGAGCTTGGTGTCGACATTGGCAGCCTCGATGTATGCGTGATGGTTGGGTATCCAGGTACCGTGTCGAGCACCTTCCAGCAGGCTGGCCGTGTCGGGCGCCGCAGTCAGGAGAGCGCCGTGGTTGTGGTTGCGCGCAGCTCAGCAATGGACCAATACCTAATGCAGCACCCCGGGTTCTTGTTCGACCAGCCCAGAGATGCTGTCAGCATCGATCCAGACAATGCGATCATCTTGACTAACCACATTCGCTGTGCGGCCTTTGAATTGCCCTTCGACGAGAATGAGCGATTTGGCCAAACGGATGATACTCGTGAGGTATTAGATTTTTTGACCCACGACCTGCGTGTGCTGGTGCATCAGTCTGGTCGCTTCCATTACGCGGAGCGCACGTATCCGGCAGAAGGCGTCAGCCTCACTGCGGCGGATATGGATAATGTAACGATCCAAGACATCACCAACCCAGAGACAGGAGCCCGCAAGATCTTGGCGGAGATCGATCGTCCATCTGCGATCACCGAGGTGTATGAAGGCGCAATCTACGGCCATCAAGGCGACACGTTCTTAGTAGAGCGCTTCGACTTTGATGATCGGCGCGCATTTGTGAAGCAAATTGATGCAGACTACTACACCGAGGCCGACACCGAGACGGAAGTCAAGTTCTTGCATTTTGATGAACAGACGCAGTATCCAAATTACACGGCACATCGGGGTGAGGTGCACGTCTCAACGCTCGCCAAGGCGTTTAAAAAGATCAAGTTCTACACGCGCGAAAACGTTGGCATCGGTGAGATCCACCTTCCACCGGAAGAGTTCGAAACCGAAGCAACTGCGCTCGTATTGCGGCCGGAGTTGGTGCAGCGACTCGGTCTACGTAATGGTGGCGAGGCATCGTGCCTGCAGGGGATCGGCCAGCTGCTGAATAGCCTAGTGCCGTTGTTTGTTCGCGTAGATCCAGGCGATGTCAAAGTTAAGGCCGAAGCCTTGCATCCGCATTTTGAGGCCCCAGCATTGATTCTATATGACCGCATCCCCGATGGGGTTGGTTTGGCGCAGCGCCTTTTTCATGTGCATAGAGAGATCCTGGAGGCTGCTGAGCAATTGCTGCAACGTTGCCATTGTCGCAGTGGCTGCCCTTCGTGTGTCGGTCCTCAAGCAAGCCTTGGTGCTAGGAGTAAATCCGTCGCCTTGACAATCTTGCGGGGCATGCTCGAAGAGCGAGAGCAGATGTTGCCACCCATTGAGGAGGCCGCATGGTAGCCCCTGTGGATCCAAGTCCAGGTAGGCATGCGGGTGGGCCCAAGGTGCCCACTGGGAATGCAGGGTCGCCGCCGAGCAAAGGATCGCGTCGTGACAAATTGCGTCGGGCATTCAAGCTTGAGCATTCAGAGCCTTTGCATCGCACGGATTCCGTGACAGCGCCTTTGCATCGCACGGATTCCGTGACAGCCGGTGACTTGGCAAGCAAAGACCCATTGACGCCACAGGATTCAGCGCTGCCTCAGAGATCTGCGCTGTCTCAGATATCTGCGCGAAACCATCAATCCGTTGTGCCACCACGTGGTGACTTGCGAGCTTTTTTGAAAGCACGCAAACAGCGGATTGCCAACGGCATGCCGGCACACCTAAGTCGCGAGGTGGTAACGCTCCCTCATGCAGACATTTTAGATACGGAGCATGGTCCTATGTGGCGGCGCGAATTGCGTTACCCGATGACTCATATGCATGGTCGAATCGCCATCGATCGGGCCCGTCATTTTGATCGAGAGCGGCTGGCAAAAATTGCAAAATCACCGTCATTCGCAGAATTGACCCCGTCAGAGTGCTTGTTCTTGGATACCGAAACCACAGGTTTGAGTGGTGGCGCTGGCACCATGGTTTTTGCCTATGGTATAGCGTTCTTTGAGGGTGACGAACTCGTGCTCGAACAGCTGTTCCTTCGTGATTTCGGGGAAGAACCCGCCATGCTCCACCACATTGCACAGCGACTGGCGGAGCATCCCGTGCCGGTCACGTTTGTAGGTAAAAGCTATGATCGGCACCGCATCGCGGCGCGCTTGGCGGTCCACAAGATCCAAGCGCCTGTTCTTACAGATCGTCATCTAGATCTCTATCACGTGATTCGCCGCGAGTGTGGTCGACAGTGGCCAGACAGCCGCCTTCGAACTGCCGAAGAGCGCTTATTGTCGCTATACCGCGACGATGATCTTCCTGGCAGTGAGGCACCGGCAGCCTTCTTGGATTGGATCAGAGACCGAACCGGACCAGTCGATCGAGTTCTCGAGCATAATCGCTTAGACGTGCTTAGTTTGGCCGCGTTGCTCGGGGTAGTTACGCAGCCATATGAGTAGCTTGTGCGTCTAGCTAAGTGCGCCAAGCATCCAGCTTCATTGGCCATTGTGACCTAATATTCACATGCTCCGGAAGCCATGAACCTTGCCGAAGCGTATGATTTTGGCCTATGCGATTACTCACAACCACCGTTGCGGCACTGATGCTGCCGGTGTTGTTGTCGGCCCAAAGTGGGGCCACGCAACAACCCTCGGCTCAGACCGTACACGATAAACTTTCTGCAGAGCTTGCTACGCAAACGGCAGCTTACCGCGCGGCTTCGGCGGCGATCACCTCGACAGAGGCCTACAAGCAAGCGCGCAAGGCCAGGGACAACCAGGCTCTGCGCGAACTGCGGTCGTCACTGCAACGGCCCGATGCAGCTGGTTTAGGCCGCGCTGCATTCGACGCAGCGAAGAACTACGAGGGCGACGATGCTCTCATGCTGCTGACGTGGGCAGCCATCAACAGTCGAGATACGGACATCGTCAAGGGTGTGGTTGCCCAAGTTCAGGCCAGCCACATGAAGAGTCCCGCGCTTGTCGGCCTGCTAGAAAAGGCCTCCATGCTTTCACGGCCACTTGGCGCCTCTGAGTCCGATGCATTCTTAACGCAGGTCATCGCGGATTCTCCCGTTGATCTCGCGAAGGCCTGGGCGATGTATTGGCAGTCGATGGCCTTGTCACGTTCACGCGACCGCGAGAAGACCGCTGACAAAGCTAAGGAGCTAATGGCGAAAGCCGAGAAGCTCTGCGGCGACCACTGGCTTGGCGATAAAATTCGCGGCCCGATGTTTGCCAAGGAGAAGCTGCAAGTTGGACTTGTTGCTCCAAACATCCAGGGTGAAGACATGGATGGCGTTAAGTTCCAGCTAGCTGATTATCGCGGCAAGGTCGTGGTTCTCGACTTCTGGGGATTCTGGTGAGGCCCCTGCGTGGCAATGATCCCACACGAGCGGTCGCTCGTGGAACAAATGTCTGATAAGCCGTTCGCCCTCATCGGAATCAACAGTGATAAAGATAAGGGTTACTTCCGCTCACGCGCCAAAGACATGGGTGTCACCTGGCGCTCATTCTGGAATGGCGAACGTGGCACAAGCGGTCCAATCTCTAGCAAGTGGGGCGTCCGCTCTTGGCCAACGATTTACGTCCTTGACCACAAGGGTGTCATTCGATTCAAGGGCCCGCGCGGCGAAAAGATGACCGAAGCCGTCGAGCAATTGCTCGCGGAAATGTAGCAACGCAGCAGCACTTTTTTGAAGCTGCTTGCGTGGTTATAGGGCACCGGTACGCCGGGGCCTTTTTTTGTGCATTGAGCACTTCAACCGGACCACAGTGTGCGGCTTCAGGACCGAGTCCGTGGTGTTCTCAGGTCTCAATCCAAAATTGCAAAGTCAATATTACGGAGCCACTCGTAACGCCTAGGAAACCTCTAGGCGTCACCGATTGCTCTGCAAGTTCACCGAAGCCGTCACTCCTGCAGTCGGTTCGGTGTTAGAGCTAGCTGGCGTTCCCTACAACTACACGAGCTACTTGCGTTCTTTGCGGTCCCGCTTTGCGGGAACAGGATCGTATCCAGCTTTGCAAAAAGGATGGCAGCGACAGATCCTTCGCGCAGTCAGCCAGCTACCGCGAATGGCCCCGTGCACTCGTAGCGCTTCAAGGGCATAGCCCGAACAGCTTGGTTGGAATCGACACGTTGCAGGCTTGATTGGGCTGATCAATTTCCTGTAGAGCCATACAGGAGTAGACAACAAGATGACCAGCGGGCTTCGCTTCACTTGGGCCGTCGCCTTGGCGCCCGCTTAGGTGCCCGCAATGCCTTTTCGATCAACCTCGGCAACTCCTGTTTGATTGCGCTCAGCGGCATGTTGTCGTCGCGTTTCTTCGGAATCAGAATGACATCGACATTCGCAGGCATAGCCGATCGCTCCGTCCGAAATGCCTCACGCAAGACCCGCTTCAATTTATTGCGCCGCACTGCGCCGCCATGATCTTTACTAACCGACAGACCGATTCTCGGTGCCGGAATCTCTCCTGGTCGACGTAGCCAAACGACTACAGTCAACCATGCGCCCGAGGCTCGGCGACCACGCCGGTAAACAGAGCGGAAGTCTCGCTGCGATCTCAGTCGAAACGAGGCGGGCTGAGCATTCGCCAAGATCACTGCGTTAGCACTTTCGTCGCAAAGGTTTTCTTGGCGCTAGAAGCCGGCAACTGCGACGTGGCGAGGAAGTAGCGAAAATCATCCTTCGCGTTCTCTGTGTCGTTTAGCTCAATGCGTACTCGTCCGCGATTGTAGTAATTATCGCTACGCGTTGGATCGAGCTGCAGGACGATATTCATCTGATCTAGGGCAGCCTGGAAGTTCTTTTGGTGGAAGTGCCAGTCTGCATATAGAGCGCGAACGTCAAGCTCTTCAGCCTTGAGGTCTAGCAACTCCTTGTATTTGTCCGCTTCGTAATCGGGGATCACGGTGCGCTTGAGTTCGTTTTCGACGAACTTGACCTCTTGCGTCATCTGGCCAAGGTAAGCCTCTGCCGATGCTTGAAACAACTTATCGTCACCCAGTTGCCGTGCGATTTGCAGACGATGATTGTAGGTCATTCGAAGCAGCTCGCCGCGTTCGATGAGGTGCGCTAGGAGCTCATCCGCTTCGCGCAGTCGACCGTTAGCCTGCTGCCTTTGTTCGACAGCTTGGCTTTTGAAATCGTTATGTCGCTGGTCATCGGGATCCCGGGACGCGCGATCTTCCAGCCGTATCGCATTGCCTAAGTGTCGGAGCCCCTGCTTCTGTCTTGCCAGCCCAAAATAGAACAACTCATAGGGCTCATGACGGTTGGGGGATCGCCAATCGTAGACACGCTCGAGGATTTCGATTGCTTGGTTGAGTTTTTTTGGGTCGCGCTCGCTTGCCCGCAATAGAACGGCACCTTTGATAACGTTCAGCTTGTAGTCATCAGGGGCGATCTCGAGTCCGTTCTCAACCTGGATCAAGGCCTGGCCGAGCTTGCCGCCTTCGAAGTAGAGCGGGGCATTGCGTTGGCAGATCTCTAATCGCTGGGCCTGCTCTATCGTTAGGTTGGTGCAGCCACAGAGAAAAAGTAATAGGGCGTATTGGCGCATCGGGGACGCAAAGGCGTAGGGACAAGGCAGCTGAAAGGAGGCAGTCTGCTAGGTGAAAAATGCCTGTCTGTTATCTCGATAGAATACGGTCTAGCTGGGCCATCTGTCGAGCCTTGCACAACCGAGCGGCCAGATACATGGCATGAATGCCTTTTGGATCGGCCCTTTGTTGCATCAGCAACCATGGTTAGTCTGACGAGGTCAGATGGTCGCAAAATGACGTTCGTTTGCCGTATCCACCTGCCTCCTAACTCCCGTTACTGCAATGTCGATGAAGAAGCCTTCCCGCCGTTCCTTCCTGAAGACCTCAGCCACTGGTGCTGCCACGATGGCTGCCACGATGGCTGCCACTGGTTCCATTAATACGCTCCGGGCTGCTTCGCCTGTCCACCAGGGTGGCGGCAAGCTAAAGATCGGGATCGTCGGAGTAGGTGGGCGCGGTTCGGGCGCTGCTTTGCAAGCGATCATGGCCGACCCGGAGAACATTCTCTACGCGGCTGGTGATGCCTTTGCGGACCGGTTAGAGAATGGCCTAGGCGCGGTTCTCGAATCTGCTACCCAGGCAGAGCGGAAGTCGCAGTTTGATGTTCCTCCTGAGCGTCGATTTGTCGGCGTGGATGCATTGGATCGCGTGCTTGCCACAGGAGTAGATGTGGTGCTGCTAGCAACACCTCCAGGGTTTCGCCCAATGCAAATTGAGCGAGCCGTAGAAAAGGGTGTGCATGTATTCGCGGAGAAGCCTGTAGCGGTTGACGCACCCGGCGTACGGCGCGTAGAAGCGGCTTGCAAGCTGGCGAAGACCAAAGGTATCTCGGTCGTCAGCGGCCTCTGCTATCGCTATCACGAAGGGCGTCGAGCAATCGTTCAAAAGCTCCAGGATGGCGCTATTGGTGAGATTTTGACGATGCAGGGTAACTACATGACTGGTGAATTGTGGTTCCGCACGGTCGAGCCACAATGGAATCAATTGCAAAAGGAAGTTCGTAACTGGCTCTACTACACGTATCTGTCAGGCGACCACATTGCTGAGCAACACATCCACACCCTCGACCTGATGGCCTGGATCAAAGGTGACGTTTATCCCAGTGCCGTAGTTTCCATGGGTGGGCGTCAAAAACGTACGGATGCCAAGTTCGGCAATATCTATGATCACTTTGTAAACAACTACGAATGGGAAGACGGCACGCGCGGCATCAGCCAGTGTCGCCAGCAGAGCAATACGGCTCGCGACGTGAACGAATACATTCACGGCACTGAGGGCAAGGCCAACGTGTTCCGACATCAAATCACCGGCGCTAACGAGTGGCGATTCGGGGGCAAGATCGGAAACATGTATCAAAACGAGCACAACGAAATGTTCCGTGCGCTACGTGCTGGCAAGCCAATCAACAACGGCGAATACATGTGCAACAGCACGCTAATGGCAATCATGGGCCGCATGTCTGCCTACACCGGCAAACGCATTACTTGGCAGGAGGCCTACAACAGCAAGGAGGTCTTGATGCCGAACTTGCTGAAATGGGAGGATGAAGCCCCGGTCAGTGAAATTGCGATACCTGGCGTCACCAAGTTCAGCTAGCCAAGCAAGGGACGCAATCACGCCTGCAGTTAGCCGTGAGGAGCACCAACACATACGGTTCACCAAAAAAAACGTGAACCTTCATTCGTGCATCTTCCTTGTCATGGGCCGTTGACCTTCACAGCCATGGCGATATTCGCTCAACGGTCATGGAACATGGTATACTGTGTCTGTGACGAGCACTTTGGAAGGGGAGATCGCGCAGCGAGTTCAAGCTGCACCTGATTTGGTAGCCAACGATGAGCAACGCACTGGTTCGGATCGCCGGCGTAAGCCAACCCCGATGTTTAGCCGCTACGTCCTTTGGGGAGGCCGTCGCGCCAAGATTCGTCGGACGGAAGAGCGCGAAAACTCCTTCGTAGACATTCATGGTTCCGGCGGATTGCTAGTGATCCTCGCGGTCGTAGCCCTCAATTTGCTCGACGCCATATTCACTCTGCTATTCCTCTCGCATGGCGGCACTGAGCTGAATCCCGTCATCCAATGGGTCCTGGATTCCTCATGGCATCCGTTGCCATTCATCGTTTTAAAGACGGTTGGAATTGCGATCGCGACCATGTTCCTGGTAATGGCTAAGCACTTCCGTCCAGCACGGTGGGGGCTAGCGTTTGTGATTGGCGGTTATTCTGTGCTGTTGGGATGGCACTTTTTCTTGCTGCAATATCTGCCGTAAGCACATGCAAGCAATGGCAGGCGCCACGCACGCCAAGCGCAGACTGGAATCCATGTGACCAAGAATTCAATCGTGTCATGTTCCTGAAGCCTGTGGTTGTTAATGATGGACGCGGTCGATTCACCGCACATGCATCCATCCAATAGGCAGCAACCATCCGCAGTGGCCCGAGGGGCCGAGATTCGCGTGCTGCGGGTTTTGACGAGACCGAATCTGGGTGGGCCAACTCGACAGTCCATTGCATTGTGGCACGCCGGTCGCAAGCTGGGCTTAGAGACCCTGCTCGTAACTGGACTTGTTGGCCCGGAAGAGGTCGAACTGTCTCCAGCAGATCACGGTGTACCGAATGCTCCCGCAGATGGTGCCGCTGGTGGCTGGTTGCAGTTGCCTGATATGCGACGCGGTTTGAGCGTCCTAGGTGACCGACGCGCAGGCCGGAAGCTGCGAGAGCTGATTCGTGCGTTCCGTCCAGATGTTGTGCATACGCACACCAGCAAGGCAGGGTTGATTGGACGCAAAGCTGCCTGGGCAGAGAGGGTTCCAGTCACAGCGCATACATTTCATGGACACGTTCTGAAAGATTACTTTGGCAAGCTGCCATCCAAAGTTTTGGCGATGCTTGAACGAGGCATGGCAAAGAAGACCGACGTGCTGTTTGCCATAAGTCAAAGTTGTGCCGAGGAACTGGCCGAGTGCCGCGTCGCAGCTAGAGGTCGGTTTGTAGTCACCGCACCAGCTGTTGTTTCACCGGCACACTTTTCACGACACGATGCGCGTCTACAACTTGGCATCCCACCCGAGGATTGGCGAGTCTGTGCCGTCGGGCGCCTAGTAGCGATCAAGCGCTTGGATCATTTTGTAGCTACGATTGCCCGAACTCCTGGATTGCGCGGCGATGTAGTCGGCGAGGGACCCGAACGAGCAACGTTGCAACGTTTGGCCGATCATGAATCGGGCGGCAGGGCCTTGCTGCGTGGTGCTGTGCCCGACATAGCACGGCTGTTGCCGGCGTATGACTGCCTAGTTTTACCAAGCGTCCGTGAAGGATGCCCGCTCGTCGCGATTGAAGCATTCGCTGCTGGCGTGCCAGTCATTGGATACGATGTGCCGGGCGTGCGTGACGCGCTGTCAGACTTTGGGCGAGGCATTCTTATTCCGGTGGCCGATGGCCCGGCTGGACTAGCACGCGCGTTATCGAGCTTGCATGAAGACCAAGCACTGCAGGCCGGATGGATCCGGGACGCAGAGCGAGCTGTGGAACTCTGCAAGCCATTGACTGTGGCAGCTGGCCTACGAGATGCATATTGCGAAGCGTTAGCGCGCTAGACTGCGGCCACGAATCGCGTCCGTAAGCCGACGATGCTGCATACTCGCTTCTATCCCAGCTGCTTCGGTGCCACTGAGGCGTTCGGTGCAGTCTCTATATTTACCAAGACTGCAACGTGGACTATTCGCACAAGGCTGAGCAAATGGACAAATTAGTAGACGACTTTCTCGGAGTTTTCGCGGTTCTGCGCCGGGGCGATCAATACTTGATGGTGCAGAACGAGCGCTTGATCAACGGCAACCTGCAGCTCGTATGGGATTTGCCCGGCGGCCGAGTCGAAGCCCGCGAGATGTTGCAAGATGCGCTTCGTAGAGAGCTATTAGAAGAAACCCAACTGGTCTTACAGGGTCAGCCAGAGTTTGTTTTTTTGCAGGAGGGAGAGCGGGTCATCGCTGGCGTCCGCCGTTACGCATGGCGATCGTTCTTCTTCAGGGTCGAGGCTGCCGGTGAGCCTTGTGCGAATAATGAAGTCCTAGACACGCGCTGGATGACGAAGTCTGAGATTGAGCGCGAGTGCTGCGCACCTTACCACCTGAGTTTTTGTGAATGGCTCGAACAAAGCGATCGCAGCTATTTCGTTAGCCAGTGGCTTGATGAGTAGTCACTGCCAAGATGAGCTTGATAGCTAGCGATTGCTGCCACCCGTCTTCAGCGGCACCAATATGGTGCCGATCAAATCACGATCACCTCGCAGCACAATCAGACGCACTTTCTTGCCCTGCTGCGACTCTAAGTATTGGGCAAAGTCGACCAGCGAAACAATAGGCTGCTCACGATCGCCATAGCGCCCTTGAGCAATCACTCCCAGCAGAACATCTCCGGCTTCAAATCCAGCGACATCGGCTGGGCCATCCCTTACCACGTCGTTGATACGAATGACTGCCGGAAAAATCGTGACTTGGCGGCGCCCACTGCCTCGATAAAAAGCGATGGTGGCGGCGCGAACCAAGCTCTCGTCAGTGTCGACTCGGACCTCGTCAATTTTGGCGCCCAGAGTTGCCAGCACAGAGCCTTCGTGGCGAAGCATTGGAGAAAGTTCTACCTCCAATTCGCGGCCTAGCCTTGCCACGGTGATCTTCACCGAGCGCCCCTTTCCGAGTTCTAGGAAGTTGCGAAGATAGTCGATCGACGACGCGACCTTTTGGTCGCCTATTTTCACAACAGAGTCGCCGACTTTCAGACCGGCGAGCTGCGCCGGTCCGCCATCCACAATTTCGGCGATGACTACGTCGCCGTTTTTGTCGGCTACCTCTAGACCCAGCCATGGTGATGTGCCAGATGCCACAAAGCTGTTGCTCTGTAGCAATTCACTCGTGAACTCTTGGCGCACGATATCCATCGGGATTGCAAACCCGATATTTTCAGCGCTTGCTGACATGGCATTGTTAATACCAATCAGCCTGCCTGTGATATCAAGAAGTGCTCCGCCGCTGTTGCCGCCATTGATGGCCGCGTCCGTTTGGAGCAGGTCGCTATAGGTGCGAACCTCGCCATCGGGCGCCCTAACCTGGATAGAGCGTCCAGTGGCCGATAATACTCCGGAGGTCACCGTGTTTGCGTGGCCTTGTGGATTGCCGATGGCGACAACTGTCTCGCCGATCATCAGGTCTGATGAGCGTGCGATTTCAATCGGCTCGAACGATTCGGCGCCCGAGGCCTCGATTTGTAGCAGCGCGAGGTCGCGAACAGGTGTTGAGCTGAGAATCTTGGCCTTCCGCTGCCGGCCGTCGCGAAGCTTAACAATCACATTCCTGCTCGATGACTGCCTAGTCCGAATGAGCACCGGGGCGATCACGTGCCAGTTAGTAATGATCAAGCCGCTTTTGTCGAGTATGACGCCCGAGCCCTGGCCTTCAGTAATTGGCTGCCCGCCAGCCAGTCGATTGGTTAGATAAATGCTAACCACGCTGTCGGCAGCTCGCTGCACGGCTCGCACTACCGGAGTCATGCGCAGTTCGCGTTCACCGGGGTCTGGCTCTACGACCTGCAGGGGCGAACTGCGATCTACTAGCCCTTTGCCTTGCGCTGGCAGCATTTGCGCCGCTACTGCCAGTGCCAAGAGGGGGGATAGCAATCGAGTCAGTTTAGGCATAGTCGGACAACGCATAAGTCGGCAAATTGCTCCTAACTAGTCAGAAGAGTGAGAGGAACTAGGTAGATCTCACTCTCATCAGTCGCATCAGGAGCGTTGGCCTGCAACAATGAGTGAGTATGTTTTACCGCTTCGTAACCGAAGTTCCATTGCGCTGGGTGGATGTAGATTCAGCCGGCGTCATCAATAACGCTGTCTATCTCTCAATAATGGAGCAGGCTCGTTATGCCTATTTTTCCCATCTGGATCTCCTGAAGGGGCACCACATAGATTTTGTCTTGGCGGAAACTTCGATGAAGTTTCTCAGACCCGGTCGCCTTGGGATGAAGGTTGAGGCAGCAGTCTGCACGACTAAGCTCGGTTCGACCAGCTTTCACATGAACTACGAGATTCGCGCGCAAGATAACGTGCTTTGTAAAGCTAGTGCAGCGCTCGTATTTGTGGATAGTGAGATGAAGCCCTGCGCATTACCGGATCGTTTTCGGCACGGTGTATCGGAGTTTGAGCAACTCGACGGCTAGCAGGTAATCGATTGACTGGTGCGCTAGGCTAAATTTGCGCCTGATCAATAGGGCATGCAGGCATTATTTAACGACGGGAGACGCGTGAGTTTTTGAGCCGTCTGCATGGTTACGCGAGCAGATAAGGCCAATCCTTCGTATTGTCATTGATGATGGGTGTACTGAGGTCTGTTGGTTGCGTTTTCGGCTTTGCACTTGTGGCACTGGCTCTACCTGCTCAGGGAGAAGCCGCTGAAGCATTGGCTGAATACGAGAGCGTGTTGCAGAACGCGAAGCGCAAGCTGCTGCGAGGGGAAATCTTGGCAGCAGAGACTGCCTATGAAGAGCTATTCGAAATCCTAATTGAGGATGAAGTCAGCGCGGAGAACGCATACCGCCTTGCTGCCGAATTGGGATTTCAGGAAATAGCCTTACGACGCGGCAAATATGAGGACGCGCTTGAGGGGCTTGATGGATTGCCCGCAGGCACGAAGGCGAATGCTGAAGTGGTGCTGCTAAAGCAAAAGGTTTTACGGTGCCTAGGCCAATACGAAGCAGCCGTTGCGATCCTCGAGTCCCTGGTTGAGTCCGATCAAGATGATTGCCGCGCGCGACATGAGTTAGCTGCCGCACTGCATGACAATGGGCTGCGTGTGCGTGCTAAAGAACTCTTCCAAGCAAACGCCGATCTTGATCCGCGGCCGACGGACCCTTTGCAACTTGCATATGTCGGGCGCTCTTTGTTTCGGCTTGGTGGCCGACAAAACTATGAAACAGCTAGCCGCGTCCTGGTCGACAGCATCCAGGCTGCACCCGAACGACCGGAAGCGCGAACAACACTGGGTGAGCTCAAGTTTCTTGCATACGGAGAGACCCAGGGATTTCCGAGTGGTGAGCGGGACCTAAAGAAGGTTCTAGATCTGAACGGAGACAATGAAGCGGCACTGCTCGCGATGTATCGCGTGCGCGGAGCCAACATGGTTCTCGACGCCAATAAGACGGAAGAGTTTCTGACCAGAGTGCTCGATCGCAATCCACGCAGCGTTGATGCGTTGTTAGAACGCGCTACCAATGTCGTTGACGACCGACGCTTCAAAGATGGGGCTCGTCTTCTCGATAAGATCTTGACCATCAACAAAAGTCACCGCATGACGCTATGCCATCGGGCGGCGGCTGCGATGCTGTCAAATGATGATGACGGTGCTCAGGAGTATCGTAATCGTGCGCTTCTAGGCGATAGCGGCTGGCCTGAGTGTGACCGCATCATCGGTGAACACTTAGCTGCTGTGTATCGGTTTGCCGATGCCGTGCCTTTCTTTGAGGCCGCGTTGGCCGCAAATCCTGAGCACGTGCCATCGATGCATGGGTTGGCAAGATCTCTGGTTTACACAGGCAATGGAACGAGGGCCCGGCTGCTGCTTGAAGAAGCTAAAAAACTCCAGCCTGGCCTAGTTGATCCATGGCGTAACAACGCCATTGCTGTCCAAGAGCTCCTCGACGAAGAATACGAAACGGTAAAGCGTGGTGAATTCACCATGCTACTCCACAAGGAAGACAGCGAGATCCTACGTGCGTATCTGCTGCCTATACACCTAGAGGCCGTGGAGGTCCTTGGTTCGAAATATGGCTGGTCGCCGACAGCCAAGACGACTGTGGAAGTGTTCCACACGTGGGATGACTTCTCAGTGCGCACGATTGGCTTCCGTGGATTTACTGCCCTTGGAGCATGCTTTGGCCGGTTGATCACCTTGGTGTCGCCGGTCGACATGGACTTAAGGCGTCAAGACTTCATGTGGGAAGCAACTGCATGGCATGAATACACTCATGTGCTAACGCTTGGCGTAAGCAAGAACCGCGTGCCGCGCTGGTTAACAGAGGGCTTTTCGGTTTATGAAGAGCGCACTCGCGAGAAGTCGTGGGAGCGCGGCATGGAGCGCGACTTGTTTGACGCCTTTCACAATCGTGACATTGCACCGGTGCACTTGATGAATCGGCTGTTCCGAGGTCCACGCATTCTCTTTGGCTACTACCAAGGAGGATTGATTGTGGACTTGATCGAACAGCGCTATGGATTCGACAAGGCACTCGAGTTGCTGCGTGGATTTGGTGACGACCTCTCGTTGTCGGCAGTCTTCCGAAGAGCGATAGGTATGGACTCTCGTGAGTTTGACCGCATCTTTTTGGAGCACGTAGAAAAAGATCTCTTACGCGGTTTAAAGCTGGTGCCACGATTCGATGCGGCGGCGCTAAATCGTCGCATGATCGCCGCGAAACGAGATCTTTCAGACATGCAGTCGCGCCTTGATTTGTGCTGGGCCGCGCTACAGCGAAACAACCCAGTCGATGCCGGGCGTTGGCTTGCAGATGTTCTTCGCGCTGACCCTGAAAATGCCGGGGGATTATTGGTTAGGGCAGAGATGCTCAGGCGACGCGGACAGCTAGAGCAGGCTGTTGATTACTGGCGACGCGGTTTCTCCAACGGTGCTGACGATTTTGATTCACGCATTCGATGTGGCGATGCTTTGCTGCAACTCGGCGACGCGGCAGGTGCAATCGAGATGTGGCAGCGCGCAAAGGCTTGTTGGCCGACATGTACTGAGCAACAAACTTCACCTGAATTGCGTTTGGCGAAGCTCTATCGAGACCAGGGCGAGCAGACCCAGGCGCAAATGGAGATGAAAGCGTATTGCCGGCGGACAGCCCGCGCGTTCGCGCCCCGATATACTCTTGCCGAGTTTGAGAAGCAGGCAGGCAATCGTCGTGGCGAGCTGCAATATTTAATTGAATGCAATCGAATCGATCCGTTTTACCGCGAGATGCACGTGCGCATGGGGGAGGCATACGAGGCCCTTGGCAAATTGGCTAAGGCAGCCCAGGAATTTGAGGTTGCTGCCGCTGTAATGCCTGAGGTAGACCGCGCCTACATGTCGAGCCAGGCTCAGGTTCCGGCTGCAGACAGTCCTCAGGAGTTAGCCGCACGCGGAGATCTGTGGCTTCGGGCAGCTAAGATTCGTCATAACCTGAAAGATTTCGAGCGTCGGGACAGCCTTGTGAGGCGAACCCTTCAGCTGGATGGTGCATTGGACTCGCAGGCAGCGGCCAGAGAGCTGCAGCAAGAGTGGCGAGGCAAGTGACCCAGTGGTAGCGTTGGCGATCCGACTGCAGGCGACACTTCGTGTTTGCCCTACGTCTTGGGTCGCGATCGAAGATGCTGTTGTTGCTTGATGAATGCTGGAAGCGGGTGCAGCCCGAACTGCGGGAACGCGTGGGGTCTGCTACCTACGAGTCATGGATTGCCAGCCTGCGTCCGGTCTTGCTTGAGCGTGGCTGCGTCTATCTAGAAGCTGAAACAAAACTCTGCGCGGATCGAGTTCGCACATTGTTCAGCACCGGTCTCGCCGAGGTTCTATCCAAAGATTTTGGGACCGAACTGAAGGTCGAAATCCAGGCTAGGGATAGCAATGAGTTTGACCAGCTAGAGGTTTCGCCACAGCGACCAGTCACCGATGAAGGCAACCGCACTGCATTCCTGGTGCTGCAGAGTTTGCTTCCGTCGAATCGCTCGAGACAAGACTGTGCGTTTGTTGGAGCGGAGCGCCTTGAGTTTGGTGGCGATGTCCAATCCAACCGATTGGTGCCTGGCAATCTTTACTTGTTCCACGGGCCGTCGGGGGTAGGCAAAACATTTCTACTGCGTTGGTGGCGCCAGCAACTTCCTGGTCGCTCCATGTGGTTTGACCTCCCGAAGTTGTTGAAGATCTTTCAGCGAGTCCACCAAGAAAAGCGGCTGGGCGACTTGCATACTGAGCTCTGCGCCGACGTGCCACTCATCATTGATGAAGCTCACCGCATCTCACACAAGCCTGCCTTGCAGTCGTTCTTGCAAGGTGTGTTACTCGAACGCGAGAACCATGTTTCTCCATGTATCTTGTCGTCGCGCTGGCACCCTAAGGATGTTCGCGAGCTAGACGCATCGCTTTCATCCTCGTTGCTCGCTGGGTTTGTGGCATCTATGGAGCGACCAGGACCACTGGGACGCTTGCGGTATCTACGAGCACTGGAAGGTTCACCTTCTCGCAACGGTCGCGCGCCTCAAATAGAAGACCTGGCGCAAAAGGTTGTTGGTAGCTACCCCGAGCTGAAGGCGGCATGGGCGAGCTCCCGCGGCCACACCTTGCCACCTCGATACCTCGAACTGATCGATCCCTCACGCGTCTTTCAGAGAGTGCGAGATCGAATCGCCGAGCGGTTTGATGTGTCTGCAGATGATTTGATTGGCAAGGGACAGGGTCGAAAGCTTTCGCGCGCTCGAAAGATCATGGCTCTAATGTGCCAACAGCAGGGGCTAAGCGGCGGCGAGATTGGACGCTTCATCGGCCGCACCCGTGCTGCGATCAGCTACATGCTGCTATCGCTACAAACCGAACTCGAGAAGTCGCCGGAGTTGCGTCGCGAGGTTGAGGAGCTCTCGTGAGTGACCCAACGATGCGGCACGACGACGCCCGATTGCTTGGACCATATTTTGCTTTGGACGGCCCAGATGGCTGTGGCAAGAGTTCGCAAGCCACTGAGCTAGCTGCATGGCTTGCTTCGAATGGTACCGAAGTAGTTCACGTGAGGGAGCCAGGATCTACTCCTGTAGGAGAAGCCCTACGCGACCTGCTGCTGTCCAAGGAAACCGGCGAGCTACAAGCAATCAGCGAGGTCCTACTGTTTTCTGCTGCGCGAGCAGAACTGATGGAGCGCGTTATCGTGCCTGCTCGCAAGCGGGGCGCCACTGTCATTGCCGAACGCTGCTACCTATCTACGGCTGTTTACCAACTGCTTGCGAATGAAACAAAGCAGCCGGGTGTACTTGACGCGAAGTGGTTTGAGGACCTGACGCGCCGCGTTCATGGCGACTGTTTGCCCGACGCCATTTTTGTGTTGGATGTGCCTGCCGAAGTCTCAGAGCAACGGCGCACGGACCGGGTTGAGGATCGCATCGAAGCTCGAGGCTCGAACTACCATCGCAGGGTGCGTGAGGGCTACTTGGCCGCTGCTGCCAGCGAACCACGCAGCGTGGTGATCGATGCCAGTCAAGGTGTCGAGATTGTGCAAGATCTCTTGCGTGATTGCGTGCGGAGGTTCCTGTGAGCAAGCGCTGGGTCAAAGAGGCCAAAAGGAAGTCGGCGTCTAAACAAGAACCTGAGATAGAGCAGCGCATGACAAAGCGCTTGGTCCGTCCGCTTGGTCAGGGAGAAGCTTTTGATCGATGGCTGCAAGCTGCACGTCGGATGCAATTGCCACACGGCCTAGTGATTGAAGGTGCACGTGGTATTGGCAAGACGACCGTTGTCCAGTGGCTGACTGCAGCGTTGCTGTGTCCTTCCGATCTTGATGACGAAGAGCCATGCGGCATGTGTCGAACATGCACACGCATTGCTAATGACCTGCATCCTGATGTTCACGTTTTGCGCCGGCCTCGAGATGATTCCGAGTTCGTGCAAAAGGAAACGAGCTTTCATCGAATCACGGTTCACCAAGTCCGGGCCTTACAGGACGAGTTGATGCGTCATGCCGTCGAGGGGCGCGCGCGAGTTGCCAACTTGATCGAAGCAGACCACCTGAAGGATGACGCGCAGAACATGCTGCTGAAAACTTTGGAGGAGCCAGGGGAGCGAACATTTCTACTGCTTGAGGTCGCAAGGCCTGAACAGTTGCTGCCAACGGTGCGATCCAGAGTTCAGCGACTTCGTGTGCTGCCATTGCCCGAGCAGCGTATCCGGAGCGAATTAGAGGAAAGATTTCCTCTGCAATTAGGTAGGTTCGATGAGATCGTAGCTGCAGCAAACGGCAGCCTCGGAAGGGCCTTGGCGGCAAGCACGGAGCAGGCCGCCCACCTCCATGATCTGGTGCGTCAATGGTTGGACAGCACCAAGGCATTGCGTCCCTTCGCAATTACCAATGCTGTGCTATCGGGGGCTGAAGAGCGACGTCACGAGATCGATCATGCGCGCATGTTCCTGTGGTTATTGCGCGCGGAACTGCGTCGTCGTCGTGAAGTCCTTGCCAGTTCCTTCGAGGGCTCCTACCCTGCGGCCAGTCTGGAACCATGGTCTACTTGGCTCGAACGAACACTGCAGGCAGATCGAGATCTCGATCTTTTAATCCCACCGGAACAGGTGCTGGTAGCTTGCTTGGTGCAGTTGGTCCCTCAGTAGATCATTCGGCCGGTTGGGTTGGTCGCCCAACGAGTGGCCTTGTGCGGGACGAATCCTGCATCCAGATAGTGGGGGAAGCTCGACGAAGTAGTCTCTTCGTAGTGCTAAAGGGCGGTTCTCAAACAGTCGATAGGGGTGATGCAACACCACTTCGACAGAAGAGGACCCGTGTAGATGGCAGTATCTGATCAAGACCTACTAGAAGACAAGATCCAGTCGATGCGCCGCAAGGACCGTAGGTTCTCGCGTCAGGCGTATTTCTTCGTTCTGGATGCACTTGACTACACCATGACCCACTTCGGTCGTGATCAGCTAACTGGCGAAGATCGTCATGTTGGCGGTCGCGAACTGCTGGTGGGCATCAAGGAGTATGCTGCCAACCAATTTGGTCCGATGGCTACGATTGTGTTCGAGCGGTGGGGCGTGCGCAGCGCGGGTGACTTTGGTGAAGTTGTTTTCAATTTGATCGATGCCGAATTGCTGAGTCGTCGTCCATGTGACAGTCGACTCGACTTCGTTGATGGCATCGATTTCCGCGATACCTTTGCCGAAAAGCATCGCGAGAGCCTGCAGCGCATTACCGAGCGCTAGACGCCAGGTAAGTAGTAGGCGGCATGTTCAGCCGCTCATAGCTGAGCCGCAAGCGCGCTTGGCAGCGACCAAGCGATAGCGCGTCGCGCAACAACTGTGACTTATGCCACCGTTGCAGGATCAACGAACTGTAGAATGCTAAGGCGGCAGCAGCCCGTAGCCACGAGGCTCTGCTCCATACGCCTATGCATGATTTCGCTATTTTGCGTCGTTTGTCCGTCTCGCTCACGTTGCTTGCTTGTGCCTTGGCGCAGGAGCCTGTGCAAAGTGGTTGGCTCGAGCCTTCGACAGTCATTAAGAATGTCGTGACTGCGCCTGCCGACCCATCGCCCTCCATGTCACCGCAAGGCAATCTGTTGGTGATGACGACCCGCGAATCGTTGCCAGATTTGGCCGTCGTTGCCAGGCCGCACCTAAAGCTTGCCGGCATGCGTATTGACGGCACCACATGGAGCCGCCAGTTAAGCACCAAGACGTTGGGGATGTCGATCCGCAACCTGCGGGATGACTCGATCCATACAGTTCCTATCGAAGCTGATCATTGGTCGAGGCCAATATGGTCGGCAGACGAGCGCGCGATCGCCCTTATTCGCACGGTTGCCGGTGGCGGTGAATTATGGATTGCTGATCCATATACCTCGCCGCCTAAGCTCGTGAAGGGAGTCCGGATCAACCAAGTGTTAGGTCAGGCCGTACAGTGGTTGCCCGACCAAAAACGCCTGCTGGTCAAATCAATTGTTGATCGGCCATCGCCAACGCGGCAAGCAGTGCCAGCAGGCCCAGCTGTGCAACAAACAACTAGCGGTCTAGTTGCCCAAGTTCGCACCTACCAAGACCTGCTTAAGAATCCACACGACGAAGACGTCTTTGAGCATTACGCCACAAGTCGTCTAATGGTTGTGAACGCTGCAACGCAAGCGGTCGATCCATGTGGCGCGCCCGCCATGTACTATGGGGCCTCACCGTCTCCTGACGGAACGATGTTGCTAGCTCGCACCATTGAGCGGCCGTTCTCGTACGTCGTGCCCGTCAGTCGCTTTCCCACGGTTACCAGCGTTATCAACTGGGATGGTGACGTATTGCGTGAGCTGCAGCGCAACCGCCTATTAGATGCCATTCCAATTGGCGGCGTGCAAAAAGGACTGCGCAACATCAGCTGGCTAGCCACTGGACAGCATGCGATCTATTGGTACGAGGCCCAGGATGATGGCAATCCAAAGAACAAGGTTCCGCATCGCGACTACGTGTTCCTTCTAGCGGACCCTAAAGATTCGCCACGACTTTGGTTCAAGACCGAGTTCCGGGCTGGGCGCGTCAACTTTAGTGGCGATGGTCAACTGGTGCTTACTAGCGAAGTCGATCGGAAGACGCGCACCGAACGCTTGTGGAGTCGAGATATCGGCAAACTCACCGAGCCCGGACAGCTGGTCTATGAACGGTCTATCCAAGATGAATATGAAAACCCTGGTCGAACCGTATCAGAGACAACCGTGGACGGCCGCGCAGTGATGCGATTCCGCAATGGCAGACTATATCTGACCGGCCGGGGCGCTTCACCGAAGGGAGACAGGCCATTTCTAGATAGCTGGGTGGTTGGCACTGGCGAAAAGGAACGCTTGTTTGAATCTGCTGATGATCGACACGAGACCTTTATGGGGTTCGCCGGCCCGAACTCATCAGAGTTCCTGATTCGGAGTGAAAGCAAGACGGATGCTCCACAGTTGATCTTTGTGAATTCTGAAACCGGGTCTCGAAGAGTTCTCCATACCTCCAATGACCCAGCAGGCAAATGGAACAAGCTGATTCAAAAGCGCCTGGTTCGCTACAAGCGTGCGGATGGTGTGCCGATGAATGGCACGCTATACCTGCCGCCGAGCTACCAGGAGGGGCAAAAACTACCATGCCTCGTATGGGCGTATCCTCGTGAGTACACCAAGGCGAGTGATGCGGGCCAGGTACGCGCTACGCCAAATCGATATCTGCGGTTAGGAGGCAGCTCGCATCTCTTCATGTTGCTGAATGGCTACGCTGTATTCGATAATGCATCGATGCCAATCGTTGGTCCGCGCCGCACCGCCAACGATACGTTTGTGGAGCAAGTCCGCATGAATGGTGATGCCGCGGTAGAGGCTTTGGCCGCTGAGGGCTGCATTGATCCGAAGCGGGTTGCGGTTGCCGGCCATAGCTATGGTGCATTCATGACGGCAAACCTGTTAGCCCACAGCGATAAGTTCTGCTGTGGTATCGCAAGATCAGGTGCCTACAACCGAACCTTGACTCCGTTTGGCTTCCAGAATGAAGAGCGGACGTATTGGGAGGCGCCGGAAATCTACTTTGCGATGTCGCCTTTCATGCATGTCGAAAAGATCAACGAGCCGCTGCTGTTGATCCACGGCCAAGATGACAACAACTCCGGCACCTTCCCGATCCAAAGTCAGCGACTGTTCGTGGCACTGAAAGGTCACGGCGCCACTGCCCGGCTATGTTTCCTGCCATTCGAGAGCCACGGCTATCGTGGCCGGCAGAGCGTCCTGCACTGTTTGGCAGAGATGTCGAATTGGCTCGATACATACTGCAAGGGCACAAGCAAATAGTGCCGCTTGCGAATCATCGACTACGCCTAGTACTGCGTCAGCTCAAAGCCTCGTCGATATTCTTTAGATACGAAGGCCTGTGCCGTTGCTGAGTTGGTGACGCGCAGATTTGCTGCGTCCCACTCAATGCGCTCGCCAGAGCGCAAGGCTAGGTTCCCGAGCAGTATCGACTCCGTAAATGGCGCTGCATATTCGAAGTTGGCCATAGGCTGGGTGTCGCTCAGGATGCCCTGTAGCCACTCATCATGAATACCTGGCGAGCGGAGCAGTGTTTGCTTCGGAGGCGTGAAGTCCTGGAACTGCTCTTTCGGATAAAGCTCAAATCGCTCGCCGTAGTCAGTTGGCGAATAAAGCTTGCCCTTATCGCCGACTAGCAGGAAACCGCCCCGCGCTAGTTTGACTTCGTCCCCCAGGATGGCGCTATCAGGCTTACGACCCCCGTCATACCAATGGAGTATTAGGGCTTCACGGTCACCCCTCTTTGGGAAGTGAAACTTAATGGAGGACTCATTCGGTGCAGTCTCTGCATTGCCTCCAACGCTGTCGGCCTCGATCAACGTAGGGGCATCGAGTTCCAGCGCATAAAACGGCATGTTGGCGATATGGCATGCCATGTCGCCAAGAGCACCCGTGCCAAAGTCCCAAAATCCACGCCAGTTGAACGGCGCATAGCCGTTGAACCCGGTGTCTTTTTTGCCGCTCGCGTAGCTGCGCCATTTCGCTGGACCAAGCCATAGATCCCAACGCATAGATTCGGGGATTGCGTCAACATGGCTAGGCTTCTCTATGCCCTGTGGCCAAACCGGTCGATTAGTCCAAACATGTACTTCGCGAACCTTACCAATGACTCCTGCACGCACACATTCAACAGCAGTGCGCAGGCCATCTAAGCAGGTTCCCTGGTTCCCCATAGATGTGATCACACCACTTTTGCGCGCCGCATCGCGCAACATCCGGGCTTCTTGTACGGTATGGGTCAAAGGCTTTTGCACGAAGCAATGGATGCCTTTCGACATCGCCAACAATGCCGGTCCTGCGTGAGTATGGTCAGGTGTGCTTACTGTGATTCCATCAAGCTTCTCGCGATCAATCATGTCTCGCCAGTCATGATAGAAAGAAGCCTTGGGGTGTAATTCACGGGCGCGCTTGGCTTGCCCTTCATCAACATCACAGATTGCAACGATGTCCTGCGTCTTGGCGCAGGCCTGCATGTCGCTAAAACCTTTACCACCACATCCAACTACGCCAATACGCAGGCGTGAGTTTGGTGATCGGGCGCGAACAGGTGCCCGCAACGGTTCACTGGTTGCGCCAAGAGCAGCTGCGCTGGTCATGGCAGCTCCGGTCATTAAGAAATCGCGTCGAGAGTGCTTAGATGCCATCTTGGCAATATAGCTGCTCAACCCACTCACATAGACGGAAAGCTAGTCAAGTTATTTGCCCTTTTGCTGATGGGGCTCACGACCGTGTTGGATCATCTTCCAGCGGTCTGAATACAGGAAGTCCGGCGATTGCTCAAAGTCATGGCACTGGGCGCACATCTCAGACTTGAGCGCGCCACCAATGATGCCGAGCTTCTTCTTGCCAGCAGCTTGCACGTGGCCGCTACCCGGACCGTGACACCTTTCGCAGCCAACATCTGCATGCTGTGGGGTCGACTCAAAACTCCTGAAACCAGTTTGCTCGCCGTAGCCGACAACATGGCAGCTAACACAGTCAGGGTATTTTGTGACTGGCCATCCGTAGCGTTTCGGATCAGCTTCTGCCTCAACAAGGGTTTGCCAAGCGTGAGCATGCTTGCTGGACTTCCAAGCTTCCGCAGCAGATGGATGACAGGTGGCGCAGACTGCAGTACCGATATAGCTATCACCATTGGGGGTAGGCTTTTGCTCGGCCATTGCCTCAAGCACGCCTCGCTCCGCAACGTCATAACGATGGGTGAGAATGACTTGCTTGACGTTGGGGTCGCCACCGCCGCCAGGGATGGTTTTGCTGCCGGTCAGCTGTATCGCTTCACATGCGACTCTCGACGTTTCTCCGTCACGCCACAGTCTAGCGTCGAGCAGGACACGACCGCGAATGCCTGTAAATACCAAGGGGATGGTTCCAACGACTGCTGCCGCGGCGTCAGGTTCAATGAAGCCCGGATCGACACCAATCACTAGATCAGGATGGGGCGTTAGCTTTGGAATGATGCTACGTATTTGGATGTCGTTACCATGAATCATCGCAATGCGGATCTGGGACTTCTCTTGGCCAGCAAAGACATCGCTCCAAGCCTTGACCGGATCTGTGCGAGTCACCAACGCATTGTCGCCAAGCATTTGAGGTGGAAGTTCTGGCAGCAGCAGTGAGGCGATGCGGATGGTTTGATTCCTGACAACCTTCTCTTTGAAAGTCGTAGCCGGCCAAGCTTCGGATGTGCTGACTAAGTTGCTTGCGACGGCTGGGCCGCCTAGCAAGTAGCTGCTCCAATCATCCATGGGCATAGCCAGATCTTGCAAGCCCACGCTGACGGCATCGTATGCATGCTCCATCGTGAACAAGATCTGGGACGCAGTGAATAGCTTTTGCTTATCTAGTTCGGTTACGCCAGTAACCAAGTTGCCACCTTCCAAAAGTAAGTCGTAGTTGCGTTGCTCACCAATGTGCTGGATTCGACGAGCTAAACCTCCTAGCTGACCACTTGCGCATCCGCATGGCTCTAGCCTGCCCTGCATCAGGCCTGAGATTAATATCCTGATGGCGTCTGGGGGCGGCAAGACTGGGTCTTGCGCTGCAACGGTCTTGGATGCTTGCGCCGATAGCGGCGCAGTCTTTGAGCCACATTGCGTGAATGTTGCGGCAACCGTGGCGAGGCCAAAGGCAAGGGTCGCGGCGCTCGCGAAGTGGAATTGGCTCATAGCTTTTTCGACGGAAATACGACCAAGGCAATCGGTAGAGTAGGCCCAGTTAAAGAGCCGGCATCATTCGCTTTGGCAAGAACGATTTTACCGCGGAAGATGTTGTGGGTGCCGACAGAATTTGCGCCTTTCTCGATTAGGCCACCGAGGTATCGCACCTGCATTCGCTGCTGACGTTCCTTGTTAGGCACGGGCCCCAGCTTCACTTCAAATAACGATGTAACGTCACGACCGTCGTTTCCAACGATGTTTCGCAACACAAACTCCGGAGTTCGCCGGCGATTATGGTCTGTAATCAAGACTGACTGTTGCGCGAGCACGCTGTCGTCTTGCT
>CBFIIO010000053.1:0-26727 GCA_965662465.1 Planctomycetota bacterium | reverse complement strand
TAGCCACCCGCATCCTGCAGCGCACTCACTCGAAAGAGCGCATCACCACCGCAAGCCAAAGCATCTCCAACCGGTGTGTCCCACTCTAAATTACAGAGCTGGTTATAGACACTAGCCTCCGGGAAACGCTCTACACGCCGCCCGCAAGCGACCGCATAGCCTTCGTTTTCGCACAAGAAGCTGACTGCTTTGGCTACCCACCCTTCGTGGAACTCACAGTCTCCATCGATGAAGTGAACAAACTCCATTCCTGGCCTTTGGCGCAATAGTTCTCGCCAGCCAAAGTTTCTAGCTCGAGCCGCAGTGAAAGGCATCTGCCGGTCTAACTCGACAACAATGGCTCCCAACTCCCGCGCGCTGGTGACACTTGCATCAACAGACCCAGAGTCAACGTAGACGATCTGATCAGACGCAAGCTTTGCCGAGGCAATGCACCGGATCAGCCTGTCGCCTTCATTCCGACCAATAATGACAATTCCAGCTCTAGACACAGCCTTACCTAACAAACCATCGCGGTCTACAAATCATCAAACATGGATCCATTCGCTGAGGGGACCCGAGAACAACACAAAGAATGAAGTCTCAGCATGTTGCTCGACTACGTTCGCTCCATGTATCTCGAAGCCTGACATCAACAACCAACCAGCTATTTGAGCCGTCTTAAAATGGCGACGATCGCCACGATAAGCATGATGAGGCCAATCGGCACTAGCACAATTCCAATTCCGGGGTCACCGCCGCTACCGCCGAATGCCCCCAGCAGAAAGCCACCGGGAAGAGCAATCAAAGTGCTGGTCAAACAAGCTGCAGCCAATCTCGGCGGCCCACCGACAGTAATTAGATGCGGCAGACTGGCAGCAAACCCAATGTGTAGCAGGGACAGAAACGTCCCATGCGCATGAGAAAGCCGCCAAAGTAAACGCTGGGTCTCATTGCCAACGGCAAGATACCAATCCACCTTGAAGCCATGCATGGACTCTAACAGCCCACCCAGCAGGACAAAAATCAGCAAGCTCGCCCAGCCAATGCGAAGATGACGGCGCTGCATTGCGTCGAGTTCCATTTCGTTGCTCATTGCGGTATCGATTACTCAGCGATGTAAACAGGGCGATCGTCACGGCGAGCATAGAGGCGGTCAAACTGGTCCCGCAATAAACCACGTGGCCCCATCAGGAGACGAGGCTTTGCGCCGCCACGATATTGAGATTGCCATACGGCAGTAACGTTGTCGACGAACTGTTTTTGGACAGCCTCATCAGCAACGAACTGATAGCCAACCAAAGTGCCACCAAACCCACCAAGGCTCCGAAGCGAGCGCGCTGCATTAAAGCGGACAACGTAATAGGGGTCATCGAGTAAGCGCCCCAGATACGGAGCCATCCAATCGGCACCAGATGCATCTATTGCCGCTTGCCAACCAAAACTCCACGCCGCAAGCATGCGCTGACCTGCATCACCGGAGAGCAGCCAACGAACACCCGACGCGACCTCTCGGTGCTCCTTAGATAGCGGTGGCGAAGCAATGCCCCAGTTCTGATCGAGATGACTCGCGGTCCACTCAAGCGTGCGATCCAAGTGGCATTGGTTACATGCATTCGGCCGACCAGTTGCCAATTCTACAGCTATGTCTGGGTTGGTGATCGCATGACTCCGAGAAGCCTTCATCAGGCCTATCGAAGTGTGACTCATGTGGCAGTTATAGCAATTGCTGCCGCCTGACTCTGGTGAGTGATGCGTGTGCTTCGCCAAGCCTTCGGGTGTAGCCATTGACTCGTGACACTGCGTGCAACCAACATTGCCGCGCATTCCAACTTGCAACTGGTCATCGCGCCATCCGTCGGTTGCTTTGCCATCTTTGGCATGCATCTGGTGACACGATGTACAATCGATCTGCTTGTCAGTATCACCATGCGTGTAACAAGGTGATTGACGCATTCCATTGAACTCGCGGCCCGACAACCGAACTTGCCCATCTGACCAGAAAGAGCTCTTGAAGAAGTTCTTATTCTTCGTGAGCTCCCGCTGTAACTCTGGCGCCTGACCGTCGCCAATACCAATGACCAGATGCGAACGCTGCAAGTCATCACCCGGCACGAATGGCGACCCTTCATCACGCCACGCATCAAAGTGCTCTTGCTTGAGGATCGAAACAGAATGGCAATGGCCGCATACCTGCGACGAACGCACGGGCTGCAAAGTCGCGGGGTTTGTAATGGTCTCGTCGGCGCCGCCTGAACGCTTCAGCAAGCGCGCAACAGGATTACGATTTGCCGCGACGTGTGCTTCGCCAGGACCGTGACACGCTTCGCATGAAATTCCAAACTCAGATACGTGTGTATCGACACGGCCAATGTCTACTCGCGGCCGCGCATCAGTTGTGTGACACATCGTGCAACTGTGATTCCAAGCGCCCGGATCTGGTGGATCTCGAAACTCAGGAGGCAGCACGAAGACCGAAGTCAATGGAATCCAGATGCCCTCCTCAACCTTGAAACAAACAGGTACAGGCCCAAGTTCGCGTCCCTGTCCGGTCGAATACCAAAGGACTTGCAGATGATGAGATCCAGTTATCTGCTCCACCCTGCAGTCAACTGGACCCGGCCGCCCACCAGCGCGATCAAATACCGTCCAAAGTTCGTCATCACGCCACTCAAGCACGACCTTCTTGTCAAACCAGTCCAACTCAAGCCGGTCGAACTGCACTTGCAGAGCATCGCGCGACATGACCTGGGTCATTGTCCGATGGAACGAACCATGCCACGAAGCATGTTCACCAGGGTGACACGAACGACAACTCTTGGATCCGACGTATCCTTTCGAATGGACTTCGATAGGCCGGTCCTTAACTGGCCCTGCTGGCCTACGGTCCAGCATGGTGGCAGCTACGATGCCGCCCAAATACAGACCAAACGCGCCCAAGACACACGCTCGCGAAGCAAGTCCGCCTGACCACACAGAGCGCATCGGCAGCAGCGCCAGAGCAGCGAGCATTATCAGAGCAACGAAGACCATCGGGCTACAAGTCTACTCGCTGGCGCTTGTCAACCGAGCAGGGAACTGAACACCTGCTCAATCCCTCAGCCCTGCGCCAGCAGCAAAGAATAGCTGCTAACCGGCGAAACCGCACAACAGGCGAGATCCTCGCAGACGGATACTACGCCTCGAACCCGCCTGCTGATACAGCACCAATGACGACAATTATCCTCATAGTCGCCTTCATTAGTCGACGCCATTTTTTGCCGACCAGAAGGCGAAGAACCTCTGCTACGACCCAGCCCGCTGCCCAAAAGCAGGGTCGCGCACGATGGTCATAATCAAGTCGCGGATTGTGATCTGATCCAGCTGTAGCAGACGCCGAACTTCGAGATCAATTCGCAAACGATCGACTGGACGAAGGTCGCGACCGATTGCATACACAAATAGCTTGTGGGCAATCGTCCGAACAAACGCTGGATCACTCGCGAGCAGCTTCTTCAGACTCATCAGACCATCGAGCTGACGACCATCTGGCAGCTCGCCGCTGGCATCAATAACCCCAGCCCGATCTTCGCGCCGAAACTGTCCGACTGCGTCAAACCGCTCCATCGCGAGCCCGAGCGCATCCATACGCACATGGCATACCGCGCACTTAGAACTATCCCTGTGCTGCGCCATTTGCTGACGAAGAGTTGCGGAATCATCGATTGCATCTTCATCCGCGAACGAGTCATTGCCTGGCGGCGGCGGAGGTGGCGCCTGGCCAAGAAGATTGTCCAACAACCATTTGCCGCGCTTAACCGGCGATGTACGCGTTGGGTTAGACGTAATCGCATGCACGCTTGCATGCCCAAGCAAACCACCACGCAACAAGGCGTCGCCAGTTAACTTAGTACGCAAGAAGACATCTGCGCCTCCCGAGTGTGGCAAGCCATAAAATTGAGCGAGCCGCTTGTTGACGTGCGTGAAATCACAATCCAGCAATTCACGCACGTCTCGATTTTCACGCTGAACAGCCAAGAACAACAACTCACTCTCCCGCCGGAAAGCGTGCCGCAACTCGCCATCAAAGTCGCCAAAACGATCAGGGTCAGGAGTCTGGTCTGCCAATGAACGTAACTCAAACCACTGGGCTGCGAAGTCAGTCGCCAAACGGTCCGCTCGCGGATCTTCAAGCAATCGATCAACTTGAACCGCCAGATTCTCCGGCTTCAAAAGTTTGCCGCCACGAGCAGCAGCACGTAGACGGTCGTCTGGTGCGCTCGCCCAAAGAAAATACGACAGGCGCGCTGCGAGTTCATCTGCATCGAGCGACTCGGCGGTGTTCGACTGCGCGCTACGCTCAATACGAAACAGAAAGTTGGGAGAAGTAAGCGCAGCCGTCAACACAAACCGCTGCACATCTAGCAGCGATTCGCCGCCCCTTAAACGGCTAATACCGGCCTTCTTTAGGCGATTGCGCTCTCCTTCTGTTACTGGTCGCCGCCACACTTTCGTCAACAACGGCCGAATCATCCGATCCAAGCTTGCAGCGTCAGTACGGCCGCTCAGCGATGACCGCAACCATTGCTGCTGCTTCGGAACAATGCGGACATCAATCGGCCCAATGATCTCTAGGCCAGCAATCTTTAGGTTACGGTCCCGCCGCTTTGGATCTGGATTCTTAGGGTCATAGTAGTCATTGATAAACGACAGCGAAATCTTGTGGCGACCACCGCTGACCTCGGCCTCGTGAATAAAGTCACGGGGTCTCTTATTCGCGACGTCGACGACATCGAGTCGCTTACCATTAAGCTCCAACAACATCTTGGCTGGCTCAGATCCAGCCTGGGTTGCCGAGGCTACAACTCGAAATTGGTAGCGGCCATTACGAGGCAACTCGAACGACTGCTCAATTGTTCCGTTGGTATTTAGCCTGGCAACACCGCCACTAATCGGAAGGCCTCGACTGCTCACTACCCGAATCGCCTCCATATCAAAGCGACGACGGTTCGGGTTCGCAGGGTCTTCTCCGTGGAACACAACTTGAGCGACCTCGCGAGAAGCAGCCAGATATTTCTCTAGATGCAGAGTCGAGAAAGTCAAAGCATCGCCGATCGAATCAAACCCATAGCCAAGATCATCTGCCGGGAATCCTGATGTATCGACCGCAACACCGAACACGTCTTGCACAGTGTTGCGCCAATGCCCTCGACTAAGCCGCCTAACTGTTACCTGACCTGGATCGCTGGGAAGCAAAGGCACCTCGCGCTTGAGCAACCCATCCACCCAACCGACAAACTGCTCGCGTTCCGCCACAGTCACTTCACTATCCTCAACTGGCGGCATCTCAAAGGAATGCAATCGGTCGCGCATGCGAGACCAGCGCCACAATTGGTCGACACGACTGGTGGGAGTGACCGTCAAATCTAACTTGCCTTTGGTGACATCTCCGCCGTGACAGTCGAGGCAGTTAATTTCAACAAATGTGGCGATCTGTTCCGGCACCTGGACGGCGCCCTGGGCCGCCATCGGCACAGCGAGGCCAGCAAAGGAAAATAGCAGAAAGATGAGCAGACAACGATGCATCGACAGTGCCGATTGTAGCGCCAAACAATCACAACGCGATCGTCACTCTACTACTAACGCCAATGCAACTTTCGCGTTCACACCTTCACCCAAGCACTTCAAGCTTGCCCGCGTTAGTCTTGGCGCTGTGGTCCGCTCATCTAGCAGCCTGCTATTCGCACTCGTCTTATTCTTATCGTTCGCTCTTGTACTATGGTGGACCAGCTTCTTACTGCTGACCAGCGGGGAAATGATGGACGCCAGCAAGTTCCTAATCGCCGGTGACGCAGAAGGTGCATCACAGGCGCTAGGCGCCGACAGCGCCACGGCCCTCGCAGACCTTGGCCACCGGCGCCAGTGGATGTTTGCCCTGGAAGGATCGTTCTTTGTAATCGTCCTGTTGATCTGCGGCTGGCTCTACCTGGGATCGGTACGACGCGAGAACGCCTTACAACTAAATCAACACCGCTTCTTGGCAGCAGCTACTCACGAGCTAAAGACGCCACTGGCAACCATCTCACTGCTGCTTGAATCCATGCGAGAAAACCGCGTGCCTGACCACAAGCGGCACCGCTATTTGACTAACGGTTTACTAGAAGCAGAGCGACTTGAACGTGGACTGCACAACGTTCTGACTGCAGCCGGACTACGTTCCACAGACAAGGTGTCCAGACTGACAGAAGGCAACCTTGCAAATGATGTCCGACAAGCCGTAGAGGCAATGCAAGCACGTGCCCTGGCGGCCGACGTGCGGCTCGAAGTCGACACACCCTCAGATCTAATTGCTCCGCGCGACGAAGCAGCCCTGCAGCTAGTGCTACGCAACCTGCTCGACAACGCGGTCAAGTTCTCGCCACCAAATAAACTGGTCCATATCTCACTGCTAGAAAAAGACGGCACAGCAATCATTGCCGTTCGAGATCAAGGCCGCGGACTCGAAGATAAGGAACTAACCGAAGCGTTCGAACCGTTCTTTCGTGGCGACGACAAAGCAAGCGGCGGTACGGGACTAGGATTGCACCTAGTACAAGAAATGGTTCTTTCCCACAGCGGCTCAGTTCACGCTGAAAGCCAAGGTCGAAATCAAGGCAGCTGCTTCACAGTTCGCTTGCCATTGGAGCAAAAGTCATGAGTCGCTGGATCCTCATAGCGGAAGACGAACGACAACTCGGCGAAATGTTGTGCGACAACCTAAGCCACGATTCCTACCACGTAGAGCACGTTCTTACCGGTCCACGAGCCCTGGAACGCATGGCAAAGGGTGGTATTGACCTACTCATCCTCGACATCATGTTACCGCTCAAGGATGGCTTCCAAGTGCTGCGTGAATTACGCGAACGTGGTGACCAAACTCCAGTGCTAATACTCAGCGCTCGCGCTGACGATCAAGACCGCATCCGCGGCCTCGAATTGCAGGCTGATGACTATCTAACCAAACCGTTCAACCTACGAGAACTGCTGCTGCGCGTAGAAGCACTGATGCGGCGAAGACCAGCACCTGCGGCTGGCGATGACACGCTACGATTCGGCAGCAGCGAAGTGGACTTCCGCAGCATGCAAGCGCGCTATAACGATGGCGAAACAGCAACCCTCACCGCTACAGAAACGAAGCTACTAAAGCTCTTGGCAGGCCATGCATCCACGGTCGTATCACGCCGCGTCGTGGTCGAACACCTGTTTGGCAGCTCAGCACCACGCACGGTTCGGACCCTAGACAATGTAGTCCTGCGCTTGCGAAAGCTGTTCGAAGAAGACCCGGGTAATCCGAAGCACTTCCATACGATTCGCGGCGTCGGCTTCCGCTTTGAACCTTAGTGATCCTGCAGGCACAGCCGAACACAAAGCTTCCCCTGCACTAGCCTAAATCACTTAGTAGCATTACAGGCACGCATCGCCCGCACGTGTTGCGAACTGCTAGCCGCGAGGCCGGAATAATCGATCAACGAACTTGCTGTCTTTATGCTTGTCTGCAACCTTGCGCGCCAAGCGCATAGCCTCAGCCACCGGCATCAAGACTGCCCCATCTGGCACCGGTAGCCAGACTGCTTGCTCTTCGCCCTGCGCAATAAGGCCATCAAACTCAGCGCCTGATTCAGCAGCAGCGAGCGATGTCAGCAACTTCATATCCACTAATGCTGATCCACCCGAGGCATGCTGGGAAGACCTGCCAAGCAAATCATCGGTACTGACTTCGAACAAGTCGGCGATCGCAACTAGGTCCTCACCCGTCGGAAAGCGTCGACCACTTTCCCATCGTGAAACTGCGGATTCATGACAACCCAGGCTTTTCGCGACATCTTCTTGGGTCAGACAACGCCGCGCCCTCAATTCACGTAGCCGCCCAGCAAAGTGGCGCGCTAGCGGCCGGGCATGATCTGCAGCACGCGAAGATTGTTCTGATTGTTCCGCCACGTCATTCCGCGAGAGGGCGTCGCCAGCCACTCTGCCGGATCATTGTGGCAAGTAGCGACAGGGAAAGGAAGTGCGCCGCATAGAGGAGCCGAAAAAGCAACTCACGCGACGATACGTCACACAACTTTCCCTATCGTCAATTTGACATATTGGCAAGTTATAGTTCATATTGGCAACCCACAGACATCGTCCATCGGATCACCCATCGAGAACTCACCGCATGATTTCAGATCCATACTCGCTTCTTCCAACCGCATATCGGGCAGCTTCTGCAGTGGTTAACAACCATGTCATGGCTGAGGAGGCTTCGGAGCGCGCGATCCACCAGCTGAATCTCGCCATCTTGTCAGGATGCCCGCCGGATAGTCCTAAGGCATGGCTGAGGGTCGTTGCTCGTCGCTCCGCCTGCGCCCTGCTGCGCTCAGAGTGGGGCCGGACAAAAGCCATGGATCTTTCCGAGGTAGCCGATAACGATCGCCCCGATACGCGCCCCAACATCCACTGTTCGTGGATCCGTGAGCGTTTACCCAGAGCACTGACGCCGCGCCAGAAAGACGCCCTAAATGCAGCGTTGAACTGCAACACAACTCGTGCAGCTGCACGGTCCTGCGGCATGGAACCACGTGATTTTCGCAGATCACTAAGTTCAATTTCGCGTCGAGCGAAAGCAATCCTCGAACACACCGAAGGCATGGATGCGGCGTTACCAGGCTGCGAACCGGGCATGCCGGTATAACCAACATGCAAACATCCCATGCAGGGTCTGGCAGAACGAGGACCAAAGAGTGATCCTGTCTCCATGCTACGCATCGCCCTACTTTTATCGTTTACCCTCGCGCTGCAACTAGCCTCTGGGCAACAGCAGAACCCTGGATACACCGATACACCAGTGCTACCAGACGGCTTTCGGGTACATGACGCCCACCGCCCAAGACCTGTCGCGGTTGATCCAGGCCCCGCTGCCAAGAAACCTTCCAAGCCCCCTGCGGATGCGACCGTCTTATTCGATGGCCGCGACCTCAACGCCTGGAAGGGCAATAAAGGCGCGGCTGCGTGGCGCCTCGGAGACGGCATGATGGAAGTCAATGGCACAGGCGACATCCGCACCTCGCAGAAATTTGGCGACTGCCAATTGCACATCGAATGGATGGCACCACCTGCGAAAGGGCACTCACAAAGCCGCGGCAATAGTGGGGTGTTTTTCTTCGACCGCTATGAGGTGCAGGTGCTCGACTCTTTTGAAAACCCAACATACGCCGATGGTCAAGCTGCGGCGATCTATGGTCAGAAGCCACCTCTAGTCAATGCAACCCGCCCACCGGGCCAGTGGAATGTGTACGACATTGTTTTCATCGCACCTAGATTCGCTGCCGATCGCTCCCTCGTTTCGCCGGCGCGCTTAACCGTCATACATAACGGCATCGTAGTGCAGCTCGACGAAGCGCTACTTGGTGGCACGGCCCATAAGTCACTACCTAAATACAGCGCACACGGTCCTAAGGGCCTGATCAAACTGCAAGATCACGGCAACCCAATGCGCTTCCGCAACATCTGGGTGCGTGAAATAAATCTGGACCGCCCGTCAGCAGAAGGCAAGTCGCCAGCACCAGGTAAGCAGGGCAATAAGAAACCGGGGCCCCAAAAATAACCCTGCTTGCTGGCATAGCCAGCAAGGCCAGCACCACTTCCGCAGACTGCAACTAAGACGGCAAATCAACTCGACCTGCCATCAACAAACGACGCACCCGAAGCAGCTCTTCGTAATCGGGCCGATGCACATGAAAGGGTAAGCGCTGCAATTCGCGTGCATCACGCGCAAACACAGGCTTCGGATCAGCCCCAAACAACTCGCTGAACACCCTGATCGGCACGCTGTAGAAAATGCGCTTGAACGGCCCAAACTCGCGCTCACAATCGCGCACTCGCTCATTGGTCTCGGCCAACAGACGCCGCCAGTTTTGCAAACGCAACCGCGAGCCATAACGCGACTTACCACGTGTCTTTAAGTGAGTGCTCTGCGCCTTTCCGCTGCCACGCACCACATACTTGCGCACAGCTTTATGTTGAAGCAGTTCCCCACCACGCCAGCAACCAAAGGCCATGGCGCCCGCTCTCAGCAATAGCACCAACTGACAATCATCTCCTTCAACACCACCCTCAGAAAGCCGCTCGGCATAGTCGCCGATCTGCTCCATGGGCGCTGCCCGGGGTCCCGCCAGCGGCAAATGCAGCTGACCGGCCTCGTCCGGTGCCACAAATCGCTGCCCCAGATCATCAGCCCTTGCACCGGGCCAGCGCTGCCAAAACCCTTCAGCCTGCTCAAATAGATCATTCAGAGAAAAGTGGATTGGGCGGGGGTTCTGCGAATCAGACACCATGTCAGAAACGTAACCTCTGCGAAGAGAAAGTGATTCTACCTATCAGCTGCTATGATTCGTGACCATGACTCAGGCCAACTCGACATGGCGCGTCGCGGTTGTGGGCAGTGGCCCCGCTGCCTTCTACACGGCAGAAGCACTGTTCAAATCGAGCGCAGGAGAGGTCGCTGTAGATCTCTTTGACCGACTCCCGGTTCCTTTTGGCCTGGTTCGCGGCGGTGTCGCACCCGACCACCAAAAGATCAAAGGTGTCGTCAAGGTTTACGACAAGATCGCCGCGAACCCCGGGTTTCGATTCTTCGGCAACGTCTGCTTGGGCCGCGATCTCCAAGTTGAAGACTTGAACGAACACTACCACCAAGTCGTCTACGCCTTTGGTTGCGAAAGTGATTCGAAACTTGGCATTGATGGCGAAGACTTAGCCGGCGTCTACGCCGCAACCGACTTTGTAGGCTGGTACAATGGTCACCCTGATCATCGCCATCACCAATTTGATCTGCAAAACGCCAAACGCGTCGCCTTGATCGGCAACGGCAACGTCGCAATGGATGTCGCCCGAATCCTGCTGGCCTCACCTGACGAGTTAGCAAAAACAGACATTGCTGAACACTCTCTCGAGACACTGAGAAAGAGCACCGTCGAAGAAGTGATCCTACTCGGCCGTAGAGGACCAGCTCAGGCAGCATTCTCACCAAAAGAGATCACTGAGATCGCCGAGTTGCCCAACGTAGACGTCGTGATCACAAAAGCTGACGCCACCCTCGACGAGCTAAGTGCAACATGGCTAGAGGAAGATGGAGCGCGCAGCCAACGACGCAACGTCAACTTCTGCACCCAGCAAGCCGAACTCGGTGAAGGCGAGCACAAGAATAAGTTGCGCTGCAGGTTCTTGGTTTCGCCTACAGCGATTCACGGCGAGAACAGCAAACTCACTGCAATCTCTGTCGACCACATGCAGCTTCAAGCCGACGACAACGGCACCCCGCGACCGCGTGCGACGGGCGAAAGCGAAGAAATCTCCGTGGACCTCTTGTTTAAGGCCATCGGCTATCGTGGTGAACCTGTCGCAGGAGTGCCTTTTGAAGAACGAAAAGGCATCGTCCCTAACGTTGACGGTCGAGTAGTCGAGCACGTCGACGGTGACATACGAGTTGGGCATTACACTTCCGGGTGGTGTAAGCGTGGCCCGACTGGCCTAATCGGAACCAATAGCCTCGATGCAAAAGAAACCGTCGCAGGAATGCTTGCTGACTACCAAGCTGGAAAAACGCTCTCTCCGACCAAGAATGACGTCGTAGAGCTACTTTCGGAGCGCTCGCTAGACTCGGTGTCATGGGCAGACTGGCAACGTCTTGACGAATGGGAGCAAAAAGAAGGAGCGAGTCGTGGCAAGTTACGCCACAAACTTACAAGTACTGAAGAACTGATGGCAGTGATCGCCGAGCTCCGCACCAAGTGACAGACACGTTTTCATTGTTCGCATCCTGCCAGCCAGGCCTCGAACCGTTCCTGATCGAAGAATTATCCCGACAATACGTCGAGGCTGAGGCTGTTCCAGGTGGAGCAACTTTCCGAGGCAACGCCCAGTCGGTGATGCGCGCGTGCCTTTGGCTTGGTACCGCAAGTCATATCCGTATTCGCTTGGCACAGTTTCGCTGTCGAGCTCTTGGGGAGCTCGAACGCAAATCCGCCGATTTACCTTGGCGCGACTGGTTAGTCGGGCGTGTGCCTGTTCACTTAACAGCACGTTCTCATCGCTCACGCGTGTATCACACCGGCGGCATCTCTGAACGCATCTACAATGCGATCGGGGCATCCTTTGGTCAGTCACCAATGATCGCTCGAGATACAGACGATGTGGTCGCAATTATCACAGCACGCTTTGAAGATGACATCTGCACCATTTCACTCGATGCAACATCGACACCACTTCATCGTCGCGGATATCGGCTCGATGGTCGCAAGGCTCCGCTACGAGAAGATATCGCCCACGCACTCGTATTAGCGAGCGGTTGGTCACCGGAGACCGCAATGCTCGATCCATTCTGTGGCTCAGGGACAATCGCTATCGAAGCAGCTGGACTTGCTATGGGCCTGCCCCCCGGCCGCCTGCGCGCACCTGCTCTTCAACAGACTGCGCGCTTTGACATCGAATCCTGGCAAGAGGTACTAGGTGAAGGAACGCCTAGAAATCCGGTCGCGCCAATCGCTGCCAGCGACCGCGACAAGGGAGCAATCGAAGCCACGCGAGCCAACGCCAAGCGAGCTGGTGTCGATACGGCAATCAAAAGTGACGTTTGTGCCCTGGCCGCGCAAAAGTGGTTCGAAGGCAAAGCGCCACCCGCCGGCACAGTCATCACAAACGCGCCGTATGGAGTCAGAATCCAAAACAACAAAAACCTAGCGCCGCTGTACCAAACGCTAGGCAACCGCATTAAGGCGTTGGGTGAAGACTGGAACGCAACGATTCTAGCTCACGACATGCGCCTCGCACGGCGCACTGGCCTGCCTCTCAGCCCAGCCTTCAGCACGAAACACGGCGGCCTTTCCATCAGCGCCATGAGCACCCTCAAAAATAAAACGACGGTGGAAAAAACGCCCACCAACTCGACTCCAGAAGGTGACGAGCAGACATAAATCCAGAGCGGTGTACCGGGCACGGTAATCAGAAGAGACATCCAACTACCGTCAGTCGCATAGCGAACGATGGAGGTTTCCTTCGGGTAGCGTAGACTTATGACAATGGTCCGCATCCTGACGCTCGCAATCCCGTTCGTTATTTGCTCAACCGTGTTGTCACAGCACGGGGCGCAGCAATCATCGGATCCGAAGATGCCAATGTATGTCGCTCCAGCCAGCGACGATGGGCAGAAAGAAATCGCCTCTTTCAAATTAGCGGAAGGACTAACCGCCGATTTGATTGCCGCCGAGCCAGACGTCTGTAATGGCGTCGCGTTCTCAATCGATAACAAGGGTCGCTTCTACGTTTGCGAGACGTTTCGAATCGGTGACGGCGTGTTCGATAACCGCAGCTACATGCAATGGAAAGACGCGGACCTCCAGTGCCTTACAGTTGCAGACCGAGTTGCTAAGTATGACAAGTACCTGAAAGACAAGGTTCCAGGCTACTCCGCATATACCGAACGAGTGCGCATGTTGGTCGACACCGACGGCAACGGCACCTTAGACCGCTCCACCATCTTCGCTGACGGCTTCAACGAGATGGCTGACGGCATCATCTCGGGGGTACTCCCAGTCGGAGAGCACGTCTTTGTAACCAATATTCCAAAACTGTGGCGCCTACGCGACAGTGATGATGACGGAGTCGCCGACGAACGGACGGTCATGCATGATGGCTACGGCGTGCACACGTCGCTAATTGGTCATGACATGCATGGCTTGATCATGGGCCCCGATCGTCGCCTCTATTTCTCAATTGGCGACCGTGGCTTTCATGTCGAACATGAAGGCAAAGTGCACGACTACCCACACGAAGGCGCGGTGCTTCGCTGTGAGCTTGATGGCAGCAAGCTCGAAGTCGTCCACCATGGATTACGTAATCCGCAAGAACTCGCATTTGACCAATGGGGAGATCTCTTTACTGGCGACAACAATAGCGATGGCGGCGACAAGGCGCGGTTCGTGCAGATCTTGCCGGGTGCTGACAGCGGTTGGCGTATCGGTTTCCAGTGGCTAAGCGATCGTGGCGCGTGGAATCGAGAAAAGATGTGGCACCCACGCCATCCTGAACAGTCAGCAGCACTACTCCCACCGATACGTAACTTTGCTGACGGCCCATCAGGACTGGCCTACGACGTCGGAGTTGGTCTACCCGACCGCTTTCGCGACTGCTTCTTCCTGTGCGACTTTCGTGGTGGCCGCGGCTACAGCGGTATACACACCTTCAAACTAAGTCGCCGCGGCGCTGCCTACGAATTTGAATCTCAAGATCGGATCGCTTGGAACGTCTTGCCCTGCGACGTTGAGTTTGGCCCTGACGGCTCGCTCTACTTCTACGATTGGGTCAATGGTTGGGGCAAGACCGGCAAGGGTCGCATCTACCGGTTGCGCACGAAGGAGATGGCGAATGACTTCAAGCTGCGCAACAACTCACGGCTTCTAGCCAGAGACTTCGGTCAGAGCAGCAAGCAACAGCTAGGCCAATTACTTAGCCATCCCGATCGCAGGATCCGCCAAAAGGCGCAGTTCGCCTTGATCGACACAGAGGCCGTCGACGAACTTGAGGCAGCTGCGAAATCTCGGCAATCGCGTATAGCTCGCCTGCACGGCATCTGGGGTCTAGGCACCCTTGCACGCAACAAGCAGCACTCGACCGATACGCTGCGTGACTTACTAAGTGACAATGACGGCGATGTTCGCGCAATGTCGGCGCGCATGCTCGGCGACACCATTGACGCAGTCCACGTCTCCAGCTTGCGTCAACTTCTCAAAGACGACAACTCACGCGTCAAGCGAGAAGCAGCGCTAGCAATCGCGCGTATCTCAAGCCCATCAACCGCTGCGACCGAGGATATCTTCGCGATGCTGCGCCACAACGATGACCGAGATCTCGTCTTACGTCATGCAGGTGTATTCGCGCTCGGGAACATCGCGAGTCGCCAAGAACTAGTCGCCCGGATGAAAGATCCGAGTCGTGCTGTGCAACGCGCGGTATTGCTTGCGCTGGCACGTCAACGCGCCAATGAAGTAAAAGAGTTCCTTAAGCACGAGGATGAGCAGTTTCGCTACGAGGCAGCACGGGCGATCTACGAACTACCTATTCCGGGCGCGATGAAAGACCTAGCGCTCTTGACCTACGACAACGAAGCGGACAGCGAACGTATCGATTGGCGCGCAATCAACGCAGCCCGCATGATCGGTGAAGTAGAACAAGGCGAAGCAATCGTCCACTTGGCGACGCAACCTAGTCACTCCAAGAAAATACGACTGGAGGCCCTAGAAGTTCTAGGCGAATGGCTCAACCCACACGGCCAGTGCCGAGTCATTGGCAACTGGCGTCAATGCGTCCACCCCGACGCGCTGATCGTCGCACATAACTTCCGCGGTTCTACCGAAGCATTACTTGCTGACCAAGTAACCGCCGCGGCAACCGCAAAAACGATTGCGAAGCTGAGTCTAAAAGAGAAAGCGCCCAGCCTTGCAGCCCTGGTCAAAAACCAAAAGATGCCGACCGAAGCACGGGTAGCGGCACTTGATGCACTAGCTGAGCTAAACGCCGACGAGCTACAAGAAGCCCTTTCAGACATCGCTGAGGACGCACCTGTCGCTCTTCGTAAACGTGCTGTCGCCCTGCTCTCGCACACATCCCCGGAAAAAGCCGTCCCAGTATTAGGATCGCTACTTAAAAACGCATCGAGGGGCGAGCAGCAAGCAGCCTGCGAGGCGCTCGGGAACATCCAGCACGAGTCGGCCACCAACTTACTGCGCGACTGGCTGCAACGCGTAGCCGATGACAAAGCGCCACCCGCTGTCGCGCTCGACATCCTAAGTGCAGCTGAAAAGCACGAGGCACTACGACCACTTGTGACGGCTCAAGAAAAAGCGAATCAGCTACTAGGCCCACTAGGCGAGTATAGGCACTGCGTCGAAGGCGGCGACCCTCGCGCTGGACGCAAGGTCTTCTACGACTTCGAAGCAACTCGCTGCACTCGCTGCCATACGCTCAACAACAAAGGCGGAAACGCTGGCCCAGTCTTAAATGGAGTAGGCAAGCGCCTACAACCGGAGCAACTTTTGGAGTCCCTCATTACTCCAAGTGCAACAATCGCCGAAGGCTTCGGCACAACAACCGTCGAACTAAAAGACGGCTCGATCTACGCAGGCGTAATCACCAAAGACCAAGACGGTGCGATCACGCTCGTCGACATCAATAGCGAGACGCACAATATCTCCTGGACTAAGATTCAAACGCGATCAGCCAGTAAAGAGAGCGCAATGCCAATGATGGGCGCATCCATGTCAAAGCGTCAAATCCGGGACCTGATTGCATTCCTGAAGAAGCAGACGAAATAGAGCCAAAATAGGCGACGAGTCAGGACTGCTGAGACTGCTCAATCCAAGTGCGCACACGACGATCGAGAAGGAAGGGGACGACAGGCACCAGGGACGCCAACGCTAAAGTCAGCAGTCGAGACTTAGGCCAAGCGGTCATGAAGCCAGCCAGCACTAGCAGTGCAATCAAAAGCACAAATAACGCGCCATGGGCCATCCCCATGATCTGCACCATGAGCGGCAGACCTGCGAAGTATTTCAAAGGCATAGCCACTCCTATGAGCAGCAGGTAGGAAACGGCCTCAATCAGCGAGATCAATCGCAAGCTAAACAACATGTTCGGACATCGTGCTAGACAAGTCGGCTATGGGCCATAGCGATTCTCGATCAGAATCTGATTACCTGAACAACTAGACGAGAGCATCGCATTGCTTGAACAGGTTGCGATTCACAGCTTGCGCACCTGGAACCACTCAATGGCAAGAAGTCTCAGGCAAGCAATTCTTTACGCACCTTGCCATGCACATCCGTGAGCCGGAACGGACGCCCCTGAAACTTATAGGTCAATTTTTCGTGGTCGACACCGCACAGGTGCAGAATGGTGGCCTGCAGATCGTGCACGTGGATCGGGTTGTCAACGATTGCGTGGCCAAGTTCATCGGTTGCACCGATGACAGCACCGCGCTTAACGCCACCGCCCGCCATCAGCATCGAGAAACAGTGCGGGTGATGGTCACGGCCAAAGAACTTGCTGCCGTTGCGCGCTTCGTTCATGGGCGTTCGACCAAACTCTCCGCCCCAAACAATCAGAGTATCGTCAAGCAGGCCGCGGCGTCGTAGATCGATTAGCAATGCCGCAAGCGGCCGATCTATGCGCTTCGCCTGACTCGGAAACTTGGTCATCAAGTCGTCGCCAGGACTAGTTCCGTGGATGTCCCAGCCAGAATCAAACAGCTGCACAAATCGCACCCCGCGCTCAACCAGTCGCCGCGCTAGCAAACAATTGTTCGCAAACGATGCCTTGCCTGGAGTCGTCCCATACAGCTCTTGGACTTCTGCTGATTCACTCTGCAGGTCGACAGCCTCTGGCACCGATGCCTGCATACGAAAGGCCAACTCAGCCTGCGCAATACGCGTCACAGTTTCAGGGTCGCCGTTGCGGCCTTCTTGCAACCGATTCAAGTCATTGAGGGCGTCCAATGAACGGCGGCGCCGAGCGCGATCGTAGCCGGGTGGGTTCTCAAGGTAGAGCACTGGCTCACCAGCCGACCGAAACTCAACCCCCTGATGCACAGATGGAAGAAATCCCGCGCTCCACAAAGCCTTGCCGGCACTCGGCAGCGAACCACCACTCACCATCACGACAAACCCGGGTAGATCTTGGTTTTCACTACCGAGCCCGTAGGACATCCACGACCCCATAGACGGACGCCCGGGACGCGGTGCACCGGCAAACATCAGATGTTCGGCAGGTGCATGATTGAATTGATCTGTAAACATCGAACGCACCAGCGTGACGTCCGACATCTGCTGGGCGAGATGTGGAAACAGTTCGCACATTTCGATGCCGTTACTTGCACGAATCCAACCGTGCTTATGACCGAGCATCTTCGGGTGACCCTTGATGAACGCAAAACGCTCTTTGTTCATCAACTCATCCGGACATTTATCGCCATCAAAACGGTCTAACGTTGGCTTGCGATCGAACATGTCGATCGTCGGCGGCGCACCTTCCATGTGCATGTAGATCACATTTTTGGCACGCGGTGCAAACGGCGGCTTTACCAGTTTCTCGTCATCGCCACGAAACAACTGATGCATCGCTACCGAGCCGAGCGACAGCGCGGATCCGCCGAGAAAACGTCGACGGCAAAGCTCTTGATAGTGCTGCTGGAAATCGTTCATCGCTTAGTAACAAACTCATCGAGACAAAGCACCACACTTGAGACTATGCCCCACGCATCATCATCGGGCACACCACGTTGGATCTCATCATTCAGCAGGTCAACTAATCGCTTCAACTCTACTGAAGTCGGCTCACGCAACAGACAACGTCGCCAGATCCATGCCACTCCTCGATCAGGATCACTGCCACTAGCTGCCTTCGCAAGCAGGCCCAATGCCCGGGCTGGCTCAAAGAACTGTGGGTCATTCCAAAGCACCAATGCTTGTAGAGGTGTATTAGTGCGTCGTCGTCGCAATACACATGCTTCGCGACTCTGAGCGTCAAACATCAGCATGGCTGGATGCGGACTCGTACGGCGCCAAGTTGTATAAAGCGCACGACGAAATCGATCCTTACCAGTCGCGTCCGCCCACTTCGCACCACTATAGATTTGACGCCAAATGCCATCAGGCTGCGGCGGCATCACACTCTTGCCGCCAACTTCCTCATGCAGCAAGCCTGCTACTGCGATGGCCTGGTCACGCAGTTGCTCTGCAGACAATCGGAATGCAGGCCCACGAGAAAGCCATTGGTTGTTTGGGTCTGCCTCGCGATGCACTGCCGTTTGGACCGAACTCTGCGCATAAGTCGCTGACAGCACAATTGTGCGTAGCAAGTGTCGCATTGACCAACCAGAGTCCATGAAGTCTGCTGCCAACACGTCCAATAGCTCAGGATGTGACGGCTTGTCTCCTTGCGAGCCAAAGTCCTCCAGCGTCAACACGATTCCCTGACCAAACAACTCGCTCCAAATGCGGTTGCTGAGAACTCGCGCAGTCAACGGGTTGTTGCGCGACATCAACCAACGCGCCAACCCAAGTCGGTTACGCGGCCAGTCCTGCCCCATGGCGGGCCAAATTGCAGGAGTCCCAGGCTCTACCACGTCGCCCTGATCCAAGAAACTGCCGCGGTTGTGAATGCGGGTGGTGCGTCGCCCCTCAAGCGGAAGTTCACGAAGAATCGGAACCTTCGGCCCTAGATGTTGATCAGATACTTGCTGAAGTTTTTGGATGCGCTCTCGCAGGTCGCCCTCACCGGCACCCCAAACCTGAAAGTAAAAGCCGCCGACTCCCCCACCATTGATCACCTTCAACAGCAATTCATTTTCGCCTTCAACAAGATCTAGATCGAGCATCTCTTGATCAGCTGCAGCGCCGCGTGCGACGTTCTTTTTAAGAACCTGCTGACCATTCCACCAAACCGCGATCGAATCATCACTGCCAAGCGAAAAGACAATCTTGCCCGCTTTGTCGCTAGTCAGCACACGATGCAAATAGAATGCACTGTTCTCACCAGTCCAGGTGTGCACCTTGCCGTCAACGAGGTCCGTGCGCTTACGCCACTTTTGCCCTTCCTGCTCTACTTGCAGCAACACTCCCTCGCGCTCAGGAGCAAACTCACGATCTCGTGCATCCTTGAATCCATTGCCTTTGACGGGGCCTAGCAAGTGCCATGGTGTCATTGTCGGCAACACGCTCTCCTGCGCAGCCAATGCAGCGCGCGCTTCCTTCAACTCGACTGCTACCTCACGAAATTTAACATGATCATCAGAAGTCGGCGCACGCAGCGTTGGCTCATCGTTGTCACGATCGGCATCCTCCGTCTGATCAAAGAACGCGAAGAGTTCAAAGAACTCTTTCTGACTGAAGGGATCGTATTTGTGATCGTGGCACTGCGCGCATCCAAGCGTTGACCCCATCCATACTGACATTGTGGTATCAACACGATCGACAACTGCCGCAACGCGAAACTCTTCGTTATCCGTACCGCCCTCAGTATTGGTCATCGTCTGACGATGGAATGCGGTAGCCAATTGCTGGTCGACAGTGGCATCCGGCAGTAAGTCGCCTGCCAACTGCATCACCGTGAACTCATCGAAAGGCATATCGCTTCGAAATGCATCGATGACCCAATCGCGATAACGCCACATACTCCGACGCAGAGAGTCTTTTTCATAACCCTGGCTATCAGCGTATCGCGCAAGGTCAAGCCACCAAGACGTCCATCGCTCGGCAAAAGCATCTGATCCAAACAAGCGGTCGACGACACGCTCCCGAGCTCCTTCGCTGCGATCCTCAACAAAATCTTCCAGCTGCGCAATCGTTGGCGGTAGACCAGTCAAATCCAACGTGACACGACGAAGCCAAACGTCCTTGGTCGCAGGCGGAGATGGCTCGAGCCCATGGTCCTTCATGGCCTTGAGCACTAGGCCATCGACCTTGGATTTCGACCAATCGAATGCCGATGACAAAGTTGCCGCCCGACCTAACTTGACGGAGTTTGGCTGGCTCGCGACAGGCTGATAAGACCAATGCTCGCGTTGCTGCGCAGCAAGCGCGGTCGCAAAACAGCAGACGAGGACGATACTTTGCTTGGACACAGTGGTTTGTTGATTGTCCGACCTTCTGGCTGGCGCACAAGGTCCCACCGCACAACCTTGCGCAAAGGAGGCAGCCCAGTCCAAATTGCTGCCCGAAATCATGGCAACAGCCGTCGCTATTTACGCCCTAGACCATGACACCGTAAATGCAGAGGCAACCCCTCTAGCTTGCGACCGATGCCCAAACGGCAAATCCACCGCACGTCGCAACTAGCAATACTGCTAAGCAAGCAGCCAGCCCCCGTTGCTTGGTAAAATATGGGATAACAACAAGCCACATTGGCAGTGGCGCGATCCAAGCCAGCAAAACCGGCAACTGCAGCAATTCTCGTTCGGTGCGGCCGCAGAGCAGCAATCCCGTGTGCATCAGCGTAATCGTCAAAGCAGCGCCAGAACCACACACGAAAGGTCGCCGCCAAACGCTCGTTACCATGGCAAACCCAAGCGCAACAGCAGCAACCCCAGCAAGCTTCCAATCTTGGCCGCCTGTTACAGAGTGCAGAACCCAGGCGTCGACACTAAGCACGATCGTCATGCCTACTGGTAGCGCCAGGCCAGACTGAAGTTCACCAAAGCGACGTAGGCTCAACCACAGTGCCGCCGTCAAACACCAGCCTGCTGACAAACAGAGTGAATAAGCTTCAAAGCTCCATGCAGACCGTAGAGGTGCAGAAAAAACCCAAGGAAGAGCACTGACCAGTAAGATTTCTAAGCCGAAGTTTACGGGCTTCGGAATTGCTCTGAAGTCGTCCGCCGTGCCCAGAATTCCACCAAGCAACAAGATCCACCACAAGGCCTGAACTGGCTCACCATGCATCGGATCCAGCTCCCAAATCCAACTAGGGACGCCATCTGCTAGGGCAAACGGTAGGCAAATGGCGATCGTCAACGCCATAGCCAGACACTTTGCCCCACCGACGCCAACCCCAAGCAGGATCGCGGCTATTCCAGGTAGGAGGCTGAAAACAACCCAGTGCAAGACGTCCACCTGCGGACTCTACATTTCCCGCCGAGCCAAACGAAGGCTAGTCTTGCGAACCTCCAAATGTCTCTTGCTACGCTGACCTCGCTGCGCCGCAGCCTCTACGAATGGGCTACCCGCGACGGCAACCAAAAGTTCCTACGTGACGACCAAGAAGCACAGTTGCGGCGCGTCATCAAAGACCCGACACGCCGAGCTCAGGCAAACGTCTCAGCATGGATGCTCGGAACTTGGCATCTGGGCAACGGCATGCTTCGTGTCCTTGATAGCGACAGCGAAGGGTTTGACGAAGCTCGCATCGGCCAAGCGCTGCGACGTGCGTCACTTCTTTCCAGGGCTAGCCTCCACACCGGGCCGCGCAGAGGCAACAAGGCGCAACTACCGTTCTCATTGCTGCACGGTGCTTGGTCTTCGCTGCTTGGACTCGCAATGCATGACCCTGGCGCCGAACCTCTCTATGACTTCATGGTTTCGCTGCCCGACATTGCATTCAACGAACATGACAATGTCGCATTCTTCACCCGAGAACTTCTAGCTCTGCGCGCTGGCCGCCGCCCAAACACATCGTCTCGGCTCGGTCCTTTTGGGGACATCATCCTTCACTGGAATGGCGATCAGCGGCTATTCGGTCGTGCCCTCGAAGACATTCTCGACTGGCACCTTAAAGAGGTAAGGGGCAGCGGCAAAAGCTATGCCGATCCCGCCTGCCGCATATATCCAGTCGAGGTGATCGCCATTCGCCATGTCAGAGAATGGCTGGAGCTTCCGATGCCGAGAGTTGATCACCCTCTGATGCACGGCCCTCTGGTCACAACCAAGCCGAGCATGTCATGGCCGCAGCATGACCTCGTGCGGATGCTCGAACGACAAACCCGATCTAGCTAGTCGTCTCCAGACCATACTTGGCCTAGCATCATTGCGATGAATGGTCAGGTAAGTATTCCATTTGCAGGTCAGAAGATGATCTACATGGCCCTGGTCGTCGGCATCGCGATGTATGCAATCGTTGCCGGCTTGATCCTAAAGTCTAATGACGGCATAGGAATCATAGAGGAGCCGATCCAAATGCTCGACACGGCTTCATCCTTAGTAGGGATTACGCTGGCTCTAGCTGCAATTGCAGTGCGCATCATCTTCAACAAAAGGGCCAATGCAGCGGAACTCAGCGGCCGCAACATGCAGCGCATGTTGTCACGCTTAGTGCCAATCTTCCTACTTGAAGCCGCATGCTGTTTTGCCATCACGGTGTGGCTACTTAACGGCAAGGCCATACCGTCGCTAGCTGTTGCATGCATCTTGCTCTCGATCGCGATTGCAATGATGCCGCTGCAAGATCCCGACGCAGATTCGATCTAGCAAAGATCTGCTCCTGAGCAGTCACAATCAGGCCCGCCTATCGTTCACGAGTTTACGGTCAGCTGCCAACGCCTATTGGCGCAGACGTGACATCAACCTGCCGACCGCCTGATCGAACGCAACGGGCCGCTTCAGGAATGATTTCCCATGGCCAACGTCAGGCACCTGCCACAATTCCTTTACGCCAGGATGCTGCGGCATTCGTTCATAGATATTTAAGACCGTCTGTGGTGGCGCACGATCGTCAAGCTCTTCTCCAATGATCAACATCGGAAGGTCGTGTGGCAGCGTTGCCAACACTTCGAGTGGCGAAACTTCGGTGGTCGCAAATCCTGACCAAGCACCTAACGAAGTCAGCACCAGCGAACGCCAAGGCTCATACATGTACGCAGCCGAGCGGCGATCGCCGGCGCGATTGAATGCCATCATCCGATGCGCTGCAGCTGTCAAGTCATCGATCGGAGCATCTAGGATGACCCCTGCAACATCATCAATGCGTGGTAGTGCCAAGCTCACAGCGATGGTGCCAAGACTGACCCCAAACATCACCAACGGCGTCTCTGCACGCCCAGGTTGCTGGCGCAAGTAGTCTACGACCGCAACAACATCATCACTTTCACGAAGACCGCCAGTGAACGGTGCCCGGCCGCTCTGACCATGATTGCGCTGGTCAACCAACCAGCATTCACAGCCGTGATCTCTCAGGATCTTGGCTACCGGCTCCAGCTCCATCGATGAGCGGAATAATCCATGCACCAAAACGGCGACAGCTACAGGCTGGTCGATCTTAGCTTCCAGTCGATAGGCGCGGATCGTGACGCCACCCGAGCTAGGCACGCTATGTGCGCGGGCATCGGCAGCAGCGACAACTTCTGGGGTAACCGATGGGTGACCCGAATCTCTCTCACTCCTCAATAGCTGCCAACTCTGCGACAGCAACATGCCGTTGCTATCGAGACGCGGGCCAGCGTAGAGGTGTTCTGGCGAACGTGAGCCAAGCTGACGCGATCCAAACCACCCGAGGGCGACCGGAAAGGTCACGAACATGTGAAGCGTGAACATGCCAAGATGGCTCCATCCGATCACGCTCCAATAACGACGCTGCGGCTTACCAAGAAGCATCCGCACAAGGCCAACTACGATCGCAATCAGCATCGTGACGCCGGTAAAGATCAATGCAGCAAACACCGGCAACAACAGATACTTCAACCCCACAGCCAGGAGCACCAGAACGACAAGGATCCGTGCTACAGACTGCCAGTAGACGCGCTGAGGCTTCTGCATCACCCGTAGAATCACGCCACCAACCAGCGTCAAAACGGCAATCACAGCCGCAACTACAAGTGCGATTTGGAATGGATCGTTCATGTCCGAGGCTCTCGATAAGCCGAGCCACCCTCTGGCAACAATCCATAACTGCGCCCACGACGAAGCAATTCGTCGATCGCCGCCCGACCAACATCACCTAGATCTTCGCTAAAGTCGTTCACATAAAGTTCGATATGGCGCTGACAGACGTCATCTTCCATTTCCTGCGCGTGTTCACGAATCCAAGCCCGCGGCAGTTCGGGACTGCGCCGTGCCATCCGAACGGACTTTCGCAATGCCTGCTCGATCGACAGAAAGTCTTCATCACTAAGATCTCGGCGCGCACAAATGACACCAAGGGGTAACGGCCCTTTGGTTTCCTGCTCCCACAAGACTCCTAGATCTGCCAGTTGGTGCAGGCCATGTTGCGCATACGTAAAACGGCTCTCATGAATGACGAGACCAGCATCGCATGCACCGGAAATCACGGCTGGCATGATCTCGTCAAACCGCATCGAAACAACCTCTCGAACTTCTGGCAGAAGCCCAGCCATCAGCAAAAATGCCGTCGTGTGCTTACCCGGGATCGCAACCCGCGCTCGATTGAGACCCTCCAGTTGCATATCTGGATCACGGCAAACCACTAGCGGCCCGCAACCGAACCCTAGCGCCGCGCCGCTAGAAAGAATCGCATAGCGATCCATGCACCGTGCAAATGCAGGCAGACTGAGCTTTGTGACTGTTGGCGCATCTTCGCCATGCACAGCACGTTCGTTAAGGGTTTCGATATCGGCGAGTTCCGGCTCGAAGCTGACTGGCGAGTCAATCGCACCATGAACGGCCGCCCAAAAAGCGAAGGTGTCATTGGGGCACGGCGAGAAGCCGAAGCGAAACCTGGAGGTATCCAAGACTGCAGGCTAAGGACGACCCGTCCGCGGGTCCATTACTCCTCGCGGGCCTGTGTCAGAGTCTCCTAAATCGTACTGCAGCCCATCAAAAAGGGACTGATCATGATCCCCCTCCTCCCGACCTAAAATCGGCAATCTTTACAACGCCTCACCCCGAAGAACGGCCAGCACTGAGAGCTAAAGAGACAAATACGCCCACATGCGGGTCCCCTGTGACAAAGATCGGGACAGGTAAGCAGCACTATCTGGTCAGGACTCGCGACTCAGGAGTCGGAACCCAGGCTGAGATATGTAGTCTAAGGATGTAATGCGACTTGAGCTGACTCGACCTGACGACTGGCACGTCCATCTTCGCGATGGCGCCGGCCTTGCCTCCGTGACCCCAGACACGGCTCGCCAATTCGCTCGCGCGATTGTCATGCCGAACTTGAAGCCACCAGTAACGACCGTGGCGGATGCTGCCGGTTACCGAGAACGCATTCTGTCGACCATCCCACAGGGGATGTCGCTCGATCCGCTAATGACCCTCTACCTGACCGACAGCACTGAGCCAAAAGAGGTCGAAGCCGCTAAACAGTCAGGATTTGTGCACGCGGTAAAGTTCTATCCAGCTGGTGCAACAACCAACTCGGAGAATGGCGTCACCGACTGGGGCAAGGTCCACGACACGCTCGCAACCCTCGAACGGGTCGATATGCCTCTGTTGTTGCATGGTGAGGTCACCGATCCTGCGATCGATATTTTCGACCGCGAACGCGTATTTCTCGAGCGACATCTAGCCCCACTGCGCGACAACTTTCCGAATCTGCGTATCGTTCTTGAGCACGTCACGACTAAGGACGCAGTCGACTTCGTGAAATCTGCTGGGGACAAAGTTGCAGCGACAATCACTGCTCACCATCTCTTGTGGAACCGCAACGAGATCTTCCGAGGTGGCCTGCGTCCACACGCTTACTGCCTACCAGTTCTCAAGCGCGAGCTTCATCGCGAAGCGTTGCTTGCTGCAGCAGTCGACGACCCAAGCTTCTTTCTCGGCACAGACAGCGCGCCACACGCACGCGGCGCCAAAGAAAGCGATTGTGGCTGTGCTGGTGTCTACACGTCCCACGCGGCGATAGAGCTCTACGCCGAAGCCTTTGAACAGGCAGATGCCCTAGATCGCCTCGAGGCATTTGCCAGCCATCGCGGTCCCGACTTCTACGGCCTTGAACGCAATCAGCAGAAAATCGTAATTGAAAAGCGCGACCAGAAGATTCCCGCAGAGCTGCCATTCGGAGACCAAGCAATGGTCCCGATGCGTGCTGGCGAGACCATATCCTGGCAGCTGATCGACTAGCCGCGAAGCGGCCAGTGCAACGCAACACAGTCGCTGCAGTCACCGTGATGATCTAGAGCGCTTTCGGTTCACAGCCACATTGCGGCTGTAATCAAGAGTCACAAAACTACCTAACTTTAGGAAGTGGCAGCTCTGCACGCCATTTGACGCCATTCCGCATGCCTTCACGCCGCACCCGCCGCGTATC